>CALKDK010000009.1 GCA_938084055.1 uncultured Luminiphilus sp.
CTGTCCTCGTCCGCCACGTTGGCGACGAACGTTGCGACTTCAACGCCCGACTCACGAAGGCTGGCCGCAGCCTGATCGAGAGGCTCTGCATTTAAATCAATCAGGGCGAGGTGCGCACCACGCTCAGCAATCTTACTGGCCATGGCAAAACCAAGCCCCTGCGCGCCGCCCGTAATGGCAACAACCTTATTGTTCAGATCCACAGAACCGCTCCTATCTCACGCCAGGTCGCGGATTGTACCCGAAGCGGCCAGGTTTGGCTGGATTCGCCGGAAACCCGACGAGCTCAACGATTGCCGCGGGGACCGTCGCGCACTTCTTCCTGCTTGCACTCGCGCTTATCCTTGCCCACACGACCCTCATCCTGTCGACAGTCACGGCGATCCTGGCGTTCATCAGACCGACCGCGCTCATCCCGGCGATCCTCTCGATCGTCACGATCAGCAAGAATCATCTGGCTGCCCATGAGCAGCATGAAGCCCATTACCGCTACCATTATGTTGCGCATTACCCTCTCCTTCACGGCTAAATCACCTGACCGCGATCGTGGCAGAAATTCCCAACCAACGGCAATCACGTCCGCATCATTTAGTGACAGGCTCATGCCAGTCAGGACAAATCAAGGCTGTACTTCAGAAACACCTCGTCGCAGACATAACCCAGGCTTTGGTAAAGGCTTTGGCCCGGAAAATTGTCCCGGGCGGTCTCCAGGTCGAGGCGGGCAGCACCGGAGGCTCTGGCATGTTCCTCGGCTGCGCACATGAGGCCCCTGCCGAGGCCCCTGCGACGCGCCGACTGATCCACATACAGATCATAGAGGACGTAATAAAAGACCAAATCGACAGAGCACAGCGCCGGATAGAGCTGGGTAAATCCCAGCAGTTCCGAGTCATCACGCTCGGCGACCAGAATGATCGACCGGCCCTGGTTTAAATTGGTCGACAGCCACGACCGCGCAGCCTCGAGGTCAGACGCACATTCATAAAATTGTCGATAGGCATCAAAGAGCGCGGTCAGTTTCGGCACATCTGCAGATGTTGCGATTCGATAACTGGGTTGCTTGAGCATTGCCGCATTTACCCCTTTTGAGATCAGGCTTGAAGTCACCGTTGTACCACAGCGCAGTTCATACGACCGCACCCACTTTAACTGGCCCGGGAGGGGTACGGGCGAACTGGAAAGTATCGGCGGACACCAAAGGGTGGCCACTGGAAGGTAATAGGTGATGTTAAAACCCAGACCCGCCAGACACGGCCTGGCGTTACTCTTGGGGGCGCGGCGTGAAAAGTTGATAGATATAACTACCCGGCCTAATCGAGGTAAAGAATCGAACGCTGGATGAGCCATGCCACCCTGCCCGCCGTTACCTGCAGCTTTATTGAACGGTCGGGGGGGAATGGCGCTCTCGAGCCCTGACAGTCAAGGCCAGTTGGGGCGAAGCCACCGGCTACAGGCGCCTGGTGCATGGGTGAACAAACTGATAAAGCTGGTATAACGGATACATGATCGGCCAGCACCGATTTAGCCGATAAAACCGTGATGCAAAAAGGAGTAGTCTCATGTCATTGTTTGCCAAAAAATGTGATCGCTGTGGAGAGAGAACCCGCAACGAGGAAGAGGGCAAGCCTGTTTGCGATTCCTGTGTGCAAGAAATGCAGTTGATGCTTGAAGCGGGGAAGGAAAATATCCGTCACTGCCCCGTCGACAACGCAGCCATGCAGAAGGAAGTCGCGCATATGATTCTCGTGGACCGCTGCCCTGAGTGCCGTGGGGTCTGGCTGGATGGCGGCGAGCTGGAAAAGCTGCGCGACGACCTCCAGACCGACGCTGTGATGGCGATGACTCGCGGCTTCACGGTGGGCATGTACTGACCTTAATGGCCAGACAACGAGCAACCGAGCCCTAGCCCCTCATAATCCTCAGCGCTGCCCACACGGTGCCCTGCGTTGCAGGGCAGGTTACTGAGGATGCGCGGCATCTGAATGGACGGCACTGAGAGAAGGTGCAGAGGATACCAATTACATTTGGGCGGCAATGGTGTGGGCTTTGGGAATACTTCCCGGGCAGCGGCAGCCGAGGCAGCACACCGGGGTTCTACCCCGTTCTTCCGGACACTTTTGCCCGAACGAAGCCAACATCCAGACCGAAACCCAGTGTTTGCAACGGTTTCAGAGGGATCAAAAAAGAGAATGGAGCTGGCGAGAGGAATCGAACCCCCGACCGCCTGATTACAAATCAGATGCTCTACCTACTGAGCTACGCCAGCCAGATTGACATAAAGTGCCGTCTCTTAGACGGCGGAGGCCGATTGTCCCGATAGCGACCCCTCGGGTCAAGTGACAACCTCAAAACCATCACGGCGAGCACGCCGTGCGAGTCCCTCGAGTACCAAATTTGGCCGCCATTCTCCAGCGATGCCCAGTGCCATCAGGGTAGCCGCATCACCACCGGTGAGTATCAGGCTGTGTTCCAAATGGCGCCTGCGGACTTCGGCGATTGCGCCCACAGCCGCGCACAAAATGCCAGCGACGACACAGGCTGCAGTCGTGTTTCCGGGAGCAAGTGACGGCGCTGTTTTGTCATCGTAACGAACCCGCTGTGTCCGGGCCTGCAGGCTGGACTCCATCATGTCGAGTCCCGGCAAAATATAGCCGCCCAGATGCCTGCCATCGCCAGCCACAAGATCGCAGGTAAGCGCGCTACCAGCATCCACTACCAACAGGGGACCCTGTGCGCTGCACCAGGCGCCCAGCATCGCAAACCAGCGATCGACCCCCATCCGCTCTGGCTCTGGGTAACTGTTGACCAAGCCATCTTCACGGGCCGGCGCGGCGCAGAACTGCACTTGCGAAAATCCCGCTTCCGTCAGCGCGGCCTGCAACACGCCGTCGGTCTGATCACCGGCAACGCTGGAAACCCAAACAGGCACGTCACTGCCAGCCGACCGCCAGATCTCATCAGACACGGCCCGCCTGTCGAGACTGTCGGGGACGAAGCGATAGGGATCGAGCTCGGCGCCATCCAGAAGCGCCCACTTGATGGCGCTGTTGCCCACATCGATAACGACGCCCCTCATGGTGCCACTCCGCGAAGCATTGATGCCTCTCCTGCATGCACACTTACCGTGCCCAGATCTGTCTCGATAGACAATGCTCCCGTGCCATCGACTCCCGTAGCACGGCCCCTGATTGTGTTGCCTGCCTGTTGAACTGTCACCTCGTGCCCCTTGAGAAAATCACGCCGCTGCCAGCAGGCCTGCCAGGCGCTGAAGGGGTGCGCCTGCCACCCGGACAGCACCCTTACCAGCGCGGCGAGCACATCAGCCGCCACCGCATCCCGCGAGGGCGCTGCGGGAAGGTGTGATGCGAGGTCCGTCCAGGGCTGGTCGATGCCATGGGAGTCCTCCATCGGCATCGCCACGTTGAGTCCAATGCCAATGATGGCGACCCAACCATCCGTCGGCGACGGAACGAGATCGATCAACACGCCGCCACACTTGCGACTATCAAGATACAAATCATTGGGCCACTTCAGCATCATGTGCACTCCGAAGGAGGACTCCAACTGCTCTGCTACAGCACAACCGACTGCAAGACTCAGTCCAGCCAATCCCGACACGTCATAGTTGAACCGCCACCCCAGTGACAGGTAAAGGTTACTGCCAGGCGGGCTGATCCAGGACCTTCCCAGCCGACCCCGCCCCGCCGTCTGCTGCTCAGCCAGCAGGGCTAACCAATGAATATCTTCTGTGCTACTGCGCCGCTTCAGCGTCTCATTAGTCGAGTCGAGCTGTGGCTCTATTTCCAGCCTCAGGCCCTTGGGCACATCGCCACCCACGGCATCAAGTATCCTGGCAACCTGGAGCGTCCGGGGACTGGTGGATTGCGGTATAGAGGGCATCACGTGTCACCTTTACCAAATTGAGGACTGACGAAACGACCAAGTCAGTCTAAGCTAGTCGCCATGCACAACGCCAAACCTGAATTCCTACCCGACCGCGCTGTGGGCGACCCCGAAGGACCCGGCAGGACCATAGACCTGGGTTTTGGTCAGGTAGCAAGACATGGCGCGACACTTCTCGCCTCTCTCGCTGGCACGCTGGCCATTGCAAATCTTTGGTTGCTGCCGCTTACAGAGCAGACCCTATTGACCGCTGGTCGCGGGGTCGTCTTGCTGTTGCTGGCCATTGGCCTGATGGGTACCGCGCGCCTCAGTTTATTCCTGACCCTTATCGTGGCATTGACCGGGCTGGACCTGGCAACCCCGAGCGCGGACGGCACGGTACTCATCGCCATTCTTGAGGTTTGCCTGGCGGGCAGTGCGGCACTCGCCCTGCTCAGCCCAAGAATCCGGTCTGTGAGCTAGATCGTTGGCAGATTTTTCCCAACCGTTAATCCTATTGATCGCCCTGCTTTGCGGCATGGCGAGCCGGGCAGTTGGGCTGCCCGCTCTGATTGGCTACCTGACCGCGGGTTTCGTACTGCATGAACTGGGCACCATTGCAGGACCCTGGCTAGCCAATCTGGCAGATTTGGGCATCACTTTGCTGCTGTTCAGCATTGGATTGAAACTGGACGCACGCAAGCTGCTTGAACAAAAAGTCTGGGGAACCACCCTGATACACATGCTGGTGTCCCAGGGCTTGATGATGGCGTTTCTGCTGGCCATATCCCTCCTGCTACCCGGCCTGGGTCTATCGCTCGTCGGCGCAGCCGTAATCGCCTTCGCACTGACCTTTTCCAGCACCGTCTTTGTGATACAAACCATGCAGGAACGGGGTGAACTCCAGTCCAATCACGCCGTACTGGCGGTGGGCATTCTCATTGTGCAGGACCTGGTGGCTGTCGGGTTTCTCGCGCTCACTGCCGGGAAAGTACCTACAGCATATGCCCTGCTCTTACTGCTGATCATCCCGGCTCGACCGCTGATACTCAAGCTGCTGTCAATTTGTGGTTACGGGGAATTACTGACCTTGCTGGGTCTGGCCCTCGCGATTGGCGCTGCCGAGCTGTCCGAACTGGTCGGACTCAAGGGAGATCTGGGCGCATTGCTCGCCGGCGCCATACTGGCAGGGCAACCCAAGACCAAAGCCATGGCTGAAAACCTTATTCAGCTGAAGGATCTCTTTCTTGTGGGATTTTTCCTGTCCATAGGGCTCGGTGGCTGGCCCCCCGCCCTGTTGATTGGGGTGGCGGTGATGCTTGGGCTGGCCGCTGCAGGCAAGCCCCTGCTGTATTTCTTCCTGATGACGCGCCTGCACACCACACCCCGCACCGCGGTTCTGTCGGCGGGCGCTCTGGCGAATCACAGCGAATTCGGACTGATCGTGATTTCGGTGGCTGCCACGGTGGGTTGGGTCGCCCCGGATTGGAGCGCGGCCCTGTCCATAGCACTGGCGATCAGCTTTCTGCTGGCAGCCCCTATCAGCAAGGCCTCCCACGGATTTTACAGGAATAACCGCGATCGCCTGCTGGCGCATCGCTCCGACCAACTCCTGGGCACCTACGAGCCCACGGACAATGTCAGGATTGTTATTCTCGGTATGGGCCGGGTCGGCACAGGCGCCTACGAGGCCCTTGCCCCTGAATGGGGGCGCGACATTCTGGGCGTTGAAACCTCCAGCGAAAAGGTGGCCACCCACCGCAACGAGCAGCGCAGGATTATCTGTGCTGATGCCTCCGATCCCGACTTCTGGGTGAGAATCAACCTGGGAGAAGTCAGGCTCATCATGCTGGCCCTCACCAATCACCCCGAAAATCTGCTAACGGCCGATTTGATAACGTCCATGGGGTACACCGGTGAAATAGCATCGGTGGTCAGACATGAGGAACATGCAGATGAGTTACGGGCAAAAAATATCTCTGCATTTAACCTCTACGGCCAGGCAGGCACTGGCTTTGCGTCCCATGCGAGGGATTTAATCGATGCCAGCGCTACGCGGCCATCGCCATGAATCGGCGGACCCCTTTCAGTATGCGCCTACACAGCCCGCTGGGCATCCTGCTGCTGCAGGGCACCTCCACGGCCATAACACGCGTGGGGTGGGTGTCGGCCGACAGTCCACCCGAATCCCTGGCGAGCGAACACTGCGCCCTTCTCGAGGATTGCGCCGCCCAACTATTGACGTACTTCGATGGCAGCCGCACTCAATTTGACCTTCCGCTTGCGCCCCAGGGCACTTCCTT
Organism: uncultured Luminiphilus sp.; assembly: GCA_938084055.1. Taxonomy (GTDB): domain Bacteria; phylum Pseudomonadota; class Gammaproteobacteria; order Pseudomonadales; family Halieaceae; genus Luminiphilus. The sequence goes on from CALKDK010000009.1 coordinate 6,186, forward strand.
TCAGGAACGGGTTTGGCGTCAGCTGCACTTCATCTCTCACGGGGAAACCTGCAGCTACAGTGCTCTCGCGACACGACTTGGGTCACCGGGCAGCGCCCGAGCCGTGGGCAGCGCAGTAAGAAGCAACCCGCTCCTGATTCTCCAGCCCTGCCACAGGGTCGTAGGAGCCGATGGCAGCATGACCGGGTACTCCGGTGGCCTGCCACGCAAGGAATGGCTGCTGGCACATGAGGGGGCGCTGCCAGAGCACCCGAAATCGGTTTCAGGCATTTAGATCAGGGATCATTTCATCCTTGACGCGCTCAATAACATCGCGCAACCGCAGCTTCTCTTTCTTCAGCCGCTGTATCAATAATTGGTTGTGATAGGGCTGGATCTGGAGTTCCTGTATCTTTTGGTCAAGGGCGCGGTGCTTACCCTGCAGGGTCATAAGACGCATCGCTGGCGTCATATCTTCGTTGGCGGCATCCGCGTCGTTGCCATCACCCATTGACTGACTTCTCCCCAATCGCTTCATCACCGGCTCTGGCCGGGGTAAACAGGTTGTGAACCCCGGACAAAAGAGGCAGCAAAGCCATCCCCGAGGGCGCAGCCGCGACAAAATAATCAACCAGTAACCCAGGGCGCATATTGTACGCCATAGGTACGTCCTCCTCAGTAAGAATCACACCCCCGATGGCCCGCACAAGGGCGTCCCCGGCAGCAACATCCCATTCATAACAGGGTGAGCTGCGCGGGTAAATATCACCACGACCGTCTACCAGTGCACAAAACTTGAGGGCGCTCCCCGCATTGACGCGTTCAACGGGCCTACCCGAGTTTGCCAAACGAGCGACCAGAGTCGCCACCCGCTTTGCGCTGTGTCGCTGACTCGCCAGCAAACGAATGACTCCCTGGCTATCCCACTCGGGTGTCAGAATAGACAACTGGCCAAAACCGTCACCCTGACATTGCCAAAGGCCTTGTCCCGGAATACCGAGATAGCACAGGCCCATCATAGGCACTGCAATGGCACCCAGCACCGGGACATGATCGACGACTAGTGCAACGTTGACGGTGAATTCCCCGGTCCGGTCAATAAATTCCCTCGTACCATCGAGGGGGTCTACCATCCAACACATCCGCCAAGCACGCCGATTGCTGATGTCCTCCGGCGCCGACTCCTCGGACACCAGGGGGATATGGGGTGTCAGGGACGCCAGCCCGGTGGCGAGTTGTTCATGGGCATTTTGATCCGCATCGGTGACCGGACTTTGATCAGCCTTCCGATCCACCGTAAGAGGCTGGCTCTGCTCGTAGTGACGTGTCAGGGTATCTGATGTATCTGCAAGCAGCCGCAGCAATCCGGGGATCAAACCCTCAGGCAAACTGCCATAGGCTTTGGGCAGGATTGGCGGACTCGGCGGAGGGAAGTAAGCTTCAGTCATTGGTATCGAGGGTAACACTGCTATGGCATTAAGCGTGCACAGCGACGGATCTGTTTTGGGCGTGGATTGGTCAAAAATTCAAACGGTTCTGCTTGATATGGATGGCACGCTGCTCGATTTACGATTTGATACCGAATTCTGGACCCAAACGGTCCCCGCCCGCTACGCAGCAGAGCAAGGTATCACTTTTGACTGCGCCAGAGATCGCCTTGACCCCATCCACAAGCGAGAGAGTGGCCACCTCAACTGGTACTGCCTTGATTTTTGGTCTGAGACCGTCGGATTTGATGTGGCTGAGCTGAAACGCCAACACTGTGCAGGCATTGCCTGGCGCCCCCAGGCGGAAAACTTCCTGCGTCGGCTGCGGGCCAGTCACTGCCGTGCAGTACTGGTCACCAATGCACACCCCGAAACCCTGAACATCAAGCTAGAGCAGATTGGCCTGGCCGGCTGGCTGGATGAGATCCACAGCTCACATACTTTCAGCGCGCCCAAGGAGTATCAGTCCTTCTGGGAGCAACTGCAGGTGAGCTGTTCTTTCGATCCCAAACAAACACTGTTTATCGATGATTCAGAATCTGTTCTGGCTTCAGCCGAAACATACGGCGTGTCCTTCCTGGTGACCATGCGACAGCCCGACAGCAGCCAAGCAGCGCGCGGGCACACGACCTACCCCGCTGTCCTGCACTTTGACGAACTTTTCCAGGGGCTGCCCCATGGTAACTGAAGCCACCGAGCCGGGACGGAAAGTGCGGGTCGATAAGTGGCTTTGGGCAGCTCGCTTCTTCAAAACAAGAAGCCTCGCCAAGGCCGCCATTGAGGGAGGCAAAATTCAACTACAGGGACAGCGCGTCAAAGTCAGCAAAGAAATTGCTGTTGGTGATCGATTGCTCATCCGCCAGGGGTGGGATGAAAAAGAGGTTATCGTTCGAGCGCTTAGCGAGCGGCGTGGCCCCGCACCGGTGGCCCGGGAGCTGTATGAAGAATCAGCCCAGAGTGCTGCGAGACGACAACATGAGGCAGAGCTGCGACGAGCCGCTGGCAGCAACACGCCCACGCATCGGCCCGATAAACATGAAAGAAAGCTATTGAACAGACTGCGCAGGGGAGGTAGACCTTTACTGGAGGATGACTAGGCCCTGAAGGCTGACAGGGTCACCCCATTTCGGCCACCTTCCTTGCTGGCATACAGCGCTTGATCCGCGGCCTCAAGCAATTGCTTGAATTCAGTGCTCATTGACGGAATGCTCGCCACCACTCCCTGGGATACCGTGACGACGTTCGCCACACCGGATGCCGAGTGCTCAATTTGCAGGTCAGTAATACGCGCCCGTATTTTTTCTGCGGACGCCATCGCCTCAGCCTGACTGGTACCGGGTAAAAGCAGGAGAAACTCTTCTCCCCCCATGCGAATCGCAAGTTCCCCCGCGCGCGAAGTCACCGATCGCAGGACACCTGCAATCTGCTTGAGCACGTCGTCGCCGGCGGGATGACCGTAGGTGTCGTTGTAGGCCTTGAAATAATCAACGTCGATCATAATGACGCCCAGCGAAGTACCGGCTCGCTGGGCCCGGCTAACCTCCAGCTCAAAGGCCTTATCAGCACCCCGACGGTTTCTCAGCCCGGTCAGCTCATCAAGCTTCGCCAGGTCTGCCAACTGTTTGCGCGCCTCCTGCAACTGCAGGTTTTTTGCCCTCAGCGTATCCGATACCCCCGACAGGTCCTTCGCCATTGCCTCCCGCTCCAGCCCCGACTCCACCATTTGGGAAAAAGACCGGCTGATACCCTCAGTCAGCAAAGCCATCAGCATGGCAAGCCCGGTCAATATCATCGCGAATGTCAGGTTGAATGGGCGCACATCATGCTGCCAGCCCAGATAGGAAGCCACGGGAATGAGCGTCGCGCAGATCCAGATCAGGTAGAATTCCCGCACCACCGCAGTGGCAGCCACAGTGGTAACGGTCATGATGACCATGACCATAATCAACGCGTAGAGGACATCATCAGATAGCTGTTGCCCCATCCAGATAACCGTTGCCGCCCAGGCCAAACCACCAACGAGCGAAGAGAGCATGATTTCCCTGAGCACTCCTCCGGGATTCTGAATGTGTCTCTGTTTTTCCAGCGCATAGCCCATGTGGATGGACTGGAGAAAAGATAGCAGCAGCATGCCAATACCCCATGCGGGAATTGGCAGCGGGGAGTACTGGAACCAAAGCAAAAACATGGCACTGAGGACGCCCAGCGTCTGGGCCCCTGCCATCACATACCGGGCGTTCTGCAGCTGGAATGCCAATTTCGCCGATAGGGCATCGCCGCGGGAAATTTTTCTTTGGTATAGCATGTTAAAACTGTAGCGCAGGTCTGGGCAGGATTGTAAAAAAAATGGCAGAATTGCGGCCTGAGTAGTAGCTTTTTAGCCTTCCTAGAGGCAGAGGAAGCAGAAAAGCAGGGGTTGCAATGAATAAACACAAAGATACCCAGAGCGAATCTCGCCGCATCATCTGGCTCCTGATGCCCGTTTTACTCGTGCCCCTCGTCGCAACCGGCGTCAGCATATCACTCGATTTTGGGTCCCCGCTGGATACCTCCTGTGAATCCATCAGGACATTCCTCGAGGAAACCGATCAGATCAGGGTTACCAAGGATGCCAACGTCCTGATCCTTGGTGGTGCAACCTTCACACAGTGGAAGTTCAGGTCTGCTCGGGACAAAATGACGCCCCAGCAACTCCGCGTGAAGGCCTCTCCCCTTATCGGGCCTCACACCGTTGCCCGCTGTTTCGAGCGCACAGTAGCTCACTACCAACCAATGACCACAGTGCTTTTCCTGGACCCCGAGGATGGTTTAGCAGGGGCCGAGGCCACTCTGAACGCCCTTGACGAGATAGTACAGAAGCGAACCTACTGGAGCGTGTCCCCGGGCTTGGTGGTGGTGCCGCCCACCGTCACGCCATCCCTCCAGGGTAAGGCTGTGCAGCTTGCGGACTTTGAAACCCGGGTGCAGAACTGGGCCGCAGATAAAGTGGGCGTGGAAACATTCGATACCGCTATCTTGCTTTCTGATGCATCCGGACGGGTCGACCCCCGGCTGTTCTGGCCAGACGGCTCGACCCTTGGCAAAGAGGGGTGTGATCGACTGAGGGCCAGAATGCTTATGTATGCAGGCCTCAGCGATTCGTAACGTCCCGCCCATCAGATAAGGTATTATCAGCCCATGACGGTGCAATTCCCCACGGTACAACCTGACACACCGGTGCTGGATCAGGTCCAGGCGGATCTGGCGTGCCTGCGTGCGCTGTCGGAACAAGACCTGCTGACACTGGCGACTGAGGTCCGGGATTTCATGCTCTACAGTGTCAGCAAAACCGGGGGACATTTTGGTGCCGGGCTGGGCGTTGTGGAATTGTCGATCGCCCTGCATCACGTACTCAACACGCCCGAAGATCGCATTGTCTGGGACGTGGGCCACCAGACCTACCCGCATAAAATACTGACCGGTCGGATGGACAGGCTGGCCACTATTCGACAGGCCGGGGGGCTATCGGGCTTTCCCAAGCGCACCGAGAGCCCCTTTGATACCTTCGGCGTTGGCCACAGCTCAACCAGTATTTCTGCGGCGATGGGAATGGCGGTGGCCGCCGGACGCCAGGGTGTCGATCGTAAGGTCGTCGCAGTGATTGGTGATGGCGCAATCACTGGAGGAATGGCCTTTGAGGCACTCGCCCATGCCGGCCACGTCCGGCCTAACATGCTGGTCATTCTCAATGACAACCAAATGTCGATTGGCCACAACACGGGCGGTCTTGCGACCTACTTTGCCAAAATCTGGGCCAGCCCGACCTATATCGCCCTGCGAGAGGGCTCCAAGCGCATCCTCGAGCATGTACGTACAGCCTGGGACCTAGCCAAAAAGACCGAGGAGCAGATGAAGAGTCTTGTTGCCCCCGGTATGTTGTTTGAGGAGCTCGGGTTCAACTACGTGGGACCCCTGGACGGTCACGACCTGCCACAGCTGGTACAAACCCTCGAGGCGATGGTAGATCTGAAAGGGCCGCAGCTGCTGCACATTCGCACGGTCAAGGGCAAAGGATTCAGCCCAGCGGAAAGCGACCCGGTGGGCTATCACGCGATCAATAAGATTGAAGCGGCACCCGCAGCCACCGAGGTCAAAAAAGCATCTCCCCCCAAGTACCAGGATGTTTTTGGCGCGTGGCTGTGCGACATGGCAGCCGAGGACGAACGCCTGGTGGGAATCACCCCTGCCATGTGTGAGGGTTCGGGTATGGTTCGCTTCTCCCGGGAGTATCCGGAGCGTTACCATGACGTGGCTATAGCTGAACAGCATGCCGTCACGCTCGCTGCGGGAATGGCGTGCGATGGGGTAAAGCCGGTTGTGGCCATATACTCAACATTCCTGCAGCGGGCCTACGACCAGCTCATTCACGATGTCGCACTGCAGAACCTGGACGTCACCTTCGCCATTGATCGCGGTGGGCTGGTTGGACAGGACGGTGCGACCCACCACGGGGTTTTCGATCTAAGCTATCTACGCTGTGTCCCCAATATGGTGGTGGCCTGTCCCTCCGACGAAAATGAGTGCCGCCAATTGCTGTACTCCGCATACCAGCACACCGGACCGGCGGCGGTGCGCTATCCGCGTGGCGCCGGTACGGGGGTAGTGGTTGAGACCACAATGACTGCTATGCCGATCGGCAAGGCGGTTACCCTGAGGACCGGAAAACATATCGCCATACTGAACTTTGGTGTTTTGCTGGAAGAGGCTGCGGCAGCAGCCGAAACGCTCGATGCGACTCTGGTGGATATGCGCTGGGTCAAGCCGCTCGACGAGGCACTGCTGATGAAAATGGCGGCTAGCCACGAGCGCTTTATCACCGTAGAGGAAAACATGCTGGCCGGCGGAGCTGGCAGTGCCGTTGCCGAATTTCTGTCCCGTGCCGGGGCTAGGCTGGAAATCCACCACGTTGCCATTCCAGATACCTTTATCCACCATGGCAGCCAAAAGGAAAACCGCGAAGCGGCGGGGCTCACAAGGGCGGCAATCGTTGACGCCGGGGGCCGACCTGATGCGGTAGATGCGGTGGTAAGCAGTATTATTTAGACCAATACTTGACGACGCCGGACAACAAACCGGACGGTAACCAGGAGACTGCTTTGCCCAAGAAGCAAGAGGACAGCGCGACACACCCACCGCTCAAAGAGCAGATGGAGGCGCTGGCACACATCGTTGAGAAGCTTGAAGATCCTGACGTTGACCTGGAAGAGTCCCTGGCGCTGTATGAGCAGGGCATGGCATTGGTTGCCACGGCAGGTAAAGTACTGGAAGCGGCTGAACAACGGGTCGCCATGGTAACCGGTGACGGTGAGGTGCAGGCGATCGACCCATGACGCCGGCAGATTTGCAGGCTGCGATGCTGGCGTGTACCGACTCACGCCTTAACGCCGCCCTTCAATATGTCCTTAAAACGCCGGGCAAGCAGTTACGAGCCCGCCTTGTTGATGCCAGCTTTCAGATGTTCAGCCAGCGCCCCTGCGAAGCGGTGGTATCGGTGGCAACGGCTATTGAGTGGCTTCATACCTATTCCCTGGTTCATGACGATTTACCCGCTATGGACAACGATCCCCTGCGTCGGGGAAAACCTACCGTCCACACGGTCTACGATGATGCGACGGCCATCCTGGTTGGCGATGGCCTTCAGGCGGCGGCCTTTGGTCTCATCAGTCGGGAATGCGGGCTATCGGCCGAGATACGCATCAAATTGCTGGCGGTCGTTACCGAGGCAGTGGGGTTTGCTGGCATGGTGGGTGGGCAGGCGCTCGATATGGCTGCAGAGGGCGCGTCGCTCACCATTGAGGAACTGGGGCAAATCCACCGCCAGAAAACCGGCGCACTGATCAGGGCCGCCATACTGTCAGGGGCCCTTTGCGCCGACGCAGATGCTACCGATATCGCCCACCTCGATCGTTTTGCCGGCGCCATAGGTCTGGCGTTTCAGGTGGCCGATGACATTCTTGACGTGACACAGAGCAGTTCAACGCTGGGGAAAACGGCGGGTAAGGATCTGGCCGTAGAGAAGTGCACCTATGTGCGACATCTGGGCCTGGAGGGCGCGCAAGCCGAAGCAGAAAGATTATTGGCTGAAGCCCTGGACTCACTCAGCCGCTACGGCGACAGGGCGGCGGCACTGGCTGATCTGGCTGTTGCCATGGTACGCCGAGAAACCTGAGTCACAGCAAGGCAAGCCCCCAGAGCAGCGGAATGGCCAGCAGCCCAGCCCAAATACCCGCGGCCACATCATCGAGCATCACGCCCCAGGCCGTCTTCATCCTCTGGTCAAAATAACTGGCGGGCCAGGGCTTGCTGATGTCAAAGAGCCGAAAGAGCGCAAACCCGACAATCCAGAATTCGAGTCCTGCCCCCCGGTATCCGATCACGTAATAAGGTAGCGCAACAGCCAGCAATTGTCCGAGCACCTCATCGATCACAATGGCACCGTGATCGACCTGTCCCCAGGCGTCACCGGCGATTCTCGCAGACCAGACTCCCACGGCAACCAGCAAGCCCATGACCCCACAGACAGCCCAGAGGGGGAGATACAAGAGACAAACAGCGCAGAAAGGTAAAGCAGCGAGGCTACCAATTGTCCCCGGGGCCCAGGGTGACAGACCCGTACCCCACCAACTCGCCAGGAGGAGCGCCGGCGATCTCAGTACCCTCGCGAGTTGCGGTGATTTTTTATTCGCCAGTATGTCGCTCATCTAAATACCAAAGTGATCATAGCCCGTAAGGCCATCAGGGATATAATCGCACGCTACGCCTGCACCGCTGACAAATTCCCCCACCTGGGTAAGATTTTCCGGCAGGTCCACGGCAGGCGGAACGGCGACAGCGAGTTCATAGTCGTCGCCTCCCGCAAGCGCCCAGGTCAAACGCTGCGTTTTCTCAACAGATGCCAGGGCTGAGGACAGAGGCAACCGCCCACTGTCTATGCGGCAGCCAACCCCTGAAGCGCTCGACAGGTGGCCCGCGTCCGCGAGGAGACCGTCAGAAATGTCGATCGCTGCGTGGGCGTTGTCCCTCAACCACCCAACCCAATCGAGGCGGGCGGTAGGCTGGTAAAAGCGATCCTCAAGAAATAACGCCTCATCGGGTGTCAGCGCCTCAAGGGATTTTAGATGGCCAGAGACTACCGCCAGGCCCGCAGCAGCATCCCCCAGGGTATGGGTGACACAAAGACGATCGCCGGGCCGAGCCCCAGTGCGACACAGTGCGCGGCCATGGGGGACCGTACCGATCACCGTCACCGTGACGCTCAACGGACCACGGGTCAGGTCGCCACCCACCAGCGGCAGCGCAAATTGTTTCACGACTCTAGCCAAACCCTCGCTGAAGCTGTGCAACCAGAGATCATCGGCGGCGGGCAGGGTCAGGGCAAGGGTCATGGCCAGCGGTTCAGCGGCCATTGCGGCAAGGTCGCTGGCCGCTGCTGCAACGGCTCGAGTCGCAACGTATTCAGGCAGCGTCAATTCAGGAAAATGCGTCCCCTCCACCAGGGTATCGGTGGATACCACCAGCTCGGTATCGGGGGGGAGTGCAAGAACGGCGCCATCATCACCGACGCCAACCCGCACCTGGGGTGCTGCTCCAAAAAGCGCGAGGTGACGCTGGATGAGTTGAAACTCCCTACCCATGGCAGGTCACCGATCAGGCCTCGGCCGTAATTTCAACCTGGCGATACTGGCGGGCCAGCTTATCGAGAACACCATTCACATAACGATAGCTGTCCGTAGCACCAAATTTTTTTGCCAGTGCAACGGCTTCATTGATCACCACCTTATAGGGCACATCAATGCGTTCCCGGAGTTCGAAAGCACCCAGGCGCAGCAGGGCGCGCTCAACGGGATCCAGGTCGTCCAGCGGCCTATCGAGAAGCTCAGCGAAACTACTGTCCAAGGCCTCCGCGTCCTGTGTGACACCCGTCAGCAGTGCGCGGTAGTAATCGCCGTCGACATGGGAAAAATCGTTGTCGATCCTGAACTCGGCCTCTATTTCAGCGAGGTTTGCGCGCGTCATTGACCACTGGTAAAGCCCCTGAAGGGCAAAGTGCCTCGCCCTTCTTCGCTGTGCTGCCAGCGTGTTGACCCCCGACATGGCGTCAGGAATCCAGGGCCGTGCCCAAACTCACCATTTCCAGGGCGCTGAGTGCCGCTTCCGCACCTTTGTTGCCTGCCTTGGTACCCGCACGCTCGACCGCCTGTTCTATCGAATCAACCGTCAGCACGCCAAAGGCTATTGGCTTACCACTCTCCATCTGCACCTGGGCAATCCCTTTGGTGCATTCGCCAGCCACATGCTCAAAGTGGGGAGTGCCGCCACGAATAACAGCACCCAGGGCAATGATCGCGTCGCAATCCTCCCGCCGGGCAATTTTCTGGCACGCCACCGGGATCTCAAAAGCACCCGGGACGCGCACAATATGCATCTGGTCATCGGCAATACCGTGACGGCGCAGTGCATCAACGGCCCCCTCGAGGAGATGCTCGACGACAAAACTATTCCAACGTGCCACCACCAGCACGTAGCGGCCGCTGTTCGGCCCCAATGTGCCTTCAGTTGTCCGAATTCCCTGGCTACTCATGATGCTCTCCTAAAATTTCTGCCTGTTAGCGGGGTGCGACAAAATTAACCACTTCAAGTCCAAAGCCCGCCAGTGCATTGTACTTCAGCGGTGCTCCCAAGAGTTCAATCCTTCCCACGCCGAGATCATTGAGAATCTGGGCCCCTAGCCCGATGGATGCGTAGCCAGCCTGGGGACCCTTTGCTTCTGCGATCGGCAAGCCCAGAAGGCGGTCGACGCTCGCCAGTAGCTCTTCTGGAGTCTCCGGCCGTGAGATAAGCACCAGGACCCCTCGATCCGAGGCCGCAACTTCTGCCAAGCTGCTATCAAAGCGCCAGGTTGGATGCCCCTCGAGGGTGGTGCCCACCAGATCACGAAGAGCCGAGGTCACGTGCACCCTGACCACGGTCACTTCCTGCTGCTGCAGGGCACCATGGCTGAGGGCCATATGCAGTGATCCTTCGTTTGTCTCCCGATAGATTGTCAGGTCAAACTCGCCGTGGTCTGTGTGCACCTTACCCTGACGCACTCGCTCTATGGTGCCTTCGGTTGTCAGCCGATGGTGGATCAGCTCCGAGACGCGTCCAACGGGTAAGTCATGTACCTTGGCGAAGCGCTGCAGGGCATCCTCCCGGGCGAGGTTACCGCTTTCGTCCAAAACTTCGGTGAACACTGCCGCGGGAAACAGACCCGCTAGTCCCGCCAGATCGGTGGTCGCCTCCGCACGGTCGACACGGCTCAACAATCCACCCGCCTCGGCAGCAATGGGAAATATATGGCCGGGTTGGACAAGGTCGGTGGCACCCGTCTGGGGTGCAACGGCGACCCTTACTGTATGTGCGCGGTCTTTGGCTGAAATTCCGGTTTCGATGCCCTCCGCGGCTTCAATAGACAGGGTGAAGGGCGCAGCGTCACCTTTACCCTCGACCATGAGGGGTAGGTGCAGGTCGTCGCAGCGCTCCCGCGTCAGTCCGAGACAGATTAGTCCCCTCGCCTGACGCGCCATAAAGGTGATGTGATGGTCTTCACAAAGCTCGGCGGCAACGGTCACGATCCCGGTCACCCCGCCGCCACTGTCCTCGAGCAGCAGCAACACCATGTGGCCATGGCGAAGGTCGCTGATAAGACCTGCCGGGTCTCGATAGTTAGGCAACTCAGTCATGGATAAAACCCGACCCGCGGAGCGTGTCCATGGATACCCCAGCCGTCTCCGCCGCTCGATCTCCCTGCAACAAGCGCTCCAGATAGCGCGCTATGACATCGACCTCAAGATTGACACGTGTTCCCTCGGCGTACTCCCCAAATACCGTTTCATCGAATGTCTGGGGGATTATATTGAGTTCAAACTCCCGGCCCCGCACCACGTTCACGGTGAGACTGGTTCCGTCTACAGTAATGCTGCCCTTATGGGCGATGTAGCGCGCCAGATCCACCGGCGCCGATATCACATAGCGCCACGACCGACCCTCCTGGGTGACAGAGCAAACCGTACCCACACCATCGACATGGCCGCTGACAATATGACCTCCGAGCCGGGAGGTGGGCGTCAACGATTTCTCCAGGTTGACACGATCACCGGGTTTACGATCTCCCAGCGTCGTCAGGCTCAGTGACTCCAGAGAAACGTCAGCCCAATAGCCATCGCCGGGCAGGCCCGTCACAGTCAGGCAAACACCGCTGGTCGCAATACTGTCGCCCAGCTGGACATCGTCAAGGTCAAGCTTTCCTGTGCGAACACGCAGGCGCAGGTCACCCCCCCGGGGCTCCATGGCCGCTATCTCACCGATTGCCTGAATGATTCCTGTGAACACTTTTTACCTTCCTGACTGCAGGGTCGCCATGATACGCAGGTCAGGTCCAATAGGACTCACCTCCGTATAAGCCAATTGGATGCCCTGAGCGAGCTCAGCCATGACAATATCCATCAGGGGCTGTGCGGTTTTTCCCAGCAACAGCGGCGCCTGGTAGATCACCAGCTCATCCACCAGCCCCAATCGTATGAATGCGCCCGCCAAGGTCTGGCCCGCCTCGATCAAGATCTCATTGGCACCATCCTGCCCCAAAACCCGCAACACCTCGGGAAGATCCAAGCCATCCTCACTATGGGCCACCACCGCGTGCTCTGCACCCGCTGGTACGGTATGCCCTGCAGAGGTAAACACGGTGGTTTTCGCATCCGAGGTCAGAATTCTGGCACCCGAGGGCGTGCGTCCCCTGCTATCCAACACAGCTCTGGCCGGGACTCGGCGCAGGGCACGCGACTGCTCATCATCGAGGAGTCCCAATTCATCAGGGCGGACCGTCAGGGCGCAATCATCGGCAAGCACGGTTCCAATGCCAGTTAGGATGACGGAACTGGCGGCTCGGAGTTGCTGTGCATCCCGACGTGCCTCTGGACTGGTTATCCACTGACTCTCCCCCGAGGCCATTGCGGTCCGTCCATCCAGGGAGCAGGCAAGTTTCAACCGAACCCGCCCCCAGCCCCGCTGCATGCGGAGCAGGAAACCCTTCAGTTGCCGGCTGGCAGCCTCGGCGCAGACGCCCACATGCACGTCGATGCCAGCCTCACGGAGCCTTTCGATGCCGCGACCGGCCACGCGGGGATCAGGATCTTCCACTGCCACAACCACCCGCTTGACGCCAGCTGCGACCAGAGCGTCCGCACAGGGTCCGGTCTGGCCATAGTGGGCACAGGGTTCCAGCGTTACGTAAGCCGTCGCGCCACGGGGGTTGGCACAATTGGCCAGTGCCACAATCTCGGCGTGAGCCTCGCCAGCGGGCTGGGTAAAGCCCCGGGATACTACCTTGTGGTTTGAAACAATGATGCAACCCACATGGGGGTTGGGTGATGCCCAGAACCGCCCCTTCCCTGCCTCGACGAGCGCCTCTCGCATGAAGACCTCATCCTTCGAGGTGGACGATGCGCCGGTCACACCTCTGCGGGGGGTTCCGCCTCCAGGCTCTCGATCGCATCCCTGAACTCCGCCAAATCCTGAAAGCTTCGGTAGACAGACGCAAAACGCACATAAGCCACCTGATCCATAGCCTTCAGAGCTTCCATAACATGGCTTCCCACCTCGCTGGAAGGCAATTCCCGCTCACCGGTGGCACGCAGCTGATGCTTGATATGGGTTATCCATTTTTCAATTTCTTCAACGGAAACGGGGCGCTTTTCCAATGCCCGGAGAAACCCCCCCCGCAGTTTTTCTTCGTCGAAAGGCTCACGACTGCCGTTCTGCTTGATGATCCGCGGCATTACCAATTCGGCGAGCTCGTAGGTGGTAAAACGCTCCTTGCAGCCCAGACATTCCCGGCGACGGCGCACCTGATTGCCGTCTGCCACAAGGCGGGAGTCGATCACCTTGGTCTCGTCGATGGCGCAGAACGGGCAGTGCACGGATACGGCCTAGCGCACGTAAACCGGCAGGCGGCTACAGATTTCCAGGACCTTTGCGCGCACGGCGGGAATGACCGTTTCTCCGGCACCCTCCTCCAGCGCCGCCAGCACATCACAGATCCAATGGGTAAGGTCCCTTGTGTCGGCCTCCAAAAACCCACGTGTTGTAATGGCCGGCGTGCCCAGACGAAGTCCCGACGTGACAAAGGGAGATCTCGGGTCGTTGGGTACGGCGTTTTTATTGACGGTGATGTAGGCTTCCCCCAACGCTGCATCTGCATCCTTGCCGGTGTAGGACCTGCCAATTAAATCCAGCAACATCAGGTGATTGTCGGTGCCACCAGAGACGATCCTGTGGCCCCGGTTAACAAACGTGTCCGCCATAGCCTGGGCGTTTTTCACGACCTGCTTCTGGTAGTCAACGAACTCGGGCTCCATGGCCTCCTTGAAGGCAACGGCCTTCGCGGCAATGACGTGCATCAGTGGACCACCCTGGGCCCCTGGGAACACGGCGCTATTCAGTTTCTTGTGCAGGGTCTCGTCACCGTTGGCCAGAATGATGCCACTACGCGGGCCACGGAGGGTTTTATGCGTGGTGGAAGTGACCACATCCGCGTGGGCCATGGGTGACGGATAAACTCCCGCAGCGACCAGACCCGCGACGTGGGCCATATCAACGAGTAGGTAGGCGCCGACACTATCGGCGATGTCGCGGAACTTGGACCAATCCATGATGCGGCTGTAGGCTGAAAAACCACCGATGATCATGCGCGGACGGTGCGCCTTTGCCAGGGTCATCAGTTCGTCGTAGTCAATCAACCCGGTATCATGATTGATACCGTACTGAACCGCCTTGTAGATCTTTCCCGAAAAATTTACCGAGGCACCATGAGTCAGGTGTCCCCCGTCGGCCAGGCTCATACCCATCACCGTATCGCCGGGTTCCAGAAGCGCGTGGTACACCGCAATGTTGGCGCTTGAGCCCGAATGTGGCTGGACGTTGGCATAGGCCGCGCCAAAAAGCTGTTTGGCCCGCTCGATGGCAAGGGTCTCAGCCACATCCACAAACTCACACCCGCCATAGTACCGCTTACCGGGGTAGCCCTCGGCGTATTTGTTGGTCAGCACCGACCCCTGGGCCTCCAGGACACGGGGGCTGGCGTAGTTTTCTGAAGCAATCAATTCGATGTGCTGCTCCTGTCGCTGGCTCTCGGCGCTCATGGCCTGCCAGAGATCGGGGTCAAAGGTCGCAATTGACTGGGCGCCCTGGGCCAAAAGGCCTGTAGGCTGCGGTGCCGCTTGATTCATGATCGTTGTCCTGGGTTGAGAAGTCTGTAAAACGTCAAAAATTTGCCTGGCCGGCCGGCAAGTTTACCCTACGTGGCGCAAGACGGGCAGTCGGGAACCTGGCCAGTTCATTACCGCCCAACCAGTAACCGGGTAGACGCGTAATCGAAGATGAAGGCCGAGGCATCCAGAGCCTGCCGGGGCGGCGACCGAACCCTTAGGGTGCCATGCACTCCAGATCATGGACTTTTACCCAATCAACCCACATCGTAGCTGGCAGATCCGCCACTTGCACGTCGCCTCCCAGCGTGCCACCCACAGCGACATTGAGTATCAAATAGAAAGGCGCATCGGCGAAAACCCAGGGATGGGGCGCGACGTCAGCGGGCGTCATGGTTCCATGGATTCGCCCATCAACCTCCCATTGGATAGAATCCGGCCGCCATTCCACCGCAAATTCATGCCAGTCACTATCCCAGCGCCGGGGTAGCAGAAGGGTTTCGCTGTAGTGGACATTCTGGGGAGGCAGCGGGCCGAAGTGTGCCGCACCGATCAGCCGATTGGGCTCGTTACCGGTCCATTCCATGATGTCGATCTCACCGGCCAACGGCCAGGGACTGTCGGTCTGGGGCATCATCCAAAAGGCAGGCCACAGACCCCGTCCGGTGGGCAGCTTGATGCGAGCTGCAAAGCGCCCGTAGCGCTGGTAAAACAGATCCTCGCTCACCAGCTTACCCGAGGTGATAAGCCCGTCGGCCGCAGTGACGGTCAACCCAAGAGTGCCATCCTCGACAGCGATAGCGTGGGGAGC
Source organism: uncultured Luminiphilus sp. (assembly GCA_938084055.1). Taxonomy (GTDB): domain Bacteria; phylum Pseudomonadota; class Gammaproteobacteria; order Pseudomonadales; family Halieaceae; genus Luminiphilus. The sequence continues at coordinate 21,746 of CALKDK010000009.1, forward strand.
GTAGTGCTGGAGCTCATTGTTGCCCCAGCCACACAGACCCACATCGCAGCCATTCCCTTCGACAACGCGCCAGACGGATGGATCCAGTACACCATCAAAATCATCCACCCATGTTGGAGAACAGCGCTCCGTAGTTGCCGACAGTATCGGGGCTAGCAGCAGCGCAGCGATAAAGACCAAGGCGTGGCAACGAGGTTGCAACGCCAGAGCAGCTGATTTCAGAAACTCATCACCACCAGACTGCATAGAAAAAGACCAGCAGGCAGGTCACTACCACGGCCGCGGCATTGAAGCCTGTTGATGTGGCGAAACTGACGCCGGAGGGCTGTATATAACCGGGCTGGCTCTGGGGGCGTGCCAGAGACCAGACGACCGCGATGGCAAGACAGGAGAGGAAGACCAGGCCGACACGGTCAATGAACGGTAGCGCGGGCAGCAGTAGTTTCATCCCAAGTGACAATACCGCGGAACCCACTGCGGCCAGCAGTGCACCGGTAGCCGTCGTCTTTTCCCAGAACATGCCCAGCAAAAAGATAGCAACGATACCGGGGGTGAAGAATCCCGTGAACTCCTGAATATACTGAAACGCCTGGTCGAAATTACCCAACAGTGGCCTCGCTGCCAACATCGCCACCAGCATGGCCACGAGGGCGGTCACACGACCGCTGAACACCCTGTTACGCTCCAGCCAGTCAGACGACACCATTGACGGCAGCAGATCGACCGTGAAAATCGTTGAAATGCTGTTACACATCGAGGCCAGCGAGGAGACGATGGCAGCGAGCAGGGCGGCGAACACCAGGCCCTTGATACCCGACGGGAGTAATGCCATGGCCGAGGGGTAGGCCTGATCGGGAGTCGCCAGATCCGCGTTGAGAGCAAACATGGCAATCCCGGGCAGGACCACAATGAGCGGCATGAGCAGCTTCAGAAAAGCTGCAAAAGCAATGCCTTTCTGCGCCTCTCCAACGCTCTTGGCGGCCAGCGCACGCTGGATAATGTACTGGTTGAAGCCCCAGTAGGACACATTCATCACCCACATGCCGCCAATGAGTACCGATAGGCCCGGCAGGCTCATGTAATGGGGGTGTTCCTTGGCGAGAATCATATCGAATCGGTCTGGAACCGTGTCCATGAGCGTGACGAAACCACTGACCACCCCCGACCCGCCGGAAATCTTTTCCAACAGTATCGCTGCAATCATCAGTCCGCCCGCCACGAGCAGAATGACCTGGATAATGTCGGTCAGGGCCACAGCCTTGAGACCTCCATATAGCGAGTAGGACACCGCAAAAGCGCCAAGCAGCCACAGAGCGACCGTGAGATCCACACCCGCTACGGTGTTGGTCGCAAGGGCGCCCAGCCACAGAATGGAAGTCAGGTTGACGAACACATAAACACCCAGCCAAAAGCAGGCCATCACAATACGGACGCGATGGTCATAACGCTGCTCAAGGAATTGGGGCATCGTGTAGATGCCGGTTTTCAAAAAGACCGGCAGAAGAAACTTACCCACCAGAATCAGGGTAATAGCCGCCATCCACTCATAGGACGCAATCGCAAGACCGATGGCGTAACCCGATCCCGACATACCAATGATCTGTTCTGCTGAGATATTGGCTGCAATCAGGGAGGCGCCTATCGCCCACCAAGGCAACGCTTTACCCGCGAGAAAATAGTCGGCAGCATTTTTTTCATGCCCGGGCTTTTCACGGGACACCCACTGGGCGAGGGCGAACAGTGCGAAGGCATACAGAGCGACGATAGTAATATCGAGTGTTGATAACATGGGCTATAGCCCCCCTGGGACAATACCGGCCAGATTTTCCGCGGGACAGCGCATGACCTGCGCGTTACCTGCGGCCTCAGCAATGGTGACTTCCGCCAAATCCACTGAAAACAGACCCGCCGTGCTCACCAAAAAAGGCACATCAACCGACCCAAGATTCGTGCCAGCAGCCTCGAAACACGCCAGCGGTACCGCCAGACGGTGCCAAGTATTCAACTCAAGCTGTTTGATTTGATCGGTCACATCAATGGCACCGCTACAGGGCCAGGTGCAGTCCATGCGCAAGGTCACCGCACTACCCGGAGCCTGGCCCAGGCGGACCTCCATAACAATAACACCGCCCTTGTCCGCCATTTCCGTGAGATCTATGGAGTCATCTGAGCGGAAGTAAACCTGCCCCGGGCGACTGCCGTCACCAGACCAGGAAAGGCGTCTGGCATCCTCCTGAACGCGGTAATCAATTACAGAGATAGCCAGCTGTTCATCCCGGGTCACGCCCCCTCTCGGACCGCTTGCTACAGCCCAGTCGAGCTCGTTGCCCAAATACAGCTGCCAGGGACCGCGGGGGCCTCCGGCAAAGACGGGACGATCTTCATTGATGGGCTCTCCCAAAGTCTCCTCGTGGAGGGCTGACATCGTCACGTCACTTTGTGAGTCGAGGCCATACCCCACGGGAAACACGGTGGTGGCCACCGGGAGTTGACGGTCCTGAGGATTAATATCATTTGCCGGCCAGGCCATGGGAAGCCGCCCCTTGAACTCGTGCTGCACGGCACCGTCGGCAGTCCGCAGGAGAACATCCGCCACGCCTGCGCCCTCACTCCCCGGCAGCCAGGCAGCGACAAACGCCGTTGAGGCGTTCATCTCCCGGTTGACCCACAGCGGCCTTCCCGATAACAGGACGGACACGACGGGCAGCCCCTGGTCCCGGTACTCCCGCAGCGTAGCCAGGTCCTCAAACCCGGGCTGTTGCCACGCCAGGGTCGATATATCGCCCTGCATTTCGGCATAGGGCGATTCACCGTATACGGCTATCACGGCATCAATAGTCGTGCCCTCAGGTACCGACCCGGCAGTAAACACGCTGCCGCCGGCCGCCTCGATCTGTGCCCGAAGGCCCGCGTAAATTGATGTGCCCCCGGGGAAATCTGAATTGTTGTTACCGGTCCCCTGCCAACTGATGGTCCACCCACCGGACTGCATCCCGATGTTGTCAGCGCCCCCACCCACGATGAGAAAATTGCCGGCCGGATGCAATGGCAAGAGTTGCTCGTCGTTTTTCAAAAGCACCAGTGATCGCCGCACCGCGTCACGGGCGAGGGCTCGATGATCAACACTGCCAATCTGATCCTCGTAACCGAGGGCTACTTTTGAGGGCAGTCCCCGATTCATGAGACCCGAGGCAAATTTAATCGTGAGAATGCGCAAAACTGCCTCGTCAATACGGGCCTCGGACACAACACCCGACCTGACCTGGGCAACCAGGTTTTGAAGTGCCGCCCGCCAGTCCTCGGGGACCATGACCATATCAATACCGGCGTTTATGGCCTGCGGGCAACTATCGTCAGTACATCCCGCAACCTCACCGATACCGTTCCAGTCACTGACGACGAAACCTTCGAACCCAAGTTGACCGCGCAGCACATCGGTCAGCAAGAATTTATTACCGTGCACCTTTTCACCATTCCAGCGATTGAACGATGCCATAACGGTCATGACACCGGCATCGATGGCCGGCCCATAGCCAGCCCCGTGTTCGTTGAGCAGGGTATCCAAAGGCAGACGGGTATCACCTCGATCTTCACCCGTGTGAGTACCCCCGTCGCCAACAAAGTGCTTGGCGGTGGCAACGATGCCTTCGGCTTGCATGGCTTTCACCATACCCCCTGAGTAGGAGGCAACCAGCGTCTCGTCAGAACTGTAGGATTCGTAGGTGCGGCCCCAGCGATAGTCTCTTGCCACGGCCACCGTCGGCGCAAAAATCCAGTCGATCCCAGTCGCCTTGACTTCCCTTGCCGTGGCGCCGCTGATCGCGGCGACCAACGCGGGATCCCGGGCAGCACCCAAACCAATGTTGTGGGGAAAGATGGTCGCCCCGAGCACATTGTTATGCCCATGCACCGCGTCCGTCCCCCATATGACGGGTATACCCGCATTCCCTGCACTGGTATCGATGGAAGCGACGTAGTAGTCATCGGCCACCTTAAGCCAATCGGCAATAGTCGCGTGTTTGTCAGCGCTGGGGAATGATCCGCCGCCATTCAAGACGCTGCCCAAACCGTAACGGCGCAGGTCATCTGGGGTAACCTCCGAGATCTCGCCTTGAATCATCTGGCCCACTTTTTGTTCCAGGGTCAGGGTCTTCAGCAGATCGGCAGCCGCCTGCTCAGGACTCATTGTTGTTGGCGCCGGATTGGCGCTGGCTGGTCCGGACTCTGAACAGGCCGAGAGACCCATGCCCACAACAACAAATGAGGCGGCGGCAAACACTGCAGCGCGCGGTATCTTAATCATCAGCACTACCTATTAATTATGCTTTGTAACGGCCTTTTCGCGGCGCTACCCTGCCATGAGACTATTTCCGTGCCCTCCTTTCGCCTACCCAGATGCGACGAGAGGGATAAAAGCCACGGCAAACCGGATTGGTTATCGCGCCTCTTGGCAATAGTGATCAATGAATCGCTGATGGTCTGGTAACTGGCTGACCAAGCGCTCCACGGAGCCATGTATTCCACCCAGAAAATCGCGTAGCTCCTGCTCATCCATCATATTCACAATGGGATGATACTGCTCGGGGTGCAGCCCCTGGCCCAGCATCACCTGTGTCCAGGAGTTCTCACCGAATAACTCAGTGGGCACCTTGAAAACCCGGCCAGTTTCCTTGAACAGGTCGATGCGATGCTGGAGCGAATCGGGAATATCCATTGTTCTGCAATGACGCCAGAAGGGTGTGTCAGTCCGCTCGGTGACGTGGTAATGAAGGATGATGAAATCACGGATATTCTCGATCTCAAACTTCATCTGGCTGTTGAATTCATCGATATCGGGCTGTCGAACCCCATCGTAGGGGAACATCTGCATGAAGCGCACAACGCTGCGTTGTATAAGGTGGATGCTTGTGGATTCCAACGGCTCCATGAAGCCACTTGAGAGACCAACCGCCACACAATTTTTAACCCAGTGGCGGCGACGGGTTCCCGTTTGGAATTTTATGGGGCGCGGCTCGGTGACCAACTCACCCTCTAAATTGTTGCGAAGCTTTTCCTCTGCCTCGTCCCGTGACCAGAATTTGCTGCAATACACCATGCCATTTCCGGTGCGGTGCTGCAGGGGAATGCGCCACTGCCAGCCCGCTTCGTGGGCAATCGACCGTGTGTAGGGAATCGGCGGCTGCACGTTTTCCGTCTGCACGGCGAGGGCGCTGTCACAGGGCAGCCAATGCTGCCAATCGTCGTAGCCGGCGTGCAGGGTTTGCTCTATCAAAAGCCCCCTGAATCCAGTGCAATCAACAAAGAAATCACCGTCTATTTGCTGGCCACTCTCCAGGCGCAGCCCTGAAATAAAGCCACTTTCCTCGTTCTGGAGTACAGCGGCTATTTTGCCCTCTATCCGAACCGCCCCATGCTCCTCGGCAATATCGCGCAGAAACACGGCGTAACGTGCGGAATCGAAGTGGTAGGCGTAATTGAGGTTTTGGTTGGGCAGCACTGCGAAGCGGTTGTGCTTCGCTGCCATCCACTCATTGCAGTATTCGCCAAACTCCTTACTGATCCCCAACTGCTTTCCCTTCAGCCAGAAATGCTGAAAGCCGGCGGCCCAGCAGTCTTTGCCTGTGAAGCCAAATGAATGGATATAGTCTTTACCCACATCGTGCCAATTCTCAAAAGAAATCCCCAGCTTGAAGGTGCCCCCCACAGCTGAAATGAAATCCTGCTCCTTGATCTTCAGCAATTCATGCAGCGTGAGTAGGGTTGGGATGGTGGCCTCACCCACGCCCACCGTGCCTATCTCTTCAGACTCCACCAGCGATACCTTGACCGTTTTACCCAGCAATTTGGCAACCGCCGCCGCGGCCATCCATCCTGCGGTTCCACCCCCCGCAATCACGACATGTCTGATCTTCTGGCGTTCCATAAGCCTTACTCCAAGGGCCCTCTGAGAGAGCTCAAACCTTTAACCTGTTCAACAATTCTTCCCGCAGACGTTGCGCCTCCTGCTGATCCATATCCCCCAGGCAACCCTGGGCATGAACCGGAATATGCGGCGTCGCTGCAGCGTCAAATACATAAAAATTCATCAGTGTCTGCCAGGCCCGGCGTTGTTCCTCCGGCAGATGGCGTATGGACAGGATGCCATGCAGAAGCACATTAAACGGCGAGCCAAAATGCTGCCCGTGATCCAACCACCAGTAATTCACCAATAAATTGCAATCGGACAGGGCTTGTACGTGATGCCACCACATGCTGGGAATAAAAATAGCATCACCCGGACCCAGCTCACACCCCTGTGAGACCGCTATGGCGTTGCGGAAACGCGGGAATTCCTGAAAATCCGGGTCTTCAAAATCAACGAGGCTGATCGGCTGCCCGGAGGGGGTTCGATCGACGGGACCCACATACAGATTATCTATTTGATCGGTGGGAAAAAGCGTAAACCGGCGACGCCCGTAGACCACGCAGGCTACGTTGCTGGGAAAGTCATAATGGGCTGAGACCGTGGTTCGATTACCCAGCCAAAAATTAACCAGGGGATCTCCTGGAATGGCCAGGGAGTTGGCCTTGTCGAAACCGGGCAGCCAGCCATCAACCGGTGTGGATCCGACATAAATGGCCAGGGGGCTGCCATCCGGCGGCGCCTGCTGTTCCCGCAACCGGTTCACAATATCGACCAGAGGCGCACTGCCGCTGCGGAAATTGAAGCCATTGAAGGCTGTGTTGTAACCAAATCTACCGCTGGCATCCTCCGACGCAACGTAGGCCGTCACCGGCTTGGCTGTCCAGAACTTGGAGAGGTAGCGTTCCAGCTGGTCGAGATCACCCTCGCCTTCGGGGATTGCCGGCCAATCGGCGACAAGACCCCGGAGCACCAAGGGCTCCTCGCGCTCGAAAACCCACGCGGGGATGGCGTCCGGTGCCACCCCGTCGATTTCCTCAACCGGCTTGGCCGCTGCCAGACTCAAGAGGGGGAGACCCGGGCCTGCTCTTTGAGCTGAACCAGCCGACCCACGTTGGACAGCGAGGACAGCATCATGAACAGGGGCATTAAAAACCCCTTGGCGGATAAATCTCCCAGCACGTCACCCGGAAGCGCCCGGAAACGATCCTCATTGATTGCGGAAAAACCCAGCAACTGGTTTTTGGAGCCATCCCGCAGGGTGATATCCATGGTAATAGACTCGACGAGCTCCAAATCCGCCAGTGCGGCAGTGAAGCGACGGGTGTGCTCTGCGCCCTCATGAATCTGCTCGAGGAGGTCGGCGGTGCGCTCCAAATACTCGGTCCTGCCTCCCAGAGGCTGAAAAACAGCCTCTCCCGACCCCTCATCTGTCACGCGGGGGTGCGACAGGTCAACACTCAGCAACCGGACCTCTTCACCATTGTCTGCCTGGTGCTGGCCAATCAGGAAGGGACCTTTACGCAGGAAGGCCGGGCGGCTCAGGGCAGTCCAGGTCGCGTCCTCAAGGAACAGGTTTTCGCCCGCCTCAAACCCCAGCAGGGCCACGGGAATCAGTCCGTCCTGCTCGGTAGCCTGCAGCAAAATGGGGAAATCCGCCTGTAAGTCGCGAAACTCAAAAGTGTATGCAGGACAATTGTGAATCGCGTCTCCGAATTCGGCGCCATGGGCCTGGATAACGCGAAGGTCTTTGTGGTCAATATTGTTCAGAATCTGGAAATCACTCATGCCGTCACCATTGCCGATTCATTATTGATACGCAGTGCGTTGAGCAATTGCCGATTCCCCGGCATTGTGCGCTGCAACTTCAGCGCGCGCTCCCTGACACTGAACAGGATAGGATCGAGCTCTTTCAGAACTTCGTCACGGGTGGTACCACTGCCCAAACCCTGGGACTGCAAATGCCCGTTCATTCCCAGCCAAACATACTGATAGCTGGCCGCCGGAAATAATTCGTCGATCCTGGGAGTATCAAGGTGCCAAGGCGCCCTGACCTGCCATAGGGCCAGTTTGTCACTCAACAATTGACTGATGCTATCGACGCTGCTGGCCGCACGCCAATACGCCGTGTCATGTCGCTCGCTGAGTACGTAGTGCAGTTGCAAAAACTCCTGAATACTGTCCCAGTGGCCCCGCATTTTTCTGTTGAATGCACGGGAACAGGGACCCATCAATGCGCGGCCCACGGGGAAGGAGTCTACCAGCGACGCAGCGGCCTGTTCGACCATGGCCAGGGCCGACGCTTCCAGAGGCTCGATAAACCCTGCTGACAGTCCCACGGCAACGCAATTATTGATCCAAGGTGTAGTCCGGAATCCCGGCTTGAAGTTTAAGGTGCGAAAGGACAAGTCCGCTGCCCGCTCGGCACCGATATTTCCCGCCGCGTATTGCCTGAGACACTCGGTGGCGTCCTCTTCAGAAACAAAATCTGCGCAATGCACATAACCCACGCCACGCCGAGACTGAAGACCAATGTCCCAGATCCAACCAGCAGATTGCGCTGTGGATTGGGTGCAGGAATGAATCTCCTCGTCGGGTTCCCGGTACGGTATTTGTGTGACCACCGCACGATTATTTGGCAGTACGGCGGCCGCGTCGTGTAAGGGTGCACCAAGGTGCTCGCCAATCAGAAGTGCCCTGTGCCCCGAGCAGTCTATAAAGAAATCCCCGGACAACCGTTCGCCCGTGTCCAGCACGACAGCAGTCAGAAAACCATCGTCGCCGCATGAAACCCCCGTTACGTGGGCCTCTCTGTGACAGACGTTAAAGCGGGTGATACTGTGCTGCCGCAGCAAAGCAGCAAACTTCACCGCATCGACGTGATAACCATAATTGAGGGCAAACGCATAGTCAGGAGTGTCGTGGGTCTTCGGAGCCTGATAGCCACTCGCTATCAGACCCTGTGGCGTCACCATTTCGTGAAAAGGCTTTTCGATACCACCCCGACGCCAGCATTCAGCAAGGTTTTTTGACGCATATTCTGGCGGCAGGCTGAAAGGATGCAGATACACATCATCGTCATTTCCAGTGCGCCACCCGCGAAAAAGGGTCCCCTGTTTCAGGCTCGCGTCACATTCCGCCAATAATTGGCGCTCACTCAGTCCGATAGCCTGAAGCGTGGCCTTCATTGAGGGCCAGGTTCCCTCGCCAACACCGACGGTAGGCACAGCGGGCGACTCCACCAACGTAATGTCGAAACTGCGGTCGGCCATGGCACCCAGTCGGGCGGCCATCAGCCACCCTGCAGTACCGCCACCCACAATCACAATGTGTCGGGTCTCCATCATCAGATCGCTGCTCTTGAGCTCCATATTAACCGTTGGATTTTAACGCTCTTTAAACGACAAAAAGCTGCCCTGAGGCAGCTTTTTGGCGTGTTCCCATCCTGTATCAGAAGGTATAACGCACACCTACATTGTAGCGAGCACCCTGCTGACCGACAAACAGGGGCTGGGATTTGCTCCTGCCGTAGACATAGGTCGTCTCGTCTGTGATGTTAATGGCATCTGCAAAGATAATCAGGTTATCCGTGGCGTTGAATTGCGCGCCAATATCCCACTGCTCATACTCAGCAACGAAGGTCGGTGGTATGCCACCGACATTAGCTTGCCCAGTGCCAGCCAGGAAATCATCCCGCCAGTTGTAGGCCACACGGATCGAGAATCGATCATTCTCATAGAAACCAATGAGGTTCGCAGAGTCGCCGATACCTGACACGACAAACTGCTGGGTCAGGTCGGTCACGTCATAATCCGTGTCCGATTCCACCAGGGTAGCGTTGGCGATAAAACCGAAGCCGGTTTGACCGAAGGTGTGCTGGAGGTTGACCTCCCAGCCATCAACGGTGTCGTCGTCCTGGTTGATGGGCGCTATCACGGCAAAGTTTGCCAGCGCATCGCCGGACTGGCCCGTGATCGTGCCATTGGCAGCGTCAACACCGGGTGAGCCCGCCTTGTTCTCAAGAATCCAGTCATAGAGCTCACCCGAGGTAGCCGCCGACCCCAGCGCCGCACGCGCCTCGTCGGCATAAGCACCCTGACCCGGGTGGGGCAGGTCAAACAGAGTCTCGTTGAACTCGGCAAAACTGATGAAGTTCGTGACGTCCTTGGTGAAATAGCCAACCGAGAAATAGCTGGCCTCGGCGTAGTACCACTCGAAGGAGAGGTCGATATTGTCCGACTCAAAAGGCTTCAGATTGGGGTTGCCACGAGAACCATTACCCCCATCGATCCGCAGTAGCTGATCAATGGTCTGGCCACCCTGAATATCCCTGTAATTGGGCCGGGTCATCGTCTTACTGTATGAAAAGCGAGCTACGATATCGTCAGTCAAGCCCAGCTTAACATCGAGGTTTGGCAGGACATTGTCATAACTTCCGGATAACTCGGTGAAATCACCGGAACCGGGTACTGCACTGAACTCGTTGCCACCGACCCAATCGACACGCTCGTAACTTGGCGCCAGTGCCTGGGAATCCACATCGGTCTCTTCGTAGCGCACTCCAAGCCGGATATCGACGGGCATCGCGCCGAGATCGAAGCCCATATTGACCTGAAGATAAGCCGCAAGCTGTTCCTCGGTCGTGCGACGGTCAGCGCTGTAATTGCTGGACGCACACAGCCCAGTGCCGCAATCACCCATATCAGGGACGAAGAACGTATCAGCCTCACCACTGGCCATCAGCTGCTCAGTGCGCGCAATGAGCGCTGGCATGTCATAGGCGTAATAGCTGGTCACAAGATCCGGGTCATTGCCGCCGGAAACGTCATCGAAGCGCCCTGCGGCGGAGACCTCGGTCATGAGGTCGGCAATGGCGCCCGGCTGGGAGACCCCACCCCAGGCGTCTCGCTGGACGACCGAACTGGCAGAGCGGTTGTTGACCTCGGTAAACTCCACGCCAAAGTCAATGCTTTTGACCACGCCTTCCGGATTGAAATCAAAGCTTCCAGCCAGTCGTGCCTGCTCGATCTCCATCCTGGCGTAGTCATTGGCAAAGACACTACCCGTGACGATCATATCGTCGGGGGTCAGCGGGTTGGAAAGATCCAGCGCAAGTACCGGCAGCTCTCCGCGATCAAAGAAGGTGGTGGTCTTGTCACGGGAAAATGCGGCGATAGACAGCAGGGAGGAGCTTCCGAACTCGCTGTCGGGACGCTGCTCTGCACTGGAGTCATGATAATCAAACATCAGGGACAGGCGATCTGTCACATCCCAAACCAGGTTGAAACCCAGCGATTTGTTTTCGGCAACAGTGGCATCACTTCCGGCACCCATGGCGAAATCACCGCCTCCGCCATTGTATTCAGCATAGGTTGTCGGCGAGGCATTACTGTTGTTGCCGTCCCAGACGGTTTCCTGGCCGCCAAAGTTGTACCACGCCGAATAGTTTGTGAAGGTCCGCTCCAGCTCCACCTCCGAGTAGGTGTAATCGACCGTCGCCGTGATGCGTTCAGAGGGCGCCCACTGCATGGTGAGCTGGCCATTGGTGCGCACGCGGTCCCACTCGGCAAACTCGTATCCGGTGTTCTGTGGCACCGAGTAACGCTCGTCAGAACTGGTGGGTCGGTTCTGCTGGGTGGTTAGGTCATAAGGAATACCACCCCATTCCGAGGGCCGCGCACTGCACCAGCAGTTGTCGACGTCTCCGGCAAAGCTGCGCCAACCGCCCACCGAGGCAGTGGCAGCGCCATTGTTACGCTCCTGGCGAACGGCGCTAAGCGAAATGCCTACGGTGTCATCCAAAAACGTATTGGAAACCAGCAGCGAGACTTCCGGGGTAAAATCGTCTCCCTCCTCGGTCGACGTGTCATGCATCGCGGACGCAGCTACCGTAGCGTTGAAACCCGGGCTCTCAAGTGGACGCGTTGTTACAATATTGATGGTGGAACCAATGCCGCCGGTGGGCACATCTGCCTTGCCGCTCTTGTACACCTCAACCCTGGACACACCTTCAACGGCAAGATTGCTGAAATCGAAAGATCGGCTATCGCCCCCGGTAGTGGGCATTTGGCGCCCGTTCAGGGTCACCAGGTTGAATGCCGGGCCAAAGCCGCGCACCGTAACGTACTGGCCCTCACCTCGGGTCCTGTCAATCGCGACCCCGGTGACACGCTGCAGGGCTTCAGCCAGGTTGGTATCGGGAAATGCCCCGATATCCTCAGCGGTAATGGCATCGACAACGCCGGCGTTGTCGCGCTTGATGTCTGCGGATTTTTGCAGACTCTGGCGAATTCCGGTGACAATCACTTCCTCCATCCCGGATGCAGACTCATTACTGGAAATTTGATCGGGTTCTGTTTGCGCGACGCTCAGCTGGGAGGATATGGCTAGGGCGACACCCATAGCCATGGGTGCTTTCAAGAAGGCTCGAGTCTTCATAGTGTTTTAAAGTTTCCCTGATATGGATTATTTTTAATTTCTATGTAACTAAACTACACCCGCGCCGCGCCTCTGCAACGGCGTATACGATGAGTGGGACTGGACAGGGGATAAAGCGGTCGCCGCGCAGCCGAGGCTGGTTTTCAACCGAGCGAGCGTCAGGGACCTCGGCGAGACAAGGCCTTGAATCCACATCTGCCCCGGTGCTGGAATGCCCGACAGGCTGGCTCGACGGGCACACTCCGCGCCGAGGAGGCACAACCGGCTAGCTGAAGGGGCTGTTACCCCCGGGTAGCTGGTCCGTCAGGTTTTTTTGAAAATTTCTCCATACATCACCGTGTCCAAAGGGATTCGAGCGCTGAGGACATGGAGCGTTATAAAGTGCACCAGTGGATTACCGGTGACCACCGTGAAGGTAGCCTTGCCCATGCCCACCAATGTTTGTGTCATGACGATGTAGGTAAAGCTGAGCCCACCCAGCTCCCAGTTCCTGTAATCCACACCGGGGTCAAACAGGCTAAACAGAGCATAAAAAAGGCCTGCCAGTAGTATGACCGTGAGCTTGTTCTCAAAGAGAATCATCAGGCGTGGAATCAGCATGACATGCATCAACACCACGACGGGCAAGCCGGCGCCCAGTGTATTCACCAGTATGCCGCTCGGGATACCCACCCAATAGGTTTCCGGAGGCAGGCCAATGAAATTGGCACCCGTCGCTATAGGGCCAAAAAAGTCGATGCACCAATAGGCAACAATGATCCAGAGGTCGCGCCGCCACTGGAGAGAGCCCAGCAGCCTCGACCACGTAAAGGAACTCCGCGCCAACCAGATCGACGGGGCCACGATGTAGAGGATTGCGTTCGTGCCCACCCAATACCAAACGTCGGCCACACCCTGCGGCCCACTCTCATAGGTATCAGGACCGGGGAAGTGCAACCCCATGCCGCCAAAATGACCCACCAACCACTGGGTTGCGATGAGGTAGACAAAAAGACAGACAACCTCCCGACCCGCACGGTCTTCGCGCACCCCATAGATTTCCCGCCAGGCGATCGGAGCACGATTGCGGGTGAGGTAGCCCAGCAGAAACACCGACACCATGAGCACCGGCAGGTACATGGTAACCAGGCTGGTCAGGGCATTGACCGCAATGGGCGGGGTATCAGCGGCGTCCAGTTCCAGCCAGAAAAACACACCTGTGCAGGCGCACCAGATCAGGCCGCCAACAAGGAGCCACAGCGACGCTGCGGGCGCCAGGGGATTGACGAGATTTGGCCTCATTCACGGCTACTCTGTTATGAAATCGGCAGGCACGCCTGTACCGTAGCCAGGTCTCTGAGAAGCCGGGTAACCCCCGTCCCGCCCAGGGCTTCCTGAATAGGCCGGAGGGCAGGCTCAAGGGCCCGCATTTTTGCTTCGAACAACTCGGTCCCCTGCACCGTCAGCCCAATCGATTTTGAGCGGGCATCCTCCTGCAGGGTAGCCACCTGAACCAGCCCGGCCAGCCTCAGCCTCGCAATCATCTGGCTCATGGAGGGTGCAGACACAGAAAAAGCATGCATCAGCTGGGAGGCCGTTTGCGGGCCAAGGAAATGCAGTCGGTTTATAACGGCAAACTGCTGTGGGGTGACTGACTGCTTGGTTTCGTCGATTAAATACTTCGCGAGTCCGCGCTGCGCATTCTCACTGATCATCCAGATAAGGCGCATGACCTTGTAGGCATCTTCATGGTTCGTTGCTTGTCCCCGCATTTACTTAGGCTGCCTAACAAAATTGCAAAAATCAACCCTCAGTATTCTGCATACTGGCACCGGTAGTGGTTTAGAATTGTGGCAACCCGGCACGCGTCGATATTTTTCTTTAATTGGTACCGTTGGTAGCTTTATGTGCGCTCAATACGTCTACACGATGAACCGCGTGGGCAAAATCGTCCCGCCCAAACGCGAGATCCTCAAGGATATTTCCCTGTCATTTTTCCCGGGGGCCAAGATTGGCGTACTGGGGCTCAATGGGGCCGGTAAATCCACGCTACTCAAGATAATGGCGGGGATCGATACCGACATCCATGGAGAGGCACGCCCACAACCCGGCATCAATATTGGCTACCTGCCCCAGGAGCCACAGTTAAATGCTGACAAAGATGTCAGGGGTAATGTTGAAGAAGGCGTACAGGAAGCCATCGATGCGCTGCAGGGTCTGGATGCAGTGTACGCAGCCTATGCCGAACCCGATGCCGACTTTGACGAACTCGCCAAGCAGCAGGCTCGGTTTGAGGATGTGATCCAGGCCATGGATGCCCACAACCTCGACACCCGACTCGATATCGCCGCCAACGCACTGAGGCTCCCACCCTGGGAGGCCGATGTCACGACCCTGTCCGGCGGGGAGCGCCGGCGGGTCGCGCTGTGTCGACTGCTGCTATCCGAGCCGGATATGTTGCTGCTTGATGAGCCCACCAACCACCTCGACGCAGAGTCAGTCGCCTGGCTCGAGCGCTTTCTGGAGAGCTTCTCCGGGACAGTCGTGGCTATAACCCACGACCGCTACTTTTTGGACAACGCCGCGGGCTGGATTCTGGAACTTGATCGAGGGCGGGGTATTCCCTACGAGGGCAACTACTCTAACTGGCTGGAGGCCAAGGAGACCCGCCTGGAGCAGGAACAGCGCACCGAAGCGGCGCACCAAAAGGCCATAAAAGCTGAATTGGAATGGGTGCGCTCCAACCCCAAGGGCCGACAGGCGAAAAATAAAGCCCGACTGGCTCGCTTCGACGAACTGAACTCCCAGGAATTCCAGACCCGCAACGAGACCAATGAGATTTACATTCCTCCGGGCCCCCGGCTGGGCGACAAGGTTATTGAGGTACGCAATTTACGCAAGACATTTGGCGACAGGCTGCTCTTTGACGACGTCAGTTTTACCGTTCCCAAAGGGAGTATTGTTGGCATTATCGGTGCCAATGGCATGGGTAAATCAACGCTGTTCAAGCTGTTGATGGGTATTGAGACGCCTGACGGCGGTGAGGTCGAACTGGGTGAAACAGTCCAGTTATCCTACGTAGACCAATCGCGTGATGACCTCGACGGCAGCAAAACCGTATGGGAGGAAATATCCGACAGCCACGACATCATGCGCATTGGCAGCTACGAAATTCCCTCACGCTCGTATGTGGGGCGGTTCAACTTCAAAGGCTCTGACCAGCAAAAGTTCGTCAAGGATCTGTCCGGCGGAGAGCGGAATCGACTCCATTTGGCCAAACTACTCAAGCAGGGTGGCAATGTGCTGCTGCTGGATGAGCCCACGAATGACCTCGATATCGAAACACTGAGGGCCCTCGAGGATGCCATTCTCGCTTTCCCCGGTTCAGCCCTCGTCATATCCCATGACCGCTGGTTCCTCGATCGTATCGCGACCCACATACTCGCCTACGAAGACGGTGGCGACGTCGTCTTTCATGAGGGCAACTTTAGTGAGTACGAGCAAGACCGCATCGCCCGTCTGGGTAAGGAAGCCAACACCCCTAGCCGTGTCAAACACCGCAAACTTATGAACTGAGGACGAATGGGGTGGGCAATATCCACCCTGCGGTACCGTAACCGAGACGGTGCCCGTGCTAAAAAAGCGCTTGCAGAACGTCGGCGAGTCGGCCAACACCCACAACGTCCAATCCGTCTATGGGCTGCTTGGGCATATTGGCACGGGGCACGATAGCCCGTCGGAAGCCATGTTTGGCGGCCTCACCGAGCCGCTCCTGGCCCGACGGCACCGGGCGTATTTCTCCTGACAGCCCGACCTCGCCAAACACCACCAGGTCCCGGGCCAATACCCTGTTTTTCAAACTGGACACGACGGCAACCAGTAGCGCCAGGTCGGCACTGGTTTCCGTAACCCGGACACCGCCCACGACATTGGCAAAAACATCCTGGTCTCCCACCATAATGCCACCGTGACGATGGAGTACGGCCAGCAACATGGCGAGGCGATTTTGTTCAAAGCCAACGGCGACGCGCCTGGGATTGCCCAGAGAGCTGTCGTCCACCAGTGCCTGAATCTCCACCAGCAGGGGACGAGTTCCCTCCCATACCACCATGACGGTTGTCCCCGGGGCAGGATCCTCAGCCCGGTCAAGGAAAATAGCCGACGGGTTTTTGACCTCACGCATTCCCCTGTCCGTCATGGCGAAGACCCCGAGCTCGTTAACGGCTCCAAATCTGTTTTTGCTGCTGCGCAGTGTCCTGAAACGTGAATCCTGATCGCCCTCAAGCAGTATCGAACAGTCGATCATGTGCTCCAGCACCTTGGGGCCCGCCAGGCTGCCATCCTTGGTCACATGGCCCACCAGAATGAGAACAACCCCAGACTGTTTGGCGTATCGGGTTAACTGTGCCGCACAGTCCCGCACCTGGGAGACACTGCCCGGCGCGGAGGTGATGCCCTCGGAGTGCATCACCTGTATCGAATCAACAACCAATACCCTCGGACGCTTCTCCTCTGCCGCACTGATAATGGCGTCCACTTCTGTCTCAGCCATCAACTGCAACTTATCGACGGGCAAACCCAGCCGATCAGCGCGCATCGCCACCTGCTGTGGGCTCTCCTCCCCCGTCACATAAAGGGCTGCCCCCCCAACGGCGAGATGGCAGAGCGCCTGGAGCAGTAATGTACTTTTACCCGCCCCCGGATGACCGCCGATCAAAATGGCGGACCCGGGGACCAGGCCACCCCCAAGCACCCGATCGAGCTCTGCAAACCCGCTGCCGAAACGGGGCACCTGCACAAGATCGATATCTTTCAGCACGCGAATCTCTGCCCGTGAGCCCGCATAGCCCTCTCGAGCGCTGCGGCGGCCGCGAGCGGTCGCAGCAGGACCCAATCTAATTTCGGTCACTGTGTTCCAGGCTGAACACTCGGTGCATTGACCCTGCCACTTACCGTAGTCAGCACCGCAGTCATTACACACAAAAGCGATTTTTGATTTTGCCATCGGCGAATCCAGAGTAAAGATTGGTCAGGAAGAGGTGCACGCATAGCCCCCTCGGCGGTATGCTATCAGGCCCAGCTAAAAAAACCGCCATCCCATGCCTCCAGCTTCCCTCATCCCAGATCGACAGTTGACGTTCTCTCCCGATCTGGCGTCAACCATTGGCCTGGAGGAGGCGATCCTGCTGCAAGGGCTCGGCAATATGCTGGCGGGCAAGGCCGCATTGAAACAGCATGTCATGCTCACCGACCTTGAGCGAACCTTTCCTTTTTGGCAGCCCCGCCAGATTCATGACATCTTACGGCGACTGGCCGGTCTCGGCATTATTGATATAGAGGAGACGGGGGATCACGACGTTTTACATATCGCCACGTCAGCCCCTGAACCCGCCACCGTGGTGGGCAAGCGCGCGGTCAATCCCGAGCCCCCTCGCCGCTGGCAACCCTCGGAAGACCTGCTGGACCTACTGCATTTAAACCATGGGATCGATCGACAGTTTGCCCTGGCGCAGCTTGGGGAGTTTCCCGAAGCGGATGGTAACTCCCAAACAGACAGCCGGTATCGACAGCACGTATTGGCCGCCTGGCGACGCAGTCAGCAGCAACATGCCGCCTTTGAAATTAAGTCACCACCGGTTTTTGACCAGAATTGGCTGCCCAGTGAGGATGCACTCGATATCATGGGGACCAGCGGTGTCGACCCCGAGTTTATCGATTCAGTGAGGCCCGAGTTCATTCTTTACTGGCGTGAGCGCGGCGGTCCCCCGCGGGAGGTCAACAGCAAATTTATTGGCTGGGTGCGACAACGCTGGGTCCGCTTTCAGGCTGGGCTGGGCCACAGCCCCGAACCACAGCCAATGACTCAAGACTGGCAGCCCAGCGAGCAGGTTTACGAGGTGCTGTCGCTGTCGGGGATAGACGCGGCTTATGCCGAGGGACGCCTGGGCGAGTTCCGGGTCTTCTGGTGCGATTCGGGAGAACTGCAAACTTCATGGAATAGCAAATTTCTACAGCACGTCAAGCACCAGTGGCGGTGGGAGCAGGGGCAGTTAACAAAGCAGGGAACAGATCATGGCGGAGAGCAAGGACGTGGGCAGTCTGGCGGAGAGCATCGTACACGGGACAGATCGCTCGCCGATGACCTCAGCGACACCAGCTGGGCCAATTGACAATAGCACTCGGGACGATCTCGCCGATACCCTGAATCAGGTCTTTGCACTCTTCAGGCTCAATTACCACAACCAGTTTTACGCAGCCTACGCCGATACCACTCAGCTCAATCAGATCAAGCGGCTCTGGCTCGATGCCTTGTCTGGATTTACGCCAGAAACCATCTTATCCGGAGCCAAACAGGCCATTGAGAACTGTGAATACCTGCCCAGCTTGAAGCGAATGCTCGATTGCTGTCACGACGCGATGGCCCGCCATGGCATTCCCGATGTCCGGGCAGCCTTCCTTGAGGCCTGCGAACGCGGCTCGCCCAAACTCGAGCAACCGTGGACACATCCGGTGGTCTATCTGGCTGGCAAGGACAGTGACTGGTTCTTCCTGGCCAATAATCCCGAGCGGTCTACCTTTCCCGTTTTCGAGAAGCACTACAGCCGCTGGGTAGACCGCATAAGCAGGGGCGAACAAGTACAATTACCGCCCCTGCCCGAGCTACCGGGACCGACCCAGATGAACATGAGTGCTGCAGAGCGCCAAGCAGCCCTGCGGCGACTAAGGTCTGAGCTGGATCTCTAGCCGAACGGTGACGCGCTGCCCGAAGGCCAGAAGAACAACACCTGCGGGTCTATAGTCAGCGCCCGGACGAACGCTCCAGTACCTGTGCTGCCAGGGGGTCACGTACCGAATGCAGAGGGTGAAAATCGTGGCTGCCGACTCACCCGTAACCGCTGTAATCGCCCCGGGCAAGATTCTCAAATCGCGTGAACTCCCCCTGAAACGCCAGCCGACAGGTGCCGATGGGGCCATTACGCTGCTTACCAATGATGATTTCCGCCGTACCTTTGTCCAGCGAGTCCTCGTGATAGACCTCATCACGGTAGATGAACATAATCACATCGGCATCCTGCTCGATCGCACCCGACTCGCGCAGATCAGAATTGACGGGGCGTTTGTTTGGGCGCTGTTCCAGCGCCCTATTGAGCTGGGAAAGGGCAACCATTGGGCAGCTGAACTCTTTGGCGATGGCCTTCAGGGTACGGGAAATTTCTGAAATTTCAGCTGTACGACCGTCATTTGAGCCTGCGACCCGCATCAACTGCAGGTAGTCCACCATGATCATGCCGAGCGAACCGTGCTCCCGGGCAACCCGGCGGGCCCGAGACCGCACCTCCGTCGGCGTCAGGGCCGGTGTGTCATCAATAAAAATCCGTGCTTCTTTAAGCTTGGTCATAGCCGCTGATAACTTTGGCCAATCGTCCTGCTCGAGCTTACCGGTTCGAACGCGCGTTTGATCGATCTTCCCCAGTGAGGACATCATCCTGATGACAAGCTGCTCCGCGGGCATCTCCATTGAGAACACCAGAATGGGTTTCTCGGTATGAGAGGCCGCATTTTCCACCAGATTCATGGCGAAAGACGTCTTACCCATCGATGGGCGCCCGGCCACAATTACCAGATCAGAATCCTGCAGGCCCGAGGTCATACGATCCAGGTCAATGAACCCCGTGGTAAGCCCGGTGATGTCACCACCGCTCTGAAAGAGTTCTTCAATCCGCTCCAGAGCGCCCTGCAGCAGTGGCTCCATGGCCCTGGCGCCCCCGGTTTTGGGCCCGTCCTCAGAGATCTGCATAATGCGCCTCTCGGCTTCATCGAGCAGTTCTTCTGCCGTTCTCCCCTCGGGATGAAAGCCGGTGGTAGCGATATCCTGAGCGGCTTCAATCAGCTTCCTCAGCACCGCGCGCTCGTGAACGGCCTTGGCATAGGCGCGAATGTTGGCCGCAGTGGGGGTTGTTTCAGCCAGCTCCGCCAGATAGGTATGGCCTCCTGACGCCTCAAGTTCACCTGTGGCGAGCAGTCGATCCGCCACCGTGATGACATCAATTGGCTGTCCCAGGTCAACCAGCTTGGCAATCTGCCGGAAAATAGCCCGATGCTCTGGCCGATAAAAATCTTCGGCAACAACGAGTTCTGCTATGGCGTCCCAGCCCTCGGATGACAGCAGCAATCCCCCGATGACCGACCGCTCGGCCTCGATGGACTGGGGTTGCATGCGAATGCGCTCCAGATCTGCATCGGTTACCGGGAGCGAGTACGGCGGGGATGTGGACTGGTTCATGGGGCGACTTTCTGGCGACCGGCCGTCCAGCATAACCCATGGACAGCCCTACGTGACCCTTCTGGTGACCTCAGAACGCCCGCGAGTTGCAAAAATACGCGTCGGGCACCCGGAAGGTGGTGTCAGGCCTGGACTACAGCCACAGCGATGCTGGTCGCAACGCTGCCATGGAGTTGCAGCATGACCTCGTAATCGCCGAGCTCTCGAATCACGCCCTCGGGCAAGCGCACTTCAGACTTATCTATGTCAACCCCTGCAGCGGTGATCGCCTCCGAGATGTCCCGGGTACCCACTGAACCAAACAGCTTACCTTCCTCACCGGCGGTGGCTTCAATGGACACTCTGGCCAGCTCCACAACCGCTGCGGCGCGTTGCTCTGCTGCTGCCAGGGCGGCCTGGGCCGCCGACTCCAGCTCGGCTCGACGTGCCTCAAACTTCGCCACGTTTTCCTCCGTGGCCGGCACCGCTTTGCCCTGGGGGATCAGGAAATTCCGCCCGTAACCCGACTTGACATCAACCTTGTCGCCCAGGCTACCGAGATTTCCAACGTTCTCCAGTAAAATAACTTCCATCTTCAGTTCCTCGCAGTCGGCCATTACCGACGTGGTTCCTACAAATCACAACAGTTTCAGGCATCACCTTCCGTTGACCCGCCAGACCATCGACGCCTGAAATCCAGCAGGGCATCGGCCATAACCAAGCCCATCAGCAATCCCTTAACAGGATCGAAAAACAGCCACATGACATAAAACATTGCGAGGCTGCCATTACCCCGGTGGGTCGCCGCTACCCACGCATGCACCAAGGCAAACCCGGCAAACATAAGGGGCACAGCCCAAACCATGGCCCAACCGCTGATCCAGGGCGCCTGCAGCCAAAAGACTACGGCCACACCGCCCAGAACCAGGGTCGCAGCTACCGGCAGGCGCAGCTTGTGAAACTCCGCCTTGAACCCCCCCGGGTTGTACAGCGCCGCCTGCCAGTACCGTGCCAACAACAAGCTCAGTACCGCCGTAACGGCATTTCCCGCCGCCAGGATTCCGGCGACCTGACCTGAAGTCGGACGGTCAAGCGTGATGACTTCACCATTCGCCGCCAGGTTGGTTTCCACGTTTCCGATCAAATCGGAAAATATAACCACCAGCTGTTCCAAAAACTCACCGCTGAGCAGCATCAGTGCCGAACCGCCCACCGCGCCCAGTGCCACGCTGGCCAGCACTGCCAGAGCCAGACTCACGGTCAGGCGCAAAACCACCGCCAGAGCGAAGGTGCCGACCAGCAGCACCACGCTGCCAATATCGCCACTCATCCAGGCCGCCAGCACGGCGGGTAACAATGCCCAGAAAACCAGCCATGCACCGTCCGCCACACCCTTGCGGAGCGTTACCAGCGCCACGGCTGCTGCACTCAGCCAGCCAAACAGCAGGCTGCCGGCGCCCAGAACAACCACCGCCAGCGCCTGCCAGCGACCGCGCATAATGAACTCAGCGAGGCCGCGCATCAGTTCAACGCCCTACTGGTGCGCGTCGGTATAGGGCAGTAGCGCCAGGAAACGGGCCCGCTTGACAGCCGTGGCCAGCTGCCGCTGGTACTTCGCCTTGGTACCCGTAATTCTGCTGGGTACGATCTTGCCCGTCTCGGTGATGTACTGCTTCAGGGTTTCGAGATCCTTGTAATCGATCTCCTTGACGCCTTCTGCCGTGAATTTACAAAACTTGCGTCGACGAAAAAAACGGGACATTGCTCAATCCTCGCTGCTGTCTGATTCGGTATCACTGCCGTCATCGGCAGGGGCTTCTTCGTCATCTGCCGCCGCTTCCGGGGGCTTGGCTTCTGCAGCCTGCCGGTCCTGGTAACGAGACTTCCGCTCACGATCTTCCTTCTCGGCTTTCATGATTAACGACTCCTCCGTCACGGACTCATCGCGGCGAATGACAAGATTTCGGATGACGGCATCGTTGTAGCGGAAGGTTGTCGTCAACTCTTCCATGGCCTCGTTCGAAGCCTCCACATTCATGAGAATGTAGTGCGCTTTGTGGACTTTGTTGATGTGGTATGCCAGCTGACGCCGACCCCAGTCTTCCAGACGATGAACCGTACCGCCGTCTTTGGTAATAACGGCTGAATACCGCTCGATCATGCCAGGAACCTGTTCGGACTGGTCCGGATGAACCATGAACACAACTTCGTAGTGTCGCACTCGATCACTCCTTTCGGATTACGCCACCCGACTGATCGGTGTGGCAAGGAGAAGGGGCGTGAACCCCACCTATTTTTGTGAGGCGCGGAGCATACCGAGCGAACCGCAAGAATGCAACGGGGGGGTCAGGCCGACCTTCGCTGCCGCAGGGCCTCGTACAGACAGATACCTGTTGCCACAGATACGTTGAGGCTGGAGACACTGCCGAGCATGGGCAGGCTGACCAAAAAATCACAGTGCTCCGCAGTTAGACGCCGCATGCCACAGCCCTCGGCCCCCATCACAATGCCTGTAGCTCCCGTAAAATCCTGCTCATAGAGTGTCACCGAAGCGGTGTCAGAGGTCCCGACAAGCCAGACCCCCTCCGCCTGAAGGGCGCGCAGTGTTCGAGCGAGATTCGTCACCCGCACAAAAGGCACGGTCTCCGCTGCACCACAGGCAACCTTGCGAGCGACGGCGGTCAGGCCCACCGCGCCGTCCTGGGGCACCACGACCGCCGTCACGCCCGCAGCATCTGCAGTCCGCAAGCAGGCACCGAGATTGTGAGGGTCAGTGATCTCATCAAGAATCAAGAGCAGCGGCGCCTCGGAACGCTGCACCAAAGCCATCAAACCTGCCTCATCGGCTGCAGCCATGCCCCTGTCGGCATCCAGTTGGGCAGCAACCCCCTGGTGCCGGCCCCCGATCTGCTCATCGAGAACCTCCCGGGTCACACGCTCTATGGTGATACCCTGGTCTCTGGCCAATCGCTCGATAGCCTGCAGGCGCTTGTTCTGCCGCGTAGAGTCCAGGCACAGTCGGGTTACCGCCCGCGGCTCCCTGCGAACCAAAGCCTCCACCGCATGAAAGCCATAGGCCCAGTCACTCATTGTTGCGTCTGCCCTCGCCCGGACTTTTTGCTGGAACCCTTGGTACTTTTTTTCTGCTTTGCCGGGACCTGCCCCCGCCCCTCACGGCCGGCACCCTTCGCTGCCGCCGGCTTGGCTTTTTTGTCTTTGGTTCGCTTTCGGGCCCCAGCCCCACCTGCACCCTTCGTGCTCCCCTTACGGCCCTTTCGTGGGGACGAAGTTTGGTCATGACCCACCATTTCCAGGTCAATCTTGCGCTCATCAAGGTCAACCCGCGCCACACTGACCTGCGCCGAGTCACCCAACTGGAAGGTTCGACGCGTGCGCTCACCCACCAGGCGCTGCCGCGGGGCATCAAAATGATAGTAGTCCCCGGGTAATGCACTGATATGCACCAATCCCTCGATATACAAATCCTGTAATTCAACAAAGACGCCAAATGCCGTAACCGCGACGATGACCCCCGTAAATTCTTCCCCTACCCTGTCCTTCAGGAACTCACACTTCAGCCAGGCCTCGACCTCCCGGGTAGCATCATCGGCCCGGCGCTCGGTGAACGAACAGCGCTCCCCGAGGGCGGCGACAGCGCCGGTGTCGTAGGGATAGCCTGCTCCCGTCCTGCGCTTGGATGCGCCCTCTGTTGAGCGCGTGTTTTGGGGAAATTTGCCTCCTCGGATAAGACTTCGAATCGCCCGATGCACCAGAAGATCAGGATAACGACGAATCGGGGATGTAAAGTGAGCGTAAGCCGGATAGTGCAAACCGAAATGCCCTTTATTCTCCGGCTGGTATACCGCCTGGCTCAGCGACCGCAACAGCATGGTCTGTATAACAGAGGCATCATCCCGGCCGGCCACTGTCGCCAGTAGCCGCTGGTAGTCGTCGGGTGTCGGTTGCTCTCCACCGCCCAGGTCGAGTGCCAGTTCGCCCAGGAATTCCCGCACATTAGCCAGTCGTTCAGCACTCGGGCCCTCATGTACCCGGAACAGCACCGGATACCCTGAGGACTCCAGGAGTTGAGCCGTGGCGACATTCGCTGCCAGCATGCACTCCTCAATCAGTTTGTGCGCATCATTGCGCTGCACGGGAATAATAGCCTCGATTTTGCGCGTTTCATTGAAGATGATCCGGGTCTCCACCGTCTCGAAATCAATGGCACCCCGTCGTTCCCGGGCGCTGCGGAGGCAGACATACAGTGCCTGCAGATTGACGAGGTCCGGGTAGCGCTCAGCTGGCACCGCCTCATGGAAACCCTCCTCGAGCACCTCGGCAACCTGCGTGTAGGTAAGGCGGGCGTGGGAGTGTATGACGGCTTCGTAAAAGACGCTCTCTGTCACCATGCCATTGCCCCCAATGACCATCTCACACACCATGGCCAGGCGATCTACGGCGGGCTTCAGGGAGCAGAGGCCGTTGGACAGCACCTCTGGAAACATCGGTACCACCCGCTCGGGGAAGTAGACCGAGTTACCCCGCTCAACCGCCTCCTCATCGAGCGCGGATCCCGGTGCCACATAGTGGGAGACATCGGCAATGGCGACCCATAAACGAAACCCCGCGCCCTCGGGACGGCAGTAGACCGCATCGTCAAAATCACGGGCATCCTCGCCGTCTATGGTGACAAAGGGTTTTTCCCGAAGGTCAATCCGCGCTCGCTTATCGGCTGAGTCAGGCTCCTTACCCAGGGCAGCGGCCTCTGCGAGCGCAGCATCAGGCCACTGCCACGGTATTTGGTGCGCGCGGATGGCGATATCAATTTCCAATCCGGGGTCAAGATGATCACCCAGAATCTCTTCCACCGTACCCTTGGCACCCAAAACCTGCGTTGGGTAATCGGTAATGCGGACCGATACCATCTGCCCGGGTACCGCACCCTGCTTTTTGTTGGGTGGAATGAGTATGTGCTGAGTCACCCGGGTGTTGTAGGGCAGCAGAAAACCGATGCCACTCTCCTCCATATAGCGCCCGGGGAGCGTTGTGATCGCCCGTTCAAGTACCTCTACAACCTTTCCTTCGCGGCGACCCCGGGCGTCAGTACCCACCGCTGCCACCAGCGTGCGGTCCCCGTCAAAGACCTTTTGCATCTCCCGGCTGCTCAGATAAAGGTCGTCACCACCCTCTACCGGCGAGGCGAAACCATAGCCGTCGCGATGTCCAATGATCCGGCAGGCCTCTAGGTCAAGCCGCTCGCTCAAGCCAATCTGACCCCTGCGATCGAGGTGCAGCTGACCATCTCGACACATCGCTTTGACACGCCGCCGCAGTGCCTCGAGCTCCTGTTCACCAGACAGGCCCAGGGCCGCCGCCAGAGCAGATAGCTTGAAGAGTTCACCGGATTCTTCGAGCAGGTGCAGAATGACCTCGCGACTGGCGATGGGATTTTCATAACGATCCGCCTCCCGCGCTGCATTTGGGTCCTTGGGCTTACGGATTTTTTTTGGCTGCCCGGCTGGCGGCTTGCGATTTTTCAAGTCAATTACAGGTCTCGTGCTGGAAAATGCGGCGCCTCAGTTTTGCGCGGCGGGGAAACATATTTATCTGGCTACGTCCGGGGTGTAGGTTAACAGTTCGACTGCGACAAATCCCCGTGCCTTGATCAAGCGGCGCGAGCTCCCCCAGGGGCGGTTTGACCGGCCTGTCTACTGGTGAGATCTCATCCTGACCGACCCCCCTGCAGGAGACCGCGACCAGCAACCCGATCCACCGGCATTTCAATGTGACTGGCAGCGCAGGCGGTTGTTCAGGAAGAATCTGTCGCGATTGGACAGATTATAGAGGTCGTAGCATTTGAGAAGATGACCGACCATTGCTAAGTTAAAGATCCTGAGAATAAACCATTCGCAGACTCATAGCCCAGAGAGGGGAATACCATGAAAAAAATCGTTGCGGCCGCCATTGCCGCGTTTTCGCTGGCCGCTGTACAGGCCCTGGCCGGCAGCCCTGTTCAGGTCTGGAAGTGTCAGATCAATGACGAAATGGGCGAGGAAGAGCTAGTCAAATACTCGGGCCAATGGGCCGAGGCTGCCAGCAAGGTACCCGGCGGCGAAAGCATGAGCAACCAGGTTTACTTCCCGGTTGCGGTAGGGGCAGACGGCAACGGCACGGACCTGCTATTCATCTCCTCCTGGCCCAATTTCGAGGATTATGGGAAATTCTGGGACGCCTATCCAGACTCGGACGCGGCAGCCATGGAAGGTGGGGCCATGTCCTGTCACGGCAGCCAACTCTGGGAAGATATGTCCATCAAGTGATCATTGCAGCCGCGAAATAGAAAGCCGCCCATGGGCGGCTTTTTTATGTGGCACAGTGTGGCACGGCCGGCTTGTACTGCCACCCGGTGGAACACTGCAACAGGAGATTATGGGCGTGTCTATGGTATGGAGTTGTAACGAGTGGGATCCGCTTGAGGAAGTCGTGGTCGGCACCGCCCTGGGGGCCAGATTTCCCCATGCTGACCCGAGTACCCGACTGGCGGAGTACCCTGGTCGGTCGCTCAATGACATTCCCCAGGGACCTTTCCCGGCCGACCTCATCGAAGAGGCCGAGGAGGACCTCGAGACGTTCGTGGCGGTGCTGGAGCGAGCAGGTGTTTCGGTCCGCAGGCCGTCGCTCTGGGAGCACGACCGGGTTTTCAGCACCGTACACTGGTCCACCCCGGGCTACTATAACTACTGCCCTCGGGATATCTTGCTCACCGTTGGGGACCAGATCATTGAAACACCCAACGTGATCCGCGGTCGCAGCCAGGAAACCTTCAGTTATCGAGAGCTGCTGCTCGAGTACATGGCGTCAGGGGCACGCTGGTACAGCGCCCCACGCCCGATGCTACGCGATGCGCTTTTTGATGCAGACCCCCAAAAACCCACGCCGCGGAACATCGAGCCCGCATTTGACGCAGCGAACATACTGCGTTTTGGCAGGGACCTACTGTATCTGGTGAGCGCGACGGGCAACGAGATGGGAGGCCACTGGCTGCAGTCTATTCTCGGCGATAGCTACCGGGTCCACTTTATGCAGGATGTCTACTTTGGTAGCCATATTGACTCCACACTGGTCGCCCTGCGCCCAGGACTTGTACTTGCCAATCCAGAGCGCCTGAACGACGCCAGCTTGCCGGAATTTCTGAAAGAGTGGGAGGTGATTTACAGCCCGCCAATGGAGAACCAGGCACGACACTCTGCGGATTACCTGGAGCGCGCCATCGGCAGCGAATGGATCGATATGAATCTGTTCAGTATCGATCCGGAAACCGTTGTGGTGGATAGTGACCAGAGCCAGCTGATCCGGCTTCTGGAGAGCAAGGGACTCAATGTCGTGCCAATCAAGCTTCGCCATTCACGAATGCTCGGTGGCGGATTCCACTGCGTAACCCTAGACGTACGGCGCCGGGGAACCCTTGAAGGCTACTTCAAGGGATCGCCGCACTAGCGAATCGGTCATATGCTCTGGCTGACCATGGTCACGCTGTGTGTACTGGGTCTGACAACCCTGGCCTGGTGGCGCTACTGCCACGTCCTGACAACTTCAACAGCGAACCTGCCAACAGACCCACTCAGCCTGAAGAGCCCGCCCGGTAGAGACCCATGGATCCGCGCGCAGCACCAAAAGGGCGTGACCTGGTTGCACGAAATTTTTGAACGCAGTGCTGCACGCTACCCGGGCCACACCGCCCTGCAAGTCCCGACTTCCGGGGAGGTGCTGACCTACCGGGAGCTCAACACGCGGGCAGAGCAGCTGGCAGCTGAGATTTCCCGCCACCTCACCGGACCCGATCAGGTCGTGGCGGTATCACTGGAGCAAAACCAGGCGGAAATCGTTGCGGTTCACCTCGCCATCCTGAAGGCCGGCGCAACACAGCTTTTTCTCGATCCCGCCGCACCCCCGGGCATGCACCAGCATATGTTGCAAGACGCCGATCCCGTCCTGATCATTCACGATGAAGGCACCCAGGTACCGGCCAACCTGACGGCGCTCAATGTCCGGAACGTCGCCGCCACGGCTTCCCTGTCGAGGACGCCACCCGTCTGGCTGGATGAGCCCCAGGAGCGCCTCGCGGCCCTGTTTTACACCAGCGGCACAACAGGGCGACCTAAGGGGGTGGAGTGCGCCCACGCGGGCTACACCAATCTGGCACGCAGCTACGCCAGCTACTTCGATTTCACAGCCGGCGCAGATGCAACCTCCCTCACCTCATCGCTGGGCTATGACGGTAGTATCTCCGAGTTATACAGCGCCTGGGTGTTCGGCGCTGCCGTAGTTTTGCTGACCAAGGAAGAGGTGCGCTCGGGTCCCGACCTCCTGCCCATCCTGCGCAGGGAAGAGGTCACCGCGCTTTTTTGTCCACCGGTGCTGTTAAGCACGCTGTCAGACCAGCCGGAAGAAGATCTGCCCTATCCTATCTGCCGGTACGTTATACCGGCAGGCGAGGCCTTCCCGGCCAATCTCGTGGAGCCCTGGTCAAGGGCACGCCGACAGATCGTCAACACATACGGCCCGACCGAAGCCAGTACCGACACCAGCCGCCAACTGCTGGTACCGGGCAAGCCCGTCACTATCGGTACGCCATTTCCCGGGGTCGAGTACGTCATCCTGCAACCCGAAACCCTCACCGCCCTCGCCAGAGGGGCCGCGGGTGAGCTGTGTATCGGCGGGTGTCATCTGGCGCGAGGCTACCGAAACCAGCCACAGTCCACTGCGGATCGATTTGTGGAACACCCTGAGTATGGACGACTTTACCGCACAGGAGATCGTTGCCGAATCAACCCAGTGTCCGGGCAGGTGGAGTTTGAGGGTCGCCTTGACGCACAGTTGAAAGTGCGGGGTCATCGTGTTGAGGCGCAGGGCATTGAATCGTTTCTGCAGGACTCAATCGAAGACATCGAATCCGCTGTTCTCGCTTATCGAAACGACGAACTGGTGGCATTTGTGCTTGCCCCCGAGCGCGGGGCATTCGTACCAGGGGACGCGCCTGTCAAAATGGCGCCTGTAGATTGGGTGCAGCCCATACAGTTCCAGCTCAGGCAACAGTTCCCGGAACACGCGGTGCCCTCCCGCCTGTTTCTGGTCCCTGAATTCCCCCTGAAGCCCCTGTCGGGCAAAATCGATCGGGACAACTTGCCCGAACTCCCAACAGCCCATACCCCACCGGTCAATGTGCAACCACCGGGAGCAGAAGCCGCCCATCCAACTACAGGCGAACACCCCCACGTACTGCCCATCTGCCAGAGCATCTTGGGCGAGGGACTGAACTGGGACGATGACTTTGTCGAATGGGGAGCCCATTCCATAGCCATGGCAAAGCTGACTCAGGCGCTCAGGGGTGCGGGGTACAAAGTCTCCGTACGTGACCTGCTGACTGATTTCAGAACACCACGACGAGTCACCTTGCTGCCCATGGCCCCGCCCGCCCCCAGCCAAAAAAATGCCGGCGCGGGCGCACCTGGGAGACACCCGGCAGCGGTAACTGATGCCCATCTGCCCACCTTGGAACCCCGGGTGTTTGCGCTACTGCAGGCTCTCGCAGTCCTGCTGCTCCACCTGCCAACCCTGTTGATAATCATTGTCCTGATCGCACTGGGCGATCCCCAGGACGCCTATATCACTGGCGATGTGGCCACCATCCTCGGCCTTACCTTCGTTGCCTATCTCGCTTACCTGAGTACCCCCTTTTTAAACCTGGCCTGGGTATTGATCCTGAGAACCCTGGGGGATTCAGGAAGCTTGAGCTGTGGAACCTATTGCCAATGGAGCCGCCAACACCTGCAGGCCTGGTGGCAGGACCGACAGCAGCGGTCGGTACTGCAGCCCATGAACACGTGGCTGCGAGCGCCAGGGATTTACTCATGGCTGCTGCGCAT
This sequence comes from uncultured Luminiphilus sp., assembly GCA_938084055.1. GTDB lineage: Bacteria > Pseudomonadota > Gammaproteobacteria > Pseudomonadales > Halieaceae > Luminiphilus. The sequence goes on from CALKDK010000009.1 coordinate 52,254, forward strand.
GCTGGGCGCTGACGTTGGTCGCGGCACCCATATCTCCCAGAGTGCAGAATTTCTCGGGCCGCTGTCGCAGGTGAAGCTTGATGACCATGTAGTCGTGCAAAGCGGCGTCCAGATTAGTAGTCAGCATTGGCGAGATGGCCAATTCACCATCGCCACAGTGTCGGTGGGCCCCAGAAGCAAATTGGGACAACGGTCATTCCTGGGCCCGGGTTCCACGATGGGCGCAGACTGCTGGCTAACGCCCCTCAGCTCCATGAAGCAAGGTAGCGAAGTCGACGACGGTCGAATGATCGACGGCGTGCATTGCGACCCTGTGGGCAGACATACAGCCTTGCAGCGACTCCGCGGAAAGCAGCCTTTGTCCACCGGACGCCTCTGGCTTGAAATCCGAAGCATTGCCCTTCAGTTCCTGATCGAAAGCCTGCTTTTTGTCCTGCCAGCGGCATTAATTTTCAGTGGAATTTCACAGCTACTGATGCCGGAACACAACGCCACCCCGGTGCAGGCCGCCTTCGTCACCATCAAGGACCAGGTGGCTGATTTTTTCATCAGCGCTGTTGTCGCAGCATGGCTGACACTGCTGACCACATCCCTTCTAACCTGTACTTTTGTGAGACTTACGGCTTTCGGTCCCGGTCTGCTCTGGGGCCCCAGCCTCCGGGGCACCTTGCTGCGCTTTCGCCAGGAAAAAATGAATCAGATCCAGAGGATCTGGACCTGGACTCTAACGGGCCAGTATTTAAGGCGACTGGCTGGCGTCAGCTATGGCAAGACCGGAGCCAGTGAGTGCGATGCCATGCTCAACCTGGTCCCGGAGATGGTCGGGACAGCCCCCAATATTTTCATGGCAAACAGTTGCCGTGCGAATGTTTTGGATGACGAAGGCGAGTGGATCTACCTCCGACCACTCCAACTCGGTGACAACTGTTTCCTCGGCAATAACAGCGTGGCGGAATCCGGTGATTTACCCGACAACCTTTTGCTTGGGGTCAGCACGCCGATCGGTGATCATCGCGTCCGAAGATCCGCCGCTAATACCACCCAAACACCTCTCGTGCTGGCGGGGAGCCCACCGCTGGAGTTTGCAGCTCCCGAGGGGCAAACCCCGGGTGACGAGAAGCCCTCATGGCTGCTGTTTATTATCCGAGTGCTGGTGGGTGACCTGCTCGGCATTGCCCTGGTACCGGCCATGCCTGTATTTGTGCTCGGGATGCTGCTTCTGATTATGCAGGGCTTTAACATTCCCCCAATGCTATCCGCTGTGCTGGCAGTTACCCTCTCGGCCTTCGTCCTGCAGCTGTTGGCCTTAGTCGTCAAGTTATGCCTGGTACAGGGACGTTGGGGAGAAGACCACCAGACGCCTTTCTGGTCAGTGCGGCACTTTACCTATTTTCTGGCACAGGACTGTTTTTTCAGATGGGCCGGACCGGTACTCAGGCAGCTGGGTGGGACAACGCTGGCCAGCTCACTGCTCAGGTCATTTGGCTGTCGAATCGGCCGGGGCAGTATCCTGCAGGAACCCCTTCAAGCCTTTGACTGGCACGCGGTAGACATCGGCGACCATTGCATGATTCAGGGTCAGATGCAGCTGCACAGCTTTGAACATCGCCTGCTCACCGTACGTCGTACGCAGATCGAATCCCACAGCACCGTAAATTTTGGTGCGACCATTATGGGGGGAGCCTCCCTCGCGCGACATACGACCGTGGACGGGCTGGGGTTGGTGATGAAAGGCATGGTGTTGTCGCCAGGCCTGCACGCCGGCAGCCCGGTTAATCTGGAGCAGCCACTGTGAGCAAAATGAGCCAGCTAATTCACCGTGAATTCCAGAGCGATTGCCGTGCCCAGTGTTTTCAGGCCGGGGGCACGCACATCATGGTCTACGCCTGGCTCTACCGGGATGACCCTGAATTTACCTCGGCCTGCGAGGTCTCATTAGACGCTGCTGAACACTACCGCGCCAGCCGCCTTCAGGCACCGGGATCCCGACCCGCCTTCGTACAGCGCCGAGCATTCCTGCGGTGGCTGCACCGGGATCAGTCGTGGGACGCGTCGGAGCCGCCGGGCCCAGGGGCGCAGCCGAGAGAGAATCCTCAGGCCCTGAGTGTCACCTCCACTGCCGCCATGGCCCTCGCGGCCGTCGGCCCGGTTTGCGCGCTTGGAATTGATGCCGAGCCAGCCGACCATGACACTGACATACACGCCCTGGCCGGGGGACTGTTCGCGCAGAGCGAATGTCTCGACCTGGGCAAGGCCGCTGCGGGTGACGCCCACAGACTGTTTTACAGGCTGTGGCGCCTCAAAGAAGCCGGGCTAAAATACCGGGGCCAGGGTCTTGCCAAGGACCTCAACGGCGCTGTTTTTACGGTGCTTGCCGATGGTGGTCTCGGCGTGGCGCGTCGACCGACTCCCGGCGTGACAATGCGTGGGGCCATACCCGGGTTTTTTGAATGCCAATTTAGCGGCGTTGACCTGGCGCTGACCGTGCCAGCAAAACCGGGAGGCGCAGGTCTGTGGCGAGTCGCCAAAGCCATTCCAGTGGACCCATACGAAAGTAACGCAGCCAACAATGTGCGAAAGCCATTTGCACAGGGAAAATCACCAGCGCCAGGACCGATACCGCCACGGGACCCAGCTCGTAGGCCCAGCCCAGTCCGTAACCATAGAACAGCGTGGTAAAAATTAACGTTTGGCAGAGGTACGTCGTCAGACTCATCCGGCCCACGGCCTCGAACATGACAACGGGCAGGCTCGCCCTGTACCGCACGGCCACACCCAGCGCCAGGCAAAACCAGGCTGCCGTTAGGGTCAGGGTACCCGCCAAAAACACCAGATCGCCGGTTAGCTGGCGCGCCGGGCTGGACAGGGCGGTGCCATAAACCTGAAAACCCCAGTGTGCGGCAAGGGCTCGCTCTAACCCCATCCAACAAAGACCACACGCGCCGACGGCCGCGCCCCAGCGTAACGTCCGGGCCGGATCCCGGGCGATGCGATCGAGCAAACCATTGCGCCCGATGCAATAACCCACCAAAAACAACCCAAGGACTGCCCAGCCGGAATCGGGCCATTGGTAATCCTGCCAGGGAAGCTCGGGCAGGTAATCTGCGTGTTCAGCAACAATGTCCCCAAGCGAACCGGTGCTGTAAAGTCCGGATTCCCGGTCCTCCAACAACCATTCCCCTGCCTCGGCGCGATCGCCGGCAAAGTCACTGCCGCCACGATCGGGCTGGTACCAGTGCGCCAGGGGAAAAATCAGTAATAAAAGGAGAGCCAGGGGTAGCAGAAGTCGACTGGGCAAATAATGCAACAGCAGCAGCAGTATTCCCAACTCTGCATAGAGCATTAGGATGTCGCCTTCAAACAGGAGCGCGTTGGTCAGCCCAAACGCCATCAGCGCCGTGAAACGACGCAGCATTTGCCAAACCCGCGTTGCCTGCTGGTTTTGAAGCCAAAATGAGATGCCAAACAGCAGGCTGAACAGCCCCCAGAATTTTGACTCGAAAAGCACGTGTTTGATCTGCCAGAAAACTCGATCAGCCGCGCTGTCCCAGGCCAGGGAGTCAGCGCCAAACCCGTACAGATTGACAAGTAATACGCCAAACAGGGCAAAGCCGCGCAGCGCATCGATTTCCCGATAGCGTCTGCGACCAGTCAAAGCAGGACGTCCCACTCCCTGTCAACAAGCTCAATATCGGTGCCCAGCCCCTGTTCCAGGGCGCGGTCATACACCGTCTTGGCCACCGCAAGGTCCTCGATCGCCAGCCCAAAGGGATTGAAGAAAATGCGCTCGTCTTCATTCTCCCGTCCCGCTTTCTGGCCGGTAATGATCTCGCCGAACTCGGCATGTATGGATCCGCGATCTACTAAGCCCGCCCGATGCATCCGGGCCAACACACGATCAGAATGCACGCACTGCTCCCAGTCATCCACGACAATCTTGTCCGCGAGGGCCACCGTCTCAAAAAGGGGGTCCATAAGTGAAATATTGAGGAACAGCGACCCGGCCTTGAAGCAGCTCGGTGTTGCCCAGGGGTCGTAGGCGGTTGTCGCCGTCAGGGCAATATCAGCATCACCCAGGGCGGCCTGAAAATGTCCCACGGGTAGCGCTGGAATTCCCAATGCCTCCAGATGCCGGCAGCAGGCAGCTGCCCGGTCGGGGCACAGATCGAAGACCCGAACCTGTTCAAGGCCGGGGAACCACTGATAAATGGCCCACACGGACAGTGCGCCAATTCTGCCACCGCCAACCAACCCCAGAACGCGTGCGTCGGGTCGGGCGAGATAGCGTGCCGCAAGCGCCTGGACAACCGCTGTGCGCATGGCACTGATCAATCCCCCCTCCATAATCGCCAGAGGCAGCCGGGTATCGGGGTCATTGAGGACGATGACCGCATTGGCCCGGGGCAAGCCACGCTCTGGGTTTTGCGCGGCACTGGCCACCCACTTGAGACCCTCTATATCGAAGGCGCCGCCGAGGTGACCGGCAAGCCCAATGATTCTATCGGCCACATGGGGGCATTCCGGGCGCTTGAGAAAACTACTTGGGGGCGCCGTGAACTGACCTGCAGCATGGGCCACAAAGCAAGCCTCGAGCGCCGCGCCGACGACGTCGATGTCTGACGCACCGCAGCTCTGCACATCAGCCTGTGTGAGCAGCCGTGTCGGGGTTGGGCTCAAATTTCCTCATCCACATTAAAAATCTCGGGTACGTTGATACCCCGGGCAGCGAGCCAGTCTGGATCAAACTGGGTTTCTGTATACCGGCTACCGTGATCAGGCAACAAGGCGACAAGATTATCCTCGGGTCCGTAGTGTTGCGCAGCCAGATTACGCATCACGTGCACCGCGGCGCCGCCGGAACCACCGACCAGGATGCCCTCTGCTCTGGCCAACGCAATGGCGGCCCTGATGCTCTCTTCCGCCTGCACATAGACAATGTGGTCGACAAATTCGTCAAATTCAGCTGATGCGTAGTTGGCCGGGGCAATGCTGGTACCCATACCATTGAGGTGGCGCGGCGCCGCGCCCGCGTTGCCCGGCAGCGCCAGGGAACCCTTCTCGTCTACCAACCATATATCGGTGCCGGGCGATTGAGATTTTAAGAAACGGGCCACGCCCATGGAGCTGCCCCCGGTGCCGGCCACCATCACGACGGCACGCACCCGTCCCTCGAGGGCCTTGAGTATTTCCGGACCGGTCGAAGCGGTATGGGCCGCCACGGCGGCTGGACTGTTGTACTGGTCGAGATAAATGGCGCCGGGATATTCCGCCAAAAGCGACTCCAGCCGGGCGAGGCGCGTGAGATGATAGCCCCCCGTTTCGTCCCGTTGATACACCTTGACGACCTCAGCGCCCAGTACGCGCAGACAGCGCTCGGTTGCGGGGTTTATTTTGGCATCGACCAGGCACATAAGCTGGTAACCCTTGACGGCACAGACCATGGCCATCCCAACGCCCATGTTGCCAGAGGTACACACTATAATTCGTGCACCACGCTGCAGGTTGTGCTCGCGCTCCGCCCAATCGATCATGCCCCGCGCCGCGCGATCCTTCATACTGCCGCCGGGATTCGTGCATTCGAGCTTCCCGAAAAGCGCTGGCACCACCCCGCGCCCAAACGCCCGCAGGGACACCATGGGTGTCCCTCCAATCGCGTCTAAAACCGTGGCACAAACGTCAGTCATGGTGGTGGTGTGGCAGTTCCGTCATCCAACCCCCACCCTAGAGCGGCTGGGCACCTGCTGCACGTTCAAATGAGGACAGAGTACAAAGCCAACGCACAGGGTGTCCCCAAGGCAACCAGCTGCCCGCGTTGACAGCACAACCCCCGCAGATTAATCTCCGCGACCTTGGTTTTTGCGTTTCCCCGCTGCCCAGGTGGTGAAATTGGTAGACACGCTAGCTTCAGGTGCTAGTGCTCGCAAGGGCGTGGAGGTTCAAGTCCTCTCCTGGGCACCAAAAATTTCGCACAAGTTAATCCAACCTCACACTTATCTTGCTGTTTTTTTAAAGGGTTTTCGTACCCTCGATAAGTGTCGGGCAGCAACCCTTCGCACACGTTAATCCGGCCTAGTATTGCCTCACACGCCGTACTTCGCGCCGTACAGTCACTGTGCAAGAGGATACAAAATGTCCGATATGCACCTGTCCAAATTCCGAGCAACACTTAGCACCCGCCGCGAAGACGGGGTAGAACCCCGCCGTCAGGGCCTTGCAAGTGGCTGGTCCGGGAGGTGCCGCATTCCCGACAATTTCGTGACCGCCACTATCGCCGTTATGACGCCTTCTCAAAACTCGGAGTCAAGGGTACTTTCATTGGCTCGAAGGAAACTATTTTGCATGTCCAGGATGGCGATAAGCACCGACGCCACACATGGAAACTTGCCCGCATGGGGAAGTGGTGAAGGACTCGTCGTTGCTCAACACCAAGCGTCGACGGTGCCGCGACCCGCGGCTGGGCGCAACGCCAAGACCGGACTCGAAGCCAACCCACCGGGCCGGGTGAACGGCCCGCAAATAACCCGCGCCAGAACTGCGTCGGTATTTGTTTACCAACGGCGCAGCACCGACTAAGACTACGTGAATCACCCGTGTGACGAAGACTCGGGGCTACTCTGCAGATACGGACACCGAGCTAAGAGCACGGCTGCCGCTAGTAAGTGGACATCCAGGTGACGAGCGCCACAGCGGAAAAACCGGCCACGGAGACACACTGGAAAATAAAATCCACCCGGTCGATGCGCGCCATGGCCTCCTCTTTCTCGCCATCGTTGGCTTTGGTGTACACGTTGGTACCCCAGGTGAACAGGGCAAATAGCCCCATTGCGATCATGTAAGAGCAGGCAAACAGCTGGTCAAGAAAGGTAAGGTAGGGCAGTGACGGCAGGTCATCATGGTAAGCCTGCTGTAGAAAAATCAGGGTAAGCAGGGCGGTAGAGGGAATCGCCAGGCGGACATCACCCAGCGACCCGGCCACCGCCGGCGAGAGGAGCACCACTGACATGACAATAATCAGGGGCAGGACCCAATTGACGAAGGCACTCCAGTAATCTGACTGGTAGATAATTTCCAGCCTCGCCTGACTCTGCACGGGCTGGTACCAGGAACCGAATCGCGACGGGTAGGTGTGCAGGTAACTACTCAATACCGCACCCTTCAATTGGTAACCACTCAGGTCGCCCGAAAGGCCCAAAAAGCCATTCTGGTGGTGGTGGGGATAAAGCAGTGTCTGCTGATACTTATTCGACATCGCGTCGGGTGCAATTTCGGTCACGATAGGGAGAATCAGCGAATCAAACGGATCCCTGTGAAAATTTATCGCATCGTCGTAGAAGCGACTCGAGAACCGATAGCGCTGGTAGTACCTACCCGCAGACAGGGCAATCGGTTGATCAGTAATGGGTACAAAGGTGGAGTCCCAGCTCTCGATCTGGTTGACCAGCCTGATGAGCTCGTCGGGTGAAATATTCTTCTCTGCCATCAGCTGCTGGGTCTGTGCAGCCCATTCAACCCAGACATAGCCATCCGCCGAAAAGGTCCTCGATTGGCGCGACAGCTCGTACACTTTATCGACGTGTATTCCGTAATACATGATCTGCTGATCTTCGCGGACCTGTGAGATATCGGGTTGCGGTTCGATCGCCTCGGCCTGGTCATTGAACATTTCTACCCGACTCTCAATTGGGACCTGCTGCGGATCGCCACCCAGCCACAACCCGACAACAGCCACCCCGATCAGGAGGATGGGGAGCAAACGCCGAGCCGTAGCGGCGCTCAGGCGGATTGCCCTCACGACTGATCCCCCGGGGGGGCCACGAAAAACCTCGAGGCGTCCGTCCTGGTCTGCGTCCAGTCACAGCGATAGCCCTCATTTTCTGGCAACAGCTGCGACCAGGCGCTCGGCTCCACCAGACCTCCATCTGAAACAATCCGGAACTGGCCATCAGAACCCACCTCCCCGATATACACATGCTTGCGCAGATGATGGTTTTCCCTCACCACCACGCGCCCCTGGGGCGCATCGAAGGCCGTACCTATCAAGGCGCTCCGGACGCGCGCGGGGGCGGTGCTGTTTGCTTTGGCCGCCGCCAAAGCCCAGAGATGTACCATGCTATAAGCCGCCTCGGCCGGGTCGGTCGTCACCCTGTGCACTCCGTGCATGTCCTTGAAGTTCTCCGTGAACTGCCGAGATGCCGCTGAATCGATGGCCTGAAAGAAATTCCACGCCGCAAACGTGCCCTTGAGGTACTTCGGGCCGATTGCGCTCACCTCCTCCTCCGACACCGAAAAACTCATAATCGCGTAGTTGTTTTCGGCTGTAAGTCCCCGCGCAAAAGCCTCCTTGAAAAATGCCACGTTGGAGTCGCCGTTGATGGTATTGATGATGATTCCACCTGAAGGCATGGCGGACCTGATGGTCGCCACCGTATCGGCAAGCGACTGATCCCCCATTGCAATGTAACGTTCGCCCACCACGGCCGCCCCAGCCTCTGTGATCTGGCGGCTGACGATCTTATTCGCAGTTCGCGGATAGACATAATCTGATCCCACCAGAAAAAATTGGTTTCCCTTGTTTTCCAGGAGCCAGCTAACGGCTGGTCCCGCCTGCTGGTTGGGTGTTGCTCCCGCGTAGAAAACGAACTCAGAACACTCTTCTCCCTCATACTGCAGGGGATAGAACAGCAGGTGTCGACGCTCCTCAATAACCGGCAGCATCGCCTTGCGGCTGCTTGACGTCCAGCCGCCAAAAATCACCTCAACACCGCTGACATCAATGAGTTTTGCTGCCCTTTTCGCAAACACCTTGGGGTCCGACTGGCCGTCCTCTTCAACGGGTATCAGGCGCAGGCGTTTGCCGTCGATTATCAGGCCACCCGAGGCATTGATTTCAGCAATGGCAAGTAACTCGGCCTCTGCTACGGTGTGCTCGGAAATCGCAAGCGTTCCTGTACGGGAGTGCAGCAAGCCCACGGCCACTTCCCCATCAAAGACTGTGCGGACCGATTCAGGGTCCTCGCAGCCGTAGGCGAACAGGAATAAAGTAGCGATAAGTAAAGGTCGTGCCATCAGTGAAAGCATCTTAATCAGCCATCCAAGGCGGATACCCTGTGCACGGCGGCAGTCAGCAAGATACTGCTGGCAGGGAAACCGTCTGTTCCTCCAGCTGCGAAGCGGCAATCCCAACAGGTTAAACGCAGACCCATCAATACTGAACCCACTCACCCTGGCTACTACCCGCTCGCAGTCTTTATGGGCGTCCTTGCCGTGGGACTGTAGATAACATGAATCCTGTTTCAGCGCACACCTGTTTCGCAGCAGGGCTTATCATTTTTCAAGCATGCGTTCTTGGTCTGGTGTCGGCCTGGGACATTAACCTGGCACTAAGTTGACCTCGAGGACTGACGCTGTGACGCTGTCTAACTGCGAATTTTCATACCCTCAAACCGATACTCCTCACAGGCAGCCATGACGTTCCACGGTGAACCGGTGGCGTCATCCCTCCTGCTGCCTGATACGGTCTCGCGGGCTTCAACACTGCCAAAAATATCCAACCAGACAAAATCCGCTGTGCCCATCTCAAAGCGGGGCTCGAGTATCAGGTAACCGTAATCAACCGCCGCTTTCCCAGAGATCCAGTCGTTGTACTCCTGCTGAAATGCCGGGAGCGCCTCACTGTCGAGACCGCTGTGATAACGGCAAAAATTGAACCCTGAAAAAAAATTATCGCCAGCGCGCAGCGTCAGCTCGGGGCTGCTGTAGCCCCACCGGGGGAGAAAGGCAAAGTGCTGCTTAGGAGGATGCTCCAGAATTCCTTTGGTAGCCGCCCGCCAGGCCTCAGCATGGTCGCGCTTCCATTGAGACCAACCCGCATCCCGAGCGGCCTGGGACGGCCAGAGCAGCACCCAGACGAGGTCAAAATCTGTGGTCTCAAATTCGGGCTTGAGAATGTTTGCTGTGATGACCTCGTAGTCACCGCCATCCACCCGCCGATTCCACTCGGTGGCAAGAACGCTGAGTTTGTCCTCAGTGAATCCAGCTTCCGTGGCGTACCACAGGTACTCCAGCACCGGCTCAGCGCCTGCCGCTTTCGGCGCAGGCGCGGCCGGTCCGCTGCCGTCAGTGGCCCCAGTTTCGGATGCATGCAAACAACCAGCCATCAGGCACATCCATAGGGTGCTTGCCGGTCGCACTGTCATTTCAAGGCGCCTGAATCAAAGGCGGTTTTTTTCGAGGTTCGATGTGCACGCTGATCGAGCCCTGGGCACCCAGGCTCGGATGCGGCCCACCCATTTGGACGAACTATCGCGAGGCATTGGCTGGGTGCTGGTGCTGGGATCAATTGCCCACCGTCAGCCACTCCCGGTAAGGACAGCCCAATGTACGGGCGCCTGGCTGCCGTCAGCATTTGATCCGCTGCATGGTCGGGTCCAGCAGAGGCCGCAGGGAGGCATCAGCGGGATAGCGCACCCCGGCGACGTCGATTTCCCACGTATCGCCGGCGATCTGGTCGGCGGTGATGGGTCCATCAGATTCGATAAAGCCCAGACCCACTGCGCCCCCGAGGGTAAAGCCATAAGCCCCCGCACGAATGTACCCGGCGGGCTGTCCGTTTCGATACACTGTCTCGGCGTGATGCAACAGAGGCTGTGCGTCCTGAAGCCTGAATTGCAGCAATCGACGGTTGTAGCCACCCTCCTGCTTCTGCCGTGCCAATGCATCCTGACCCATAAATCCACCGGGCTTATCCAGTTTGACCGCAAAACCCAAGCCAGCCTCCAGAGGCGTGTCCATATTGTCGATATCGTGGCCGTAGTCCCGGTACCCCTTTTCCAGCCGCAGGCTGTTCAGCGCCTGCAGGCCAGCATGCCGCAGCCCGTGAGCAGCTCCCTGCTCAACGATCCGATCATAGACCTGTAGCGCGTGTTCAGTCGGAACGTAGAGCTCCCAGCCGAGCTCCCCAACGTAGGTTACACGAACCGCCAGCACCCGGGCGTAGTCAATCTCTATCTCGCGCGCGTGCAGGTAGGGAAAAGCCGCATTGGAAACGTCCGCTGTCGTCAGTGACGTGAGCAGCCCCCGGGCGCGGGGACCGTGAATATTTAACTGGGTGTAGGCCGAGGTGACGTCCGTCACAAAGGCATGGCAGTCATCGGGAAGATGACGCTCCAGCCACATCTTGACGTGGCCGTGGGCCGTATCCGAGCAGACCACCAAAAAACTATCCCTCGACAGCCGTGTCACCGTGAGATCAGCCTCTATGCCGCCCGCAGCGTTGGTCCATGGCGTATAGACAATGCGCCCAGGCGGTACCGAAATATCGTTGCAACACAGCTGATTGAGTACGGATTCTGCATCCCGTCCCTGAACCAGGAACTTCCCCATAAACGACATATCCATGAGCACCACGTGCTCGCGACAGGCCCTGTGTTCCGCCTCGTGATAGCCAAACCAATTCTGCCTACCCCAGCTATATCGCTCCACGTCCGGAGTCTCTCCTGGCGGCGCGAACCAATCGGCTATTTCCCAGGCAGCACTCTCGACAAAATGGGCGCCCGCGTTTGCCAGTCGCTCATGAAGTACGGATCGTTTAACACCCCGGGCAGACCCCATCCCCAGGTTGGGGTAGTGTGGCTCATACATTTTCCCCAGAACCTCAACAACGCGATCACCAAGATAGCGCCGGTTGGCCTGGCAGGGATGAAAACGGTTTACGTTGATCCCGGTCACATCAACATCGGGCCGCCCATCTACCATCCACTGGGCGAGGATGCGTCCAATACCGCCCCCCGAAAGAATGCCCAGGGAATTCATACCACAGGCCACAAAATAGTTACGAAGTTCTGGCGCCTCTCCCACGAGGGGCGAAAGGTCGGGTGTAAAACTCTCGGGCCCACAGAAAAATTTGCGTATGCCCAGGTCCCTTGCATCAGGTACCCGCTCGTAGGCACGTTCCAAAAATGGAATCATGCGCTCCCAGTCCGGGTCTATTTCACCAAAGGCAAAACGGTCGGGAATCCCATCCAGATTCCAGGGTTTGGCAACGGGCTCGAACAGCCCAATCATCATGCCACCCACCTCTTCCCGGTAATACGCGTACCGGTCGGGATCCTCCAATACCGGCGCTGCGGCTGCCAGGCCCGGCATATCCTCGGTGATTAAATAATAGTGCTCGGCAGCCTGTAAGGGCAGGCTTACCCCCGCCAAAGTACCAATCTGCCGGGCCCACATGCCCGCGCAATTAACAACATAGTCTGCTGTCAACCTGCCCCGATCGGTGACCACACCAGCAACCCGACCCGAGTCAGTCAGGATGTCGGTAACCGCAATGCCCTCGACAATCGTTGCCCCACCCAGGCGGGCACCCTTGGCCAGGGACATGGTGACATCGACAGGATTGGCGCGACCGTCCTCAGCGGTGTAAAAGGCCGCAATAACGTCATCCAGATTTGCACTTGGCCAATAGTTTTGCGCCTCCTCCACGCTGATCTCACGGCAATCGATGCCAAAGTTCCGCATGAAAGCTGCCGATCTGCGCATCTCTTCCAGTCGCTCTTCGTCACAGGCTACCTGGAGATAGCCAATCGATTTGAAGCCGGTTGCCAGACCCGTTTCATCTTCGAGTCGACTGTAAAGGTCACGACTGTAGGTGAAAATATCAGCACTGGTTTCATCGGTTAATAGGCCTGAAACGATCAGCCCGGCGGCGTGCCAGGTTGTGCCGCTGGTCAGCTGATCCTTTTCCAATACCCAGACATCACGCCAGCCTTTTTTCGTCAGGTGATAGGCGACACTGCATCCAATGACACCGCCACCGACGATAACAACCTTGGCATGCTTGGGTAGTTCAATCGTCATGTCACCGCCCCTCGCATCGAAAATCTTACATCGCCCTGTTGACCCGCGAGCTCACGGGCAGGTGCTGTTAGGCACGGCGCTGTTGTGCACCAGCCATCCCTTCACAGTAGCACCTCTCGCCGCAGAGGTTGGTCGTGGGCCTGACGCAAAAAATGCGTGATGGCCAGGCGCGGGTACAGTCCCTCCCCCGGCCAACTCCACACCGGCCCGCTCAGCACGATTGCCTGGGGCCAGCGTCTTCTGCCGACCGTTACTCCACCGGAGATCGGGGCGCAGCTCACCCGGGGGTCCGGTCTGATCACCCGGCCCAACGCTCGGGGAGTAGGTGCAAACTCCACGCTATTTTTCCCGGCAGCTGACTTTCCAAACCGAGCCGTCACCGTTCATGTGCGGCTGGCAGCGCTGAGCCGCGGGTTTGTTGCCGCTGGCAGTACTGGATCTGTCCGCGGTGGTGCTGTTCGTGGCGCAGCCATAAATGGCCAGGGTGAACACCAGCAAAGCGATATTTTTTAACCAGAATCTGGGCGTCATGTCGAAATCATGGTTGGCTGAAGGAGGAAAATCAATTGCGCAAAAGCGCCGGGCAGGCGGCCCACGCTGCATACCAACAAGCGTGCCGCCCGCGCGATGGGCAGTGGCAGCTGCTAACCAAACCACATTCTTCGGACCAAGGGAACGCCATGACGAATCTGGATGAACAGTACGGCAAAAATGTGAACCCCCGCTGCGGCCATGAGGCCATGACCCAACCATTCATGGGTATCCTGCAACCACTCCTCCCCCCAAAAAGCATCGAGATCCTGCATCCAGCCCGTGAGCGCGAGGGCTGCCGCCAATGTCATCATGACGACAATCATCCAACTACCAGCGACACTGTAGCCATCTTGGCTTTGGTAATGACCACCCAACTCCCGCAACTCGGCAAACAGCGCGCTGGGTTGGAAGCGGAATCTCCCCGACCCCGCACCGGGCGCTTGCAAAAGCCCCCATGCCAGTCGCAAAATCACCAGGACACCAATACCCCAGCCCACCCACTCGTGGAGGTCGCCACCCGCTTCAAAAAGCCAATAGTTGCCAACGACACCCAGTGCAAAGAAGAGATGAAAGCTGCGCTCAAAAAGGCCGCGCCTCAATGGCTTTAATCCACCTCTTTTTTGACGATCTCTCCGGTCGCCATTTCAAAATAGACTTCCACGCGCTGCTGCTCACCCGAATCATTGGTTTCCCAGCCATAAATCTCGTAGCAGTTGTCATCAACCTTGAAGGTCTTGATGGCAAAACCGTAGTCATTGACAATTTTTTTTTGCAGGTCAAGAACTGTCATTCGCTCGTCTGGCGAAATGTCAGGGCAATCTGCACCGGCCCACGCCAGGGTTGAACCCAATAGCAGCACCCCAATAAACATCCCACGCATTTTGACTACCTCTTTAAGCTTTGAATTTAGTATTACTGTCCTCAGGGCATTCTGCCTGTGGTGCCACATGTTAACCCACGCGTTTTGGGGTGGGTCTAATTTATCGTCAAAGAACCGTAAGTTCATCAGTGCCCGGGGAAGTGCGCTGTACGCCTGCCACAATACGCGGCATGAACTGATCAGCCAGATTGATCCCAGATTGCTGATTCTCCGCGCAGAACCGGAACAAGCCAATTGCGGGGTCGCACAGGACGAGAGTTGCATTGAGGGGAAAAGTCCACCACGCTGAGTGGCGATTAACAATACGGTAACCAAGACATGCAAACGCTGCGCTGCATGCTACTGTTCATGGCCCTCTGCTCAGCCCTACTCACCGCGGGCTGTGGGGGTGGCGGTTCAGGTGCCGACAGGACCCCGCCCGAGCCGCAACCCGAGCCTGAACCCGAGTACCTGACCGTCGTGGCGCCGTCTGTCGAAGCACCGCCCGATGTGGGGGATCTTGTCCTGATCAGCACTTTTTTTAATTTCACGGAGGTGGATTTTGTTCAGGAGGAGTTTTTCCTGTCGGGCTCAGCAAGTGCGTTTACCAATCTCAGTGCGCTGGAACGCGACGGGCGGTGGGAGGCCGAGCCCGCTGAGACGGCAGATTACAAAACACGTGTGGTTGTCTACCGACCTGCAGAAGCGGCGGATTTCAGCGGCACTGTAATCACCGAGTGGCTCAACGTAACACAGGGATTTGATGTGCCTGTTGGTTGGGGCGTAGGGCACGTCGAAGCACTCCGTAAAGGGCACGCCTGGGTCAGCGTGTCGGCGCAGCTCGTGGGTATAGAGGGCGCGGACAATGCGCCACTGCCCCTCGCTCTGAAAGTGGCCGATCCAGAGCGATACCAAACGCTGGACCATCCGGGCGACGCGTTTTCCTACGATATTTTCACCCAGGTGTCGGCGGCCATTCGTGACACCAGCGAGGACGGTATTCTGGGCGGCTTGACGGCCGAGGTCCTGATAGCGGGCGGCGAATCCCAGTCTGCCTCGCGCTTACTGAGCTATATAAATGCAGTCCAGCCGCTGTACGGCGCCTACGATGCCTTCTTGATCGACAGCCGCTACGACAGCAGTCAACCGCTCTCCCAGGAGCCTCAAACCGAAATACCGGCTCCCGAGGCAGTCACCTTCCGGGATGACCTGCCTTTCCCGGTGATAAACCTCCAGGCAGAGACAGACGTTATACCGCTGGGTGCCATCGATGAGCGGCAACCCGATAGCGACTATTTTCGACTTTGGGAAGTGGCGGGCATCGCACACAGCGACAATTACCAGCTGGTCAGCGGCCGCAATGATGTAGGTACAGGTGCTGAATTTGCTGTGGTGGTAGAAAACACATCGATTCTTGGATTTTTCGAGTGTGACAAACCGATCAATTCCGGTGCGTATCCCTGGGTCTACATGGCGGCAATGGACGCACTGGACCGCTGGGTTCGAGACGGCATTGCCGCGAGCGAGGCACAGCGCCTGGACGTGCTGGACGACAATTCGGACTACGTTTACGACGACTATGGCAACGTTAAAGGCGGCTTGCGAACCCCCTACGTGGATGCACCGGCAGCCCGATTGTCAGGCGCCCTGAATGAGGGGGGGCCGGGCTGCCGACTGGCGGGCTCGACTGAATTGTTTGACGCCGCCACGATGGCCGCCCTGTATACCGACCGTCAGGGTTACATTGACGCAGTGAGTGAGGCGACCGATACAGCCGTCAACAATGGGTTCCTCCTCGAACCCGATGCCGAACGGATCCGGGCGGCCGCATCGTTACAGTGGGATGCGTTGACACCCTGACCGAACCGGTGAATGGTGACCCGATTAAGCATAGAATTGGACAACGATGAAAGAGCGCAAAAATCCGCTGCCGGCGTGACTGACAGAAAAATACAACATGGTTATGCTAGCCGCGCAGTGCAAATATCAAAAGCTTGGAAGCGTATAGGCCTCTATGGATAGCAAACTACCAATCGTCAGGGGACTCCAGTCCTTGTCGCCTGAGGAGGCCATCGAGGCCATAAATGCCCTGCCATTTGCCTACTATCGCGCCAGCCTCGATGGTCGGGTTCTCGCAGCCAGCTCCGCAATGATCGAGATTTTTGGCTACGACAGCATAGATGACATCATTGGCGTAGAAATCAGCAGCTGTTACGTCGAGCCCGACGGCAGGGCGCGTTTTTTGGCGGCGCTTGCTGAAGGCAATGGGATTGTCGATGACTTTCAGGCTGAAATGCTCGGTCCGCGCGGCAAGTTCTGGGTATCCACAGCGGCTCGACTTGTCCTAGATGGTGCGGGCACTCCAATTGCCCTGGAAGGCCTGACCCGGGATATCACAGAACAGCGCAACGTATTTGACGAATTGGGTCGTGGTGCGGCCCTTTTTCAGGCCTTCGCGCAGGGTGCCGATATCGGTGTGGGCATATCCACCGGCTCCGGAAAGGAGATTTTTCTTAATGACAAACTCTGTGAGCTGTTGGCTCTGGAGCCGGATCCGTCCAAGTCGATTCTCGAGAGAATGAGCCCCGAGTTACAGACGCTGTCCAGGGACGCCCGCATCGCGGTATTGAAGGGAGCACCAGCTTTTCACCAGGAGTTACTCATCCCTGTCGGTGGCAAAAAGGTTTGGCGGCGCTACTCTCTTTTCCCCATGCACACCACCCACTCCGATGAGCCTTATTTTTGCTCAACGGTTCAGGATATCGATGCACAGAAGGCCCAGCAGGTACAACTAATACAGTCATCCAAGCTGGCCTCAATAGGGGAACTGGCTGCGGGAATCGCGCATGAAATCAATCAGCCACTCAATGTGATTCGTCTGGCGACAATGAATCTGCGCAATTATTTGCAGAAAAAATCAGTCCTGGATAGTAAGTCCGGTGACACGCTGGAAAAGATAAACCAACAGGTGGAGCGGGCCGCCAACATCGTACGGCAGCTTTTGCTCTACGGCCGGGAGGCTGGCGACAAGGAAAATTACTGCGACCCGGTCGCCGCTGTAGAAAATGCTGAGCAGATGGTACGGCAAACGCTCAAAGTTGAGGATATTGCCCTTGCTATTGAAACCTCCGATCAATCACTCGCTGTTCCCTGCAACCTTATCAAGCTCGAACAGGTACTGATGAACCTGATTGGCAATGCAAAAGATGCCATTCTGGAGCAGCGTCGAATTCTTGGAGATTCGAGCTATCGGGGCACGGTTACTGTGACTTTGAAGGCCCGGACAGAGCACATCGAAATTACGGTTGAAGATAATGGAGTGGGAGTCCCCGATGACATGCGGGACACCGTGATGGAACCTTTTGTTACCACCAAACCCGTGGGTTCCGGTACCGGGCTGGGCCTATCAGTCAGCCATGGCATTATCACCTCCGCCGGCGGCACCATGCAGTTTATCGATCAAGCTCAGGGCGCCTGCGCTAAGATAGTTATGCCCCTGATAGCCTCGGGAGACGTAACTGAGGTAAATGGCTAGAGATTTTGTCCGTATTCAGGGCGCTGCGGGGAGAATCTCGAATCATAGCCAACAGAAACTCCTGTTTTTGCCGGGAAAGTAGCCGGGGGTATGGGGGGGTTAGCGGTAGAGTCCGCGGACTGTATCTGCTCACGGGCACAGCGGCCTGAGCACCCTGACGGCAAACGGTCTGCGGAAGCGTCCGCCTAAACAATGAGGTAGCGGCATGTCACAACCCTACGGTCCAGCAGCTCTCCTTGGCATCCTGATTGGGGGCGCGATCCTGCTCGATGATCATCTGGGCCCGGGAGCGGGCCATGCTCATGGAAGCCGCGTCGTCGAACTCAAGAGCAACGCCACTGACCCCGCGACCCCGAACGTCACAATCGGGGAGACTGCTTCGCTGCAACGCCATAAAATTGTTATGGCAGTAAATACAGAAGATGCCAGCGCTACGGGGCGCACGGTGGAGATCAACGTGACTGCAGAGGGCGATGAGGGAATCGCCCAACTTCCCGACGCGATAGGTAAGGCAATCGACACGGCGGAGTCGGAAGGCCGCCACGTCACAAAGGAGGACCTGGAATCTGCTATTGAAAACGCCCTGGACGGGGACGCAGAGCACAACATCACCGTCATTATTGACGGGGAAACACGGTAGCTCTGCCGCAGAATCGAGTCTTGCGGCATGATCCCGACCCTGCGTATCGCGCCCAGATCGCTGACCGGCCTACCCGCTTGCAAGTGGGACATCACGGCTGCGGTGCACGGTCGCCCTACGGTCCTGATTACAGCGTATCGCACAGTAATTGGGCTCGAGTCCCGAAACGGTGCGTGGCACCGAGTTTTTTTGATACACACCAATTAAATCCCCAGGAGAAATCGTATGACCGACTTGGCCAGTAAAACCATGTGGATTACCGGAGCCTCCTCGGGTATTGGTCGGGCTATCGCGATCAGGGCAGCAGAGGCCGGATGTCAGCTCATACTGTCAGGCCGGCGCGAGGACGCCCTCGCGGCACTCGCCGCCAGTCTGCCGGTGGAGAGTCTGGTCCTGCCCTTTGAAGTGACCGATTACCCGTCCCTCGCCGGTACGATTGCCACCGCCTGGCAGTGGCAGGGGCGGGTGGACCTGCTGATCAACAATGCGGGTATCAGCCAGCGTTGTATCGCCCTGGACGCCAAACCGGAAATTTATACCGAGTTGATCAATGTCGATCTCATCGCTCCTATCTGGCTGACACAGTTACAACTCAATCGTATGGCAGATGCAGGTGGTGGGCATATTGTCGCCATAAGCTCCGTCGCGGGCCGAATCGGCGCCCCGCTGAGAACAGCCTACTGCGCCGCCAAGCACGGGCTTATTGGTTATATGGATGCCCTGCGGAGCGAAGTTGATAGGCTGCACAATATCAAGGTGACCAACATACTGCCCGGTTCAGTGGCCACTGATGTCGCCCGCAACGCCGTCACGGCTGACGGGGGTCGTCGCGGTCGGTCAGATCCGGTGATCGATGCGGGTGACGACCCGCTCGATTGCGCCGACGCCATTCTGGAAGCCGTGCGCAACGACCAGCCAGAGCTGATCTTTGCAAAGGAAATGGAATTGGCTCTGGCAGGGCTGAGGCACGCGGATCCCGACACTTTTTTTGAGGCCGTAGCGGAATTTGGTCAACAGACCGTCACCCAGTACCGGGACGAAAACCCCAAATCCGACGCTCGGTAGGATGTCGGGGTTGAATCCACAACGGTAGACAAGGCCCAACCCTCTGCGCCGCAACCGAGTTTGATCCCGTACGGGGACGAACGGCCCATGCCGAAAGCGAGCCTCCCAAGGTAATACTGTCGCAGAAGTAGACGCCGCGGACTCACGAGGCTAGGCTATCTCATCGTTTTTGGCCCAGGGAGGACCTCCTTATGAGCACCTCAGGAATTGTATTTTTCTCTACCGTCGCCGTGCTCCTGGTATGGGGCGTCGCCATTTATAACCAGCTTGTAGCGCTGACGAACCGATATAAAAACGCTTTTGCCCAGATCGAGGTGCAACTCAAACGCCGCTATGACCTGATTCCCAACCTGGTGGAGACCGCCAAGGGCTACCTGAGTCATGAGCGGGAGACACTGGAAGCGGTTATTCAGGCTCGGAATGAAGCGTCAGCCGCCCTCGCTGCGGTAACACAGAGCGGTGTGGATCCAGCATCCATAAAGACGCTCTCCAGCGCCGAGGGGGCATTGGGCGGTGCTTTGGGGAAGCTTAATGTCGTTATGGAGGCCTATCCCGACCTGAAGGCGAGTGACAACATGCAGCAGCTGTCAGAAGAGCTCACTTCAACGGAAAATCGTGTTGCTTTCGCCCGCCAGGGTTTTAATGACGCCGTCATGCACTTCAATACCTACCGGCAAAGTTTTCCAAATGTTGTCATTGGCAATTTTTTTGGTTATCGGGAAGATGCCAGTCTCCTCGAGTTTGAGGACAGCGTTGCAATTCAGCAGGCTCCAGGCATTAGCTTCTCCTGAAGCGCGCTGAGCTGTGGATTTTTTCCGTGAGCAGGATATTGCACGGCGCAATACGCGACTGCTGACCATCCTGTTTTTGATCGCCGTGCTGGTTCTGGTGGGCCTCACCAATCTGTTCCTCGCCGTGGCACTCGGCTTGTCCAGTAGCTATCAACAGGGTTGGGGACCTGATGGATATCTGTCCGGCCTGGACCTTTCCGCCATGCTGGTCATAAGCGCCTGCGTGATGACCGTTATTGCTGCGGTCGTGGTCTACAACTGGATCCGCTTCGCCCAGGGTGGCCGCACCGTCGTTGAGGCTCTTGGGGGTCGACCGATCGCTTCCGGAACCGAGGAACCCTATGAACGGCGCGCCCAGAATATCGTGCAGGAAATAGCGCTGGCAGCCAATATGCCGGTACCGCCTCTCTATGTTCTGGATGACGAACGGGGTATCAATGCGCTGGCAGCCGGGGTTTCTCCGGGTGACGCGGTGGTTGCCGTCACCCGGGGAGCGATGGTGCAACTGACTCGCGATGAACTGCAGGGCGTCATCGGTCACGAGTTTAGTCACATCCTTAATGGCGATATGCGCCTCAGCATCCGGCTGGCGGCAATGCTGCGTGGCATCACATTCATTGGCGATATAGGCGCACTCCTTCTGCGCAGCGGTGGCAGACGACGCTATCGCAGCAGCCGTGGCAAAAACGAGACCGCCGGGCTCCTGGCGGTGGGCCTTGGCCTGTACGTCATCGGCCTGCTGGGTGGCCTGATGGCGGGGCTCATAAAGTCGGCAATTTCCAAGCAAAAGGAATACCTTGCCGATGCCTCCTCGGTCCAGTTCACGCGCAATCCCGACGGCATTGGCAATGCCCTGAAGGTGATCGGCGGCTATACGCCCGGCACGCTGGTCCATACGGCCCGGGCGGAAGAGCTATCCCACCTGTTTTTTGGACAGGTCAAACACCGCCTTTGGATGCTCTTCGCCACCCACCCCAAACTGGAAAACCGTATTCGAAAGGTCGACCCCCGCTGGGATGGGCAGTTTATTAAACGGGCACCCGACCACCGGGCACTTGAGCCACAACTTGCCGACGAAATGGGGCTCAATCAGGCACGCAGGGCAATCAGCACTGTTTTGCCCGCGGCAATGCTCATTAACCTTGATGACGTCCCCTTTGGCCGAGAGCCCTCCACCGCAGACAGTTTAGTTCCGGAGCTCGCCGGCAGGCTTGTTGAAGATGCCCGGGAACCCCTGGGGGCGATGAGCCTGATTCTCGGACTGTTATGGCATGAGGACAGTCAGGATACCCAACTGGCGTCCGTGGCAGCCACGGAGATCAGTGGCCTCGAACTACTGGTGGCTGAGAGGGGTCGGGAATTGGCGGGTGTAGCCCCGGAATTACGCCTGCCATTGATCGAACTGTGCCTGCCTACGCTGAAGACGCTGTCTGAACCCCAGTACAAGAAATTTAAAGAACTGCTGCTTAATTTCATCAGGGCAGACGGTCGCATCGATTTATTTGAATGGTGTTTGTATCAACTCGTCCGACACTACCTCGATCCCCACTTCATGAAAGTACGGACCCGCGTACAATTTTCCAAATTGACCCAGGTAGCCGAATCACTGGCGATCGCATTGGCCACACTGGCACATCTGGGCAAATCGGATACGGAGAGCACATTCCGGGCCGGGGCAGCCGTACTCAACCTGTCCTTGCAACTACCCCCCGCCGAGCAGCTGGGCGTAAAACCGTTCGGTCGGGCCATTGATCAACTGGCAGCCTGCTATCCACTGCTGAAAGTCACCATTCTGAAGGCACTGGCCAGGGTGGCCGAGGAAGACGGCCAGATTTCTCCACGGGAGCTCACCCTGATCAAAGCCATTGCAGCCGTCATTGACTGCCCCTTACCCAACAGCATGCTGGAATCGGCAGCGCTAAATCAGTGACTTACCATCAAAATGGTGCAGTTCATCGCATTTGACTGGTAATTGACAGGCATCGGACTAAGCTGGATTGAACGGCTGCCATGGACGGCAAGCCGAAACGGCCCGGAGGCATCAGAACAGCGGTACCGAAGGGCCCTCACTGAAAACACATGGAGGTGTTTCATGCAACCTGTCAAAACTGTTCGCCACGCAACCGCCAGTTACCAACGGCCCCCACCGCGACATCAGCGGATTATTCGGGTAACTGTTCCGAAGCCCGAGGTCGACAAGGAACAAATCGAGCGGGTCACACAGCGCTCCGTAGACACCATGTCCCAAACGACCCTGAAGGTTTGCGGATTACTTATCAAGGGTGATCTGAGTCGACTGCGTTCCGAGCACGTGGCCGATACCCTCGGGGTGAGCCCAACCACACTGCGCCGAAGGCTGCGGGTTGACCGTATCAGCTACCAGGAGCTGCTGGACCAGGTGCGCCAGTACCGCTGCGAGTGCCAACTCGAGGAACGCTGGGTTCCCGGCAAAACGCTGGCATGGAAACTGGGCTACGCGGAAGTGAACAGTTTCTATCGCGCCTTCAGGCGGTGGACAGGCTGCAGCTACAGCGAAATGAAGCTGCAGTTCGTATAGAGGTAGCGTCTATAACTTGCCCGAGTTGTCATAGGCCCAGTAGCCCACCCACTCATGAATCGCCCGACTCGAGCGGGCGAGGCGTGGGTAGGTGGGCACCCACCCGGGGATGAAGGGATCGGCGAATTTTGGAATTTGATGGTCGGTAGCCGCCGCCGTCACCTGCAGGCCCTGCTGCTCGAAGAGCGCCAGCGCCCGACGCATATGCGCGCCACTGGTAACCAGAAGGATATGCTTGAACCCCCCATTCTTGAGCATCTCACCCGCCATCACCGCATTGTCATAGGTGGTGCGACTGCCCGTCTCCAGAAGTAGCTGGCGCCGGGGTATCTGCAGCGCCTGTAGCTGCTGTGCCAGCAGCTCGGCCTCAGGAAGCCGGGGCATCTGTGAACCACCGGATATCAGGATAACCGACGCCTTCTGGGCAAAGTACAATTCTGCTGCAAACATCACACGGTCGGCCGCATCATTGAGGTCTGTGCCACGACCAAAACGCGACTCACCATTGCCAGCGCCGCCCAGTAAAACAATGGCATCGGCCACGGGTAATTCCTCCGGGGAAAAGGCCGGATGGCGCCCCTCAAGAGGTTGCATCAGGGCCTCAGAGCCGAATTCTGTGGCTGGAAAATAGATCACCAGCAGGGCCAGAAATGCCATCAGCCAACTCAGGCCGCGTTTACCGAACATGCCGGTCAGCACCGAAATCAGCAGCAGAAGTAACCCCAGCGAAAGGGGATACACCAACAGGGAAAGGAGTTTCGTCGCAGCGAGCATGGTCTAACCAAACGGGCTGCGAAGGACGATGGTCTCCTCGCGGTCCGGTCCCGTGGAAATAATATCGATGGGTGCGCCAACCAGCTCCTCAAGTCGCGTTATGTAGCGTCGGGCGGCACTCGGGAGGGCGTCTATATCGCGCGCCCCCACCGTTGACTCGCCCCAACCGGGCAGCGTTTCGTAGACGGGCGTCACCTGCTCGTAGTCGACCGCATCCACGGGGTTGGATACCGCGTTACCCTCCCTGTCCGCATAGGCCGTACAAACACGAATCTCCTCCAGCCCATCAAGTACATCCAGCTTGGTCAGGCACAAGCCTGAGATTGAATTGATGTTGACCGCGGTTCTGAGCGCTGCCGCGTCGAACCAGCCGCAGCGACGCGGTCGGCCTGTTGTGGCGCCAAACTCATGACCCCGCTCAGCGAGTCGCTCACCGGTTGCGTCGAACAATTCGGTGGGAAATGGGCCTGAACCCACCCGCGTTGTGTACGCTTTGGTGATGCCCAACACATAGTCCAGGTACAGGGGGCCAAAGCCTGAGCCCGTGGCTGTGCCACCCGCTGTCGTATTGGAGCTGGTGACAAACGGGTAGGTGCCATGGTCAATATCGAGCAGTGAGCCCTGGGCACCCTCAAACAAGATCCGGGCTTCGGCCCTTCGGTATTCGTGCAGGGTCGAGGTCACGTCGCCCATCATCGGCAGTAACTGCTCCCCCTCCGTCATCGCCTGTTCAAAGACGCGGTCGGGATCCAGGGCCTCTGCCCCGTAGTAATGCACCAGGGCATGGTTGTGGTAGTCGAGCACCTCGCGCAAGATTTCGCTGAATCGCTGTGGATTGCGAAGGTCACCAAGACGCAGCCCTCGACGGGCTACTTTATCTTCGTAGGCGGGACCTATACCCCGGCCGGTGGTACCAATCTTATTGCTGCCCCGGCGCATTTCCCGCGCCTCGTCCAGGGCCACGTGGTAGGCGAGTATCAGCGGACAGGCGGAAGAAATCATCAAGCGCTCACGCACGGGAACACCCCGCTCCTCCAGCTCGCCCATCTCCTTGAGCAGAGCCGCAGGGGACAGGACCACGCCGTTGCCAATAAGGCACTGGACGCCCTCCCTGAGAATGCCAGAGGGAATCACATGCAGGACGGTTTTTACGCCTTCTATAACCAGGGTATGTCCGGCATTGTGACCACCCTGGAAGCGAACCACCGCCGAGGCCTGCTCCGTGAGCAGATCAACTATTTTGCCTTTGCCCTCGTCTCCCCACTGGGTACCGAGAACTACGACGTTGTTACTCATTTACCCTCTCCCGGGTTCAACGGCTGACAGACCCAGTGATCCTTGTCCCTTACCAGCACCTCGCGGCACCGCGGATCAGGTTTGCCCCCAAGAACGGTGGCGACCGTGCGGCCTGATTGACGCAGTTCCCTTACCCGCGCGGCGAGATCCGGGTCGGAGGACTCCGGTGCCGATATCCAGGCCTCAGGGATAGCATCAGGTGCCGAGGCGGCGGTGAGTGCCTTGAGATCAAAGGCGAAACCCGTTGCAGCGCGCTCGCGTCCAAATACCGATCCCACGTTGTCATACCGACCGCCCTTTGCTACGGCAGCTCCAAAACCTTCGAGATAGGCGGCAAACACAAGCCCCGTGTGATACTGAAAGCCCCTCAGTTCGGCGAGGTCAATATACACAGAAACATCGGGATGCGCGGCGGCAACGGTCTGAACAACCTGCTCCACCTGATCGAGTGCCGTCAGCGCACCGGGTATGCTGGCAAGACTGCTCCGCGCCCTGTCGAGCACTTCGACACCCCCATGCAGATCCACCAGGTTCACCAGTACGGCTGCAAGTTCCGGGTGGCTTACTGCAATAACGGCCTCGAGATCGGGTAGGGACTTGCGCTGCAGTGCGTCAAAAATGGCGTCAGAAGTCGCCACATCAATAGTCACGCTTTCCAGAACGGCCTCGTAGACGCCCACATGCCCCACGTCGAGGGTTACCGGCCCATGATGTTCCACGGTGTCTGCCCGCTCAAGAAGAGCCAGCATGAGCTCAATAACTTCGAGGTCAGCGGCAATATCAGGACATCCATACAGCTCCGCGCCCAGTTGAATCGGAGAGCGGCCAGCCAGGGCTGATTGCGACGTGCTGTGCAGTGTTGAACCGGCATAACACAGTCGTGTAACGCCCTCTTCGCCGAGGGAGTGGGCATCTATGCGCGCCACCTGGGGCGTCATATCCGCGCGAACGCCCATGGTCCGTCCACTGTTACGATCGGGAAATTTACAGGTCAGGACATCGAGGTCTGCGCCGAGCCCTACGAGCAACGAGTCGGTAAATTCGACCAGGGGTGGAATAACATAACGATAGCCCCACCGCGCACAGTCATCGAGCAGCGCGCGGCGCAGTGTCTCGACTGCACCCGCCTGTTCAGGCAACAGTTCGTCGATACCGTCAGGCAGTAACCAACGTTTATCTGACGCCATCCCCGGTTTTACCTGCCGCGCGAGGTGCCGGCATCCTGGCCTCTCAGGTACTGGTAAAACTGACTGTCGGGCTCGATGAGCATCACGTCGCTACCGCCGTTGAAGGTTTCCTGATAGGCCCTCAGGCTGCGTACAAAGGCGTAAAACTCAGGGTCCTGGTTATAGGCCTCAGCATAGATTCGAGTCGCCTCGGCATCACCCAGTCCTCGGATCATCTCGGATTCCCGGAAAGCATTGGCCTCGAGAACAGTGACCTCACGATCAGCCGCCGCTCTAATCCCCTCGGCCAGTTCCTGACCCTCAGAGCGCAGCTCACGCGCTTCCTTTTCCCGCTCGGCGTTCATGCGCCGATAGACAGAGTTGGAAACATCCGGGGGCAGGTCAATCTTCTTCACCCGAACATCAATGACCTCCACGCCCAATTCTGTAGCGGCGACCTCAGAAAGTCGCTGGGTAATCGCATCCATGACTTCGTCACGCTGGCCCGACACCACCTCCTGAACCGTCCTGACCGCCACCTCGTTACGCAAACCATCGTTAATTCGCTGGGCCAGCAGGCCGGCTGCACGCACTTCTTCACCATTGGTCGCGGTATAGTAAGTCGCCGTGTCCAGCACGCGAAATTTCGCATAGGAGTCGACGATAAGCGCCTTCTTTTCCTGCGTGAAGAAACGTTCAGCCGGGGAGTCAACGGTAAGAATTCGACCATCAAACAAGCGAACGTTATTCACAAAGGGGACTTTTACATGAATGCCAGGCTGCAAATCGGGATTAACCACCTCACCGAACTTCAGTAGTACGCCTCGCTGGGTTTCTTTGACCACGTAGAGTGAATTGGACGCAACCACCAAAATCACGGCGAGGAGTATGCCTCCCCAGAGCTGTTTAACAGTCATCAGCGGCTACTCCTTCGGGTATCGTCAATGTCAATATCACGTTGCAACTCCTGCCTGAGCCGCTCGGTGATGTCCCGAAGATCGCGTTCACTCAGGCCGCTGCGAGAGCTGCCTGATGCCGAACGACTACCCGCCGGCGGCGCCAGCTTGTCCAGCGGCAGGTACATCACGTTGTTGCCGCCATCCACGTCCACCAGCACTTTATTGGTGTTGGCCATCACCGTTTGCATGGCGTCGAGGTAGAGCCGATCTCGGGTCACCCTCGGCGACTTTTCGTACTCGGTCAAAAGTTGCGTAAAGCGCGAGGCCTCACCTTCAGCCTGCGCCATGACCTGCTGTTGGTAGGCGCTGGCTTCCTCAAGCACCCGCTGGGCACGACCCCGGGCCTCAGGCACTATGCCGTTGGCGTAGGACTGCGCTTCATTCTTGACCCGCTCCTCATCTTCCCGAGCCTTGATCACATCATCAAAGGCACCCTGCACCTGCGTCGGTGGCCTGCCTTCATCGATATTGATTTTGCTGACACGAATACCGGTGCCGTAATTGTCCAGGTAGGTTTGCAGGCGTTCGCGAACATCTCCGGCAATCGCTGCACGGCCCTCGGTCAGCACGAGATCCATGGTGCTGTCACCCACCACGTGGCGCAGGGCGCTCTGGGCCGCATGTTGCAGTGATACTTCAGGGTCACGCACCTCGAGCACAAATTTTTCAGGGTTATCGATCAGGTACTGTAGGGACATGGTGACCTCAACGATATTCTCGTCCTGGGTCAACATGACCTCACGCACCTGGGAGGCTCGAATTTTGGTCGTATTGACCTTTAGAACTTCGTCAATAAGCGGTGGATTCCACTGCAGACCCGGCTGCATCGTGCCAGCATACTTGCCAAATCGGAGCACGATGGCCCGCTCTTGCTCGTCGAGCTGGTAAAAGCCAAGTAGTGCCCAGACGGTAATAGCGCCCGCCGCAACAACACCCAAAAGGGCACCTGACATACGTCCACCGCCACTGCCACTACCACCTGCGCCGCCCCCCCCTCGACCACCGAACAAGCCGGAGAATCGCTGCTGAAGCTTCTTCAGGGCCTCGTCAAGATCGGGGGGTCCCTGATCGTTGCCGCCCCACGGATCGCGTGGTCGGTTGTTACCGCCCCCGGGCTCATTCCATGACATGGGTAATTCCTTGGTTAATGACGGGTGGAGTCTAACAAAGTTGACTCCCTGCTCCTAACAACATGGGGGCTCAGTGGCGATGTTGCAAGCGATCCCATGCTTTTTGTGGCAAGCGCACAGAAAGAACACTGTTACCGGATGTGGTAAATGACTCCTCCAGCACGGCACCGAGCTCGAAAAGAGCGGCGCGCAGCTTGCCCTGCCTGGGCGTCACTTCCACATTGCCCTCAAACACGTCTTCCTGCAAACGCTCACGCAGGGCCCCCTCCAGCAAATCCAGACCCTCGCCGTCACGGGCAGAAAGATAGACCGCCAGCGGCACGCCCGATTCGCTGCGGACAATGCGTGGCGCCTGTTCCAGCAAGTCAACCTTGTTGTACACCAAAAGTACCGGCAGGTCCCCAGCACCAATTTCAGCCAGCACAACATCGACTTCGGACATCCAGTATTCGCGCCGCTCAGCCGCGACGTCTACAACGTGCAGCAGCAAATCGGCATTCAGGGTCTCTTCCAGCGTTGCCTTGAATGCATCGATCAGGGTGTGGGGCAGGTCAGAGATAAATCCTACCGTATCGGCGAGAACCACCTCACCGAGGTGAGGAATTTCAACTCGACGTAACGTGGGATCAAGGGTCGCAAACAGCTGATCGGCGGCGTAGACATCAGCCGCTGCGTAACGGTTGAACAGGGTGGACTTGCCCGCGTTGGTGTAACCCACAATCGATACCAGGGGCAACTCTGCACGCTGGCGGGCTCTGCGATTCTGCGCGCGCTGGGCCTTGACCTTCTCCAGCCTGGACTCAATGGCACGAATACGAACCCGCAGGAGACGCCTGTCGGTCTCGAGCTGGGTCTCACCCGGCCCGCGCAGGCCAATACCCCCTTTCTGGCGCTCGAGGTGTGTCCAGCCACGGACCAGACGCGTACTCATATGTTGGAGTTGGGCGAGCTCTACCTGGAGTTTGCCCTCGTGTGTCCGCGCTCTCTGGGCGAAGATATCGAGTATCAGCCCGGTCCTGGCGATCACCCGGCATTCTAGTGCCGCCTCAAGATTCCGCTCCTGGCTGGG
The DNA here is from genome assembly GCA_938084055.1 of uncultured Luminiphilus sp. Lineage (GTDB taxonomy): Bacteria > Pseudomonadota > Gammaproteobacteria > Pseudomonadales > Halieaceae > Luminiphilus. The sequence goes on from CALKDK010000009.1 coordinate 81,484, forward strand.
TGATAACGGATGGTTAAAGACCACGAGGTCTGCGCCCTCGGCTTCCTTTACCTCCCGAATTTCTTCCAACTTGCCCGTGCCGACAAAGAACCGGGCCGAAGGCGCTCGACGATGCCCAGTGACCAGGGCAACCGGTCGCCCCCCTGCTGACACCACCAGCTCCTCAAACTCGCGGCTATCCAGCGCCTGGCCACCGTCATCGATGACCAGCTGAACCAGCACCACATTCTCGCCGCCTTCATGGCGATCAAATAGCTGGGCGTCTGATGACTTAGCCGTTATCGGCTTCATCCTCCTCAGGGCCTGCCAGCGGGATGCGTACATTACGCGCGGGCACGACGGTGGAGATGGCATGCTTGTAAACCATCTGGGACACGGTATTTTTCAGGAGGACGACAAACTGATCAAAGGATTCAATCTGGCCCTGGAGCTTAATACCGTTAACGAGGTAAATGGAGACGGGAACCCGCTCCTTGCGTAATGCATTGAGGTAAGGGTCTTGTAGCGTATGCCCTTTTGACATGGTAACTCCTTCATTTTTTGGTAAACCGGCGTCATAAAACCGCGACCCCTGGACAGCGCGACGCAGCGCCGCGCGGATTATAGCGCTTAGGCCGAGCAAATGGCGAGTTAGTTCCCGACGCAGTCCGACAGAGCGTTCAGCACAGCGTCATCCTGAGACAGGCGTTCCCCCTCTTCGCCGCGCCGGCACGAATGATCCCGCAATGCGACCGAATGCTCCAAAACCGCGCCCTCGGTCGCGACAAGGCCCCCGTTTGCGCCGGTGAGCAGCCAACCATCGGCAGGCCAACTGCGCAACCAGGTGAGCTGCCGCTTGGCCAGCTGCCGTGTGGCTGCAACGGCGGCATCACAGGCCTCTGAAAACGACAGCTCGCCATCGAGATGAGACCAGATCTGACGGTAGCCTACGGCCCGAACCGCCGGCAGTTCAGGTGTCAGACCGCCACGGCGCCTTAGTTCCTCAACCTCAGCGACAAAACCCTGACTGAGCATCTGGTCAAAGCGGCGGGCGATTCGCTGGTGCAGCACGGCTCTATCCGCAGGACAGACAACCATGGCAACGGTCGACTCCTCGAATCCCCTGTTCACGCCCTCAGCCTGCCACTGACTGAGGGGCTTGCCCGTCATACGCCATATCTCCAGGCCACGGCCTATGCGCTGGCTGTGATTCGGGTGTAGCCGGTTAGCGAGCACGGGATCAACCGACTGCAACTGGCGGTGTAGAACCGGCCAGCCATATCGATCTGCCTCACTTTCAATGTCCCGGCGAATGCTCGGGTCACTCGCTGGAATATCCGCGAGCCCATCCAGCAGTGCCCGGAAGTACAGCTGGGTCCCGCCCACCAGAATAGGGGTGTGTTTTCGCCCACGAATCTCGGCGATGGCGCGCCGCGCATCGATCGCGAACTGGGCTGCGCTATAGGGATTGTCGGGCTCCCTGATCGCCACCAGATGGTGGGGGTACTCCGGTCGGGCAGCTCCGATCTTCAGGCCCCGGTACACCAGGGCAGAATCGACTGACACCAGCTCGCCATCCAACTTTTTGGCCAGGGCAATGGCAAGATCGGTTTTGCCGGCCGCTGTAGGACCCATGATGCAGAGCAGTGGCGGCGTGCCCAATCAGCGCCCCCTGAGGAACAGCTTGTCGAGATCGGACATACCCAGCTGGACCCAGGTCGGACGTCCATGGTTGCACTGGCCCGAGCGCTCGGTCATCTCCATATCTCGCAGCAATGCATTCATTTCCGGCAGGGTCAGGCGGCGGTTCGCGCGAACAGAGCCGTGGCAGGCCATGGTCGACAGTAGCTCATCTTCATGGGCTGCCACTCGATCGGAGGTACCATAGGCGAGCAGATCAGAAAGTACGTCCCGGACCAGCGCCTCAGCGCCGCCGCCCATCAGTGCGATGGGCAGCTCACGGATAAGCAGCTGTTCATCTCCCGTGGCGTCCAGTACCAGACCCAGCGCCCTGAGCGCGTCGGCCATTTCCACGGCGACGGCAACCTCCCGTGCAGATACAGCAACCGCCTGGGGCACCAGTAGCGGCTGTGTTTTTATTCCAGTTTCGTCACGCATTCGCTTGAGGCGCTCGTAGGTAATACGCTCATGGGCGGCATGCATGTCGACCAGCACAAGTCCCGACACATTCTCTGCCAGGATATAAACACCCTGCAGCTGGGCGAGGGCAAAGCCCAGGGGGGGGACATCGATTTCGGAGACGGCCTCATTGGGCTGCACCTGCCCTGCAGTGCCCCCCGCGCCCGAACCGGATCCGGGGCCGCCGTACAGTCGCTGCAGGGCTTGGGCATGTGCCGCGCTCCCCACGCTGCCAAGCTGCCCCCGGTCTGCCATGGGTACACCCAGCGCCATTCCGGGCTGTTGCGGTGTGGCAGCCCACCCCATTCCGGTATCGGGACCGCCGTTGCTCGTGTGATCCACGGCAGTGGCATCACCTGGGCGCAGCTCCGCAAGGCCGCGATGCAGCGTGCTGAAAATAAAACTATGAACCTCACGACCCTCCCGGAACCGCACCTCGTGCTTGGTCGGGTGCACATTGACATCCACGACCGCTGGATCAACCTCCAGAAAGAGCACGTAGGCGGGGTGTCGACCATGAAAAAGAACGTCCCGGTAAGCCTGTTTAATGGCATGGGTAACCAGTTTGTCCCGAATGACCCGACCATTGACGAAAAAGTACTGTAGATCCGCCTGGCTCCTCGAGAAGGTGGGGAACCCGACCCAACCGTACAGGGCGATGGGCCCGCCCTCCCGTGACAGGGCGAGGGATTGTTCCATGAACGTCGCACCACACACCATTGACACCCGTCTCTCACGCGCCGCAGGATCGATGGCGGGCGCAAGGTTATGTAGGACACGACCGTTGTGTCGCAGTGAAAAAGCAACATCGGACCGGGCCAGCGCCTGCCGCTTGAAGACTTCCTCAATGTGGCCAAGCTCTGTCTTTTCCGTGCGCAGGAATTTTCGACGGGCGGGGGTGTTGTAGAACAGGTCCCTGATCTCCAGCGTCGTGCCCCGGGGGTGGGGGGCAGGGACTACCGAGACCGTCATGTCACGCCCTTCGGTGGTCGCCGTCATACCACCGCTGGCCACGTCGGTCGGATTACTGGTCAGTGACAGCCTTGATACTGAGGCAATGGATGCCAGCGCCTCCCCGCGAAAGCCGAGCGTACCCACCGCCTCCAAGTCTTCGATTGACGTTATTTTGGAGGTTGCATGCCGGGCCAGCGCGAGAGGCAGGTCCTCAGGGGCGATACCGGCACCATCGTCCCGAATACGCATCAGCTGAACGCCACCGCCCTCGAGCTCAACGTCGATACGAGCTGCACCCGCGTCCAAACTATTTTCCAGAGCTTCCTTGAGCACAGACGCGGGCCGCTCTACCACCTCTCCGGCCGCTATTTGATTCGCCAGCCGTGTCGCCAGGCGTTGGATACGGGAACTGGGCATCAGGCGTCAGGTATCGTCAGTATCTGACCAATGCGTATGGTCGAGCCACTGATTCCGTTGGTTTCCTGCAGCGACTTGACGCTGACACGATACCGGGCAGCTATCTCTGACAAGGTGTCTCCCCGGGCGATAACGTACTGCTGCCCCCCGCCCTGCTGGGAGCGCTGCCAGGCCAGCAGGGTTCCCGCGGGAGGATGGGATTTAAACCAAACCTCGATACCCGCATGAATGGCGCGAGCCATTTTATCCTGGTAAGCCGCTGAGTTCAGTCGATTTGCCTCATCTGGATTGGAGATGAAACCAGTCTCAACCAAAATGGAGGGAATATCTGGACTCTTCAGGACCGCAAACCCCGCCTGCTCGACCTTGCGTTTATGCAGCTTGGCAATGTCGTCTATTTCCTCCAGCACCCGCGCGCCCAAACTCAAGCTGGTATCCAGGGTGGCCGTCATTGACAGGTCCGCCAGCACGCCAGCCAGTACGTCATCCTTGTCGGACAACCGGACCCCTCCCACCAGGTCGGCCGCGTTTTCCCGATCAGCCAAATATTTTGCGGCGGTAGAGGACGCACCCTTGGTCGACAGTGCATAGACCGATGCGCCATTCGCCGAGGCCTGACGAAAGGCATCGGCATGGATGGAAACAAAAAGATCGGCCTGGTGTTTCCTGGCCAGATCACGCCGCCCCCTGAGACTGACATAGTAATCGCCATCGCGAATCATGATCGGCTTCAGCCCCGGCGTGTCCCGCAACCGTGCTTCGAGTTTGCGCGCAATGGCGAGGACCACTTTCTTCTCCTGAAGCTTCTTGGGTCCCAACGCTCCGGGATCTTCGCCACCATGACCCGCGTCAATAGCCACCACAATATCCCTGCGATCCGACAGTTGCTCAACGCTTTTTACATCTTGCAGCTGTTCGCGGTCAGAGCTGACGTCGAACAGATCCAATACCAATCGGTGTCCGGTCCGCTCATTGGGGGCAAGGGGGAAGCTTTTTGGGCGAATTTGCTCGGCAAGATCAAATACAATTCGCAAGTCATTGCCCTGTCGCACCCCGGACCGCACCCGATCAATGGGCGTGTTCTCGATGGGCAAGTCGGTCAGGGCCTCCACCAAGCGGACGTCAGGCATATCCACAACCAGCCGTCGCGGGTTATCCAGCTCCAGGAGCGAGTGCGGCACAGGCTCGGAGAGATCAAAAACCACACGGGTATGATCCGGGGCACGCCAGAGCCGAACATCCAGCACCTCGGCGGCCTGCAGCGGGAGCACCATCACCAGCCCCACCCAGGTCAGTCCGCCCCTGCGCGCGCTACGGCTTGTTAACTTTCCCTGACCAGACGCCAATACAGAGCCCACTTGTTGCTGATTCGACTATGGTGATGTGCCGGCCGGCGGGCCGCAAGACCTCCAGGCGCAGTTTTATGGCACCCCCGCGATTTCCCCAGCGAGTTGCCGACAGAGTACCGCACCTTTTCCTGACGTGGGCTCCAGGCAAAGCTGACGCCCGTTACCTGACACGGTCAGCTGACAGCGGAGATCGGGTGGCGGCAGCCAATCCCCGCCGCGATCAGGCCACTCCACCAGGACGAGTGCCGGCGCAGTAAAGTAATCCTCGATACCGATATAGGCCAATTCCTCAGGGTCTGACACGCGATAAAGATCAAAGTGGAACAAGTCCAATTCGCCCAGACGGTAGGGCTCCACCAGCGTGTAGGTTGGGCTCTTGACACTGCCCTCGTGGCCCAAACCCCGGAGAATGCCTCGACTGAGGGTGGTCTTACCCGCCCCGAGCTCACCGACGAGGTGCACTCGAAACGGTGGCTCGAAGCACCCGGCCAAACGGGCACCCCAAGCAAGGGTGCTGGCCTCATCGGGCAGGTCGATATGTAAATGCGCAAGACTGTTCATTCTGCAAGTGTACCCAAGCCATCACGGGACGTGGAATCAACGGTCTGTCAGAATATCGGTATGACAGCCCCCACTAGCAAACCAGCCACAGCCACCGCCTCCGAAATCCGGCCTTTACTGGAGCGCTGGGCAGACGAACTGGGCTTCCAGCAGCTGGGCATCACAGGGATCAACCTGGGTGAGCACGAGGCCTACCTTCAGAAATGGCTGGACAGGGGCTTCGCTGGCACCATGGATTACATGGCACGCCATGGCGATAAGCGCTCACGACCCGCCGAGCTGGTCCCCGGCACCTGCACCGTGTTGTCACTGCGCATGGACTATTTACCCGACTGTACCGAGGCACAGTCCATCATCGGACGGAGTGACCGAGCCTACATTTCCAGATATGCGCTGGGGCGGGACTACCATAAACTCATGCGGCAGCGCCTGGCGCATCTGGCTCGGCGAATTGAACAGGAGCTGGGATCAGGGCAGTACCGCGCTTTCGTCGACAGTGCCCCGGTGCTGGAGCGGGCAATTGCCGAGCAAGCCGGGCTGGGCTGGATTGCCAAGAACACAATGCTGATCAATGAGCGGGCCGGCTCATGGTTCTTTTTGGGGGAGATTTATACCGACATACCCTTTGAACCTGACCCTCCAAAATCGGAGAAACACTGCGGCAGCTGCACCGCGTGTCTAGAGATCTGCCCAACACAGGCCTTTGTTGCGCCCCATGTTCTCGACGCCAGGAAATGTATCTCTTACCTGACGATAGAACACGCCGGGGCCATTGATGAATCATTGCGCCCGCTGATGGGTAATCGAATCTATGGCTGTGACGACTGCCAGCTGGTCTGCCCGTGGAACAAATTCGCCCAGCCAACGGCAGAAGCTGACTTCGCGCCCCGCCATAACCTGGACGATGTGGCGCTCACCGCACTATTCGACTGGACAACAGAGGAATTTGACGCCCGTACCCTCGGATCACCTATTCGCCGTATTGGCTATGAGCGCTGGTCGAGGAATATCGCCGTTGCGCTTGGCAACGCTGCAACTGGCCCTGAGGTACTCAGCGCCCTGCATGCGCGCAGGGATGACCCCTCACCCCTCGTCCGGGAGCACGTGGCCTGGGCCCTCGAACAACACGACGTCAGTCGCTGAGTGAGAGCGTCGGCACCTGCAGGAAGTACTCGCGGTAGTAACGCAACTCCTCAATGGATTCACGAATATCATCCAATGCCAGGTGGGCATTTTTTTTCCGCAAACCCTGCAGATCCGGCCGCCAGCGACCCGCGAGAATTTTCAGCGTGCTGACATCCAGGTTTCGATAGTGGAAATAAGCCTCCAGCTCAGGCAGATGTCGCGCCATGAAGCGTCGGTCCTGACAGATTGAGTTGCCACACATGGGTGACTGTCCCCGTGGCACCCATTTTTGCAGAAAAGCCAGTGTTTCCCGGGCAGCACGCGCCTCATCGTAGTCACTGGCCCGAACCCTCTCGACCAGCCCGGAAGCGGTGTGGTGACTGGTATTCCATTCATCCATTGCACTGAGCTCACTGGCACTCTGGCGAATGGCAATAACCGGTCCCTGAGCCAACTCCTGAAGCTCGCTGTCCGTGACGATGGTCGCGATTTCGATCACACGGTGCTGCTCGGGAACGAGACCCGTCATCTCCATGTCGACCCAGATCAGATTTTGTGCATCAGCCATGACAATTACCCCAACCACCGATGGTAACAGACATTCATGCCGTCACCCGGTCAAAGATGGCCACACGGGATGCCATGACGCAGTACACTGCACCGATGTCAAAACGCAGACTCAGCGATCAGCAACGCCGCCGGATTGAGGCAGCCCAGGAACGGCATCGCACCCAGGCATCCGCCGGGGAGGAATCGGGCCTGGTCATCGCCCGGTTCGGCAAGCGCGTGTTGCTCGAGACAAACTCTGGAAAACAGGTGTCAGCCACGTTGCGGCGCCACGTTGACGACCCGGTTGCCGGAGACCGCGTCATCTGGGTAAGCGAAGGCGATGGCGGGGTCGTCGAGGCGTTGCTGCCACGAAGTACCGTTATTAGCAGGCCCAACAGTCAGGGCAGGCTCAGGCCAATTGCCGCCAATATTGACAGGTTGCTGGTGGTTGTCGCACCACAACCCGAGGCCCAGGCCAACCTGATTGATCGCTATTTGGTCGCGGCAGAACACGCGGGCATGGACGTCACGCTGGTGTTCAACAAAGGTGATCTGCTCCCCCAGGCACCTGCTGTCGGCCAACTGGCAGCTGACTACCGGGACTTGGGGCACAGCGTGGTCGTGACGGATCAGTACAGCGATCCCGACGCAGATATCCTCAAGCCAATTATCAGGGCCCAGACCCTGGCCCTGGTCGGCCAGTCGGGGGTGGGCAAATCCTCCCTGGTCCAACGCCTGCTGCCGGAGCAGGACATTCGAATTGGCGACCTTTCCAGTGCCGCAGGACTGGGCCGGCACACCACAACCGCTGCGGCCCTCTACCACCTTCCCGGCGGGGGGCAGTTGATAGACTCACCTGGGGTGAGGGAGTTTCACCTCAGCCATCTGCCCCCGGCAGCCGTGGCAGCAGGCTTCGTTGAATTTGCGCCGCTTCTCGGCGCATGCCGATTTCGGGACTGCAGCCACGACCACGAGGCTGGCTGTGCCATTCTTGAGGCGCACAGCCGTGGCGAGATCAGTGCTAACCGAATGGCCAGTTATCAACAAATCGTCGCCTCCATGGCAACCGGCTAGGCAGGACCCTAGTCGGCCGACTCCTGCCTCTGTGATCCACCCCTCCGCCTGCACCCCGACCCCTCGTTGGGGTGGCCATGCTCTGGGTACGCCAACCCCAGTCCGGGCTGCGCCCTCAGGTTACCCCTGGTCTTTGCGCAGATCCTGGAACAATAAAAATTCAAATCGCAATTCCACCCGCCACGCCCATGCCCTGGGGTCGTAGGGCTCGTCCACTCGGAGGTTGTAGCTGGGCTCGAACTCGATGAATAAATAATCCCGGTAGGTCTGGCGACGAAACCGGAAACCAAGTCGGTAGTTGGACACATAGCTGTAGGGCTCTGTGGCTCCCCAAACCTCAGCGTACGCCATCAAACCCCGCTCGGCCGGCCCTCCATCGCTTCGGTCAGCCCGCCAGAAATTTATCCATTGCAACGCGGTACTCATTTCCACGCCATCGGTGCTCGACCCGTACAACACGCTGGAGTAACTCCGTATCAGCTGCTGATCGTCAATCTGGTGATCGAGGAGCAGCCGGGATGTGCTGGTGGTGCCGTCCCCAAAGTCGAACTGAACCCTTTCAATGAAGCGCAGGCTGTTGCGCTCACTCAAATCCCTCTTGTAGGTAAACTTGATACCCGGCTTGGGCCCGTTGGAGCTTGCGCCCAACGTCAACTTGAAATCGACGTCATTGTCCTCGAAGCGATTCACCTTGAGTTCGAGCGCCACGCGGGACTGGGAGGGGTCATCGCTGCCATTGATGTCATTCAGCGGATCGTCTCCCCTGAAGACCAGATCAAGCCGCTTGGAGATCTCCGGCAAGTTGACCTTGCCCCCAAGGCCTACCCTGACGTTGTTACCCAGGCGCTCATCCCAATCGTTGGTCAGCCTCAGCCTCAACCGAGAATAGGCACCGGTCTCCTCCGAATCACTTCCCCCAAAATAAGCATCAAACCACTGGGTGAGATCGTCTGCTCTCTCCGTTACGAAACCATGGCCAGCATCCAGCCAGGACGGGGCGGCAGCGCTCGGGACCGTCGGGGAGTGGGGTTGCGGGGACACCACATTGGTTTCTGGCTCAGCGGAGGCACCCACATCTTCATCCGGCGCAGCACTGGCGGGCTCTACAGCAAGGCTCGGTTCATCGGCCAGTTGCGCCAGGATCACCTGCTCGCGAAGCTCCTCAGCCTCAACATGCGGCAGCATGGTAACGAGGAGCAAAACACCCAGCAGCCAGGCGCCGATCCCGGCGGCTTCAAATCGCAGTATAAATTGGCTGAAAGATTTTAACGTCATATATGGAAAATCACTGACCTGACCCTAAGCACCCAGTAAACTTGGTCCAAGTTTCCAATACTTCAACGATTCTGCCTATGAAATTTTTCGCAGCACTGCAGTCTGTCCTGCCCCAGCACCATTTGTCACGGGCAATAGGCTGGCTCGCCCACCTCGAGCGGCCGGCTTGGCTAAAGACAATGCTGATCCGGCTCTTCATGCGCAGCTACGGCGTCAGCCTGGATGAGGCTGAGTTGACCACTCCCGACGCCTACCCCCACTTCAACGCCTTTTTCACCCGCGCCCTCAGGGTGGGTGCACGACCGCTGGCCGACACGCGATATGTCGCGCCGGCTGACGGCGAGTTGAGCCAATGCGGACAAATCAGTTCCGGTGAACTGGTGCAGGCCAAGGGGCGAACTTACAGCGCGACGGCACTGCTCGGAGGAGACGGCCCGTTAGCTGCACATTTCCAGGACGGCAGTTTCGCCACCATTTACCTGTCACCAAAGGACTACCACCGGATTCACATGCCGACCACAGGTACGCTGGTCAAAACGCGCTACATACCCGGCGACCTCTTCGCCGTAAACAAGGCTACTGTCGCTAACGTGGACCAACTGTTCGCCCGAAACGAGCGACTGGTATGTCACTTTGAGACTGCCGATGGCCCCCTGGCCCTGGTGCTGGTGGGCGCGATCATTGTCGCCGGTATAGCGACGGTCTGGGGCGGCGTAGAGTCTCCACAGCCCGGCACCATCAGAGAAGTCAACTGGGGTCCCGATACCGCACCCACACTCGCGGCCGGCGACGAGTTAGGTCGCTTTTTCCTTGGCTCCACAGTAATCATGATGACACCGGGGGCGCTGCGCTGGACGGCGGAGGCTGGCGACGCCGTCAGGGTCAGGGCTGCCCTCGCGGATCGAAGCCAGGGTTGACCCTCAGAGATTTTCCTCCGCAAAAGCAGCGAGTCGCGACCGGACGATGCCATTGATGAACATGGTGCCGGCGTGGGGATACGCTTTGACCTTTTCCACCAGGTAAGTCAGGCCTGAGGTCAGTGGTGAAATATATTTGTTGTCAATCTGGGCCAGGTTGCCCAGCACCACGATTTTTGAATCAGCGCCCACCCGACTGATAATCGACTTGAGCTGAAACTGGGTGAGGCCCTGTGCCTCGTCGATGATAATGTACGCGTTGTTAAACGAGCGACCACGCATGAAGTTGAGCGACTTGAACTGGATATTGGCCCGCTCCTTCACATAGTCGATGCTACCGTTCGCACATTCGTCTGCGCCGTGCAAAATCTCGAGATTATCGTCAAATGCAGCAAGCCATGGCGCCATTTTCTCTTCCTCCGTACCGGGCAGAAAACCAATATCTTCCGCGATCGGTGGCGTAGAGCGGGCGACAATCAGCTTGGAGAATTTACGTTGTTCCAGAATCGCGTGAAGACCATAAGCCAGGGCCAGCAGTGTTTTTCCGGAACCTGCGGGGCCCGTCAACACGGTCATATCAATATCATCGTCTTCGAGCAGCCGCATGGCCATGGCCTGCTCAAGGTTGCGTGGCGCGAGGCCCCAGAAACGCTGGTTCATGAGGTTATCCCGGCTGTCCACTCGCAGGTAGACAAAACTTTCATCAAGTTTGACCACATAGGCGAGAAAGTTGCAGTCGTCGTAGACAAACTGACAGGGGTAGGCACCCGGAATGGCGGCCCTGGGCAGTCGATGGAGCGTCGTGTCGCCTTCGCGGAGGGTATCCACATCCGAAATTTTTGACCAGAAATCGCCCGGCACGTGTTCGTAGCCGGTAGCCAGCAGGTCGATGTCATCAAGTACCCGGTCGTGCCGGTAATCCTCCACGCGATGCAGCCCAGAACCCTTTGCCTTGATGCGCATATTGATATCTTTGGTGACCAGACAGACCACGGCGTCGGGGTGCTCAACCTGTAGTTTGAGCGCGACATTGATTATCCGGTTGTCATTGGCCTGATCCTGGGTAGCGTTCAAAAACGGCACGACACCATCCTCCTGAATCAGCTGATCTGGATAGATCGCCAGTGTCCCCGGCGGGCCCATTGGGTTGGAGCCCGGAATTTCGACTCCTGACTGCGTCTTTGCGGGACTGGCACCGCCCACCACCTTGTCGATCATCTGGATAGCGATGCGAGCCTCCCGGCTCACCGTCTTGTCGCGTCGGTCCTTGATGTGATCGAGTTCTTCGAGCACCGTCATCGGAATCACCACATGGTGCTCCATAAAGGCCGCCACCGCCGTTGGGTCGTGCAAAAGTACATTGGTATCAAGTACATAGGTTTTGCGGGCGGCGGGTTGGGTCAGAGGGGCATCAATACGAACGGCTGCACTGGTTTCCATTGTGGAATCCTCGCTTGTGGCGGTATCAGTTTGGCTTGGCTTTTCAGGGCGGAGCGGAAGTTGGGACGAGCCATCCGGATTTCCCGGAGACTGGGGGGGTGTGACAAATACGGCGGCAGTGGGAATCCCCGGGGGATCAGCGCGCTCAATCAAACAATACCCGTCCTACTCATTAATTTTCGGCCGGTCTCCAGTAAAGCCTCACCCGCGTCGGCTGTCAACGCAATGCCGAATTTAATTGCCAGAAGCGTCACCAACGCTGACACGCGTCAGAAATTTCGCTAGCATTCGCCATTACTCTGGATCATGGTGACGTAACGCCGATCCGCCTTCTGCTGACAGCTGCGACACCCGGGAGCTCCACACGGTCATGCTGAACACCGATGCCATGGCCCAGCTAAAGGGGCTGAAACAGCAGATTGAAGCTCAGAAAGAATATGCCGAAGCGACTGTAAAGGGGACTCAAAACCGTTACGGCTTTGCCATTGTGGATGACGGACGCGAGATTTTCATCCCGCCAGACGAAATGCTCAAGGCGCTGCCGGGCGACCGGGTCCGTATCTGTATCCGGCCGGCCAGCCAGAAGGGCAAGGGTGGCAAATCCCAAGATGGTCGGACCGTGGCGGATATTGAGGGGTTGGTCAACACCTCCCTCGATCGCTTCGTCGGTTCAATCGTAACCAAAGGTAAAGCCGTCTTTGTCGCTCCCGACCTCGCCGACCTAAAGCGGTGGCTGTTCATACCCCCCCACGCCCGAAATGGCGCCAAAACCGGAGACCGCGTTGAATGCGCACTGCTGCGTCACCCGATTAAGGACGGCAAACCCTCCGCCAAGGTCATTTCCGTCATAGGACATCCCAACGAGCCGGGCATAGAAAACAGCTACTGCGCGGCCCGGGCGGGACTTTCCCCGGCCTGGTCTGAGAAAGACTCAGCCAGCTGGGTGACCTTCGCATCGCAGCGTTCGCCGCTGGAAGAGGACGACCGGACCGACTATAGCGATTTGAATTTTGTCTCCATTGACGCGGCACGCACGCAGGACATCGATGATGCCCTCTACGCCGAAGTCACGGCCGAAGGCTGGACGCTGTATGTGGCGGTCGCCGACCCCACCGCATTCCTCGACGGCATGGAGGGATTGGACGAGGCGCTGATGGCCCGGGGTACGTCGGTGTACTTTCACGGTGACGTCATTCCCATGTTGCCAGAGGCCATCGGGAAAGAATTCTGCGCGCTGGCAGAGGGCGAACTGAGACCCGCACTGGTCTGTAAATTGAAGGTCAGTGACAACGGTAAGGTAGGTGATTATGAGTTCATCAGGGCAATCATCCAGTCGAAAGCCAAGCTGAGTTACGCCGCGGTAGACCGGTATGTAACCGGCCACAATGACCAACTGATTGCCTGGTCCAACCCCCTGGAGGCCTTGGTCCAGGCCTATCGCGCGCTGAGGAGCTACCGGGAACAGCATGAACTGGTGATGGAAGACCGGCAGGAATACCGATGGCAACTCAACGAGGAGCGCCAGATTGGCACTGTCGAAACATTTGAAAAAATGGCCTCACAACATCTGGTCGAAGAGTGCATGATCGCCGGCAATCGCTGCGCAGCGCATTTTCTCGCCATGGCGGAGGCCACTGGACCCTTCGTAGTACACCCGGGGTTTCGCAAGGACCGCACAGCCGAGGCTCAGGAATTTCTCAAGCGCTACTTACCCGACCTCACCGATACACCGGTACAAACCCTCGACGGCTACCAAAAGGTGTTTACGGCGCTGAATGCACCGCACAGCCTGCCGCTGCGGGGGATGGTCAACAGACTGCTCACCCGCGCAGTGTTCAGCAAATCACCGGCTGAACACATGGGGATGGCCCTGCCGGCCTACACCAATTTCACCTCGCCACTGCGCAAGTACATCGACTTTTTGGTCCACCGTCAGATCAAGGAGATTCTTGCCGGACGACCGGGGAACAGGGTCAACGACGCTCAGCTCGAAGGTTGCGCAGCCGCCATCACGCGCAGCCGTGCCGCAACCCTCGCCGCGGAGCGCTGGCTGACCGCCAATTTCCTGAACCGGTGCCAGTCAGAGGGGCAGACCCAATACAGCGGTGAAATTTGTCACGTGACCAGCGCTGGCTTCACGGTTCGGCTCGCCGGCCTGGGACTCGAGGGCCAGGTCGACTTGCGCAAGGATCCGGAAAAATTCAGTTTTGACAAATGGACGGCAAGCCTGACGTCGACGACGCGCCGACTTCAGCTGGGACAGACGGTCGCGGTGGTTTACCGAGGCACGCCCGAGGTAAGCAGCGGCCAACTGCCCCTGTTTGAGCTTGAACCCGGGTGTGCACTCAAGTCACCCAAGGACTAACGCAACGATGTTTAACTGCTGGTGTTGGCCCGAGCCCCTGACCGCACTGCACCTTTTATCAAGGAGACCCCAATGACCCCGTGCTTGCCGGTGAAAACCCTTTTTTCCGATGCGGCAAATATTGGTCAGAACGTCACCGTTAAGGGCTGGCTGCGTAGCAAACGCGATTCCAAGGCGGGCATATCGTTTCTCGCCATCCACGATGGCACCCACTTTGATGCCATTCAGGCGGTCGTACCCAACACCCTGGATAACTACGCGGCGGAGATCCTGCCGCTGAGCACAGGCTGCGCTGTGGAGGTAACGGGGCAACTGGTGGTTTCAGAAGGCAAAGGCCAGTCGGTGGAGATCCAGGCGACCCATGTCGTGGTGGTCGGTGGCGTCGATGATCCCGAGAGCTATCCAATCGCCAAAAAAAGGCACAGCTTCGAGTACCTGCGTACCCAGGCTCACCTGAGAACCCGAACCAACACCTTTGGGGCGATCACACGGGTACGCCATGTGCTGGCCCGTGCCATTCACGAGTTTTTTCATCGCGAGGGTTTCTACTGGGTCAACACACCGATCATCACCGCCAGTGACTGCGAAGGCGCCGGCGAATTATTTCGCGTCAGTACCCTCGACTACGCTAACCTGCCGCGCAAGCCCGACGGCAGCGTCGATTACAGCGAAGATTTTTTTGGTAGTGAGGCCTTCCTCACGGTGTCCGGTCAGCTTGCGGTCGAGTCGCATTGCCTCTCGATGTCGAAGGTCTACACCTTTGGTCCAACCTTCCGTGCGGAAAACTCCCACACCTCGCGCCACCTCGCAGAGTTTTGGATGGTCGAACCCGAGATCGCCTTTGCCGACCTCGATGACAATGCCGACCTTGCCGAGGCGCTATTGCGACACATCATCGCTGAAGTTTTGGCGTGCTGCGCCGATGACATGGCCTTTTTCCAGCAGCGCATCGACAACACGGTCCTCGAACGACTGGAGGGTATCGTGGCTTCAAACTTCGAACGTATGAGCTACTCCGAAGCGATCGACATACTAAAGAGGTGCAATGAATCCTTTGAGTTTCCAGTGCATTGGGGTGTGGATATGGCCTCAGAGCACGAGCGTTTCCTCGCTGAAAAGCACGTCGGGCGACCCATCGTGGTGACCGATTACCCTGCCGAGATCAAAGCGTTTTACATGCGCCTCAATGACGATGGCAAAACGGTGGCCGCCATGGACGTGCTGGCTCCCGGTATTGGGGAAATCATCGGCGGCAGCCAGCGCGAGGAGCGGCTGGATGTACTGGACAGTCGAATGGACAGTGCGCTCCGCGAAGATCTCTGGTGGTACCGCGATCTCAGGCGCTACGGCACCGTGCCCCATGCAGGATTCGGTTTGGGATTTGAACGGTTGCTGGCCTACATCACGGGCATGGAAAACGTCCGCGACGTCATTCCCTTCCCGCGTACGCCCGGCCACGCCGATTTCTGATCCTCCCAGACACCACCCAGGTTATTGAGTTGACGCCGGCTGTCGGTGGGGCCGGTGGTGAGCGGCACACTCAGGCTTTTACTTTCAAGGCGCTCCTGACCCGCGCCCTGTGATGCTGGTAAAACCTAGCGGCCGCGCTGTTTTCTTGGCCGTCGCTCGAGGTGATTGTGGAGCGCAATGTAAGCCTGGGTGAGCTTGTGACGGGGCGCGAGATGAATCAGCGGCCGCATTTCGTGGTGGGATTCGCGCATCTTGACAGAGCTGTTGAGGAATCTGTCTATTACAGGAAACCCCTCATCGGCAAGATCCGCGACGAGCTCCCCGGGGAGCCTGGCCTGACTGTTGAACTGATTGATCACAATTCCCTCCACCTGGAGCTCAGGATTGTGGTCCTCCTGAAGTTCTTCAATGTTCACCATCAATTCATAGAGACTCTGGCGCGCAAACGAATCGCAATCGAAGGGTATCAGGACGCGATCTGCCGCAATCAGTGCCGACTTGGAATAAAAATTGAAGCTGGGCGGCGTGTCGATATAAATCCGGTCATATTCTCCCGCGAGCTTTTCCAGCGCATCGCGTAGCTTGTAAATTTTATACCGGGCCTCCAGCTCTTTTTCGATCTCGCGGAGGTAGGGGCTCGAAGGGAGCAGGAACAGATTTTCAAAGGGCGTTTCCCAGACAAAGGCGTCGGGGTTCTGGCGCATTTTGCGCGGACCCACCGTCTGTTTGAACAGACCCGACACGCCCTGCGCCTCGGCGGGATACTGCTCCGCATCCACCTCACCCACCAGATAGTGGGTTGAATTTCCCTGCACATCCAAATCAATCACGAGGGTCCGCAGTCCCTGGCTGGCGCCGATCGCAGCGAGGTTGCAGGTAATCGAGGTCTTGCCCACCCCGCCCTTCTGATTGAAAACAACGCGATTCATGATTGCTCCGGGAAAACAACGTAAGCGCCGTAGTTTAGACCATCCTACGGGCCGCTAAACACATGGGCAGCATGGGTTTAACGCCATGGTCGCGCTATCCTTGGCGACCACAGGAGACCTTAGTATGGATACACCTCAACTAGCCCTGTTGCTCACGGGCAACGAACTGATGTCGGGCGATACCGTTGACAGCAACTCAGCCCTGATCGCCGCCCACCTGGGCGATGCCGGCATGGAGGTCGGTGAAAAGTGTACCGTAGGCGATGAGCCCGACAAGCTCCTGGCGTCACTTGATCGACTGACCCGCGCCTATCCGGCAGTGGTCATTAATGGCGGGTTGGGCCCCACGCGGGATGACCTGACCAGCGAAGTAGTGGCAAAGCTTGCCGGGGTTGCTTTGGTTGAGAACCCCGAGGCCCTGGCCCATGTGGAGAGCTGGTGCAGTCGCAGACGAATAACCCCCAATCCCGCCAACCTGAAGCAGGCGTTGGTGCCCCAGGGCAGTGCGCTGATTGACAACCCCCGGGGCAGTGCCCTGGGTTTCGCACTGGAAGTCAATGGGTGCCTGGTCTTGACCACACCGGGCGTACCCAGCGAACTGGCCGCCATGATGCAGGAGCTGGTCGAAAAACTTGGTGTGCAGCTGGGCGGCACGTCACGGCATATCAAGCGGCTGCAGACCTTCGGTATTGGCGAATCTTCTGTGGAGGAGCGTGTCAAGGAGTTCGGGGCAGACTGGCCCGATAGGGTCTCACTGGGGTTCCGGGCAGGCATGCCACAGCTGGAGCTGAAGCTGAGCGTGGATTCGGAGCAGGACCTTCCGGAACAACGCCATGCCATGGCCATGCTGGACGCGGCATTTGGTGACCACATTCTTGGTGAGGGGGATACCCGACTGGCGGCCCGCTTGCAGGACGTCCTCCGGGAGCAGGGTAAGTCCATGACCACGGCAGAGTCATGCACTGGCGGCCTGATTGCCTCCATGATGACCCGGGAACCGGGATCGTCCCACGTCTTTGGGACAGGGTTTGTCACCTATGCCAACGCCGCAAAGCAGGATCAGCTGGGCGTGCCCGAGACCACACTGGAAACCCATGGCGCGGTCAGTGAGCCGGTGGTGGTGGCCATGCTGAGAGGCGCGCTCAGTCGCTCGGGCGCGGACATTGGAGTTGCTGTTTCCGGGATAGCCGGCCCCGGTGGGGCAAGCGAGGACAAACCCCAGGGCACCGTCTGGTTGGCTTGGGGCACTTCTGAGGACCTGCGCACCCATTGCGCGGTTGTCTCAGGCTCACGGAGCCTGTTCCAGAATGTGGTTGCAGCCGCTGGTCTTGACCTGCTCAGGCGCCACCTGCTGCAACTACCGCCCCTGCCCCACTATTTTAGCCGCCAGGCGTAAGGAATCGACGCAGGTGGCCCGGGGGATCTCGCTTTAAGGTTGCAGGCGGGTAACGTCCCAACCCGCGTCGTTGCGACGGTAGCGAAACCGGTCGTGCAGGCGGTGTTCACCGCCCTGCCAAAACTCGACCTGCTCCGGAACCAGACGATAGCCACCCCAGTGGGGCGGGCGGGGAATGTCGGCGTCGCCATAGCTATTTTCCATCTCCCGATACTGGCTGACCAACTCGGACCGGCTCTCGATAGGTTGACTCTGCCTTGAGGCCCAAGCGCCCAACTGGCTGGCGCGGGGTCGCGTAGCGAAATAAGCATCACTCTCGACCGGGCTGACTTTGAGCACATGTCCGGACACGGTGACCTGACGATCGAGTTCATTCCACGGGAAAAGCAGGGCTGCGCGGTCGTCCTCCAGCAGGGCCTGCGCCTTGTTGCTTTCATAATTTGAAAAGAATACGAAACCCTTCTCGCTGACTCCTTTCATCAGTACGATTCGCTGCCAGAGCAGGCCATCCACCTCACTGGTGGCGAGTACCGCAGCAGTCGGATCCTTCAAACCGGCGTCAATGGCCTGGTCCTGCCACAGGGCAAATAATCCAAGGGGGTCCGGGGTCAAGGCGTCGCTGCGCAACCCACCAAGGACATAATCCCGTCGATGATCGTCGTAGTTCATGGCTCACACATCCAGTTGCACACGGCGGTGGGTAGTGTAACCCGGTCGTTGCTCCTCGCAGATAGGGCTGGTCAGCGTCGCGTTTCCACGGTAATTTCCCAGCCCCGCAAATGATGGAGCCACGCAATGCCGCGACGATGGATAACGGTTGTCCTGTGCCTTTTAATGTTTTTGGGAAATGCCACCATCCCACTGGCGAGCACTGAGGAGGACGCACCGCTCATCGACTTTCGCAGCCGCTTTGTACCCCTGGCGGCCAGGGGCAATATGGTGGCCGGTCCCGAACGGCTGGCGAGTGAAGCGGGACTTGCCATGCTGGCCCGGGGGGGTAATGCCGTCGATGCCGCAGTGGCAACCGGCTTTGCCCTGGCGGTCACCTTACCGAGGGCGGGTAACATCGGCGGGGGTGGATTCATGCTTATCCACCTGGCCGAGGAACGGCGCAATATTTTTATCGATTACCGTGAGACGGCACCCGCCGCCGCGACTCGAGACATGTTCCTGACACCTGAGGGTGAGGTCGACAAAGGCCGAGCCTATTTCAGTCATCTTTCCTCGGGGGTCCCGGGCACGGTGGCCGGTCTGATCCACGCCCTCGACCGGTATGGCACATTACCCCTCAGCACCGTGATACAGCCGGCCATTGATCTGGCCCGGGATGGCTTCGTGATGGACATTACCCTGTTCCAGAACCTGTCAGCCAGGGCGGGGCGGCTGGCGAATAATCCGGAGACGGCGCGTATCTTCCTCCGCGACGGCAAGGCACCTCCCATCGGGTGGCGGTTCAAGCAACCCGACCTGGCGGCGACCCTGCAGCGCATTGCAGACAATGGCCGGGACGGCTTTTATCGCGGGCAAACCGCCGCATTGATCGCCGCCGACATGGCCGCCAATGGCGGCCTGATTACCGAGGCAGACCTCGCCGGCTACCGCGCCATTGAACGCCAGCCCGTGACGGGCAGTTTCAGGGACTACACGGTGGTCTCGGCGCCACCGCCGTCCTCCGGCGGGATCCACATTATCCAGATGCTGAATATACTGGAGCCCTACCCCCTGGCCGACTGGGGACACAACTCGGCCAAGTATCTGCACCACGTGATCGAAGCCATGAAACTGGCCTTTGCTGATCGCAGTGAGCACCTTGGCGATCCCGAACGCATGGAAGCACCGGTGGACTTTTTGCTGGACAAAAACTACGCCGCGACGCGACGGGAGTTGATCAAACCCGAAGTGGCCACGCCCTCCAGTGAAATCGCGCCCGGCGTCATGCCGCCACCCGAGAGCCCGGACACGACACATTACTCGGTCGCCGACAGCGCAGGTAACGTAGTCAGCAATACCTATACCCTCAATTTCAGTTTCGGGTCTCACATCACCATTCCGGGTACGGGAATCCTGATGAATAACGAGATGGATGACTTTGCGGCGCGCCCGGGCTTCCCCAATGCCTACGGGCTGGTACAGGGGGAAACCAACGCTGTGGCCCCGGGTCGACGACCCCTCTCCTCGATGACGCCCACACTGATCTTCAAGGAAGGGGCCCCCTGGCTTGCCACGGGTAGCCCGGGGGGATCGCTGATTATCACCACCGTTCTGCAAACCGTGCTCAATGCGATGGCTTTCGATATGAACATCGCTGAAGCCGCTGCAGCCCCTCGAGCACATCACCAGTGGCTGCCTGATCGCGCTCTGGTCGAGCCCGGGGTCAGTCGAGATACCCTCGACCTGCTCCGTGGCATGGGGCACAACATAGAAGCCACCCGCCGCACGCTGGGCAGGACCAATTCAATACAGTTGGACGGCCCCTGGCGCTACGGCTATTCCGATTTGCGCAGGCCGGGGGGGCATGTGGCGCGGTAAATCCGCGTCAAGATGCGTTTTCCGGGTCCACAGGCCGTGTCGCCCAGCCCTCTGGAAGTCGAACCTTCATAGTCTGGCGCGCCAGGGCGACGAGGTCACCATTACTGTCCCACAAATCTGCATCGGACTCGACAATGGAGTTGGTCAGGTGCCGCGAACGCATACGGCCCAGAATGGGACCAGCAGCAGGCCGTCTGCGGCACTGCACGGTGAGCTCGACGGTGGGCACCCAGCCATAGGGGCCAAACAGGGTGAACGGTGGGGGCGGCATAATGTCAGCAAACATGGTTAGGTCAATGGTATCGCTGGCCGCGCCGTCACGATGCTGCAACCAGCCCACGAACTCTCCTGTACCTGGGGCGGAACGCTCTTCAAATACCTCGCCGCCTTTGACGAGTCGCAGGTCAACGCGCTGGTGTATCTCCAGGGTGTTGGCACTCAGCCCATTGGTTTCGGCAAATGCGGGTGCCGCTGGCGGCCCGGCATTCACCCAGGTCTCTCCGGACAGCCGGTCCATGTCGGTGTACGCTGCGGTAGCGCGCACCTTGAGCTCCCCCTCCTGGTACAAACTCGCCGACCCGAAGCTGGTGCCCCTGCCCTGGCGCAAATTTTCCGTTTCAATTTGGCAGGGACCCAGCCGGCAGGGTGCGAGATAAAAGGCATTGATTGACAGAGGGTCGCGGTGCGGCAGCGCTTGGCGGAGCGCCTGAGCAATAACGGCGAGGACGTAACCGCCATTCATTGTTGACCCAATTCGCCAGCCGCGGTGCAATTCAGCTTGCCAACGATGGTCTGCCAGGCGGCTTACAGCCGTGTCACGCTCGAACTGTCCCACAGGTGTCCTCTACTTTCAGTGCAAAAGGTGCTCCGGCAGGGCCTGCTGAGCGTATGGGTTAGTATACCTGTCAGATCCCGCCCCGGCCCATTTGGTCTCCGGCGGCGTGGTCTGGCTATACTTGGAACGTACTGGAACGACGAGGCCTTGACCATGCAACAGCATGCCAAGCCATGCCAATGGCTGATCCTGCTGGTTATTCTGACCGTCTCCGGACTGCCCGCCCATGCCGCTGAAGACAGCAGTGTCACGGCAATAGGGACCGAGACCGACGCAGTGACACCACCCGCACTGGACGAGGGCAGTGACGTTGCGAACAGTGCAGAACAAACCGGTTACTTCCCTGACCCTGCCGATTCATCCGAGGAGCCAGCGCCTCCCAATGGCAATATCGAGAGCGAGACCGAAGCGGATAAGTCGGCGCTGGAAACCGCCGACGCCATGGTCATTGATATGCGTGACAACCTTGACCGGACAACGGCACCCATCCCCCAACCCGAATCGCAGTTGGTAGCGGAGTACCAAACAGCAATCAGGGAGGCCGAGCTATCGGGCGGCGCCTACTCCGGTGCAATCGCCGAGCACCTGCTGGGACTGGGAACCACCCTGCAACAATTGAATCGGCATGCCGAAGCCATCGAAGTACTCAAACGCGGGGTGCATCTGTCCAGAATCAATTCGGGCCTTTACAGCGCAGAGCAGCTGGCACTGCTGCGCAGCGAAATAAGAAGCCACATGGCAATGGGCAACTTTGATGTGGTTGATGAGCGGCAGCGCTATCTCTATCGAGTGGAGCGACGCTCACTGTCCAGCTCAACGGAGTCAACCCAGGCGCTGATTCGCCAGGCACAATGGCAAAGGCAGGCTTTTTTACTCTCGGTAGGGGAACCGGAGACCCAGGCTGGACGCCTTATGATCATGTGGGACCTGTATCGAATGGCGCTGAACGAAAGTATCGATATTTATGGTGAGCAGGCTCTCGAACTCAAAAAGCCGCTGGAGGGCATGATCGAAACCCAGTATTTATTTGCTGGCTATCGCGGTTATCAGCATGATCCGTCGTCCAGCGCGTCAGAGTTGCAGGCCGCCGCTATGACCAACCAGTCCTACCGCCGCGGGGAATCGGTACTCAAGGCGATACTCGAGGTGAATATGCTCAATAATCTGGGCGCCGAGCAGAGAATAGATGATACGGTGGTCCTCGGGGATTGGGCATGGTGGTTTGGTAAGTTCAACGATGCCCAGACGTACTACAGTGAAGCAATGACCTTAATCGAAGCATTACCCGAGGACAGCACTCCCGGCCTTGTCAACACGCTGTTTGGCCAGCCAACCGTCCTCCCCAGCCTCGAGGCTATCCGGCCGCTCCCCGATCACGGCACCCGGGAGGATGGTGAACTGGTCATTGGCTTTGACCTGACTGAAACCGGCAGAGTTACCAATGTGGAACGCTTGAGAGAACCTGAGGTCGAAGAAGAGAAGGCCATAAGTCGCCTGGTACGCGCGCTGAAAAATACGCGCTTCAGGCCGCCGTTCTCTGACGGTATGCCGGTGGCAGTGGAAGGTATGGTGTGGTCGTTTGAGCCCGTGGCGTGGCGTGCCATGGCACCGGGCGAACCCGCGCCAGGGGAAGCAAGCGAAGAGGGATGAAATGACCATGATGAAGCCATCGAACCCCACGGCGCTACGTGTCATCGCAATCGCCGGTGCCCTGGTACTCCTGACGGGGTGCCCAAGTGCCAGTACGCCGACCAAACCGTCGACCCCGACTCCACCCTCCCCCAGCGCCTCCTCGCCGTCGTCCAGTTCAAGTTCCTCGAGCAGCAGTTCGAGTTCGAGCTCGAGCTCGAGCTCGAGTCAGGGATCATCCAGCAGTAGCTCAGGATCACCCAGCACCGGTAGCAGTGGCGGCACGCCACCCTCAGGAGGCTCACCGGGTGCTTCTGGCAGTTCCCAACCCGCCGGCGGGGATTTCCCACAGCCCGCAGCTGAAGTGGGCGAAGCGGGCTCGACGACCGGGTCCATCGGTGAACCCGGCGCCGGCGACTCGGGAGACGGGTCGGAAGGTGGCCAGGGCGAACCGGGCTTCGGCGATATGGCGGGCCAGGAGGCTCTTCCTGATATGCGCGATACGCTCCCCACTTTTGATGAGAGTTACGGCGAGGAGGGAACTGCAGGCGCAGTGGGCGATGCATCCTCTGCGACCGGCGAAGATTCGGTAGCGGCCGGCGGTACCCCCGGGGGGTCGCCCGGGGTCGAGGGCAAGGATCAGCCCGCGGGGGCACCGGGCACCCGGGCTCAGGGAGGTATGGACGGTGTGGAGGGCGCCGGTATCCTCACCACGGCGGAACAGGTGGCTATACTGGACGGCCAGCTGGAGCAGAGTACCAGCGACTTCGACGCGCTTATTCTCGAGGAGCAACAGCGCCAGCGTGAAATGGAACGTGCCCGACAGACAACGCAGCGGGAACAGCCCGAGCCCGCGGGTCCGGGCACGGGCGGGCGGTCCCCCTATCGGGATGACGTCGCCATGGGCGGCGGTGGCAGTACCGGTGGCGGTATGGGAGGTGCCAGCCAGGGAGGGGGCGCACCCCCTGACAACCCCGCCATTTACAAG
Organism: uncultured Luminiphilus sp.; assembly: GCA_938084055.1. Classification (GTDB taxonomy): domain Bacteria; phylum Pseudomonadota; class Gammaproteobacteria; order Pseudomonadales; family Halieaceae; genus Luminiphilus. Next base: position 105,404 of record CALKDK010000009.1, read on the forward strand.
CCACCGGAAGATATCCCTGATGGACAGGATGACGACGTCGTAGCGCGTCAACTGCGGGAGGCGGCCATGCGAGAACCCGACCCCGCAGTGCGGGAACGGTTATGGAACGAATACAGGAAATACAAGGGACTGGAGGTACCAGAAGAATGACTGCGAGATTAACTCTCCTTATTTTTCTGGCGTTCGTGACAGGCTGCGTAAACCAGACCGTCAAAAGTACCTCTGTTCCCCCCCTGGCCCAGCCGCCCAGCCCAGTCCCCGAGGCGCAGGTGCTCGACGTTGGCGTGGCCATTCTGGATCCGGGTATTGCCGAATTAAAAGATGATGAGCTGGTCTACCCCGAAATACGCCGGGCAGAAGCGACCTTTATTGCCCGGGAGCTGACGGCAACACTCGAAGAGGTCGGTGCCTGGGGTGCCGTGCGCGTAGTACCGGACAGCGCCCAGTTCACAGACATATTGGTCACGGGACAGATCCTGCATAGTGACGGCGAGCATCTCGCACTGGCGGTTAAGGTGATCGACGCACGGGGGATCCGCTGGATCGACAAAACCTACGAGGGCACAACCAGTCGCTACGCCTACGACAGTCCCGCGAGCGCGAACCGGGATCCGTTCCTCCTTGTGTATCGCCAGATCGCCAATGACATGCTGGCTGTCTTCAACAACACACCGGGCCGGGATCGGATTGCCATACGCCAGGTGGCCGAAATGCGCTTCGCGCGGAATTTTGCCGAGGATGCATTCGCCGATTACCTGACACAGGATAAATCGGGCACCTATCGGCTACAGCGTCTCCCTGCAGAGAATGACCCGATGCTGGAGCGGGTTCGTACGCTCAGGCAACGCAACTACGTATTTGTCGACACCTTGCAGGGCTACTACACGGGTTTCTCTGAAGAGATGTACACCCCCTATCAGGAGTGGCGCAAATTAAGTTACGACGAGGTGGTAGCCCAGCGCGAGTTGCAGGCGGAAGCCAATCAGCGCCTTATTGCAGGTGCAGCTGCCGTAGTCGCTGGCATAGCGGCACAGGGCTCGAGCAGTGATTATGCCAATGCGGCTGGTATGGTAGGTATCGCCGGCGGTGCCTACCTGCTGAAAAGTGGTCTCGAGAAACGTGCGGAATCCAGCATCCACTCTCTGGCCATAGAAGAACTGGGCCAGTCACTGTCTGCGGAGATCACTCCCAGGGTCATTGAACTGGAGGATCGAACGGTGCGCCTGTCGGGGAACGTTGAAGACCAGTACAACCAGTGGCGTGAGTTGATGGCCGATATCTATGCCACTGAGATTGGGGCTCTTGACAGCCCGATCACCAATCCCGAAACCCCGGACAACCCCGACGCGGGTTGACCCGCAGCCAAAGCCATGACCAACCCAAGTGATCAGCCCCTCAAGGCTGCCGTTTTCAGTCCCCGGGAAGAGCTACCTGCCGGTGCTACCGCCCCAGGGGAGAAGCGTCCCTCATGGCTTTTGCCGGGTATCGCGGTACTCGCGCTCGCCGGGGCACTGGTATTTTTCGCTCTGCCCGCATGGATTGATTCCGATACGACAACGACAGCCCAGGGAGTGGGCAGCACGCAAACTGGCAATCAAATGACCGACAACGTCGCTGCCGGCGCCGCATCGGACAGCAACACCGAGCGGAGTCCATTTGCTGAAGCTCAGCAACAAAAACTTCGCAAGGCAGCCCAGGACGCGCTGCAGCGTGTACTGGAGGCGCAGGAGGAGCTTCAGGCATTCGGCGTTGAGACCTGGGCACCCGACGCCTACCTCGCGGCTGTCGCCGTCGCTGAGACCGGGGATGAAGCCTATCGTGAGCGGCAGTTCACCGAAGCCGCCACGGCCTATCAACAAGCCGCCGCAGCCCTTGCCGAGCTTCAGGACAGCATCGCTGGCCGCAGTGACACCGCCCGGCGGGAGACACGATCCGCGGTGGAAGCCGGAAATTCCAAAAGAGCACAGGAACAGCGCTCTCTGCTCGCCATTCTCGCCCCGGGGGATCCGGAACTACCGCTGCTCGAGGAACGTATTACAGCGATTCCCAAGGTGCGCTCGGCCCTCGATTCTGCCGATACCGCGGCCCAAAGCGGCGATACGGGTGCGGCGGTGGCAGCAGCGGCGGAAGCGCAGGCGGCTGATCCACGACATATGGGGGCTTCCGATGCGCTCGCCCGCTACCGGGAAGCCGACATTGAAGCACGCTTTCGTCGGGCGATGAGCGAAGGCTACGGCGCTCTGGAGGCGGAGCAGTTCAGTCGTGCCGCCAGTGCTTTCCAGAGTGCGGCCAAAATCCGAGCCGGCGCGCCCGAACCGAGGGCGGCCCTGGTCGAGCTGGCCGCCGCCGAGACCGCCTGGGAACTGAGACAGCTGGCCAGGCAGGGGGTTGCGCAGGAGCAGGAAGAGGCCTGGACTGAAGCCGTCACAACCTACGAAACAGCGCTTGAAATTGACAATACCCTGATTTTTGCCCGGGAAGGTTTGGCCCGAGCCAGGCCGCGAGCCGATCTCGCCGAGGCAATCAAGGCGGTGTTGGACGAGCCCGACCGTCTGGTTGATGCCCGTGCACTCGGAGCCGCAGAAACTCTTTGGGCGGATGGCCAAACCCTCTCACCCCGGGGACCTCTCCTGGAACAGCAGCTGAGTGAGCTGGCCGCACTGCTGAACCGGGCTAAAACCCCCGTGGCCGTCACCCTGACATCCGATGCACTGACTGATGTCACTTTGCTGCGAGTGAAGCGGCTGGGCGCTTTTGATGCCACCAACCTGACGCTGCGCCCGGGGAGTTATACCGCGTTGGGAGTCCGCAATGGCTTTCGTGATGTGCGTGTCAATTTCGACATCAAGCCCGACAGCCAGCCTGTCATTGACGTCCGGTGCCAGGAAGCCATATGACGGGACAGGATACCCAGCCTCCGCTGGCCGCGGGGGGATTCACGCCCCGGAAAGGCAGTGACCATGAGGTACTGACGCCAACCGGATTTCAGCCTTTGGATCCGGGTAAACGTCCCGACCGGGCGCCGCTATGGCCCAGGATGCTGATCGGTGGTGCGGCGCTGTTCATTGCCGCCATCCTGTTTTTCCTCCTGACCGCCCGCTCCCTTGAAATTCAGGTGAACGCCGTTGGTACAGCCGCTATCGATATCAGTGGCGTGCACGTTCCCCTGGGCCAGCGCTATTTAATCCGTCCGGGTGCGTACGCAGTCACCGTAACGGTGCCCGGCTACAGGGACTGGCAAGAGGTCGTATCCGTGACCAAGGCCGACAGCCAGCAGCTCTCTGTGTCACCCACTATCCTGCCCGGCCGGGTTTCAGTGCGCAGCGAACCCGCAGGTGCCGTTGTCTCTGTCTCTGGGCAACCCATGGGACAGACGCCACTTGAAGCATTGAGCCTGGAGGCGGGCCCCACGCTGATCAGTCTGGCGCTGGCCCGGCATCAGGTAAGTGAGGAGACTTTTGAGGTCACGGGTCGCGGCGTTGAGCAAACGATTGTGGTCGCACTGGCACCCGACTGGGCCCTTGTCACCGTGCCCGCCATACCGGGCGATGCCACCGTTTGGGTCGACGGAGAGCCTGCGGGCACTGCGGGCGAGCCGCTTGAGGTCATGAGCGGCGATCGCCTCATCAGCGTTCGAGCCCCCGGCTATCTGGACGCCAGCATCGAGTTAAAGATCGTGGCAGAGGTTGATCAGGTCCTGGACGCGGTCGAGCTCGTTCCCGCTGCCGGTGTACTCGAGCTTCTGACCAACCCGGTTGCGGCCAATGTATCAGTCAATGGCGCATTTATCGGCCTGGCCCCCCTCTCCCTGGAGCTGGAACCGGGCCGCCAGCACCGCATCCAGGTCAACAAGGTGGGGTACACCCGCAAAAGCATCGAAGTGATGCTGGACAAAGGCGCAACAGAAACACGCACCGTGGTTCTGAAACCCCGTTTGGGTAACGTCAGCTTTCAGCTCACCCCTGCCGCTGCTGAACTCTGGATTAACGGACGGTTGCAGGGCAGTGGCAGTCGGGCGCTGGACTTACCTGCCGTGGAGCAGCGGGTTGAAGTCCGGCTGGACGGCTACGCTAGCCAGAGGCTCCGTGTAACGCCTCGGGAGGGCCTGGGCCAGGTGGTTGACATCCAGCTGCTCACTGAGGCCGAAGCGCGGAAGGCGGCCCTGACGCCCGAAATCACATCCGCACTGGGCCAGACACTGGTGTTGATTGATCCATTGGCAGAGCCCATGAACACCTTCAGCATGGGGGCATCGCGCCGGGAGCCGGGTCGTCGTTCGAATGAGGTTCTGCACACCGTTGAATTGGAGCGCGCCTTTTACCTGGCGACGACCGAAACCACCAACGCCCAGTTTCGCCAGTTTCTGGAAAGTCATGACAGCGGCCAGATCGAGGGCAATAGCCTCAATCGCGAACATCAACCCGTTGTTGGCATCAGCTGGCAACAGGCCGCGCGGTTCTGCAACTGGCTGAGCCTCAGGGAGGGTCTCCCCCCGTTCTACCGCGAGACCCAGGGCATAGTGGACGGCTACAATCCATCGAGCACCGGCTATCGGCTGCCCACCGAAGCCGAGTGGTCTTTTTCGGCGCGGGTTGAGGGCGAGAGCTACCGGAAATTCGCCTGGGGGGAGGACTTCCCACCCAGGGCGGCGGTGGTCAACGTGGCTGACAACACGTCTGCCCTGGTGACCGGGCGTATCCTGAACGGCTATGCAGACGGCTATATTGTGTCCGCCCCGGTCGGTAGTTTTCCCAGCAACCATCGCGGGCTGTACGATATGGGCGGAAACGTGGCCGAGTGGGTGCACGATGTCTACGCTATCCCCTCAGCCAATGCTGAGTTGGCCACTGATCCACTGGGCGCCCTCAAGGGCGATAACTACACGGTGCGCGGTGCCAGTTGGGCTTTGAGCCGATTGTCGGAACTCCGATTGACGTTCAGGGACTATGGTGCGTCCGGCAGGGATGACTTGGGTTTCAGGATTGCACGCTATGCCGAATAACATGACCTGGATCGTCACCGCCCGCGCATTGGCCTGCCTCGTTGCCCTCACAGTTGCCGGGGTGGTGGCCGGCCAGGACGCCGCGCCACCGAGCAGCACCCCGCAAGCCACCGTCGATACAGGGCAGCAGGATACGGTGACTGATGGGCCAGAACCCGAAAATACTGTCGAAGAAACCATCGAGAGTGCTGCAACGGGTCGGCCCACACTGGACTATGAACCCACTGAAAGCATTTCCGAGGACAGCTCGGTATCCTTTCCCGTCGACATCTGAAGAGGCCTGACCCGGTATGAATCTCCGCTCCAACAATGAATTCCTCTACCAGATATTCGCGCTGCTGCTCGCTGTCATCGTTGTGCATGGCGTCTACATTGGTGTCATCCGACCCACTGCCGACGCCCAGCTCACTGCCCAGGCGGCACTGCAGGCCGCCGGGGAAGATGTCGTCAGCCAGCGCACCCTGGCGATTGTCATCCGCGATCTTGAGCAGGAGGCCTGTTTTATCCTACTCATTTGGGCGCTGGCCATTATGGGCCTCAAAGCCCGCCGCACCCGGGATGAGCAGAGTATGCTCGGCAGAAGCCTGATCGAAGTGCCGACCGGAACCAGCCTGCTACCCCAGGACAGCCGCGAATATTCCCGGGCGCTGGAAGCCCTACCCGAGGACGAGCAGGACTACCTCCTGCCCCGTGCCCTCATGAATGCGCTGCAGCGTTTTGCCACGACCCAATCCATACCGGCTGTCTCGGAATCTGTGCGCGAGCAGTGCGATATCGAGGCCGACCGGCTTGATTCCGAATTGTCCATGGTCCGCTATATCTCGTGGGCTATCCCCTCAATCGGCTTCATAGGGACGGTTCGTGGTATTGGTGACGCCCTCGGACAGGCGTACAAAGCCGTCGAGGGTGACATTTCGGGGGTGACAGTCAGCCTCGGCGTGGCATTTAACAGCACCTTTGTCGCGCTCGTGCTATCGATCATCATCATGTTTGCCCTGCACCAGCTGCAGCTCTCCCAGGAGCGACTCGTACTGAACACCCAGCGTTACATTGATCGCAAACTGCTGCGCCACCTGGCAGTTCCCCAATTATGACCTCTGTCCTCGACCTGCATGACAGTGCCCTGCGCCTCTGGCATGGCGACGCGCTGGTGGAGTCGCCCGGCTACGCCTGGTTTGATGGCCAGCACTTTCGCTTTGGCATCCCGGCCATGCGAACCCAGCGCCGCACACCCCGGGAGGTCAATACCCGTTTCTGGTCTCAGCTCAACACCCAGCCCCTCTCGCCACCCCTGGGGCAGGCTCGGCACGCGGCAGACCTGGTACACGCCCACCTTCAGGACATCCACCATCTCGCCGGCCAACCGGAAAGGCTGCTGATTGCCGCGCCCGGCAGTATGGGTCGGGACGCGCTGTCATTACTGTTGGGAATCATTGAGCACCTGCCCTTCAACGTGGCCGGACTCGTGCATCGCAGCGCAGTTCTTGCCGCCGCCAGTGGCCTGCCCCAGGGTCTACACATCGAGCTGCAGCTGCACCAGACGCAGGTCACGCCCTTTGCAACCGAGGGGCAAAACGTCGTTGTGGATGCGGGTCAGGTTGTCCCCGGAGAGGGCATGCTGGCCCTGCAGGACCGTCTCGCGACGGCCATTGCCCGCAGCTTCGTTGCCCAGACTCGTTTCGACCCGCTGCGCAGCGCCGATGGTGAACAGGCGCTCTATGATGCCCTGCCAGGCGCGCTGGAGAGCCTCCGTTCCGGGGGAGAAGCGCAAGTGTCGATCGGGGGCTATCAGGCCCGTATCACCCAGGACGACCTGCAAAGCGTGGGTGCGGCGTACAGTCGCATTCTGGAACCCCTACTCGGCCAAGATGTGCCGCTGCTGCTGGAAAGTCCCCTCGACCTGCTCCCGGGCCTCGACCTGCCCACAGCCCACAGGCATACGTCAGGGGGGTTACTCGCGGCCGCGATCGCCAAATGTGAGACGGCGCTGCTACAAACCACCGACCAGCTGGCACTCAACCGCAGCGTGCCGGTTATCGAATCGGCGTCGACCGAGGCCAGCGTCACCGCCGCTGTCACCCCGCCCCAGTCAGCGCAACCTGTAGTAGCCGCACAACCGCTTCCCTCCCACGTGCTCATCGAGCACCACGCGCGTTCCCTCACAGATCCCACCGCCCTGCCCGGCACCGCGACCCTGAGTCTCAACGACGGGGCAGTGGCGATAGGGCTGGGAGACGTGCAGGGCCTGCAGGTCAATACCGAGGCCGCGGTAGAGGGACAAGTGCTCAACCTGGGAGATGTCCTCAGCCATCCCTCTGGGTACCACGCCGTGATGATCGTGGTCGAGGGCTGACCCTTGGGACGGCGCAAGCGCCAGGCCTCGACTTTCAACCTGAGCTTTCTGGACATAATGTCCTGTGGCTTCGGCGCGGTGGTCCTGGTGTTTCTCATTATTGACCACTCCATGGAGGTTGAGACGCGAACCCTCAACGCGGAAGTGTTCTCAGAGATTGATTTGCTGGAAGACGATATTCGCGATGGGCAAGAAGGTCTGGTGGCCCTGCGCAATGCGTTGTCGAGCGTTGATCTTGAGATTGTTGAAGCCCAGGGACTGGCTACCCGCGTTACCGAAGACCTCGATCGTTACGAGGCCCTCATTGCCTCACTTGAAGAAGAAGGCTTCACCGACACTACCGACGCGGACGCACTCAAAGCGGAAATAAACCGGCTCGAGGAACGCGTCACCAAGCTGCGTGAGGCGGCTGAGGCCGAGGCGGGCCAGAGTGCCCGGGATTTCACCGGCGACGGTAACCGGCAATACCTGACGGGCCTGAATCTCGGTGGCAACCGAATAGCCATCCTTGTGGATGTCTCAGCCAGCATGCTGGCTGACTCCATCGTCAACGTTATACGTCTGCGCAATATGGATACAGCGTTACAGCGCCAGGCTGAGAAATGGCAGCGGACGCTCAACACCGTGGACTGGCTGACCTCCCAGCTGCCCATCAATGCCCGCTATCAAATTATTGCCTTCAATACCGAGGCGCGCCCGGCGCTGCCCGGTACCACTGGTCAGTGGCTGGAGGTGGCCGATGCTCCCAAATTGAAGGCTGCCGCAGAGGCTCTTCGTGAGCGCCTGCCCAGTGGCGGGACGAGCCTGCACCGGGCCTTCGATGCCGCTGCCGCCCTGCCCGGCGGTCCCGACAATATTTTCCTGATCACTGACGGTTTGCCAACCCAGGGCACTGAACCCCCACGCAAAACCACGATTTCAGGGCGAGACCGCCTCACATTATTCCGCAGGGCTGTGCAGCGACTTCCCGCCGGAGTGCCGGTCAATATTATCCTTGCCCACATGGAGGGGGACCCCATGGCCGCGTCAGAGTTCTGGCAGCTCGCTCAGGTGAGCGGCGGGTCCTTCATGTCGCCGTCGCGGGACTGGCCATGACGAAAGGCAGGGGGACATCATCATGAAGCAGCGTCGGGGCACCCCGGAATTTTCCATCTCTTTCCTCGATGTGATCTGCTGTGGCTTCGGCGCCGTGATCCTGCTGCTGATGATTACCAAGACGGTGCAACCCCAGATTCTGGAACGTTCCACTGTGGTCGCCGACGGCCGTGTGGCCGACCTGACACAGCAGTTATTTGAAATTCGGGGGGAGACCACCATCCTGAACAGGGACCTCAACGCCAAACAGGAACAAATTTCGGAGTACCGGGATAGGATCGCGATACTCCAGGGTGCCCTGGCCAGTACCCGTTCCCGATATGACAGCCTGGAAACCACCCGCAATTCCAACAGCATCATCCAACAGGAACTTGCCATCGCCCGACAGCGACTCAGTGATGAGGAGAAACGGTTGCTGGGCGTCAACAGCCAGCGGAAAAATCAGCTGATCGGGGGTATCCCCGTTGACAGTGAATACATCATTTTTATCATCGATACCTCCGGCTCCATGTTCTCCTATGCCTGGGACCGTATGCTGCGGGAAATGGAGGCGACGCTGAATATTTATCCCGAGGTCAAGGGAATCCAGGTGCTTAACGACATGGGCAACTACCTGTTCTCGCGGTATCGCGGACAGTGGATCCCGGACACCCCGGCACGGCGCAGCCTGATCCTGCGTAATCTCGCCAATTGGAATGTATTTTCCAACAGTTCACCGGTCGAAGGTATTACCGCCGCGGTACGCTCGTTTTACGACCCGGAGAAAAGAATCTCGATCTATGTTTTTGGTGATGAATTCACGGGAGAATCGATACGCAACGTCGTTGAGACCGTGGATCGGCTCAACGCCCAGAACTTTGGCGGCGAGCGGCGTGTCAGGATCCATGGCGTGGGATTCCCCGTACAATTCATCAGGCCACCTGAACTGCAGGTCACCGGTGTCCGTTTTGCTACACTCATGCGAGAACTGACCTACAAGAACGGCGGCACATTTGTTGGACTCAATGATTTCAGGCCCTGACAAGATGATACGCGCCCTCGGCGTCGCGACGTTTATCCTGTTGTTGGCCGCCTGCGGCGCCCGTGAGGTGGTCGTTAAGGGCAATTTCCCGCAACCTCTGATGGATCGCCTCCCGCTCACGCTCGGGGTGGTCTACAGCGATGCCTTCGCGCAGCATGAGATTTTTGACGAGGCGGCGGGCCGCGCGGAGACGGACTGGCTGGTGAAGACGGGTGACGCGCAGGTCGAGTTCTGGGACACGCTGTTCGGGGGCATGTTCGAAGAGGTTGTCCGCATCAGTGACCACGACTCCCTGCACGCCCACGAGTCCGAGATCGACGCCGTGATCATTCCCTACGTGGCCGACCTGCAGTACACGATCCCGCTGCATACCAACGTGAAGGTCTATGAGATCTGGATGAAATATCGATTCCGCCTGGTACCCCTGTCGGCTATTCACGACCATGACAACGGCGACCTGACCATCGACCCCGCCGAACAGCTCGCAGACTGGACCTTGACGGCCTACGGCAAAACACCCACCGCCTTTCTGCAATCCGATGAGGAGGCCGTCAATCTCGCCGCCGTCGTCGCGCTTCGGGATGCCGGCGCCAACTTTGCGACGTCTTTTACCCGGGTACCCGGCGTGGCCGCCTGGATGGAGGGCGATACGGAGTCTTTTGACAGTGAGTAACTTCCTTTATGACCTGGTAACCCCACTTTTCACCCCCGGCATCGACCTGCCGTCGGGCTGCGAAGAGACGCCGCGCGCACAGCGGCAACGGGAGTCCGTTCCCCCAATCCGGGTGCCAAACCCCTCAAGATTAGGTCATCGATCTGGCCTGTTGGCCATCACCATCTGCGCAGCCCTGCAGGGATGCGTCACTGCCACGGTTGACGAGATGACCTTTATGGAGCCCACGGAGGGTATCGGTGATGCCTCAGTGGTCATTATGGGGCGGCGCCATGCCCCTGACTATGAAACCGAATTCGATTTCATCGAGTGCATAGGGGACCATATCCGCCGGGGTGACACTTCCATTACGGTTCTACACGAACTGGACTTCATCAACATGATGTACCCCTGGTTTGAACCCCGGACTGCGCCATTACGTACCGACGATATCGACAAGCTCCTGGACCACCAGCGGGTAGCAGAACGCTTTACCGAGCTCAAACTGGAGTACATGATCTGGATTGATGGCTCCACGGTCGAGACCAACAGTTCAGGCTCCATGACCTGTGGGGTTGGGCCGGGTGGCGCGGGCTGTTTCGGCTTTGGCACCTGGGGTAACGCCTCAGACTACGAAGCCACGATCTGGGACTTTACCGACGAAAGAGAGGTTGGCAGGATCAGCGCCAATACCAGCGGCCAGAGCTATATGCCCGCTGTCGTGGTACCGATTCCGATCATTGCGCCGGTCCAGGGCACGGCCTGTGACAGCCTTGGAGACCAGTTGCTCAAGTACCTGTCGGCGAAAATATGAGGGGCAGCCGATGAAAGCCATCGTTTTTTTACTTGGCACCGTACTGCTGGCCGCGTGCTCAGGCACCGGTGGCACATCCTCCACGGTCACCGTGGGTGGACGGCAGGTGAGTGTTCCCGATGTTACCGCCGACGAGCACCAGCGCCTCATTGAGACGATCGGCATTTACGATGACCCGGAGGTTGCAGCCTACGTCGATGGCATAGGCCAGCTTCTGGTTGCCAACTCGTCCATGCCCACCGCGACCTTTACGTTTACGGTGCTCGACTCGCCCGACATCAACGCTTTTGCCCTGCCCGGCGGCTTCATCTACGTCAACAGGGGTCTGCTCGCTTATCTCGAAACCGAAGCCGAACTGGCCGGTGTTATTGCCCATGAGATTGGCCACATTACCGAGAGCCATCACAGCCGCAGGGCCACCTCGCAAACCACCACCACCGTGCTGGCCACCACCGCCTATATTCTGACCGGTAGTGGTGATCTTTACGACGCTGCACAGATGTACGGCGCCGAAGTCGTCAGCGGCTTTGGTCGGGATATGGAGCTTGAGGCTGACGCAGCGGGGGCCGAGTTCATGCACCGCTCGGGCTACGATGCCGATGCCCTGCTGTCGGTTATTGGTGTGCTGAAAGATCAGGAGATGTATCGTCGCGTGCAGGCCAAGGCGTCGGGCAAACCCACAGGCACCTACCACGGCCTGTACGCAAGCCACCCACGCAATGATTTGCGCCTACAAACTGTCATCAAGACCGCAAATACCCTCGATATTGCCGAGCAACCTGAAGACCCCGAGCAACCCGGGGTATTCCGTAACCATGTTGAAGGCCTGGTCTTCGGTGCGAGTGCCCAGGCCCAGTCGGAGCCCAACCGCTTCTATCACAACAAACTGGATTTCACCTTCCGCTATCCCGAGGGCTGGACGGTCCTCCAGGGCTCCAGGGACGTCACCGCCCAAGCCCCGGATGGGTCTGCCTCAGTCGCCATCACCCTGTCCCGGCTGGATGCGGCTGTCACACCCACCGACTACCTCGCCGGAACCGCCTCGGGTGAGCTCTCCGACCAGAGGGAGCTGGAGCAGTTCGGGTTGTCGGGCAGTACCGCTCAGGCAACAGCAGGCGGCAGCAGCAAACGTCTTGCCGTTCTCGATCATAAGTACCGGTTTTTATTTGAGGGTACGGGCGCAGACGAAGACGCACTGATGGTCATCGAGAGCTTTCGTCCCCTGGTGGCGAAGGAGAAGGCACGGGGGCCAAGCCGAACCCTGCACTATGTGCAAGTGCCCCGGGGGGCAACCCTCGAAAGCCTCGCATCAAGCGCACGTATCCCCGATGCCGAGGACCAACTTCGACTGATCAACGGCTACTACCCGGTGGGTGAGCCGCGAATTGGTGACTGGATTAAAACCATTCGCTAGGACAGACTCCGCCGTATCGAGCCTGATAATCCGGAGGACCCAACAAGTGATGATCTTGCGCTTGGCCACCGTCCTGCTGGTGTACGCCCTTGCCTGCACAGCGCGGGCAGAGGTAACCGTCTATACCGCAGACCTGATTCGCACCATGGAGCCCGCAGTGCCCGAGGCTACGGCAGTCGCCGTTGAGCAGGGCCGGATCGTTGCCGTCGGCAGCCTCGACGATATGGCACCTGTGCTGCGACTTCGCGGCGGCACGGTAGACCGGCGCTTCGAAGGTCAGGTCATCGTACCCGGCTTTATTGATCCCCATGTGCACCCTTCGCTGCCCGCCGTGCTGACCCAGTTCCCTTTCGTGGCGCCTGATGACTGGTCGCTTCCGACAGGGGCGTTCCCCGGCGCCACGACACCTGAAGCCTACAAGGTACGGTTGTTGGAACTGGCACAGCAGCATACCGATCCCACCGTGCCCTTTATTACCTGGGGCTATCATCCTCTCTGGCATGGCGAAGTCTGGCGTGCCGACCTGAATGACTGGTTTGAAGATCAGCCGGTTATGATCTGGCACCGCTCCTTCCATGAACTCATCGGCAATGATGCCGCCTGGGCCCTGCTGGGCGTGACGGCCGAGGATGCTGCGGGCACCGAGGAAGCAGACTGGGAGCGCGGGCACTTCTATGAAGGGGGTCTTAAGGCGGTTGTGGGCAAGCTGGGATTTTTGTTTGAGCCCGCCCGCTTTGGCCATGGGATGCAGAATTTTCTGACCATGATGCACCAGAACGGGGTCACCACCGCCCTGGACATGGGGACGGGGATCTTTGGCGATCCCGTCCGGGAAATCGCCGCGGTACGGGCTGTGGCTGAGACCTTTCCGGTGCCGGCTCGTATCATTCTGACGCCGATCATTGTCGACTTCCTCGCCCGGGGTATTGCGCCCGCCCAGGCACTTGCCGAGGTACGGACCTGGCAGTCCCAGGACACCGCGCGGGTGACCGTTGGCAATCACTTCAAGCTCATGCTCGACGGGGCCATCTTCAGTGGACTGAGCCAGTTTGGCCCGCCAGGCTACCTCGACGGTCATCAGGGGGTGTGGATGGCACCCAGGGAAGCAACCCATGACTACGCCCGCACGTTCTGGGACGCAGGCTTTCAACTGCATGCCCACGCCAATGGCGACGCCGCTGCAGCATGGTTTATCGATCTGTTGGAGACCCTGCTCAGGGAGTCCCCCCGGGCTGATCACCGCATGACGCTCGAACACTTCGCCTATAGCACGGAGGACCAAACCCGCCAGTTAAGCGCCCTCGATGCACTGGTTTCTGCCAACCCGTACTATCACTACATCCTGTCCGAACTCTACGCCGAGAGCTGGTTGGGACCGGACCGCGCCCGCCAGATGGTGCGCCTCGGCAGCCTGGAACGGGCGGGCGTCCCGCTGGGCTTGCACTCGGACAGCCCCATGGCCCCCCTGTCACCCCTGACGCTGATCTGGGCCGCGAGCGCCCGAGAGACGATCGGGGGGTCTCCAGGTTTGGCATCAGAAGCGCTGTCACGACGAGGGGCACTGCGCGCCGTCACCATTGACGCCGCGTGGATACTTGGTCGCGAAGACGACCTCGGCTCGATTCGGGCGGGTAAAATCGCCGACTTCACGGTGCTCGATGCTGATCCAATGACCGTGCCGGACGACCAACTGCGCGATATAGGGATCATAGCCACGGTATTTGCCGGATCTCCCTACCCCGTCACGCGATAGGGCCCAAAGGGGCCGTGTCAGTGATCTGAGACATCCGGATTCAGTCAGGGCGCCTTATAAAGTAGGCAAAATGCCCCGTTAATTCAGTTGTAGACAAGGGGCCCTCCGCGTAGGGTGAGCAGCCCCTGTGAGGACACGCCCACTATGACCCAGAACGACGCTTCACCCCAGCCTTTCAGTGCGTTGGGGCTGCCTGCTTTTTTACAGGACAATTTACAGGCGCTCGGGTACAGCACCGCCACGCCGATTCAGGCGGGCACCATTCCTCCGCTGCTCCAGGGCCAGGACGTCATTGGTCTGGCGCAAACGGGCACAGGCAAAACCGCCGCCTTTGCCCTCCCGGTTCTCGCGGGTCTCGATATCAAACAGCGGCGCCCTCAGGGCCTGGTGCTCTGCCCCACCCGGGAACTTGCACTACAGGTCGCTGATGCCTTCCGCAGCTACGGTCGCGGTATGACCGGTCTTCGGGTTGTGGGTATCTATGGTGGCGCCGATATGCGCCAGCAACTGAAATCACTGAAAGACGGTGCCCACATTATTGTGGCTACCCCGGGCCGCTTGCTCGATCACATAGAGCGACGTAGCGTCGATCTGACCACTATCAATACGGCGGTCCTCGACGAAGCCGATGAAATGTTACGTATGGGCTTTATCGATGACGTCGATACGATCCTCGCCAAAACACCCAAAACCCGCCGGGTTGCCCTGTTCTCTGCCACCATGCCCAAGCGCGTTCGGGAAATCGCCAGCAAGCACCTGAGTAGTCCGACTGAGATATCGGTCTCCGTAACGGCATCAACCAATGAGAATATCGAACAGTGCTATTGGCTGGCCAAAGGCGCCAGTAAGCTCGAGGCACTCAAACGTCTACTGGCCTTTGAGGAAACGGATGGCGTCATCGTCTTTACGCGCACACGGGAAAGTACGGCGGCAGTTGCTGAGCAACTGCGCCAGAATGGTTATCGAGCCGCCCCCCTCAATGGCGATATGGATCAGAAAGCGCGCATTCGAACCGTCAATGACCTGAAAAGTGGCGGCCTGGATATTCTCGTTGCGACCGATGTCGCAGCCCGCGGACTCGATGTCGATCGGGTGACCCACGTGTTCAACTACGACGTGCCCTTCGATGAAGAGGCCTACGTCCACCGCATTGGCCGGACAGGGCGCGCCGGCCGTAAAGGAAAGGCGATCCTGTTTGTAGCGCCCAGAGAGCGTCGTATGCTGCGTAGCATCGAACGGCTGACGCGCCAGCAGATACCTGAAATGCGGCTGCCTTCGCCACTGGCCATTGATGCAAAACGTCGTGAGGCCTTCGCTGAGCGCATCAAAAAGGCCCTCGCTGACCCGGCCTTACCCGAACTTGAGGACATTGTTGACCAGCTTTGCATCGACGCCGAATGCGACTACCGAAGTGTAGCGCTGGCGCTGGCGGGCCTGTTGCACGGCCCGGATAAGCTGGAGACCAAGCGATCGCCCAAGACCACCTCACCCATATCGCCTGCCGCCACGGCAGCACCGGACAGCAAGGGCAAGCCGCCCAATCGCAAGGAGCGCCGGAAAGACCTGCAAGGCAAAACGAAATCGGCGGATGAGAAGCACCTCGGTGAGGCCCGTCCCCTCCGGGATCACCCTGACGTCCCGATGGAACGCTTCCGGATCGCTATTGGTCGTAAACACGGCGTGAAAGCCGGGGAGCTGGTTGGCGCCATCGCCAACGAAGCGGGCATCGAGGGCGAGTACATCGGGACGATTAATATTCTCGAAGAGTGCTCAACCATTGACCTGCCGGAAGGTATGCCCAAAGCGGTACTCAGGCACCTGAAAAAGACCCGGGTAAAAGGCATGAACCTGGCCATGGACCGGGTGGCCTGAGCCCAGACCCACCTGGCTTTCCAGGCGGGGAACCACACAGCCCAACAGGTTGCCAGCCGGCAGTAAAAAACCGACCCGACAGGTACCCGCCGGTGGGCCATCCCGCCGGCTCGGGACGCCTGCGCTTCCTGACCACAGCGCACCTCTTCAGCCGCTATTCCTGTCTCGCCACTTGCGGCGGCCAGTTTCCTCGCTATCCCTATTCTGTCAGGCTACGCGCCTTGCCAAACCCGAGAAGCAACTATGACCACAAAACTCACAGACTCGCTGAACTTCAACAATGGAGCGGTGCTGAAAAATCGCTTTGTGCTCGCACCGCTGACCAATCTTCAGAGTGGCGATGACGGTGTGCTCAGTGACGATGAGTATCAGTGGTTAACCTACCGCGCTGAGGGTGGGTTTGGCCTGACCATGACCTGCGCGGCGTCGGTGCAGCATTCCGGGGTGGGTTTCCCGGGTCAGTTGGGAGCCCACGACGACCGACATATCCCGGGCCTGACTCGGCTTGCCGCTGGCATCAAGACCCATGGCAGCCACGCCGTCGCACAGCTACAGCACAGCGGTATGCGCGCGCAGGCCAGTTACTGTGATGGCACCCCCCAGTGCCCCTCAGACGATGAAAAAACCGGCTCCAGGGCCATGAGCCCGGAGCAGATACAAGCTTTCATCGACGACTACATTGCGGCCGCCGTCCGCTGTCAGCAAGCAGGCTTTGACGGCGTCGAGTTACACGGCGCACACGGCTATCTGCTTTCAGAATTCCTGAGTCCCCAGCTCAACAGACGGGAAGATGACTACGGCGGCAGCACTGAAAACCGTGCGCGCATTCTCTGGGAGATCATCGATGGCGTTAACCGGCGCTGTGGGCGTGACCTGAGCCTCGGGGTACGACTTTCACCCGAACGTTTTGGCCAGCGAACCGAAGAAATTCGCGATCTGGCCGCAGCGCTGCTCACCGACACACGACTGGACTACGTCGACATGTCGCTCTGGGATCTGGACAAGCCGGCCCATGAGGAGGCGTTCCAGGGCAAGCCCCTTCTGGAAATTTTTACCAAACTACCCCGCAAAGGGGTCGCGCTGGGTGCCGCCGGCAAGCTCTATTCGGCAGCCCAGTGCCAGACGGCACTGGACCGTGGGCTCGACTTTGTCGTCGTGGGCCGGGCCGCCATCCTGCACCACGATTTCCCGGAACGTGCCGCTGGGGATTCAGGCTTTCGTATGACAGACCTGCCGGTGAGCCGCGAATACCTTCAGCGGGAGAGGCTCGGTAAATCGTTTATTGACTATATGGCTACCTGGGAAGGCTTTGTCTCGGACTGACCTGGAGGGGCCGGGCGCCACTCCCTCGCGGGCAGATCCCCCTGAAGTGGGCGAGCACTGGAGCCACCGGCGGACCGACAGGCCAGGCACACAGCCCGATAGGGAGATCGTACGTTGTGGCAACGGGCATCCTACGGCAGGGGTCTAGGCGCCAGCGGCACTGAACACCTTGCTGACCATCTCACGTACGAATAAGAGTCGGAACCTGATTTCAGCTCGACTGCAGAGGCCCATCCCAGTGCCAAGCGCGTACAGGAGACGGTCGGTCTGCTCAATCTGCGGTGGCGCCAGGGTGAACAAACGACCGTACAGAGCTTCCCCAACCACCCTGAATTCACCCCAGAAATTAGCATCGGACACCGGGGGAGTAGCGGTTGAACAGAGATCCGTCAGGGCCTCGACTCCCAGCAGGTCGAGGGGGGTCTCCCCCGCCACAGATTCGGGATGGGTCATGGACAGCGCATAGATAAGACCGAGGCACCAACCCGCCCTGTCAAGGCGTATCTGGCGTTCATCCACAGCGCTGCCAACCGGCAGCGCCGCGGCCGCAGCACACGCCACGGCGGTAACCAGCAGGGTATAGGTCAGCATGGACAGGGCCTGACTCTGCTGCTGCTTGTTCAGTGTGCCGGCGCGACCCTCGATGGCACCCCAGACCAGATGGCGCAACCTGGGATAATTACTGCCATCAGGATCCGCAATCTGATCGAACAGGGTCATGTAGGCCCGCTTGTAGGCGCTGATCTGCTCCCGGTCTACAGCCACCGGTTAACCGAATCGTGTATCGGCGACGAAGGGGTTGGAGACACGCTCGCGACCAAACGTCGAGTTCGGGCCATGGCCGGGGATAAACTGGATGTTATCGCCCAGTGGAAACAGTTTCTCGCGAATGGAGCGGATCAGGTCCCCATGGTTGCCCATGGGGAAATCCGTTCGCCCGATTGAGCCCGCGAAGATGACATCACCCACCCAGGCCACATTCTGGGGCTCATACAGAAATACCACGTGCCCGGGTGTATGCCCCGGGCAGTGAATGACGCGAAATTCAGCAGCGCCCACGGAGACTGTCTCGCCATCTTTGAGCCAGCGATCGGGCTCAAAGGCGTCGGCGTGGGGGAAGTTGGCCATTTGGCACCACTCGGGCAACTTGTCTATCCAAAAGCGATCAGCCTCCTCGGGACCCTCAATCGGTACCGAGAGGCGCTGACGCAGTACGTCGCTGGCGGCGCAGTGGTCCATGTGCCCGTGGGTCAATAAAATCTTCTCCACCGTCGCGCCCATCTCTGCCACGGCGGCAAGTATTCTTTCTATATCCCCGCCCGGATCCACAATCGCTGCCTTGCCGGTCGTCTCACACTTAACGACCGAGCAATTCTGTTGGTAGACCGTGACCGGCACAATGGTTACCGCGACAGTCATGGCGCCTCCGCGGGAGATGGGTTTTCAGTGAGCGCGGCATCCATGTCATTGTCTGCCCGGGGATCGTTGTAAACGGTCTCGTCCAGCTGCCCCTCCCTGTAGGCGACAATGGTGGCCACCGTGGCATCGCCGGTGACATTAACGGCAGTCCGAATCATGTCGAGCAGCCGGTCCACACCGATAATCAGTGCAACACCTTCCACAGGCAGACCGGCCTGGGTCAGTACCAGCGACAGTGTTATCAGGCCAACCCCCGGTACCGCAGCCGTGCCGATGGACGCGAGCGTTGCAGTCAGGATCACCATCAAGAGTTGCATCGCGGTCAGGTCAATACCGTACACCTGGGCAATGAATACCGTGGCCACACCCTGCATGATGGCTGTGCCGTCCATATTGACCGTTGCCCCCAGGGGCACCGCAAAGCCGGCCACACTTTTTGGCACCCCGAGTCGCTTCTCCACGGTGCGCAGGGTGATGGGCAGCGTGGCACCCGAGGAGGCCGTGGAAAAGGCAAATGCCCAAACGCGACGCATCTTGGTCCTGAGCATGCCGGGGTTGAGTCCGGTCGTCAGCTTGAGGAGCAGGCCGTAGACCACCAGGCCGTGAAAAATGAGAATACCGGACAGGGTCAGGAAGTACGCCGCCAGATTAACGATGGTACCGAAGCCCATAGTGGCGAAGAGCTTGACCAGCAGGGCGAATACACCCCACGGCGCCAGCTCGATCATAACGCCCACCATCTTCATGACCACAACTTCCATGTCACGAAACCAGCCAGCAACACGCTGTCCGGCATCACCCGCACGGGTCAGCGCAAAACCCACAAGTAACGCAAATACGATGACCTGCAGCATCTCCCCGTTGGCCATTGCGGCAAAGGGGTTCGAAGGAAAGATATTGACCAGCACATCGGTCAGGGGGGGCGGCATCCTGGCCTCAAACTCGGCATCGGTATCAACCTGGAGGCCCCGCCCTGGACCGATCAGCGATGCCCCGGTCAGGCCAAAGGTCACGGCGACTGCCGTGGTAAATAAATAGAGCCCAATGGTCCGGCCAGCAATGGCACCCATACGGGCACTGTTGCCAAGGGAGGTCATGCCGCATATCAGGGAGACCATCACCAGGGGCACCACGAGAAGCTTGAGCGAGGCGATAAAAATCTTTCCCACCACCTCGAACAGCCCAAAAATCAGGAAGGTGTTTATAAACTTGACGACGGGGTTCTCCGGATCAGCTCCAGACAACATCAGCTCGAAACCAGAACCGAGAACGATGCCGGCCCCCATGGCTATCAGGATGCGGTTGGTCAGCGACATTCAGAGTTCCTCACAGGGGCCATCGGCCCAGCTCGCCACGGCGATGTCCGCACAGGCGTTGCACCCCGAGGGATACGTCCGCTCCGCGCCCGCAACAAGTGCGGCACAAACCGGCCGATACTCCATCGTACACACCATGGGCCGGGGATCAGTGCAAACCGTCTGGGCTGTTCCAGAGGGCTCGGCTGGATCATTGCCGCCCGATGTGGGGGTGCAGCCGGCCAAAAACAAGCAACCCAGGGCTGCACACCGCCGGGCAGTAGAAATAAAAGTTAGCATGCCTCGCTTCCTGACGAATCCTATCGGTTGATCGTGTCCCAAATCTGTCTTGCCTATGCTCTTACCGCGGCCTGAATCCGCTGGCATCGACCGCATATACCCTACCATGGCTGAACCAGCAGGGCTTCACGTGAACATGCGGTGGGGTGTCGCCGCCGGAACCCCCTCACAGATCCGCCAACAGCGCATCGCGTAGGGTCAGCAACTCCATCTGCAGGACTGCCGTATCGCCGCAATCGGGAGCAGCGTCCACCGGCGCCATGGCTTTGGCAAGGCGCCTTAAACACTCGGGCCCCGCCGCTGGCAGTTCCTCGGCAAGGCCATGCATATCATCGATTCGACCCCAGCAGTTGAGTGCCACGTCACAGCCAGCCTGGAGCGCCGCGACGCCCCGACTGGCAATGGGGCCGTGCAGTGCTTTCATATCCAGGTCGTCCGACATCAGCAAACCATCGAAACCGACGTCATCGCGTATGACGTCACCGATAATCCGGGCAGACAGGGTTGCACAGTGTTGATCATCCCAGGCTTCGTAGATGATGTGCGCGGTCATCGCCATGGGCGCCTCTGCCAGATCCCGAAACGGCTGCAGGTCGCGCTGCAGGTCCTGCAGGGCTGCGCTGACGCGGGGCAGGGCCAGATGACTGTCGGCCTGTGCTCGCCCATGCCCGGGAATGTGCTTGATAACCCCCACTACGCCCGCCTGTTCAAATCCCTCGAGCACTGCAGCACCCAGTTCAGCAATGACAGCAGGGTCCTCACCAAAAGCCCGGTCACCGATAATGTCGTGGGCCCCAACAACAGGCACATCCAGAACAGGCGCGCAATTCACGGTAATACCCACTGCGGCCAAATCAAGCGCCAACGCGCGGTAGTTAAGCACCGCCGCTGCCCGCGCCCGCACAGGATCCACTGCAAACGCGTGGGCAAAGTCGAGGGCCGGAGGCCATAGCCGCCAATGGGGTTTCCCCAAACGGGCGACCCGCCCACCCTCCTGATCGATCAGAATGGGCAGATCGGCGCGCCCCGACAACCCCCGCAGTGAGTCCGTCAGGGCTCGAACCTGTGCGGGGTTGTCAATGTTGCGTGCAAAGAGAATATAGCCAAGCGGGTCCACTGACTGAAATAACGCGCGCTCATCCCCCGTAAGCGCAGGACCCGAGAGACCAAAAATAGCGGGCAGCATCGATGACTCCTCTCTACCGGGTGTCAGTTAGGGCGCGCGGGACAAGCATAAAGTCGACCACGCAGCGACCGGAAGCGGCGTCGATTTCCGACCAGCTGCCGATGGGCAGGTGGATTTCCACCCAGCCAGCTGTGGGAAGATTGTCCAGCGTACCAGCGCCCACCAGTCGGTTTACCAGATCGGTTAGCGCAGGGTTGTGGCCGATTATTGCCATCACAGTTTCCGATTCCGGACGCGCGGCGATCCAGTCCAGCAGGGCACCCGCGTCAAACGTGTAGAGAGCCTGCTCAATGATAACGTCTCTGGGTTGCAGGCCTGGCCATCCCGCGCACAACCCGGAAAAGGTGAGTCTGGCGCGCATCGCTGGACTGCAGTGGAACCGTGTTGGGGCCAGGCGGCGACCCAGGGCGGCACCCATTCTGGGGGCATCCCGACGACCACGCTTGTTGAGGGGCCGTTCGGTATCGGCCAGCGAGGTATGGCGCCAGCAGGATTTGGCATGACGTAGCAGATAGAGTCGCTTCATCCCCTCGTGAACAAATGGTATTTCTTTTTGCCCAGGCGCAGGATCCAGTAGCGATCATGCAGCGCATTGTCAGGACGGAAACACGTGGCCGTAGCCACCGGTGGCTCTCCCTCCACAGGGACACCATTGATGAAAATAGCGCGATTACCCAGTGCATCCTTAACCTGCTTTCCTGACGCCACCATTCCGACTTCAGTGAGGAGTTGGGTCAAGGTGGGCGCCATCTCATCGAGATCCAGGTGCGTACTGGGCAAACCATCCAGTGCCAATTGCTCGAGATCGTCGGCGCCCAGGGTGTAGGCCTCTCCCGCAAAAAGCGCTTCGGTGATGCGTTGTGCGGCAGCCAGGCCCTCGCTGCCATGAACCAGTCGGGTGACCTCCTCGGCCAGGATCCGCTGTCCCTGGGGACGCCCTGCCCGCTCTGCGTCCTCAAGCTCCAGCTGCGCAATGTCCTCCACGGTGAGAAAAGTAAAATACCGCAGGAACTTGTAGACGTCTTTGTCGGTCGTGCTGAGCCAGAACTGGTAGAACGCATAAGGTGACGTCTTGCGCGCATCCAGCCAGACGGTACCCGTTTCCGTCTTGCCGAATTTGGTACCGTCTGCTTTCTCCACCAGCGGCATGGTCAGGCCATAAACCTGACCGCCATGCAGTCGACGGGTGAGATCAATACCACCGGTAATGTTGCCCCACTGGTCCGACCCGCCAATCTGCAAACCACACCCATATTCCCGGTACAACTCTGAAAAGTCGTAGGACTGGAGGATCATGTAGGTGAATTCGGTGAAGCTTATTCCCGAGCCTTCCCGCTCTATCCGCTGTTTTACAGACTCCTTCTGGATCATCTTGTTGATGGAAAAATGTTTGCCCACATCCCTCAGGAAAGTCAGCACATCCATCCCGGCTGTCCAGTCAAGGTTATTGACCACACGGGCGGCATGATCACCCTCAAAATCGATGAACTGGCCCACCTGGCTTTTGAGTTTATCGACCCACCCTGACACCACATCGGGCGTATTCAGATTTCGCTCAGCCGCCTTGAAGCTGGGGTCGCCAATTAACCCTGTTGCCCCCCCAACCAGCGCTACCGGGCGATGCCCAGCCAGTTGAAAACGTCGCAGCATCAGAAGGGGCACCAGCGAGCCAATATGCAGGCTGTCAGCGGTGGGATCGAATCCGCAGTACAGCGTCTGTGGGCCACTGTCCAGCCACCGTTCGAAGGTATCTTCCCCGGCAATCTGGAATATGAGACCTCGAGCGCGCAGGTCCGTAAGAAGCCGACTGGACATAGGGTCAATTCTGTTTGGAATAGGTGCGGGCATTATCCCACATTTTTAACCCAAACCGCTCAGGAACGGGGCTCGGCACGCTTTATAGCCCACCACCTTCTCGCGTATAGTGCCGGTTGCAACCGATTGGGAGTGATCCCCTGCTGCCAGACCGCTACAGACCGAATCGCCGGGGGGCGACACCCCTGCCCCCGCCCGGCAGCCAACCCGCCCGATCGCGCAACGTCTGGATGGTGTGCCTCGCCCTGCTCGGACTGATTATGCTGGTCATGGCTCGGGAGAACACAGGTACGGAGACTACGGCAAGCTCCGACATTCCCACACCCGTTGCCGCGGATGCAGAACCACAGGTTGCAATGCAGCCCCAGCCACCCGAGACCACAACGGTGGCTCCCGAACCGGCGCTTCCCCCATGGCACGAGGAAAAGGTCCGTGAGGGGGATAACCTGTCACTCATTTTCGCCCGGGCAGGCTTTACTGACCGCGATGTCTATGAGGTCAGCCGCACCGACGGCGGGCGCGGACTCCGGAAAATCTACCCGGGCCAGACGATCGCATTTTTAATGGACGCTGAAGGCAAGCTGGATAAAGTCCGGCACGTCGAATCACCGCTGCGCGGCACGGTTTTCAGTCGCACGGAGGCGGGATTTACCAGCGCGGTGACCGAACGGCAGACCGAGCTGCGCCAGCAGAGCGCTACGCTGCGGATTGATTCTTCGCTGTTCCTTGCGGGACAGCGCGCCGGGTTGTCGAGTCGCATTATCATGGATCTTGCCGATATCTTTGGTGGTGTGATCGACTTCGCTCTGGACCCCCGGGTTGGCGATACCATTGAACTGGTGTTCGAGGAGCAGTGGCTGGATGATGAGAAATATGCCGATGGCGACGTCATCGCCGCTGCCTTTACCAATCGCGGCGCAACCTATGATGCCTTTCGCTATACCGACACGCACGGCGATATGAGCTACTACAATCGCGAGGGAGTGAGTATGCGTAAGGCCTTCCTCAAAGCACCCCTGGATTTCACCCGGGTCAGTTCGAACTTCAATCCCAACCGATTGCACCCCATCCACAAAACCCGACGTCCCCACCGGGGCACCGACTATGCCGCGCCGCGGGGCACACCCGTTTACGCCGCTGGTGACGGTCGGGTGATTGAGGCGGGCTATACCCGCCCCAACGGTAACTACGTTTTTATACAGCACGGTGAGACCTACAAAACCCACTACCTGCACCTACACAAGCGTTACGTGAAGAACGGCCAGCGTGTTACCCAGGGCGAAATCATCGGCACCGTCGGCTCAACAGGGTCTGCTACGGGGCCGCACCTGCACTACGAATTCCTGGTCAATGGTGTACATCGCAATCCGCGCCAGGTCCACAAGTCGCTACCCAAAGCAAAGTCATTACCGGCGAGCGAATTACCGCGCTTTCGCTCCCAGGTGCAGACACCACTCCAGCAGCTTGCCGCCCTTGGCCGGGACAACCGTCTGGCCATGAATCAAGCCACGGGCAGTGCCGGTGGCGAGTGAGTGAAGCACGTTATTTTGTCGGACTGATATCGGGCACCAGTGTCGACGGCGTGGATGCCGTTGTCGTTGTGCTGCAGGGCAATCAAATCGATGTGCTGGCAAGTCACGTTGAGCCCTATCCCGAGGCACTGCGCCAGTCCATTCTCAGTTTGTCACAGCCCGGCATCAATGAAATTGACCGCCTCGGGGCTGTGGATCGCCAGATCGCTGATATCTTTGCCAAAGCCGCCCGCACTGTCATTGGTCATGCGGGTGTGGGCATCGACGCAATTGCCGCCATTGGTAGCCATGGACAGACGGTCAGGCACAGGCCCTCGGGTGACCTGTGCTTTACATTGCAAATTGGTGATCCCAACCGAATCGCCGAGTTGACCGGGATCCTGACGGTGGCCGACTTTCGTCGCCGCGATATGGCAGCAGGTGGTCAGGGTGCGCCACTCGCTCCG
Source organism: uncultured Luminiphilus sp. (assembly GCA_938084055.1). Lineage (GTDB taxonomy): Bacteria > Pseudomonadota > Gammaproteobacteria > Pseudomonadales > Halieaceae > Luminiphilus. Next base: position 130,696 of record CALKDK010000009.1, read on the forward strand.
GCTTTCCACCGGGCCGCCTTTGGCATCTGTGGCAACGCAACTGCCGTGGTCAATATCGGGGGCATTGCCAACGTTACGCTTTTTGACCACGAAGGTGCCGTATCAGGATTCGACAGCGGTCCGGGCAACACGCTTATGGACGCATGGGCCCGCAAACACCTCGGCGAGCCCTTTGATCGTGACGGGCTGTGGGCGCGGTCCGGATCGATCGATGAGGACCTGTTGCAACGCCTGCTGGATGAGCCGTATTTTTCTGCCCCGGCACCGAAAAGCACTGGCCCTGAGTACTTCAACCCCCATTGGCTCGATGTTCGCCTGGGTACGGCATCGGAAGATGTTACGCCCGAACACATTCAGCGGACCCTGCTCGAACTGACCGCCCGAACCATAGCCGCAGCACTGGGCTTTGAGCCCCTGGCTCAATTGGCCGTTTGCGGCGGCGGCGCCAGGAACGGGCTGCTGATGGAGCGTCTGGGCGAACTCCTGCAGCCGGCTCAGGTAACCACGACCGAGGCACTGGGAATCGATCCAGACTGGGTTGAGGCGGCGGCCTTCGCCTGGCTGGCATCCAGGGCATTGGACGGTCTACCGGGTAACGAACCCTCGGTCACCGGTGCCGATGGCTACCGGGTTCTCGGCGCCCTGTTTCCAAGCTGAACAAAAACCGCCTGAGCGCGGAAGCGACGAGGGCCAGTCCGCTGGAGCTTAGTGCTAGATCGAGAAGGAAGCGCCGCAACCGCAGGTTGTCACTGCGTTGGGGTTGTTGACGACAAAGCGCGCGCCTTCCAGCCCCTCGGTATAATCAACCTCAGAGCCCACGAGGTACTGGTAGGACATGGCATCGATAACGGCGACAACACCGTCGCGCTCGATGACCCAGTCGTCTTCGGCGCGCTGTTCGTCAAAGGTAAACCCATACTGGAAGCCCGAGCAGCCACCCCCCGTTATGTAGACGCGGAGCTGCAGCGCCGGATTGCCCTCGTCGGAGACGAGATCGGCAACCTTGCGAACTGCATTTTCGCTCAGGCGAATTTCATTGGGATCAAATGCTTCGACAACACTCACTCTGCGCACTCACTCAACTGCAAAAACCTTAGTTTAACCCAACGGAGTCCGGGACAATAACACTCCCTGCCCCGAACACCGGCCGGGACTGCGCTCGGGGTATCAAAAAACAGCGCCTACTGGCTTTCTTCCGCCAGCCGCTTCTCACGCTGGGTGGCCAGGTCTTCAACCCGAGCACTGACGTGGCGCAAGCCACCATTGACCTTACAACCGACGGCCATCTCAATCAGGTTGTAATAGACATCACCATCAACCTCGGCATTGCTGGCAAGTTCCAGGCGCTCGGCTGAGTGTATATCGCCCTTCACAGAACCATTGACCATGGCGGACGGCACATTGATAGACCCCTCAACATGTCCCCCTTCCATGACGCGCAGCATCGACTCCTTACCATCCGCCGATGTTATAGACCCCGCGACCCGTCCCTCGATGTCAAGGTTACCGGCAAAACTAATATCACCGGTAACCACCGCATCCGGTGCGATCAGCGTTGTTGATCCCTGCACGCTGGTCAACGGGCGACTCTCTTTACGTCCCATCATTTGTGTCTCCAGTATTCATGGATTCAGTGTGGTAGAGGTATACACCAAAACATCGCTCCAGTCATGGGACAGTGATACACCATCTGAACGGGGCTTCTGGAGGAGGATATCGACTTCCAGGCGCTCCGGGGTAAATTCAGGTGGTAGGACCAGCTCACCCTCAAAGCGCTGGAAGTAACGGAAATTAATCGGCAGTGGCTCCCCTGCAAGGCGCTCGTCGAGATCGGCGAGATCAAGGACAACCGACTGTCCCAGGGCACGACCAACGAGGCGCGCCTGCAATTCACCCATGAGCCGGTCTTCAGTGGGCCTGCCTTGCTGCACAACCAATTCATAGCGCCAGCGACGGCTATCGGGGGTCGCGGAGAACCGGGGCATCCGGAGCACGATCCCACGCCGGCTATCCTCCGGCGCCATAACCTCCCGGTAGAAGGCGAGCTCCCCCTCCAGCTCTTCGATAACGCCCCGACTGTCCGCCAGTTTTCGGGTCAACTGTCTCAGCGCCTGTTGGTCGAGTTCTGAACGGGTCTCAAGCTCACTGATACGTTCGATCAGCACCGCGCTACCGTCATTCAGTGGCGCAAGGCTCACCACCCCCGACTGGTGGCCCCAATAATAGGAACCCATCAGCGCCAGCCCCACCCCAAGGCACAGCAAACCCCCTAAGACCCAGGCCCGGGCCGGATGCTCTCGCTTAATAACCGTGCGGTGATGATGTCGCGCCACAGACCAGCCTCAGGGCGCCACAGAGATGCCGTCCAGCCCGCGCACCTCGGCCAGACCCAGCATAATATTCATCGCCTGTATCGCCTGCCCTGCGGCACCCTTACTGAGATTATCGATTGCAGCCGTCACCACAACAGTCTCCCGATTCTGGGGGCGTGTTACCCCTATTTGGCAACGGTTGGAACCACGGACGTGACGGGTCTCAGGCAGCTGGCCCGCGGGCAGTACGTCGACAAAGGGCTCATCCCGGTAGGCGGTTTCGAACAGGTCCTGAAGGTCATCCGGCGTCGATCGCAGCTGACCAAAGAGTGTGGCAAGTATTCCGCGACTCATGGGCGCCAGGTGGGGTACAAAGGTGAGTTGCACGGGCCTAGCCGCCATCTGTCCCAACCCCTGCTCAATTTCCGGTAAGTGACGATGACCCGACACGCCGTAGGCTTTAAAGTTTTCTCCAACCTCACTCAGTAGGCCGGAAATTTTTGCCTGCCGCCCCGCACCACTGACCCCCGACGCACAACTGGCAATAAGCTGGCCAGGGTCCACACGACCCGAGGTTAACAACGGCATAAAGCCCAGCTGCACTGCGGTCGGATAGCAACCCGGACAGGCGACCAGCTGCGCGCCGGCAATGCCGTTGCGGTTGAATTCGGGCAGGCCATACTCCGCCTGTTCGCACAGCCCTGGGCTCGCGTGTGGCTCACCATACCACCGGGACCAAAGCCCTGGATCCCGGAGCCGATAGTCCGCAGAGAGATCGATGACACGGACGCCTGCATCGAGCAAATCGGGCACGCTGCGCATCGCCACGTTGTGGGGAGTGGCAAAGAACACGACATCACAGCCCCTGAGATCAGCGTCAGCCGGAGCTTCAAAGCACAGCGCCGTGTGCCCTCTCAGTGTGGGGAACAGGTCGTCGAGTCTCCGACCTGCCTCACCCCGGGAGGTCACCGTGCGGACCGATACATCGGGGTGCTGCAGCAGCAGGCGCAGTAGCTCAATACCCGTGTAACCTGTCGCTCCAACTATCCCTACACTGACCATGACTCCCCCTGGTTCTGCTATGGTGGCGGCTACGTTATCGCGGATTATACGTCGAGGATGCCATGCTCTGGGTTCAGGCTCTTCATGTTATTTTCATGGTGTGTTGGTTTGCAGGTATTTTTTACCTGCCGCGCATCTTTGTTTACTACGCCCAGGCCGATGATCCGGTAACCAAGGGCACGCTGGCACTTATGGCCCGGAAGCTGTACCGATTTATCACGCCCTTCATGTTGCTGACCCTTGTTTTCGGCCTTTGGCGACTCAGCTACCAATTCGACTACTATCTGACCGCAACTTGGATGCAACTGAAACTGACGGGGGTAGCCTTGCTTATTGGCTACCATCTGCAGTGCGGCGTCTACACTGCGCGAATCAATCGAGGCGCCGACGACAAAAGCCATGTGTTCTATCGCTTCTTCAATGAAGCTCCCGTACTGGCTCTCTTCGCCATCGTGGTGCTGGTCTACCTGCGTCCTTTTTGATTCGGGTCTTTCTGCACAGCGCAAGCCCTGCGATACTTAACCCGGAGTCAATAACAACCAATTGAGGTGACATGAGCCGATCCGACGCTTTATTCGAGCGCGCCAAGAAGACCATACCCGGAGGGGTTAATTCACCCGTTCGGGCCTTCAAAGCCGTTGGGGGTACACCGCGCTTCATGGAGCGCTCTGACGGCGCCTACATCTGGGATGCCGACGGTAATCGCTATATTGATTATGTCCTGTCCTGGGGGCCCATGATCATGGGCCATAACCATCCCGAAGTCCGTGAGGCCGTCATCCGCGCTGCGGAGACCGGGCTTAGTTTTGGCTGCCCGACCGAGATTGAGTGCGAGGTTGCCGAACTGATCATCGACTATGTGCCCAGCGTAGAGCTGGTCCGCATGTGCAGCTCGGGCACCGAAGCCACCATGAGCGCGCTAAGGCTGGCCCGGGGCGCCACGGGGCGCGATAAAATCATCAAATTTGAGGGCTGCTACCACGGTCACTCAGACTCACTACTGATCAAGGCAGGCTCGGGGGCGCTGACTTTTGGAGTGCCCAGCTCGCCCGGCGTGCCGGAGGTACTCGCACAGCACACCGTCACACTGCCCTTTAACGACACGGACGCACTCCATCGGGCATTTGGGGAGATCGGGTCCGATCTGGCCTGCGTGATTATTGAACCCATCACCGGCAACATGAACTGCATCCTGCCCGAGGCGGGCTTTCTGGAAGCCCTGCGCGATCTGTGCAGCCAACATGGCGTCGTGCTGATCTTTGATGAAGTGATGACCGGCTTTCGTTTTGGCACGCAGTGCGCGCAGGGCTGGCTGGGCATCACGCCCGATCTCACCTGTTTTGGCAAAGTGATTGGCGGCGGCATGCCCGTAGGCGCCTTTGGTGGTCGGCGCGACATCATGGAGCATATTTCGCCCCTCGGCCCGGTCTATCAGGCAGGCACCCTGTCGGGCAATCCGGTGGCAATGGCCGCCGGGCTGACCTGCCTGAAAATTATTGGTCGGGAGGGCTTTTATGATGCGCCCTTCCGCCATACCACCCGTTTGGTTGAGGGCATGCAGGCCGCCGCGGATCGCGCCGGCATACCGTTCACTACCAATCATGCAGGTACGATGTTCGGCGGCTTCTTCACGGACGTTCCGAAGGTGACCCAGTACCAGCAGGTCATCGAGAGCGATACCAATCGCTTCAGCAGGTTTTTCCACAAGATGCTGGACAGCGGCGTCTACCTGGCCCCGGCCTCGTTTGAAGCAGGTTTTATGTCGGCGGCACACACGGATAGCGATATAGACGCGACCATTGAAGCCGCTGCCACGGCTTTTGCCGCCCTGTGAGGACGTTGCCATGACTACAGCACGAGGAACTTTCCCCAGGACGAGAATGCGCCGCCTGCGCGCCCGCCCCTTTTCCCGTGCGCTGGTCTCGGAAAACTCACTGACTCCCGGCGACCTGATCTATCCGGTGTTCGTGCTGGATGGCCAGGGCGAGCGTGAGGTTGTGGCCTCAATGCCCGGTATCGAAAGATTAAGCGTCGACCTACTGATTGAACAGGCCCGGGAGGCTGTTGCCCTGGGGGTGCCGGCATTTGCACTTTTCCCTGTCGTGGGGCCCGAGCAAAAATCGCTCCTTGCAGAGGCCGCCTTTGCATCGGATGGCCTTGTGCAACGCACTGTCTCCGCTCTGAAGGATGCCGTACCCGAGCTGGGCATCATGACCGACGTGGCACTCGACCCCTACACGACCCACGGACAGGACGGCATCATCGATGACGAGGGCTACGTCATCAACGATCTCACGACAGAGACACTGGTTAAGCAGGCCCTGTCCCACGCGGCGGCAGGTGCTGATTGCGTGGCCCCGTCCGACATGATGGATGGGCGAATCGGTGCCATCCGCGCCGCCCTTGAAGCCGAAGGGCATGTGAATACGCTGATCATGGCCTATGCCGCGAAATATGCGTCGAGCTACTACGGTCCTTTCCGTGATGCCGTGGGGTCGGCTGGCAATTTAAAAGGCGGCGACAAAAAGACCTACCAGATGGACCCCGGCAACCTTGACGAGGCAGTCCACGAATGTGCTCTCGATCTTGGTGAGGGCGCCGATATGATCATGGTCAAGCCCGGCATGCCCTATCTCGATGTTGTTCGCCGGGTTAAGGATGAACTGAGGGCACCGACTTTCGCCTACCAGGTCAGTGGTGAATACGCGATGCACCAGGCTGCCTTTGCTCAGGGCTGGCTGGATCGCGAGGCCGTGACACTCGAATCACTCCTCGCCTTCAAGCGGGCGGGCGCCGACGGCATCCTGACGTACTTCGCCCTTGATGCGGCCCGACTTCTGAATCGGTGACCCCCTCTGTTGAACCTCCGGGGAACAATCGCCACGGCTGCCCTCCGAATCTGGATCGCCGGGTGGCTGCTAACGACCCAGGCGCTGATCGCCTCAGAGGCGCCCGGCAACGCGGCTGATGCGTGCGCCTGCCTGTGGCAAGGTAGTTTTTCCGAAATCGTCGATCGAGCCGATCTTATTGTGCTCGGCGAGATCAGCCAGGTGCGTGGCAATGCCGCAGACCTGGAGGTGGAGGAGGTTTTTTCCGGACCGGACTGGCACCAGAGCCTGCGCATCTGGTTTCGCACCCAGGATTACTGCCGGCCGGACATTCGCGACTTCCCCTCGGGCAGCCGCTGGCTGCTCGCGCTGCAGCAAATTGATGCCCTACCGGAAGACGGGTTCAACCCGTCGACACCCAATATCAGCTTTGGTCGCCGCGGGGACTGGCAACTTTCAAGTTGCGGTGGTTACTACTTGAGCGTGACCGGTAATACCGTGCAGGGCAACCTGGTTCCGGGAACACCTCGATGGGATCAGGCGCCGGACATGAATCCGGTCCTGATAGATCTGGTGCGCAGCTACCTCGCAGGTCGGGTCGATGTGGAGACCCTCAAACGTGCCAGCGAAGAAGACCCTGAGGCCAGGGAGCTGATGCTGAAAACACGCAGCTTCCTGCGTGGCCAGGATGACTTGCTACCCGACGGGGACACCGACCCGTGACAAACACCTCCTGATCAACGTTCCGCAGCTTCAATCAGTTCATCGATCATCATTAGGGATAAGCCCCATATTCGGTGTTCATGGTAGAGGTAAGAGTCGGACTCCACCTGCGTACCCCGCCATTCCCATTTCAGGGGGACCCGATTACCCCGATCAAGGAGAAAAGCCAGGGGGACCGATACCACGCTATCTACCTCGTAGTTGGGTTGCAGTTGGGGCAGCTGGTCCACTGTAAACACAAAGGGCGCAACCAGCATTTCGGGCCGGTCGGCACGCCATCCGGTGTTGACGTCGCTGAGGGAGCAGATTTCATTGCCTAACAAGTCCAGGTCGAGCGCTATTTCTTCGCGGGTTTCCCGGATGGCACAGGATCTGTCATCCCGATCTTCCGGGTCACGACGTCCGCCTGGAAAGGCCATGTGTCCAGACCAGGGATCACCCGCCCGCTGCGCCCTGCGAATCATCAACAGGCAGACTTCCCCCTCCAGCTCATGGAGCACAATGGCCACGGCAGCGCGCCGGGTAGCCTTACCGTGGTTTCGAATGGGTTTATCATGACGGCGCAGGCGTTGAACAAGCTGTTTCAGGACCAGTGGCAAAAATTGTCCCTTGTTTGTGGTGGGTGACACCGTCGTCCGAATGGCAAAATCAGTAACCGGCGAGGCAAAGTGGAGCAAGTGTACACGTCCCCCTGGCCCTGCGCGCCCGCAAAACCCTGATTCCCGGACATATTGAAGGTTTGCCGCGACGCCCAGACCCGCTACATCGGGTATCATAAGCATCCCAACTCATCGCCGGTAGGATCATCCCTTTGAAACAGTACGCCACCTACGCTATTGGCGCGGCGCTCGTCGATACCGAAATACAGGTTACTGACCACGAGCTGGCCACCATGACGGTTGAAAAGGGTGTTATGACCCTGGTGGATGAAGCGCGTCAGGCCGAGCTGCTGAGTCACCTGACGGGCCACCTGATTCGAGCAAATCACGCATCGGGCGGCAGTGCAGGCAACAGCATGATTGCCACCGCGCTCTTTGGCGCCCCCACATTCATGAGCTGCAAAGTGGCCAACGATGCGGACGGCGATATCTACCTTGCCGATCTTGAGGCTTCAGGTGTTGGCCATAGCCTGCACGATAAGCGCGGCGCTGGCACCACGGGGAAGTGCCTGGTACTCATTACCCCCGATGCCGAGCGCAGTATGAACACGTTCCTGGGTGTCTCGGAAACCCTGTCGGTCTCCGAGGTTGACGACGACGCCATTGCGGCGTCGGCTTGGGTCTATCTCGAGGGGTATCTGGTCACCTCGCCTACCGGTCATCAAGCCGCACTCCATACGCGGCGGGTAGCCGAGGCCAATGGCGTAAAAACAGCCGTCAGCTTCTCCGACCCGGGGATGGTCATGTACTTCCGGGACAACATGGAGGCGCTGGTCGGCGACGGCGTCGACTTGGTCTTTTGCAATGAAGCAGAGGCCCTTGAGTGGGGACAAACCGATGACTTGGAGACAGCCATGTCGGCAATGCGCGGGGTGGCCAGTAGTTTTGTCATCACGCTGGGTGCCAGAGGTGCAATCGCCTTCGACGGCGCGGAAACCTTCGAAGTGGCGGCGCACCCTGTGGCGGCTGTCAATACCAATGGCGCTGGTGATATGTTTGCCGGTGCCTTCCTGTATGCCTTGTCCAGGGGAGAGACCTATGGACGCGCTGCGGCGTTTGCCGCACGGGCTGCTGGGGAAGTCGTAAAATATTTTGGGCCCCGCCTGCAACCCGCCGACTATCGGGCGCTGCGACAGGAATTTTTCGGGGATTAAGTTGCATTACCGACAAGCGGCGTAGCACAGGGCCGACTCAAGGATGGTACAAAATACGATGAGTGAACAAGACACCAAGCCGGCGATCAAGCCTGACCCGCTCTATCAGATGCTCAGGCAGGAGGACATAGACGCATTCAATGCGAACCGGGATGCCATGGATACCAGCCACCTCAGGAGTGGTGACTACCGCGGCAGGGATCTGCGCAAGCTCAACGCCCGGGGCCTCGATTTTTCCAATGCCTACTTCAGGAATGCCGACCTGTCGGGTATTGATTTTCGCGAAACCAATCTTGAGGGCGCCAGCCTGATGGATGCCAAGGTGTCGGGGGTCTACTTCCCTGAGGGACTGAACTCCGAGGAAATCCGACTTTCCCTGGATCACGGCACCCGGCTGCGCTACGAGCACAAGGGCTGACCGAGCCATGATACAACCCCTTCTCCGCCGATTTGTCCTGGCATTCCTGCTGCTGGCCCCCTTGTTTACGCAGGGCCAGGGACTGAGTGGTCTTGTTTCTGAGTCGGCAGATTTCCTGCCTGTCGACGAGGCCTACCGGCTGGAAATCGAGGTGGTGGGGCCGCGGGAGCTCCGGTTGTACTGGCAAATTGAGGACGCTTACTACCTCTACCAACATCGCTTCAAGGTCAAGCTTGAGGATGCCAAGGGGCTCGTGGCAACAACCTTGGAATACTCACCCGCGCTCGATAAGACAGACGAGTTCTTTGGTGATGTCCGTGTCTACTACACCTATGCAGATCTTCGACTCCTCACAGACCGCGTTTTTGGTGAAGCACGCCTGGCCGTAACTTCCCAGGGTTGTGCCGATGCCGGTTTGTGCTATCCACCCCACACCGAGTATTTCGTGGTCGATGCCTCTACCGGCGAAATTCGACCCGATACGGGGGACATAACAGGCGCCGCGGCGTCATCAGGTGCCGCTGACCGCGTCCCTGGTGGAGAGGGTACCGCGCTCTGGCTGGCACTCCTGTTTGCCTTCTTGGGAGGCATCATCCTGAACGCGATGCCCTGCGTGTTCCCAATCCTGTCGCTCAAGGTGCTGAGCTTTGCAACGGGTGACCCCAGCGCGCACCACCGTCACGCCTGGTGGTATGTGCTGGGCGTCGTAGTGAGCTTCGTGGCTGTCGCCACTGCGCTGATCACCCTGCAGGGCATGGGGTCCGCTATTGGCTGGGGATTCCAACTCCAGTCACCCGGATTTGTAATTGCCCTGGCTTACCTGTTCACAGCGATGGGGTTGTCCCTATCAGGGATGGTGCAGTTCGGCGGCGGCATGATGAATATGGGCGGCAGCCTGGCCGGACAGGGTGGTAACAAGGGTAGCTTTTTCACCGGGGTGTTGGCCGTTGTCGTGGCCAGTCCCTGTACAGCGCCCTTCATGGGCTCGGCACTGGGGTTCGCCCTGACCCAGTCAATGCCCATTGCCCTGTCAGTCTTTGTGGCGCTGGGTCTGGGTATGGCCAGTCCGATGTTACTGCTGAGCTACAGTAGCCTGGCACGCCGCGTACTGCCGCGGCCCGGCCCCTGGATGGAAACCCTGAAGGAACTGCTGGCCTTTCCCCTGTACGCGACCGCAGTTTGGTTGTTATGGGTGGCAGGTAAACAGGCCGGCGTCGATACCATGGCGACGGCACTGGCGGGTTTGGTCATGCTGGCACTTGGGCTCTGGCTGTATCGGGGCGGGATAGCCCGTCGCACGACAGCGCTCCTTTGCCTGGCCCTCGCCGTGTTCCTGGCGACCCTGCGCGGGCCTGCCGGTAATCTTGACGCCGGGGCGAGCCGCGAGGGTACCGTCCCCTGGTCGACTTCGTCACTGGAAGGCTTGCGCGCAGAGGGTGTACCGGTATTCGTCGACGTGACAGCTGACTGGTGCATCACCTGCCTTGCCAACGAGCAGGCGGTTTTGTTCACCAAGGAAATGACCGCTGCATTTGCCGACAGGGGTGTGATCTACATGATCGCTGACTGGACACAGTACGATCCCGTCATTGGCGAGTTCGTTAGCAGTCATGGCCGTAGCGGCATTCCCCTCTACGTGATGTATCCTCCAAACGGCGGAGGTGAACCCTTCTTACTACCCCAGCTGCTGACCCGTAGTATCGTTCTCGACGCCCTCGACCGGGTAACGCCCGATGGACAGTCCCTGTGAGGATTCAATCACTACTAAGGAGAACCGTTCCCATGTCCTCTGTGCTGTCTAGACTTGTGCGAAAAAGTGCACCTGTTCTCATTATGGTGGCCACTGCCCAGTCCGCAACCGCGGAGCTTACCCTCGAGGGATTCTGGGTACGCGCCATGCCGCCGACACAAACCATGACCGCCGCCTACGGCCGCGTGATCAATCGGGGGGAGCAGTCGATCGCCATCACCGGGGCCAGCTCGGCGATAGCCCAGAGCACATCCCTGCATGAAAGTCGCCAAAGTGGCGACCAGGTTCGTATGTTGCCGATGGGAGAAGTCGTGCTGGAATCCGGCGATGCCCTGGAACTTACCCCTGGTGGCGCGCACCTGATGCTGATGGGGATCGAAACCATGCCTGCAATGGCTAGCCAGGTCGAGATCTGCATCCATTCGCAAGGGGCTAAATCGTGTACAGCTGCGCCTGTCCAGCGCGAGGCCGAACCCATGGAACACCAACACCACTGAGGGCCAACGACCATGGGCGTAACAGCAAGGATCAGCGCTTTCTTCCAGCAGGCCAGGGATTCCCTGATGTTGTCGGGCCTGGACCGGCGTGTGGGTGGGCTGATCGCGGGTGCCATGGCTCTTTCCCTGGTCGTTATGACCACATTGGCCATCTGGTGGAGTGCCGCGCCCGACGAATTTGACGTCAATGAAAATGCCCGGGCCTATGCCGGAGCGGAAGATCAGGCCGTCGTGCCCGGCACAACCACTACCGCGGCGCTGATGGGAGTTATCAATACGCTCCTCGAGAAGGACGGCGGCTACACCCACAACGATCTTTTTCCTCCCGGATTGTTCATGGATAACATGCCCAACTGGGAGTACGGTGCGCTGATTCAGTGCAGGGATCTGGCCCGGGCGCTTCGGGAGGTGCTGAGCCGCTCCCAAAGCCAGTCCCGGGAAGATGCCGACCTCACTCTCGCTGAACCTCGCATTAACTTTCAGTCTGACAGCTGGGTCCTGCCCTCCTCCGAGAGCGAATACCGCGACGCCAGCCGCTACCTCAGGGCTTATCTCGCTCGTCTGCCAAAACCGGGCTCAGAGGGTGCACAGTTCTACGCCCGGGCGGACAACCTCAGCTTCTGGCTCAGCATGATCGAAAAGCGTCTCGGCAGTCTGTCCCAACGCCTGTCTGCCAGTGTCGGGCAGCGCCGACTGAACACTGACCTGGCCGGAGATCCCGATGCCGCGGCATCCACCACAGAGCCCATGGAGCTAGAAATACAGACCCCATGGCTGGAAATAGACGATGTCTTTTATGAGAGCCGAGGTGCCGCCTGGGCACTGATCCACTTTCTCAAGGGCGCTGAGGTCGATTTTGCCGATGTACTGGATAAAAAGAACGCCCGTGTCAGCCTCCAGCAGATCATCAGGGAACTTGAGGCAACCCAGGCGACCGTCTGGAGCCCGATCATTCTGAACGGCTCGGGCTTTGGACTGTGGGCGAACCATTCCCTCGTCATGGCGAACTATATTTCCCGCGCCAATGCGGCGCTTATCGACCTGCGGGAGTTACTGGCCCAGGGCTAAAGCCCCGGCACGACAGTCCCTCCCCAGCGCCTCCAGTAGCTGTTGGAACGGGCGACAAAAGAGCTACCGGGCGCCGCGCTTTACCGAGAAAAGGTTGATCTCGAGCCCTGACACTCGGCACGGGGGGTAGCTGGGTTCGGCAGCCCGGATATCGCCGGTCGAAAGCCGGCGGCGGCGAGCAGCGAAGGCCGTGCCTAGCAGCGGTTACACAACACCGGCGCTTAGGTAGCCTGTGGCTGGCTAGGGCATATGGGACAACCTGTCGAGGAATTGCTGCATCAACTGCTCAGACCGGGCCGGGTAATCCTCAGGAAAATCCCACACGGCCCGTTCCTCCTGCCGTATCAGGCCCCGCTCAGCGGGGGGCAGATCGGTCATTAACCGGATCAGCACGTCGGAGCTCACCCACGGATTGCGATACCAATACTGGTGTCCGAAGGGATCGGTCGTGCCCAGGATACGCTCACCCTCCTCGGGACTGACGAAATCAATTTTACGGCTGTCCCGGAAAATTTGCTTTTCCACATCGCTGACCTGTCCGGGATTGCCCAGGCGCGGCGCCCCTGCCGACAGCTTCTCGGAAAACATTACCACCTTGTCGCTGGGGTTGATGTACGCGGTAAAGCTTTCGGACATATCCAGCAGCCCGTCCAGAAGCATGTTGCGAAACTCTACGTAATCGGCGTCTGGGGAGGCCAGGATGATATTGCCAAGCCGCAGATCATCACGCAGCCGCTCAATGGGCTGGCCGGTGTAAGACAGTCGCAACTGGTACAGGGCATAAGCGGCGACATCGGCACCACCGCTGTAGGCAATGAGATTGATGCGCTCGGCTGCAGTCTGCTCGGACAGGAACAGCAGCAGGTTGCGCAGGGATCGCGCACTCACACGGCCATTGATCCGATCTTTATTGGCTGACAAAGGGCTGCTGCCCACCGGCCAGGCAAAGGCCACCGTTGCCCCCCGGCGGAGTATGAATTCATGGAGCCCGGCGGCCTGCTCCAAACTCTCGCTGAAGGTCGTAGCCAACCCTGATACAAAAATAGTGATTTCCTGCCATCCAGAGCCGATCATTTGAGCATCAATCTGTTCGGCGAACGCCTGGGATGCAGCCCGGACAGGATCATCGGTACTGGTGGAGTAATAGGCGTCTATTCCCGCTTGTTCGGTGGGCGGTAACGTTGAGTACAGTGACCCAAACTCATCGGTTTCAAGGCAGTGCATGGTGAGCTGTTCACCTGCCTTGATGTGGTCATGTAACTGGGAGGCGTTCCAGTCAGGATCGCCAACGCTCACCCTGGCGGCCCCCAGCCGCAGCCGATCACCGCGTACCCGGGAATAGTCGCAACCGCCAGCGGTCGCAGAGGGGCTTCGATCCGACGCGTAAAAGATATCGAGCACCTCGGACATATCTGAGCGCGCATAGGCGATCTGGGCAGCATCCTCGTAAGCCTGGGTATCGACAAAGGCGGGAGCGGGCATGAGCTTCATACCCGAAGCCGTGCAGCCAGCCAAAAACAGCAGCGCAGTCCCGGCAGCCATCGTTTCGATGAAGGCTGCCAACAGCCCGTGACCAAGCGACGAAAGTTCTGGCGTTGTGGTCTTCATGGCGACTCTATTTCGTTTTTATAATTTGCCAATACTGGCCCGAATCAGTCTCACGTGCCTTAAGGTTGGCACGCTGGGCCGGCTCGAGACCCTGCAAAACCTGCGCGACGTCTGCCTGAGAGGCGCGGGTCAGATGATGATTGTGCCTGTCGAGAAATTTTGCAACCGGTGTCACATCAATCGTGTCCATACCCGCTGCCACGGCGAAGCCTGCATCGGCATCGCCAAGCCGAGGACCCTTATTGACAACGCGGGACGATATCAACGGCACATCGAATTCAGCCACGTACAGGGTCGGCCGAATATCCCTCTGATTTAACAGCGGAAGGGTTTGCGCCATGAATTTCGCACGGTCCACATCCGGTGCATAAAGAATTAACTCGCCGAGCCGCACACCTTGGAGGTCCCGGGAGGTTGCCAGGTCCATCAAAACCGCCAGCAGCGCCTGGTTGCCCATGCTGTGGGCGAGCAGATGAACTTTTTCCAGGTTGTCTGCTTTGGACAGCGCCGCAAGCGTCTCCGACAGCTGTGGAATGGACTGGACCAGGCTGCGCGTATCGGCCTCATACCCCAGCGGGCTGGTGCCCGCGGGCCAACTGAAAACAATAGGCACTCCCCGGTAATTGGCGCCGTAGACAATACTTCCCAGGTCGCGGACCGCATCGGGAAAACTTTTCATAAACCCGTGAACGTAGACCAGCGCTGTTTTGTCTTCACGATGCAGGGCAACGGTGTTTACCAGGTCAGCCAGGTCATTTCCAGGGAAGGGCTCTACCCCAACCCAGCCGGATTCAATTGTGTCTGCGCGAACAGGTGGCCAGCCGCTGCTATCCCTGTCATCGTCAGCGTCGAGCACAACCGTGGTGGTCCCAAACGTCAGGGCTCCTGGAATCGCGTCAAAGTCATCGCCGCTCGACGGGCCACTTGATGGCGTTCGGTTGGTGGCGTAGAGGAGGTCGATCGCCACAGACGGGGCCGAATCCCCCCAGGTGATGCAAGGCAGCCCAGAAGACAAAAACAGAATCGAGAACAACACCAGTCGGGTCACTCTGTTTAACGGGTCGGCGGCCCGCCGTTCCCAAAGGAGATGGCGAAGCCCGCCCGGATAGTAAAACCCCATCATTCAGTAAGCCTTCTGCAGACGCGATAATCGGCCGGTGTGACGGCCTCGCCTGTCGGACGGTGTTCGTTGTACTGGTGTGTACCGGAGGGCTCCTTTGCCAGTCATGTGGATGCGGTCAGGCTGGCCTATGAGACGGCGGCCTGCCTGCTCCCCATAAGTAAGACCCAGCCCGCCTGCTCGCCCGCAATGGACAATTGAACACCGGGAGCGTAATGATCGACCAGTGCGGGTGCTTGCTCAGACAAAAGTCCCGCGAGAATCAGCTGCCCTCCCGGTCTCAGCAGATTCATCAGTGTAGGCGCGAGCTGCGACAATGGACCGGCGAGAATGTTGGCGACAACCACATCCGCCTTTGCCTGCAGGCCCTGGGACGGCACGGCGTGGGGTAAACACACCTCAAGGCAGTCATCGGGCAATTGATTGCGCTCGCGGTTCTGGTGCGTGGCCGTGATGGCCTGGGGATCATTGTCTACGCCGAGGACATGGGTCGCACCGAGCTTGAGCGCCGCGATTGCCAGTATGCCGGAGCCACAACCGTAATCGACGACCGTCATACCGGGTCGAATGCAGGCATCCAGCTGGCTCAGGCATAGTGCTGTGGTTGGATGGGTGCCGGTACCAAACGCCAGCCCTGGATCGAGGTGGATATTCACCGCCTGCGGATCGGGTGGCTCACACCAACTGGGACATATCCACAGCCGCTGACCCAGCTTCATGGGTTTGAATTCGTCCATCCATACCCGCTCCCAGTCACGGTCGGGCACCGGTTCTACCTCGACGCCGGCCACCTCCAGAAGGTGCTGGGGTACTGTTTTGCTGAGGCCCGCAAGGTCAACACCCAGCTCGAATAGGGCGACCAATTTAATGGCCTGCCAGAGGGGTGTTTCTCCCGGGCCCGGCTCAAGAAGGGGCTCATCGGCATTATCTTCGAGGGTGACCGCGAGGGCACCCTGCTGGAAGAGCCAGCTCTCCAGCGTTTCAACCTTGTCTGGGGTGGTGGCTAAGCGCAGCTCCTGCCATCCGGCCCCTGTCAACGCTCGTGTTCCAGCTTGCTCTCTAAATAGTGAATGCTTACACCGCCCGCCATAAAGGAGGGGTCTACAACCAGCTCACGGTGCAGGGCCGCGTTGGTCCGAATGCCCTCTACAATAAGTTCATCAAGCGCCTGGCGCATCTTGGCGAGCGCCGATTCACGGGTATCACCGTGGGTAATCAGTTTGCCAATCAGGCTGTCGTAATGGGGTGGCACGGTGTAGCCACTGTAGATATGGGAATCCACCCGGACACCGGGACCGCCCGGAGCGTGAAAGGTGTTGATCTTCCCCGGCGACGGCATGAAGTTGCGCGGATCCTCGGCGTTGATACGACACTCAATGGAGTGGCCACTGAAGTTAATGTCCTCCTGTCGTAGGGATAGTTTTTCCCCTGAGGCAATAAGCAATTGCTCACGAACGATATCGACACCGGTAATCATTTCAGTTACCGGATGCTCCACCTGGACTCGGGTATTCATTTCAATGAAGTAGAAACCGCCATCCTCGTACAGAAATTCAAAGGTTCCGGCACCCCTGTAACCTATATCAAGGCAGGCCCGAACGCAGGCCTCACCAATTTCAGTGCGCTGCCGCTCGCCAATACCGGGGGCGGGCGCCTCCTCGATCACCTTCTGGTGCCTGCGCTGCAATGAGCAATCCCTGTCGCCCAAATACACCGCACCGCCCTGTCCATCTGCCAGCACCTGCACTTCCACGTGCCGTGGCCGCTGGAGGAACTTCTCGATGTACACCACGGGCGACCCAAAGGCAGCCATGGCTTCTGACTGCGTCACCTGGATTGAGCTCAGCAGCACTTCTTCATTGTGCACGACGCGCATTCCGCGACCGCCACCGCCGGCGGAGGCTTTGACAATCACCGGATAACCGATATCCCGGGCGATGCGGAGGATCTCATCAGGGTCCTCCGGAATGGCACCTTCAGAACCGGGCACAGTGGGCACACCAGAACGTTTCATCTGATGCTTGGCCGCCACCTTATCTCCCATGATGCGAATCGTCTCGGCCCGCGGCCCAATGAAAACAAAGCCGCTCTTCTCAACCTGCTCAGCGAAATCAGCGTTCTCCGACAGAAAACCGTACCCCGGGTGAATAGCATCGGCGTTGGTGACCTCTGCAACGCTGATGATTGCAGGAATATTCAAATAACTCTGCGCCGAGGGTGGTGGACCGATACAGACAGCCTGATCCGCCAGCCTAACGTGTTTCAATTCCCGGTCTGCCTTGGAGTGAACCGCTACCGTTTCGATTCCCAGTTCCCGACAGGCGCGTAATATCCTCAGGGCAATTTCGCCTCTATTGGCTATTAAAACTCTCTCTAACATCAAGTAATTCCTCGCGGAGCGCAGCGCTGCTTGCTGGCGTCGGGTTCAGGCAATCGTGATGAGGGGCTGGTCAAACTCCACAGGCTCGCCGTTTTCCACGTGAATCGAAGTGACGGTACCCGCGCGATCTGCTTCGATCTGGTTCATCATTTTCATCGCTTCCACGATGCAAAGTACATCACCGACGCGCACCGTCTGGCCTACTTCCACGAAGGCAGCCGCCTCTGGACTCGGCGAGCGGTAGAACGTTCCGACCATGGGGGAAAGCACCGCGTTATCGGTGGAGACCGATTCAACTGGGGCGGGTTCAGCGGGCGCTGCCGGTGCCGGAGGAGCCTGTGGAGGCGCCATCATCTGGGGTGGCGCGTAGGCCATCTGCGCTGGGGCAGGATGGCTATTACGGCTTATTCGAACAGATTCCTCGCCTTCAATAATCTCTATTTCATCAATGTTCGACTCTTCCAAAAGTTCTATCAATTTTTTGACTTTACGGATATCCATGACACAGGTCCTTAATCATGATTCGTGTTGCAGGGCTAGTTTTTTCAGTGCGCCAGCCAGGGCGCAGTCGTAGCCGAAACTACCCAGACCACAAATGACGCCCTCGGCAATGTCGGAAAAATAACTGTGTTGGCGAAACGCCTCCCGGGCGTGCACATTGGACAGGTGCACCTCAATAAAAGGGATCGCAACAGCCAGCAGCGCGTCGCGAAGGGCGATACTGGTATGGGTAAACGCAGCGGGGTTGATAATGATGAATCGGGTACCGGCATCCGGAGCGCTGTGAATGGCGTCAATGAGCACCGGCTCCGCGTTGCTCTGTATACACTCTAGAGTCACCCCGGCCCGCTCTGCCTCAGCGCTCAAGCGCGCGTTGATGGCCGCCAGCGACTCGCTGCCGTAGCGCTCGGGCTCCCGGGTTCCCAGCAAATTAAGGTTGGGCCCGTTGATTAGCAAAACATCAGACATCTCGACAATTCGCTGCTAGTTCTCGTAACTTAGGAAGCTTTTCGAAACATTCTGCCCAATACGCCCCGACTTGTCTAACGGATTTACACACCTGGGGATTTTCTCAGCCTTTTGCAGCTATTCGCAACCGATAGCCCTGCCTTTACGGGCGTTGCGCAAAAAATGAGGTGAACAGCTTCATCCTTAGCCCGTCCGGATGTATGATTTGCCCCCCCTCTTTGTTCCGGTACGTTTTTTTTGGCTGATCCGTTATCACAGCTCCCTTACCTGCGCACAGGGCCACCGGAAACAGCGTCGGTGACACCTCGAGCAACCTCGTTACGGATCGGTGGGCTGACCCTTCCCAATCCCGTCGTGCTTGCCCCCATGGCCGGGGTTACCGATTTACCCCTGCGTGAACTGAGCGTGGGTTTGGGTGCAGGTATGGCGGTTGCCGAGATGCTCAGTGCAGACCCCAGCCTCGCAAACTCCAGAAAATCCTGCCTACGCAAGCGTCACAGCCCAAGGGAAGGCATTCGCTCGATCCAGATTGTGGGTAACGAGCCCCAGCAACTCGCGGAGGCGGCGCGCCGAAATGTGGATGAGGGGGCGGACATCATCGATATCAACATGGGCTGCCCCGCCAAGAAGGTATGCAAGAAGGCCGCGGGTTCGGCCCTCCTTGCCGACGAAAGGCGCGTGGGCGCCATACTCGATGCCGTTGTCGCCGCGGTGCCCGTGCCAGTGACCCTGAAAATAAGGACGGGCGTCTCCCCAGACCGACGCAACGGGGTCACCGTTGCCAGGATCGCTGAGCAGGCCGGCATACAGATGCTGGCCGTACATGGCCGGACGAGAGCGGATCGATTCCGGGGCGTCGCAGAGTATCGAACGATCACCGAGATTGTTGCTGCCGTGTCGATCCCGGTCCTTGCCAATGGGGATATAACGGGGCTGGAAAAGGCCCGTGAGGTCTTGGCTACCACAGGAGCAGCGGGGGTTATGATTGGCCGCGCGGCCCAGGGAAATCCGTGGCTACCGGGCTATATCGGCAAGTCCCTCGTGGGTGAAACCGTAATCCAGCCGACGCTACAGGAGCGCTTTGCTATGATTTCCGGGCACGTTGCCGCCCTGCACGATTTTTACGGTGAATTTATGGGTATACGGGTTGCGCGCAAACACGCGGGTTGGTTTCTCGATGAACTCACTGGGCAAATGGGCGCCCATGGTGCAATCTGGAAGCAGCGATTCAACGCCCTGAGTGAATCCAACGCGCAGCTCGAATTATTACAGGAAGCGGAACTGAGTTTGACAGTCCACAAGCCCCTCACCAGCAGCAACGGCCTCGCGGCGTGACCGCGGCCAAGCCGGCCAACGTGCCACGCCCCCTCCGCGAAAGCGCCCGGGAAAGCATTACCTATTTTCTCGAACAACTCGACGGCGCAGACTGCACCGACCTGCACCGCATGGTGCTGGCGCAGGTGGAGGAACCCCTGCTTCGTGCAGTGATGAAGGAAGCCTGTGGCAACCAGAGCAAAGCCGCCACCATGCTGGGGCTCAACCGCGGCACGCTGCGTACTAAACTCCGCCAATACGACTTGCTTTGAACTCAGCCACTTACACTTCAGGATCCGCCAGCCCATGAATGAGTCCCATCTTGCACCCGTCCGTCGCGCTCTCATCAGTGTCTCCGACAAGACGGGGGTTGCCGATTTTGCGCGATCGCTGGCCGATCGGGGCGTGACGTTACTGTCTACCGGAGGCACTTGTAAACTGCTCCGGGAGGCTGGGCTTGAGGTGACCGAAGTGTCCGACCACACAGGCTTCCCCGAAATGATGGATGGCCGGGTTAAAACACTTCATCCCACCATTCACGGAGGAATCCTCGGTCGCCGGGGCACTGACGACGACGTCATGTCGGCCCATGACATCGCGCCAATCGATATGGTAGTGGTGAACCTGTATCCCTTTGAGGCGACAGTGGCCCGCCCCGACTGCTCTATCGAAGAGGCCATCGAAAACATTGATATCGGTGGGCCTACAATGGTACGTGCCGCGGCAAAAAATCACCGGGACGTGACCATTGTGGTAGACGCCGGCGACTACCCCTGCCTGCTGGAAGAACTCGACGCCCACAATAATGCCACCCGGCAGGAGACGCGTTTTGACCTCGCCATCAAAGCCTTCGAACACACCGCTCGTTACGATGGGGCGATTGCCAATTATTTCGGCCAGCAACTGGGCAACGGAAGCCCAGCGCTGCCGCGAACCCTCAACCTCCAGCTGATCAAAGCAGAGACCATGCGCTACGGGGAAAATCCGCACCAACAGGCCGCTTTTTACAAGGAACGCAATCCATCCGAGGTTGGGATCGCGTCAGCGGTCCAACGCCAGGGCAAGGCGCTGTCTTACAACAACGTAGCCGATACCGACGCGGCGTTGGAGTGCGTCAAGAATTTTTCCGAGCCTGCCTGTGTCATTGTCAAACACGCCAATCCCTGTGGCGTGGCAGTGGCCGACTCCCTTGCCTCAGCCTATGAGCTGGCCTTTGCTACGGACCCGGAGTCAGCTTTTGGCGGCATCATTGCGTTCAACCGGGAACTTGACGGTGAGACCGCATCCAATATCGTCGATAAACAGTTTGTCGAAGTCATCATTGCCCCCAAGGTCAGCCCCGCTGCGCTGGAGGCCGTTGCAGAAAAGAAAAATGTGCGTCTTCTGGAGACGGGCGAGTGGTCCTCCTCCACAGGCGCCCTCGACTTCAAGCGGGTCAACGGCGGATTGCTGGTGCAGGACCGGGACGATGGCATGATTAGCCGGGAGGACCTCCAGGTGGTTACCGAGCGGCAACCCACCGAGCAGGAGTGGCTCGACCTTCTGTTCGCCTGGAAAGTGGCTAAGTTTGTTAAGTCCAATGCCATTATTTATGCCGCGGATAATCGCACAATCGGCATTGGCGCAGGCCAGATGTCCCGGGTGAACTCCGCCCGTATCGCCGCCATCAAGGCCGAACATGCCAGCCTGGAGGTCAAAGGCGCCGTGATGGCCTCTGATGCTTTTTTCCCATTTCGGGATGGCATCGACAATGCGGCGGAACGGGGTATCGCCGCCGTCATCCAGCCCGGCGGGTCGATTCGTGATGAGGAAGTAATAGCGGCCGCCAATGCCGCCGGCATGGCCATGGTCTTCACTGGTATGCGGCATTTCCGGCACTGATAAACGGTGGAGTGGCATTCATGAATATTCTGGTGGTAGGCGGCGGTGGCCGGGAACATGCGCTTGCCTGGAAGCTCGCCCAGCCTGTCCATGTGCAACATGTCTATGTGGCGCCTGGCAATGCTGGGACTGCCCGTGAACCGGGTTTGACCAACGTTGCACTCGATGTCATGGCCTTTGAGGCATTGGCCGACTTTGCTGAGGAAAATGGGGTAGACCTGACCGTGGTGGGTCCCGAAGCACCGCTGGTGGAAGGCATCGTGGATTATTTCTCAACCCGGGGACTCCCCTGCTTTGGCCCGAGTCAGTCGGCGGCGCAACTGGAAGGTTCGAAAGCCTTCACCAAGGACTTTCTCGCCCGTCATGGCATCCCTACCGGCTGCTACGCCAACTTCACAGAACTGGAGCCCGCGCTGGCCTACCTCAGGGAGCAGGGCACGCCCATCGTTGTCAAGGCAGATGGCCTGGCAGCAGGCAAGGGTGTGATTGTCGCCGAAGACCTCGCACAGGCTGAGGCAGCGGTAACCGATATGTTGTCTGGCAATGCCTTTGGTGAGGCAGGCTGTCGGGTTGTCATTGAGGAATTTCTTGACGGCGAGGAGGCCAGCTTCATTGTGATTGCCGATGGCCAGTCGGCACTGCCCATGGCCAGCAGCCAGGACCACAAGCGCATCGGTGAAGGTGATACCGGGCCCAATACGGGCGGTATGGGCGCCTACTCGCCGGCCCCCGTAGTGACCCCCACGGTCCACGCGCGGATTATGGAACAGGTCATCAACCCCACGCTTGCCGGTATGGCCGCGGATGGCATGCCCTACACAGGCTTCCTGTACGCTGGGCTGATGATTGATGCCGCAGGAAACCCCCGGGTCATAGAGTTCAATTGCCGATTCGGCGACCCTGAGACCCAGCCCATCATGATGCGGCTGCGCAGTGACCTGGACCAACTGTGCACCCGCGCACTGGCCGGCGAGCTGTCTTCCACCACTGCCCAATGGGATGACCGCGCGGCACTCGGCGTGGTCCTGGCCGCGGAGGGCTACCCGGGGAGCTACACCAGGGGCACGACGATAGAGGGGCTCGATGCCGCGAGCCATACCGCACAGGGTAATCAGGTCAAGGTGTTTCACGCCGGCACATCTGAAGAGGGGGACAGATTATGCACCAGCGGCGGACGGGTGCTTTGTGTGACAGCCCTGGGTGACGACATTCAAGCCGCCCAGACGGCGGCGTATACGGCAGCGGAGCGCATTGATTGGCCGGGAAAAACCTTTCGACGGGATATTGGCTGGCGCGCGCTGGACCGTTAGAGTCGATAAACTCAGGTAAAGGAATTGCGCAATGAGCGAACGAGAACTCAGTCCCGTAGATCAGGTCTTGGTTGAAATAGACGGGATGCTGCGGACGCTGTCACGCCGCGGGGCAACCGCCGCCCGCCCCTCACCCGCTGAGGGTCACGCAGAAGCCAATCTCTCTGACCGGGAGCGTAAACACGTCGCCGGACTCATGCGCGTCAATCATACGGGAGAGGTATGTGCCCAGGCGCTTTATCAGGGTCAGGCGCTCACCGCCAAAACAGCGGGAACCCGCGCAGAAATGCAGGAGGCGGCACAGGAAGAAATCGATCATCTGGTCTGGTGCGAGGCGCGCCTTGATGAGCTGGATGCTCGCCCCAGTGTACTCAACCCGATTTTTTATGGCGCATCGCTGGCCATGGGTGCCGCCGCGGGACTCGTCGGTGACCGCGTCAGTCTCGGATTCGTACACGCCACAGAAGAACGGGTAGCAAGCCACCTGCGCAGCCATCTGAAGGCACTCCCCGAAAGAGATCGGAAATCCCAGCTAATACTCCAGAAGATGCTTGAAGACGAG
Source organism: uncultured Luminiphilus sp. (assembly GCA_938084055.1). GTDB lineage: Bacteria > Pseudomonadota > Gammaproteobacteria > Pseudomonadales > Halieaceae > Luminiphilus. Next base: position 154,311 of record CALKDK010000009.1, read on the forward strand.
GAGCGCCACGGGGAGAACGCTCTCCAGGCTGGCGGGATGGAACTTCCAAGGCAGGTGAAGACGGCGATGACACGAGCAGCCAAACTGATGACCGGTAGCACCTACTGGGTTTAACCCTAACCATCAGGTCCCCGGTCTAGGGTCTAAGGCCCGCAGCTGCCTGTCGGGAGGCGGGGACAGCCAATTTCGGGTTAGCGAAACCCGCAACCCCCTGGCCCGGGACGACCCCTGCGGTCCTGTGCCGTGTCATGACGGGTAAAAGATCAAGACTCGCAGGGCCCGCCCGGCGATCAGCACGCCGGACCCCGCTCAATTGGCCTGTTCGGCTTCGATGGCAAAACTGTGGGAGACAGTAACCCCCGCCCGGGACAGCATGATAGAAGCGGAGCAATATTTCTCCGCTGACAGCTCCACCGCCCGACGGACCTGGCTTTCCTTGAGATCATTCCCCGCAACAATGAAGTGAAGATTCATCGATTGGAAGACAGCGGGCACGTCGTCAACGCGTTCCGCGTGTAACTCGACGCGACAGGCCGTGATCCGCTGGCGCGCCTTTTTCAGGATGGAGATCACGTCATAAATGGCGCAACCCCCGGTACCCAGGAGGAGCATCTCCATGGGGCGCAGGGACTGGTTGCGCCCCCCGAGATCCTCGGGGCCATCCATGACAACCGAATGGCCGCTCCCCGACTCACCAACAAACAGTGCGTTATCCACCCATTTTACCGTGCCTTCCACCGACTTTACCCCCTGATTGCGACTGATCTTTGGTCGCGGAGACTACCACAGAGACCATTTATCCCCTGCGGGCGGTGAGACAAGCGGAAATTTGAGCTATTCTATTGGCTGGATGACATAACGAGCCGTCGACCTTGCGACCGCTCCCTGAGGAACCCGTCATGAAGACCGAAGTTTTGCGTCGCATTCCAGAGGCCGAAAGCTTCCTCCGCCATTGCGAGGGGCTATCGTTTAAACAACGCCAAACTATATTTAAACAGGGTGAGGTCAGTGACTCGCTTTATTTGGTTCTCGATGGCTCTGTCTCGGTCATCATCGACGACGATCAGGACTCGGATCAGGAGATGGTGGTCAGCTACCTGAATCCGGGCGACTTCTTCGGTGAGATGGGACTCTTCGGCGAGGATGTCCGCTCTGCTAACCTCGTTGCCCGGGTGCCATCGGAAGTGGCTCGGATCAGCTATGAACGCTTCCATCAGGTGCGGGGCAACTATGCTGACCTCATGTTTGAGCTGGCCACCCAGGTTGGCAATCGGCTGAGAACCACAACCCGCAAGCTGACCGATCTCGCCTTTGTGGACGTGGCAGGGCGCATAGCACAAACCCTCAACGACCTCACCATGGAACCCGATGCGATGACGCATCCCGACGGCATGCAGATCCGTATTACCCGCCAGGAGTTGGGCAAGATTGTCGGCTGTTCTCGGGAAATGGCGGGACGGGTGCTCAAGGCGCTGAGGCAGGACGGCCTCATCGAGGTATCGGGCAAAACCATTGTCGTTTTGAGGGAACCCAAAACCACTGAACTTGACGCCTCGGGGCAAATTGTCGGGGAATATTGAGCGCTGCAACCGCCGACGAGGCCTGGGCGGACTAGCGAGTAGTTCCGGAGACGCTGCGGGCAATATGCGCAAAACCCCTAAAAACAAGCTGCTCGCCACTGGATGATACCGGGACCCGGTTATTCCTAATCTATGCGCCTTACCCCAACAAAACCAACGTCAGCGAGCCGAATTTTGTTGCGGTCGGATACAAGGGGGGCGGTCCCGCTGAGGTTGAGCCGTCTACACCGCCATGAACCGTGAGCACCAAACCCATATTGATGGGCTGCGGGGAATTGCTGTCCTGTCGATCCTGCTGTTTCACCTCGACATACCGGGTGCGGAAGCCGGATTTCTTGGGGTAGACATGTTCTTCGTGGTCTCCGGCTACCTGATCACCGGTCAGATCCTGCGCCTCACTGCGGACAACACATTTTCCCTGGCTCGCTTCTACCTTCGACGCGCCAGGCGCCTGCTGCCAGCACTATGCGTCACGCTGCTTGGCACTCTGGGCGCTGGGTATCTTTTTCTTTCACCCCACGATTTTTCACTACTGGCGTATTCGGTGCTCGCAAGTGAGTTTTTTTACTCAAATTTTTATTTCTGGGCTACAGCTGGTTATTTTTCAGATATATCCCAAAGCAAGATTTTACTTCATACGTGGTCCCTTTCTCTGGAAGAGCAGTTCTATCTTGTCTGGCCACTGCTGCTGCTACTGCTACTGCGATTTACTAAAAAGCCGGAGCGTATATTCACGCCGCTGATCGGGGTGGCGGTTATTTGTCTATCCCTAAGCCAATGGGCAGCGCTCACCGTCCCGGAGGCGGCCTTTTATCTTTTACCCTTTCGGTTCCACGAATTTATGGTGGGTGGATTAGCTTACTTTCTCGGCAACTCCCAAATCACAAAACTGCAGGCGATGGGCTGTGAGGCTCTCGCCGTGTGCGGCTTTACGCTGCTCGCCCTGTCCTTTTACCTATTCGACGCCGGCACCACATTTCCCGGACTCGCGTCATTGATTCCAAGCTTTGGCGTAGCACTTCTTCTGGTGGCGGCAGGCCACAGCACATCAGGTCGACTATTGTCCTGGATGCCGTTGAGGCGGGTCGGCCTGGCTTCCTACTCGATATACCTCATCCATTGGCCATTAATCGCGTTTACCCAGAAGTTGGGTGCCACCACTGGCAACATTCCTACGGAATCTATCCTGTTTGTGGCGTCCATCGCGCTGGGCTACGCCTCGTTTCGCTATATTGAACAACCTTTCAGAAATCCCAAATTGCCGGTCTTTCACCCGGGAACGTTCCTGCCGCTTTCTGTCCTTAGTTTCTCGCTGCTGGCCATACTGGCCACAGTGACCGTTGCAAAGGACGGCTATCCAGATCGGTTTCCCCAGAGCTTACAAATGAGCCAGGAGGCACTGTTCTCAGAGCGAGAACGTTACTGGAATGCTTTCGGCAAAACCTCCCACAGTCAGCTCCGAATTAACGACAGCGAACATTACGTCCTCATTATTGGAAATTCCCACGCCCAGGACCTTGTCTATGCGTTGCGGCAAAATGGCTTCCCGGGCAACTTGGAAATCATCATCACCCCCTTCAAGTGTTTTAATTTTGGCGTGGGTTCCGATCCGGCCGATGATGACCTTTGTCAATCAGCCCGGGATCGCCTTCTGACAAGCCCTCTCCTGTCAGGTGCTGAGCGAATCTACCTGCATGAAGACTTTAATGGCGAGTGGGTAGCGGACTTGCTCGGGTTTTTAAACGCATTAAGGGTGCGGTCACCGGCGCCCATTTATCTCTTCGGACCCAGACTAACGTTCAAGAAAAGCGTGCTGCAAATTGCCCATGAGCACGGGCGACTTTCGGGACTGCGTGACTACGCGATTTCCCAATCATTTCTTCCCGAAAGGGAGAATTTAAACAATAAGCTGCTGACCGTATTCAGTGACCAGAAACTCACTAACCTCGACATGCATTTTGTTGACACCCTGTCTGTCCAGTGCGGTGCGCAACGCGATACCTGCGACATCGTCTCCAGCAAGACCAGCGGCTTTTTATATTTTGACAATTCCCATTTCACCGAGCAGGGTGCCGCCGAGTTCGGCGCTGAGCTGAGGGCAAAACACCCCGATCTTTTCCTGCTTCGCTGACGGCTGGGACCCGGCCCATCGATTGACACCCCATCAAAGAATAATGACCGAAAAGTTGGCCAGCAGGGGCAGGCGCGCAGCGTTTAATTTTTAAAGCGCGCGCTTCAGAAACAGGTTGAGCACATGCGCAGGCAGCCAACAAATAGAGTCAGGTAGCCAGGATCAACCAAACAAACGCATCAACTCAGACCCCGGGTCATCGACACGCATAAAGGCCTCACCCACCAAAAACGTCTGCACGCCATGGGATCGCATGAGACTGACGTCTTCCCTCGTGTGAATGCCACTTTCTGTGACCACCTGAATGCCAGGAGGAATGTGTGGCAGCAAGTTGAGCGTGGTCTCCAAGCTCGTATCGAACGTGTGTAGGTTGCGATTATTGATGCCCAGCAGCGCAGGTTGCAGGTCGAGAGCCTCGTCGAGTTCCTCCCGATCGTGGACTTCCACCAGCACATCAAGGCCTACCTCATTCGCCACAGCATAGAGATCACGCAGGTGGTCCCGCTCAAGGCAGGCAACAATCAGCAGGATCGCATCCGCGCCCAGGGCCCTCGCCTCCCATATCTGGTAAGGATCTATCGTAAAGTCCTTGCGGATCACAGGGAGCGTGCAGGCACCGCGGGCCTCACTGAGGTAGGCATCGGCGCCCTGGAAAAAATCGATATCGGTCAATACCGAGAGGCAGGTCGCGCCACCCGCTTCATAACTCGCGGCTATCTCTGCAGGGTGAAAATTTTCTCGAATGACCCCCTTACTGGGGCTCGCTCTCTTGACTTCGGCAATAACCGCCGGCGAACCTGAGCCCGCACGATGCCCTAGCGCGTCCGTAAACCCCCGCACCGGGGATGCGGCCCGCGCACCCTCAATCAGGGTCGACAGTGGGGTGACTCCCCGGCGCCCAGAGACTTCCTCGCGTTTTCTATCGATGATTTTTTTGAGGACAGTGGGTGTCGCCAGCTTCCCGCTCATACCTGTTCAGCCTTGGCCCGCCGGGTGAAATCAACAAAGGCCTCCAACTTATCGATAGGTGCACCCGACGCCATAACGTCGTCCGCCGCCGAGATGCCCTCCTTCAACGAGCCCACGACCCCAGACACATAGATCCCCGCACCGGCATTGAGGGCGATCATGGACCGCGCACTGGCAGAGATGGCATCGCTACGACCCGTCAGGGCCCGTTTGATCAGGTCTGCCGACTCCTCGGCAGAGGCGACACCCAGTCCCTTGAGCGACGAATGAGCGTGCCCATAATCCTCAGGCACTATCTGAAACCGTTCAACAACACCATCACGCATCTCCCAAACCGAGGTCGGTGCGGCTATGGATATCTCGTCAAGGCCATCGGCGCTGTGCAGAACCAATGCGTGCTTGCTGCCCAGTTTACTGAGCGCCTCGGCCAATGACTGACAAAGCCCTGCTGTAAACACACCCAGAACCTGCCGCTCCACAAACGCGGGGTTGGTCAACGGACCCAGAATATTGAACAGGGTGCGCATGCCCAGGTCCTTTCGGGGACCCACCGCATGCCGCATGGCGTTGTGATGGGCAGGTGCAAACATGAAACCCAGGCCCACCTGATCAATAGAGGCCGCGATGTCCTCGGGTGCCAGATCGAGGACAGCACCAAAAGCCTCCAAAGCATCGGAGGACCCGCTGGAACTGGAAACCGATCGATTGCCGTGCTTGGCAACGCGAGCACCCGCAGCAGCCACCACGAACGTCGCCGCTGTGGACACATTGAACAAATTGGCGCCATCGCCACCCGTACCGACAAGATCAATGAGGTCTTCCTGCGATACATGTACCCGCGTTACCAGGCTACGCATAACTTCGGCGGCACCGACAATCTCGTCTATGGTTTCCCCACGGATGCGAAGGGCAACGAGCAGGGCACCTATTTGAGCCGGTGTTGCTTCACCTCCCATGACCTGAGCCATAACGCTCCGCATCTCCTCCCTGGCCAGGGATTGGCCGTCGACAAGGGTGTTAAGGGCCTGCTTGATATTCATAATTAACCCGCTGCCATATGTGGGCGCCTAAACGGCAAGTCGATTCAAAAAGTTCTTCAGTAACGCATGGCCGTGCTCCGAGAGAATCGATTCGGGATGAAACTGTACACCCTCTATATCCCACTCACGATGCCGCAGTCCCATAATAACCTCCCGTTCACCATCCGGTCCCTCAGTCCAGGCGGTAACCTCGAGCGCGTCGGGAAGCGTGTCTGGGTTCACAACCAGGCTGTGGTAGCGCGTCGCGGTGAAGGGGCTGGGCAAACCGTCAAACACGCCTTTGCCGGTATGGTGTACCGGACTGGTCTTGCCATGCATGACGGTTGGGGCCCTGACAATGTCACCACCGAATACCGCCCCAATCGACTGCTGCCCGAGGCAAAC
>CALKDK010000010.1 GCA_938084055.1 uncultured Luminiphilus sp.
GTCATCTTCGAGGGGCTTCTGTTTGCCCGTCTGCCACGGTGCTCGGTGCAGCACGCGGGCGAACCAGCCATCCTGGTATAAGGCACGGTTACCGAACATCTCAAAGTACTGAAGCGTGTGCTGCTCAGGGGCGTCAGCATCGTTCAAGCTGAACATAAGGCTAGTGCCGGCCATGGGTTCCTGAACCGTTCCGTTTACGCTCGTAGGCTCAGGCAGGTTGGCCGCCTCGAGAATGGTGGGCGCAATATCGATCACATGAGAAAACTGGCTGCGAATCTCGCCCTGACTGTCGATACCATCAGGCCAGTGAATAATCATGCCGTTACGGGTACCCCCAAAGTCCGAAGCAACTTGCTTGGTCCACTTGAACGGCGCATCGAAGGCCACCGCCCAACCCGCAGACATATGCGGAAAGGTATATTCACCCCCCCATTCATCAAGACGGGGCATAAGATCTTCGACCTTTTCGACCACCTGATTGAAGTAGGTCATCTCGTTGTACATGCCAATGAAACCACCTTCAGCACTGGTGCCGTTGTCCCCGGCAATATAAATGATGATGGTGTTGTCTAGCTCGCCAATATCCTCCACTGCATCAACAAGCCGGCCAACATTCACGTCGGTGTGCTCCATGAATCCGGCAAAGACCTCGGCCTGACGGGCAAAGAGCTTGCGATGGTCTTCAGGTAGATCTTCCCAAGCACTGAGATCCTCTGGGCGATCCGCCAGCTCGGTAGACTCTGGGATGATACCCAGCTCTTTTTGCCTGGCGACGGTCTCGGCGCGGATCTGATCCCAGCCCTTATCAAACTGGCCTTTGTACTTGTCGGCCCACTCTTTTGGCACATGGTGCGGCGCGTGCACTGCGCCCGTCGCAAAGTACATATAAAAAGGCTTGTCGGGCGTCATAGACTGCTGCGCCTTCATCCAGCCAATGGCTTGATCGGTCATGTCGTCGGTAAAGTGATACCCCGGAACGTGGGGCGGGTTCACGCGGGTCACACCATCGTAAACCAGCGGGTACCACTGATCGGTCTCACCACCAATAAAGCCATAGAACTTGTCGAAGCCTGAATGTGTTGGCCAACGGTCAAACGGACCGGAGACACTGGTCTCCCAGGCGGCAGTCTCATGCCATTTACCAAAGGCGCCCGTGCTGTAACCATTGAGGCGCATCATTTCGGCTACCGGCGCAATTCGGTTAGGAATTTTCCCGGTGTTCCCCGGAAACCCTGTGGCGCTTTCCATGATAGAGCCGGTATTGGTCTGGTGGTGGTTGCGACCTGTTTTCAGGGCGTTCCGAGTGGGGGAGCACAGTGCGGTCGTGTGAAAATTATTGTAACGCAGCCCATTTTCGGCTAACCGGTCCATCGTCGGAGTATTAATGGGTCCACCAAATGGGGTAGTTGCACCGAAGCCTACGTCATCGATCAGCACAATGATAACGTTCGGTGCACCCTCGGGTGCCTCGACGCTGAACAGTGGCGGTGCCTCGACATTGCGAACATCCAACTCTTTGAACTTGGGGGGGTCAGGTTCTGCAATCGGGAGGTGCGTGCGATCTACCTCGAAGGCGTGCGTCGACAGGGCGGTAGCAGAGAGCAGGGCGAGTCCGACCCGGCTCAGTTGACCGCAAGATTTAATATTCATAGGCTAATTCTCGGCAAATTCCGTTTTAAAATATATAAGGGTGCTACGTTTGTACCATGACTGACATTTGTTCATTTATGCAAATGGCGACACTTTCTGGGTTGTTGCTGCCGGTGCGAAAGCCTCCAGAACTGGAACGCCCCGGTTTTAGTGGATACGGTTGGCCCGTGCTAACCTCGCTCCGGCCTCATTGTTTGCCTGCCGTGGGATTTATGGTTAGGCACAAATAAAGGTTGCCGAGCAACCTATCAGGGAGTACCCCGTTATGGTTTCCGTGCTTTTTGTTTGCCTTGGCAACATATGCAGATCCCCAACCGCAGAGGGTGTGTTTAGGAGCATGTGCCATAGGCAGGGTGTTGGTGCCGACCTGCAGATTGACTCGGCAGGCACGGCCGCCTGGCACGTTGGCAAAAGGCCCGATGCCCGTGCCGTGGCAGCAGCAGCGCGCCACGGCATCGATTTATCGCCCTTGCGGGCGCGACAGGTGACGCCTCAAGATTTTTCCGGGTTCGATTATATCTTGGCCATGGACGAGGATAACCTTGCCGACCTGCGGGCCATGCGACCTGCAAACGCGTTGGCTCGTGTTGAACTGTTCCTCAGCCACGCCCTGGGACAAAGCCTGTGCGACGTTCCCGATCCCTATTATGGCGGTGACGATGGCTTTGAGCATGTGATCGAACTGACCAGGGAGGCCTCAGCCGGTTTCCTCACCCATCTCATAGCCCGGGGAAAAATTGCGGCACACAGGCGATAGCGCCTGCCGCTCAGGGGACGCAGGGCCGGACTCAGTCGTCTAAGAGTAACAGGACGTTCTCTGGCGGACGGCCCAGGACGGCAGTGTCATCATCCCGCAGCACGACGGGGCGCTCGATCAAAACAGGGTGTTGCACCATGGCCTTCAACAAGTCTTCATCCGAAGCGTTTCTACCCATGGCGAGACTTTTGAACTGAGCTTCCCCACGGCGCACCAGGTCTCCCGGCTTTATGTTCAGGGCAGCCAGTACAGCCTCAATTTCGCTCCGAGTAGGGATGTCTTCCAGATAACGGCGTTCAACAACAGCCACACCACGCTCCTGAAGCAAGGCCAGTGTTTGGCGGGATTTAGAGCAGCGCGGGTTGTGCCAAATGGTGTACTGGGGCATTGCGAGTGGGTCCTCAAATAATCTGGTGCAGGGCGTCGAGCATGGCGTTGGGTGCCTCCATCATAATCGTGTGGCCCGCGCCCTCAAGTATTTTTGTCTGGGGGCTGGCAAAGGATTCGACAAGGTGACGCGTGCCCCTGACCGGTGTTAACCGGTCCTCACTGCCCAACAACAGAAGAACAGGACAGGCGACCCGGGCAGCATTCTCAAGTCCTTGCTGATAGGCATTGCAGGCCGCCATATCATGGAAAAGAGCTCCTGGTCGAGACCGCTCGTACAGGCGCAGGGTATTGCCGATCATCCAGATACCTGAATTGCGGTTGCCCCCGAACTGGTGGCGTTTACTGAAACCCCACTGGGTAAGCATGTCATAGGCGCTGTGCTGATTTGCTTTGGAGGCGTCGAGAATCGCGTCAGATACAGGCATGGGCGCCGTGGTACCCACCATGGCGAGGGCTCTGGCCCGATCGGGGAATCGGGCTGCACAGTCCAGTGCGATGAGCGAGCCCAGGCTGTGTCCGACCAGTGCAGCCTGATCTATATTGATTGCATCCATCACGGCCACCAGCCACGAGGCCATAGCCTCGACAGATGTTAGCGGGTCGCCCGCAGAGCGACCGTGGCCGGGTAGGTCAACGTTGATAACGTTGTTGCCGTGGCGGGCAAAATGCCGACTGGCAAGTGTCCAGACAGTGTGGTCCATACCCGAGCCGTGGATGAAGACAACGCTGGGGCGATCCCTGTCGATGTCACGGGAGTTGGTATAACAGTAGGTGGTTTCACCATTGACGGTCAGTTTCATGCCGTACCTGCCTTGGCCGTCATTGATTTTGCCGCAGCACGCAAACCCTGCTTAAGGTCGGCTATGAGGTCTTTGGCATCTTCCAGTCCAATAGACAGTCGAATCGTGCCCTCACCAATGCCGCCTGCCGCCAGTGCGTGGGCATCCATTCGATGGTGGGTGGTGCTGGCAGGGTGGATAACCAGCGACTTGGCATCGCCTACGTTGGCCAGATGAGAGAACAGGTTCAGTGCATCAACAAAAGCGATGCCGGCCTCACGGCCCCCCGCGAGGTCGAAGCTGAAGACCGCGCCGCAGCCTTTGGGCAGCAGTTCGGCTGCCAGCGCCTGGTCGGCGTGCCCCTGGAGTTCCGGATAGCCGATGCGTGTGACCATTTCCTGGTTGGTGAGGAAATGGACGACTTCACGGGTATTTTCAACATGCCGGCTCATGCGAATTCCCAATGTCTCAATACCCTGCAGGATGTGAAATGCGGTGGTCGGACTCATACAGGCCCCCAGATCCCGCAACCCCTCCTTCCGGGCGCGCTGTATAAACGCTGCTGGCCCAAATTCTTCACTGAAGACCAGGTTATGAAATCCCACGTAGGGCTCGGTAAGGGTGGGAAATTTGGCCGAGGCGTCCCAGTCGAACCGTCCGCCATCGACCAGCAGGCCGCCGATGACAATCCCGTGGCCGCTGAGGAATTTGGTAGCCGAGTGCATGATGATGTCGGCACCGTGTTCGAAGGGTTTTATCAGGTAGGGCGTGGTAAAGGTGGAGTCCACCATGAGTGGCAGACCCGCATCATGGGCCACTTTTGCAACCGCAGGGATATTGAGCACATCAAGGCCTGGATTGCCCACCGTTTCGGCGAATACCAGTCGGGTATTTTCCCTGATTGCCGCCGCAAAGGCGGCGGGATCCCGGGCATCCACGAAGGAGGTTTCGATACCGAGACGGGGCAGGGTGTAGGCCAGGAGGTTGTGGCTGCCACCGTAGAGTGCGGCTGAGGCCACTATGTGGCCACCAGAGCCCATCAACGTCAGGATAGCCAGGCTCAACGCTGCTTGCCCACTGGCTGTTGCGACGGCGCCAACGCCATCCTCCAGTGCCGCAATACGCTCCTCGAGAACGGCGTTGGTGGGGTTGCTGAGTCGGGAATAAACATGACCCGCCCGCTCTATGTTAAACAGCGATGCCGCATAGTCTGAGTCTGGAAAACAGAAGGACGCAGACTGATAAATGGGTGTGGCCCGGGCACCGGTAGCGGGATCCGGCTGGGATCCAGCATGCAATGCCAGGGTGTCCAGCCCAGGGTAGTCAGGTGCTGACATGGGATTCTCCTCGATCGGTGACCAGTTGTGCCGTTCCCCCCGCCGATGCAGATTTTCAGCACATGTGAAGACAGCAGTTCGATGCCACCAAAGGTAACAGCCATCGCCGGGCTGATCGTGGTGGATTGGGCGCACTGCAAACGGAGTCAGATTGTACTGCTTCGGTTCCCAGGGTAACAGCGGTGTGTTGCGATCAGAAGAACTGGAAGTAGTGGCCATCACAGGGGTTGCTGACGCCTGGACTGCCACGTACTTGCTCCTGGGCCAACGAGCAGGGTGTCGAACTGGCTAGCCCGACGCCCTGTCGGTGGGTGTTAGAGACTCAACTGCCGCTACGAACCAGTGTCGCGGTATACATGCGCGGACTGTCGCATGAAACCACTGAACCAACGGTATCCTGGTATGCCTTCCAACCATTCTGGTTAACGTATTTTTCTGCGTTTTCGCCGTAGGCTGTCAGGTCAGAAACCCAACTGGATATCTTCATCTGGTAATCGGCATCCTGGGGGTTGCCGTGACCCGGCAGGTGGTAAACCGTAACCTCGTTGACGCCCTGGCCGTCGAGGTAGGCATTGTATTTTTCAGTCGCTGCCATCAGGTCCTCAAAGCGCCGCCCTTCCTTGAAGCTGCAGTCGGTGAAGCTGGCATAACCCGAAGATGCTTCACCATCGTTGGCTCGAACAATCATGGAAGCAAACTCCATGTGGGCACTACAGGTCCAGACGTCATTGAATTTGGCGTTGAGTTCCGCGCCTTCGGTGAACCACATGTCGAGGCTCTTGCCCATGTCCACGAAGTCCGGGGTGAAGCCAAACCAGAATGCCGTGCGCTCAAAGTTAATGTCAGCGCCAAACACTGGGGTCAATATCCAGGCGAAATAGTTTTCCAGGTTTTTCTCATCAGCCCAGCCATTCCATTCGCTGACGACGTTCATGAGATCAGCGGGTGACTGGCCTTCATTCATTTCACAGCCATACAGTTCTGTGCCGCCCCAGCCGCCTCCCATGTGGTCATCAGCTCTGGTGGTTGGTGCCAGCAGGGCCCCGACGACAGCCGCGGTGATCAGCAGTTGATACATTTTGTTCACATTTCTCTCCTTACGGTAATGCTCCAATGCCCCAGACTCATATGTCCTGTAGAGGTTGTCGGGGGCCCCAGAGCAAATATAAGGAACGTGGTGCGCTTTTAAACCAGCAAGAGCAGCGGTGTGATCCCGGTCACATAAAAGCGGGGAACTTTGCCGAGTAGGCCACCTATATCCCCTCGGTTATCTGCAGGCCCGGGCGCCAAGAGAATTCATGGCGGGTGGCGCAGATATCCGAGGGGATGTGCCTGCTGTTCAGTAGCATGGTCGCGATTGGTTGGACACGCTTTCACGGTGCCGGCTGACCATGCCAATCCCCCGACTCCAGTAGGCTTTCATAGTGGAGCCAGGCGGCATCGATCAGATACACATGCAGCGCCTCAACGTCTTCCGGGCTCAGTAGATCTGAAAAGTTGCCCATGCCTTTTTCCGCCAGGGTACCTTCCAGCAGGATGGCGGTAAATGTTGTGTGTGTGACTGAGCCCATCAGTCTCAGATCAGGTATGCCCGAGCCCCGGCCATCAATATTTGAATGGCATTTGGCGCAGTTTCTCAGATAGAGGGACTCGCCCAACGAAACTTGCAGCGCGGTGCCCCGGCGGGGCAGGGGGGGTGGCTCAAGTGCCTTGTCTACTCGGGGTATGGCCGGTCGTTTTGGCACCGGGCCCCCGCCGAGTTTGAAGGCTACCAGCCTGCCGGCGTTACCGTAGGTGTAGGCGGCCATGCCGGGGACGTAGTCGTTGCCATTACCGCCGCCAATTCCCGTCAGGATGGCCAGGTATTGAGTTCCATTGATGCTGTAGCTCATCGGTGCCGCCATCATGCTGGCTCCGACATCGAGTCTGTGCAATTCCTCACCGGTTTCTGCATCCATCGCCACCAGATCACCGGTTCCCCGGCCCTGGATAACCAGCTGGCCCGCCGTGCTGAGGACCCCTCCACCGTTCCAGAAGGCATTCATGGTGCCTACCCAGGGGCCGGAAGTTTCATGTTCCCAGACGAGGGTTTGGGTTACGGGATCCCAGGCCCGCAGGAAACCGCGAATAGTGGTGTCGGGTTGTCCTGCGGCAAGTACGTCTATGGGGGGGAGTGTTTTCGCCAGTGCGCTGTCGAGACCCCACTCACCGGGTGTCGTGAAGATGTACTGGGCAAAGCTGTTCAGCCCGCCCTGCTGGTAGGTAAACGGTTCTTTGGGCATCGTCCATATCGCACCCGCTTCCTTGACGGGAATGTACACCAGTCCCGTTGTCTGACTGTAGGACATGGGCTGCCAGTTGTGCGCGCCCTGTGGGCCCGGAAAGATAAGCTTGGGTGCATGGAAGTATTCGGCCTGATCTGTTTCAACAGGTCTACCCGAGGTTAAATCAACATGGCTGGCCCAGTTCACAGACGCATAGGGTTGCGCGGAGATGAGTTCGCCTGTTTCTCGGTCAAGCACGTAAAAAAAGCCGTTTTTGGGGGCCTGCATCAGCACCCGGCGCACAGCACCGTCAACTTCAAGGTCCGTGAGTATCATCTTCTGAGTGGCGGTGAAGTCCCAGTTGTCCCCGGGACTGGTTTGGTAATGCCATACCAGTCGTCCCGTATCAGGGTTGATGGCCAGGATGGAAGCGAGATACAGGTTGTCGCCGCCTGTGGGGCTGCGCAGTTTCCTGGGGTAGGGCGCGGCATTGCCGGTTCCGACATAGAGAAGGTTCAGTTCAGGATCGAATGCCATCGCATCCCACACGGTGCCACCGAGACCCACTTCCCACAAGCTATCGGGGTCCCAGGAGGCAGCCGCGTTGGCCAGCTCAGGATGCTCCCACGGGCCATCGGCGCTATCGGGTACGGTAAAAAAACGCCAGCGTTCCGAGCCCGTCTCGACGTCATAGGCGGTAAGGTAGCCACGGGCATCGAATTCAGCCCCTGCATTGCCGATGATCACCAGGTCGTTGGCTATATAGGGGGCACCGGTAATGGTGTAGCCCCGGTTCCTGTCCGTTAGTGTGTCCACTTGCCAGCGAACGGTACCGTCCCGGCTATCCAGCGCGTACAGATAGCCATCAAGTGCGCCGACAAACAACGTGTCCCCCGACAGTGCAACACCGCGATTGACCACGCCACAACACACCTTGCGCATGAACTGAGGGTCTATCTGGGGGTCGAACTGCCACAGCAGGGCACCGGTAGCGGCATTAACCGCGAAGGCAATACCCTGGGGTCCGCTGGCATAAAGCACACCATCCACCATCAGGGGTGTGGCCTCGTAACCGTGCTCCATGGGCAGGTCGAGGTGCCAGGCGTAGCCAAGTTCCCCAACCGTATCCCGGTTGATCTGATCCAGCGGGGAAAAATAAGTCTGCTGGTAATCGCGCCCCCCTGTCAGCCATGTTCCCGGTTCGTTATCCAGTGACATCAGTCGCGCTTGACTGATCCCGCCAGCTGTCGCGGTCGACTGGTGGCCTGGCTTATCCGTACCGTCGTCAGGCGGTACGCAGGCCACCAGGGACGCGACTAACCACCCTGACTGAAGAAGGGCAAGTCGTCTCATTGGTCAGCCTCCGGCTCGCCCAGGGTGACGGTTTTCGATTCTGGTCGCTGGTAATCCAGCGACACGAATTGCCCCAGTGCCAATCTGCTAGCTCCACCGTCACCGCACACCTCGCAGTTCATCCGAATGCCGCTGAGTTCAGCGTCTCCACCTGTGGGCGGGTTAGCGCCAGGCGCTAGCATTGCCGATCGCACTGGCCAGGCCGCAAAGCAGAGGCTACAGGCAAGCGTCAGCAACAGATAAAGTCGGTGGGTGCTGGCGTGAATCATGTTGAGATTCCCCGGATTTTTGGCGGCTTTCCCTATCGGTGCGGTCATCACTCGAGCAATGTGCCCAGCGCGGCTTTTATGTTGTAGCACAGCCTGTCCTCTGGGCAATGTTATTGAGGGAAAAGTTCTGTAGTAGCCCAAGGCCGGATTTCCAGTCCAGCGGGTTTGCCCATAACCCGGATCCAGATCCCCTACGATATTTGCAGCTGAAAAAGGGTCAGCGCAGTAACCACCCGAGAAAACTGGTCCGTGGTTTGGCGGCGTAGGGCGCCACCATCTGTACCGCGTGGTCGACTGGAATCAGGAATATATTCAGGGTGTTGAAGGCGGGCTTGAAGGCCTCAATGATGTTACCCCCGTCATCATAGAAGGCCAGGTGCCCGCCCCAGTTTTCGTCCCAATCAGGCGTCATACTGAGTATCCACGCCGCGACCCGGTCGTGGGTTGGATGGCGGTCGGCGTGTTTGGTAAGAAAGTGCCCGCGACTGTACCAACTGGCGTAGCTGTCAGAGGTGCGAATATCTGTGCGCCCGGTTAGGGCGCGCATAAAGCTGAGGAAGCCTTCGCCGGTTACCCAATCATTCACCCCGTGCATGGGATGGCCCTGGTTCTCGCCATTTTTTATCGCCTGGCTGATGTAGTACTGCCAGAACACATATTGAAACTCTCGCCCCGCACGACGATAGAGGTTGCCCATAAAGCGCTGCTGTTGTTGGGGCGCAAGTGCTTTGAATTGCTGTTCGCTGCTCTCGAAGTTCTCGGCGCCCTCGTTGTAGGTCAGGTACCACTGGTCGTGGTTTAACAGCAGTGCATGTAGCTGTCGCGCTGTCGCGTCTGTGGCGAATTCTGGGATCTGGAGTCGTCCCGTTGCGCTGAGTTGCTCAGACAACGAGGCCGGATCATGAGCAGGATTGATTTCAAATTCTGTCATTGCATTGGATGCCGATCACGTCAGTGTTGAGCATACGCTATCCCGGCCTCGCCTGCGTTTCAGCGCTGTTGGCCCTACCAGTGTTGGGTCCCGGGCTCGCCCTTGAAGGGTCCCACGACACGATCTGTGATCCAGCCCCCGTAGAACACGCCGGGCTGGGGACGCACCCGTTCTCCATTCACCCAGCAGCAAACCCTGTCGGGATAGAAAGAGACGTGGCCATCGATGGCAGCGAAAGCAGCGACGGGGTTCCGGTACTGCCAGCCCACCGCTTCAGGATCTGTTTTTCTGGCGAGGGAGAAATAATTTGCGCTCCCCTTCCACTCGCAGAATGTTTGTCTATGGATGTCCCGCAACGCGTCCCAGTTCACGTCTCGCTCAGGAATATAATAGGTTGGGGGATGCGCGGTTTCCAGCACGCGAAGCGTTGAACGACTGCTGGCAATGGGTATATCCCCGACGCTGACGTCAACCTGCTCATCGCTTGGCTTCAGTACGGGAGGTCGAGGGTAGTCCCATACCGATTCCTGTCCGGGGCCTGGCTGCAGGGCAAA
This sequence comes from uncultured Luminiphilus sp., assembly GCA_938084055.1. Taxonomy (GTDB): domain Bacteria; phylum Pseudomonadota; class Gammaproteobacteria; order Pseudomonadales; family Halieaceae; genus Luminiphilus. Next base: position 10,285 of record CALKDK010000010.1, read on the forward strand.
GTCCGGTCGGGTTGTACCTGTAAACTGCCACATCACTGGCACTCCCCCGGGGCTGATTCCACGTCAGCGGTTTGACGGTTCCTAGCCGCCGCCGAAGCAACATGTTGTGGGGTTCGCGGGGCCAAAGGATTCATCCCCCTCATGTCGTGGTGGCGATGGCTTCAATTTCGATCATGAGTTCGGGCAATGCCAGGGCACGAACCTCAACAATAGTGTCAGCCGGATAGGGTTCCGAAAACCATTGGCTGCGTAGCCCCACAATACGCTCGAAGTAACCCATATCGGTGAGGTATATCGTGACCTTTATAACCTTTGACAGATCTGAGCCGCCAGCAATGAGGGTTCTCTCCAGCGCCTCGAACGTGGCCCGGGCTTGTACATCGAAGTCTCCCACCCCAAGCAATTCGCCGCTTTCGCTAATGGCCGCATGCCCGGACAGGAAGAGCAGTCCGTTGACCTCAAAGCCAGGAGAAATATGGAACGGTGCAAGGGGATCGGGGTGGAGCTGAACCTGCTTGGCAGTCATGGTTTGTTATCCTGTGTTGCCGCCGTAATGAAAGGCTTGTGGCGAGCGCGAATACACCCGCCTTCAGAGTATGTACGGTTATTGACTGAAAAAGATCAGTGACCGGCGTTGTGCGGGCCGGTCCGCTGTTGCTGGATCCCTGTTTTTAAGCCAGCCAGCCGGTGAGACAGAGAGGGCGGTATGCTGCCCATGTGGCAACGCCTGTTTTTCAATCGGGGAGATCTATGGGAATCAAGCTTGGTAAGTTTATCGTCACCGTTGTATTGGTCTCGCAGGTCGCTCAGGCGTATGAGCCGGGGGATGAGGGCGCGGCGCTTGCCCGCCACGCAGGTATCGCGTTGCCTGCGGCGGCACCTGATCGCCCGATGGGTGAGGGTGAGGGGCCTTTTGGTCGACTGGTCATAGAAAATGTCATGTTGGTCGATGGGTTGGGATCTCCACCCAGGGGGCCTGTTTTTATCGTTGTCGAGGCCGACCTGATTGCGGGCATCCTTACATCGCCGCCCGATCCCGAGCCCGGTGAGCGTCGGTTGGATGCCAGGGGTATGACTGCGCTGCCCGGTTTTATCGACGGGCATGCCCATATTGGCAGCCCCTTTCAAGGACTGGCGGGGCCAATAACGCCACCCGAGTACGTGTTCAAGCTTTGGCTCGCCCATGGGATTACGACCGTGCGTGATGTGGGTTCAGTGATGGGCCTGGGCTGGACAGTGGCGCAGGCGGCCAGGAGCGCGGATAACCTTATAACCGCGCCGCGAATTGTGCCCTATGCGATGTTTCCGGGAGCAGATTCCTCAGTATCGGCAGCAATCACCAGCGCCGAGGAGGCAAGGGCCTGGGTACGTGCTGTCAGGAAGCGGGGTGCTGCCGGGATTAAGGTGCGGGGTGGCACCGAGGAAGCCCTCGCCGCAGTCTACGCCGAGGCCCATAACCAGGGGATGGGCACGGCGAGCCATCACGACCAGAATGGGGTTTACCATATGGATGTTTTGGACAGTGCCCGGTTGGGTCTGGACAGCATGGAACACTGGTATGGACTGCCGGAGGCGATGTTCAAGAATCGCACCATTCAGGACTACCCCGCGGCCTATAACTACTCGGACGAGCAATGGCGTTTTGGCGAGGCCGGCCGGCTTTGGCTGCAGAGTGCAGAACCTGGCTCCGGCGTTTGGCGGGATACCATTGCTGAACTGGTGTCCCTCGACTTTACGATCGTGCCAACATTCACGATTTACGAGGCAAATCGGGATGTCATGCGGGCCCGGCTGGCAGAGTGGCACAAGGACTACACCTGGCCGGCTCTGGAGTCTTTTTTCCAGCCCAATCCCAAATTACACGGGTCTTACCACTTCGATTGGACCACCGGTCACGAGGTGGCCTGGCGCAATAATTTCAACCGCTGGATGCTGTTCGTAAATGACTACAAAAATGCCGGTGGGCGAGTGGTTGCTGGCTCTGATGCGGGCTTTATTTTCAAGATCTACGGATTTGCCTTCATCAGGGAGCTCGAACTGCTTCAGGAGGCCGGGTTCCACCCTCTGGAGGTCGTCCAGGCCGCGACTCGAAACGGAGCGGAGCTGCTGGGCATGGCTGATCGCATTGGCGCGTTAACGCCGGGTCGGCAGGCTGATATCGTGCTGGTAGAGGGGAATCCAATTGCCAATTTTAAACTCCTGTACGGCACGGGCCACTGGTACCTCGATCCGGACACCGGCGAGACCGGGCGGAAGGGAGGGGTTAGCCATACGATAAAATCTGGGGTGATTTACGATGCCAAAAGCCTGCTTGCCGATGTTGCCCGGATGGTAAGCGACGCCCGGGCTGCCGTTAATTCTGGTCCTTAGCATGTGGGGCGCAGGTCCTATTGGGCTCGTCAGGATCGGTAATCAGCCCGTGTTACGCATGCCGGCGGCGATGCCCGCGATAGTCACCATGAGGGCTCGTTCAGTCGCCCGGTCGGGGGCCAGGCGCTCGCGCCGCAGCAACTCGGCTTGCAGTAGGTTGAGTGGTTTGGTGTAGATGTCCCTTAGATCTATAGACGCGCGCCCCCAGCCGTTGTTTTCCAGCTCTGATTCCGCGTGGATGATATCGAGGAGGGTCGCTCGGTCGCGGACCAGCTGTTGACGCAGTGCCGTACCCAGCGTCGCCAGCTCGGGGGCGACCAGTAACTGGTCGTACAGTGCCGCAATGTTGATGTCTGACTTGGCAAAGACCATTTCCAGCATCGACAGCCTGGCATTGAAAAATGGCCATTGCTGAGCCATTTTTTGCAGGGTGGCGCGATGCCCCTCTTCCAGGGCCTGCGCCAGGGCGGCGCCTGCGCCCAGCCACGCGGGCAACATCAAGCGATTCTGCGACCAGGCAAATATCCAGGGGATCGCACGGAGGCTGGCAATGCCTCCGTCCGAGCGCCGGCGCGTGGGCCTGGAGCCCAAAGGTAGACTGGCCAGCTCCTGTTCTGGTGTCGCCTGCCGAAAATACGCTACAAATTCCGGCTCATCCCTCACCCAGCGGCGGTAATCGGTGCAGGACGCACTGGCCAATGTATCCATTAGCGTGCGCCAATCTGAATGCGGCTGGGGGGGTGGTGAGAGATTGGCCTGGAGAATGGCGCTCGCATAGCGCCCCAGGGTGTTGACAGCAAGTGACGTCAGTCCGAGTTTAGTGCGAATCATTTCGCCCTGTTCCGTGACACGCAATCCGTTTACCAGCGAACCGGGGGGTTGCGACAACAGAGCGTCATGGGCCGGCGCACCCCCGCGACCAATACTGCCACCACGACCATGAAACAGGTGCAATCCCACTCCAAATTCATCGCACACGTCCAGCAACAATTCCTGAGCCCGGTACTGAGCCCAGCCTGCTGCTAGCATGCCCGCATCCTTGGCGCTGTCTGAGTAGCCAATCATAACCATGATGCTGTGGCCGCAGCGAATCCTGTAGGCCGGATCGGATAAAAGCTCTGTCACTATGCCGGGGGCATTCTCGAGGTCATCGAGGGTCTCAAAAAGTGGTGCGACGGGGATGTCGGTGCTGCACCCCGTCGCTTTTAGCAACAGTTGCACGGCTAATACGTCAGATGCTTTAGCCGCCATGGAAATTACGTAGGCGCCGAGAGCGTCCCTGGGGGAACTGGCAATCACTTCCAGGGTATCGATGACTTCTTTGGTCTCCGCACTCGGGGTCCATGCCCGTGGCAGCAAGGGGCGCGGGTTGACCAGCTCACCTCGCAACCATTCGAGGCGCTCGACCTCACTCCACTTTTCGTAATCACCCAGGTCGAGGGACCGGGTAAGCTCTGAGAGCGCCTTGGTGTGACGTGCGCTTTCTTGGCGAACGTCGAGTCGGATAAGGTGGGGACCAAAGCAGTGGATCCTGCGCAGGGTATCCAACAGGTAGCCCTTGGCCAGTACATCGAGTCCGACCTGCTCCAATGACCGGTAGCAGGCATTCAGTGGACTAACGAGATCCTCCAAGGTCAGTGGGGCCGGGGGGCTATGACCCTCTAGCGCCCTTTCGATACCGAGTTTCTGGCGCCTCAACAGGTCGCGAATGGGCTTTAGTACCGCGCGGTAAGGTTCAAGCGCGCCCTTGGTTTGCTCTCGAAGGGTGTCTGATGCGGTGGTGACCGAAAGCTCTTCATACAGGCTGGCAATATCACGCTCCAGCAGCTCGCAGGCCTGCCACTGAGCGAGCAGCAGCACCTCGCGTGTCACTGCCGCCGTCACATTGGGGTTGCCGTCGCGATCACCACCGATCCAGCTCGAAATTTTGACGGGTGACCACGCTGCTGAGCGCGCTGGGATACCATGGCGGGCACAGGCCTGATCCACAGTTCTCAGAAATTTTGGCACGGCATCCCACAGTGAGTTTTCTATGACTGCAAAGCCCCATCGTGCCTCGTCAATGGGTGTGGGGCGGTCGGTTCGAAACTCCTCTGTATGCCAGATTTGGGTGATCAATTCCTTTAGGCGGGCCGCATCGGCAGGGTCCGGTAAACCCTCGGCTGTGGGTATTTCCAACCGACTCAGGCAATCGTTAATTTCGCCGTGCTTATGAATCAGGGTACGTCGGGTGATCTCTGTTGGGTGCGCGGTAAGGACGAGATCAATTGAAAGTGCAGCGACTACGGCATCAATGCGATCAGGGTCGTGAACGTCACTGAGGGAACTAAAGGCGTCCTCGAGGCTTGCGTCTGCCGAGAATGTTTGTGTGGTATTGCCGGCGACCGTGTGATGTTGTTCTGCGATATTGGCGAGGTTGAGGAAGTGGCTGAAAGCCTTGGCGACGTCGAGAATTTGTTTGTCATCGAGGTCTTGCAACAGCTTGCGCAACGCGTCCTGGTCGTCATCCTCCCGGCTCTGTTTCGACTGCTGCCGTATGGTTTCAACAGCATCGAATAACCCGGGATCGCCCTGGGTCCGAATAACCTGTCCCAGAATATCCCCCAGCAGACGCACATTCATACGCAGTTGGGCGGTATCGTTGCTTGATTGCGTGGTCATGGCTTCCTACGTTTTTTCTGCTTCGGTAGGCGGGTGGGTAGAAGGCTTTCCTTCATTTTGGCGAGATGTTCGATCCCCGGTGCTCCCCGCTTCAGGGTGACGCCGGTAACCAGAATGTCGATGACTACCAAATGCACAATTCTCGAGGTCATGGGCAGGTAGTCTTCCGTGTTTTCGGGAGTATTTAGGCCTAGGACGCAATCACTGGTCAGGGCGAGGGGGGAGCCCTCGGCTGTCAGTGCAATTACGGTGGCGCCACTGTTGGCGGCAAGCTCTGCTGCTTCGACAATGACGCGGGTGCGACCTGTATGTGAGATAAAGACAAACACATCGCCGGCTTGTCCGCCCGCGGAGAGCATCCTCAGCATCAGTGGATCGGTATGGGTCGTCACTGAAGTTTGGAAGCGGAAAAACTTGTGCTCTGCGTCACGGGCGACTGCCGCGGAGGTGCCGACGCCAAAAAAATAAATGCGTTGCGCAGTGTGCAGGTAGTTTACAGCCTGCTCAATAGCGCCGCTGGGAAGGTTTTCCCGCGCCAGCATCAGCGCGTTGATCGTGTTGTCCACCAGCTTTGACGGGTAGGTATCGATGGTGTCGTCAGGGTCCACCACCTGGCTCATGTACTGCACGCCCGAGACCAGCGATCGAGCGAGCCAGATTTTAAAGTCGGGGTAGCCTGTTGCGCCCAGGCGCTTGCAGAAGCGATTGACCGAGGGTTCGCTGACACCCGCCTGCTGGGCGAGGATGGCAATACTGGCTCGGGTCGCCGCTTCCGGATCGGTCAGTACGACCTCGGCTATTTTCATGTCGGATTTACTCAGGTCGCCCAGGGCGGCCTGAATTTGCGCCAGTACGTTGCTCTCATTTTTCATCTAGGGGTGCTCTTGCAACTGTCTGTGGGGTTTTCACGACACAGTTTGGCAGGTCTTGTTTGTAATCATAACAAATATTAATCTTGCAAAAATATAAAAACTAAATAAATATGTAATTAAATTTCATGCGGGCGTGGGCCAGCGTCACCGCTGCAAACGGAGCAAATGCCATGATTAGAGTTGCTATAAACGGGTTTGGCCGGATCGGCCGCAACGTACTTCGCGCCTATTTCGATCGGCCGGAACTGGCCAGTAATCTCCGCATCATTGCCATCAATGATTTGGGCGAGCCTGCGATTAATGCCCATCTGCTTGAATTTGATACGGCCCATGGTCGATTCTCGCATCCGGTTACCTCCGGCAGCGATTATCTGCAGGTGGGTAGTGAACGGATTACGGTTCTCAGTGAGCGGTCTCCGGAGCAGCTCCCCTGGGCTGAATTGCAGATCGATCTTGTGCTCGAGTGTACTGGGCTATTCACTGACAGGGTTTCAGCCAGCGGTCATTTGACGGCCGGAGCACAGCGCGTCCTCGTCTCTGCGCCCACCAAGGGTGCCGATGCCACCATCGTTTATGGCGTCAACCACGAGCAGCTGCGACCCGAGGATCGCGTTATCTCCAACGCCTCCTGTACCACAAACTGCCTGGCGCCGTTGGTCAGGCCCCTGCATGAGGAGATCGGTTTGGTGCAGGGTTTAATGACCACTGTTCACGCGTACACCAATGACCAGAACCTGAATGACGTTTATCACAAGGACCTGTTCCGGGCCCGCGCAGCCGGCCAGAGTATGATTCCAACCGCGACCGGGGCTGCAACTGCAATTGGCCTGGTGCTGCCGGACCTGCAGGGTCGTCTCGATGGCCTGGCGGTTCGTGTTCCAACACTCAACGTGTCGCTTGTTGATCTCACGTTCACAGCGGCTCGTGGGACCAGTGTCGACGAAGTCAACAGCATCATGAAGGATGCAGCAGGCCGGGATGGCTTCGGCATCCTAGCCTGCAACGAGAAGCCACTGGTTTCGATTGATTTCAATCACGATAGCCATTCAGCAAACTTTGACTGCAACCACACCCGTGTCGTCGGTGACCTCGTAAAGGTTCTGGCCTGGTATGACAATGAGTGGGGTTTCTCAAATCGCATGCTGGACAACGCCCTGCAAATCGGCATGGTCGCCGGTCTGCCCTCAGAAGAAGCGGCCTGACCTTCACCACAGGGTCTGTTCCCGCGCTGGGGCGCTGCTGCGTGCACAGGGTCCAGCCGTAGGCTGTGGATGCCTTTCCGCTCGCGGGCTGCCCATGCGGAGATTAAGCCTGCAAATTTTCTACAGCCGGACAAATCAGGGTGCGTACCAAATATCAAACTTGCCGCGGGGTGGAAGAAACGCGGACACCGGTATCTCGGTCTGTGCCGTGCTGCTGCTGATCGACTTCACTACCTTGAGTTTGTCACCGCCAACAATATGTAGCGCCCCCCATCGACTGTCTTCGAGTCGCTTGCGAGTGAGTGAAATCCGGCGATGGGGCGCGGTTGTTGGTTGCGTCATAGCCACAGAATCGGTCGTTGTCATGACGTGGGTGATTTCTGCGCTGCAGGGAAAGAGTGATGCTGTATGACCATCAAGCCCCATACCCAGTAGCACGACATCAAACGTGGGTAGCTGACTGACCAACCGCTCCACCTGCACTAGGTTATTCCCCTCGTCAGGAAAGTCCGGTGACAGACTGAGTAAATGTGCATCCGCGGCGTGGTCCTGCAACAGCAGCTCACGGACCATGCCCTCGTTGGAGTCACGGTGATTGCCGGCCACCCAGCGATCATCGGCCAGCAGCACCGTGATTTTATTCCAGGGCAATACGCTCCGCGCAAGCTTCCGGTACAGCCCGGCGGGCGTAGAGCCACCCGATATGACGAGGGTGGCGGCGCCCCTTCGCTGAAGGGCCTCCTCGAGGCGCTCTGATATTGCCTGACAGAGGCTCTCGTCCAGTGCCTCGGTCGTTGGGAACTGCCGTTCAGACATGCCAGCTGCGACCGTCTTTTTCGATCAGTAGCTCCGCCGTGGAAGGACCCCAGGAGCCCGCATGGTATGGTTTGGATGCAATGTTTTGTTGTCCACAGGCGGCGATCAGTTCGTCACACCAGCGCCAACTTTCCTCTATTTCTTCTCTGCCGACAAACAGCGATTGATCGCCGTTGATGGCGTCCAGAAACAGCCGCTCGTAGGCATCGGGTATGCGCTGCATGTCGGCAGCCTCGCGGAAGTCCAGATCCAGCGTGTGGTTTTGCAGTGAGAATTTTTCCCGCAATGTCTGGCGTTTTGACGCCATGGTCAGCTCGATGCCCTCCCTGGGCTGCAGGCGAATAATCAGCTTGTTGGGAATATTGGTACCATCGCCAAAAATGTTATGCGGCAGTTCCTTGTACTGGATGATGATTTCAGTGACCTTCTCGGGCACGCGTTTGCCAGTGCGAAGATAGAAGGGCACGCCAGCCCAGCGCCAGTTATCCACATGGGCTTTTATGGCAATGAACGTCTCTGTGTCACTCTGTGGCTGCTCGCAGCCGGCCTCGTCAAGGTATCCCGGTACAGCCGCTCCCGCCGCCCATCCCTGCGTGTATTGTCCCTTCACCACGCACTCTGAGACTGTATTCACATCAATACGCCGCAGTGCTTTTACGATCTTGACCTTTTCGTCGCGGATGCTCTCTGCTTCGAGGCTGTTGGGTGGTTCCATGGCGACCAGGCACAGCAGTTGCATGAGGTGGTTCTGGACCATATCCCGTAGCTGGCCCACCCGATCGTAGTAGGACCAGCGACCTTCGATGCCGACGACTTCGCCCACTGAGATCTGCACATGGTCTATGCAGTTAGCATCCCACTGGCTGTTTATAAATCGATTTGCGAAGCGCAGCGCCAGCAGGTTCTGTACCGTTTCCTTTCCGAGGTAATGGTCAATCCGGTAAATCGACCGTTCACTAAAATACTTTGCGAGGGTTTCATTGACTTCTTTTGACGAATCGAGACATTCACCAATGGGTTTCTCCAAAACGATCCGGCAGTCACCCGTCAGGCAGGTCTGCTCGGCGAGATTATTGCAGATCGGCGCAAAAAGGCTGGGCGGTGTGGCCAGGTAGAAGAGGCTGATGCGCGTGTCATCGAGGGTTTCGCGCACTGCTCCGTAGTTTTTGCCATCGGAAAAATCGGCGCCAACATACTGGAAATGTCGAGAATAGTGTCGCCACTCGCTATCGGTTGGTGCTTCGCCGCCCATGTAATGACCCATACGGAGCCGCAGGCCATCAAGGAAGACGTCGACGGCCACTTTATCCCGGGCAATTGCAGTGATCCGCAGGTCATCGGGAAGCAACTCTGCACGATCTAACTGGAACAGGGCGGGGAACAGTTTTCTTGCAGACAGGTCCCCAGAGGCCCCGAAAATTATCAGGTCGACGCCCGTCATTGCGTACCTCCTCCGGCTTGCAGGGATTCAGCCGCGGCAACGCTGGCGCTGGCCAGTTGTGAAATAGCCTGCCAGTCACCGGCCAGGACCTTCTCCTCCGGGAGCATCCAGGATCCGCCAACGGCGATGACGTTGGGCAGGGCGGCGTACTCCCCATGGTTGTGCGGACCAACCCCACCGGTGGGAACAAAGTGCGTGTTGGGGAAAGGTCCCCCCAGCGCCTTAATGGCGCCGGCGCCACCCGACGTGCTGGCGGGAAAGAATTTGACAACGGGAAAGCCCGATACCGTGGCCTGCATAACTTCGGTCGCGGTAACCGCACCGGGCAGCAGCGCCACACCCGACTCACGGCTCAAATCAAAAAGTGCCTCGCTTTGCCCTGGCGAGACGACAAATTCCGCACCCGCCGCAACCGCAGCTGAAAAATCCTCGGCCGTGCACACGGTGCCAGCACCCACAGTAACCTCGGGTACCGCGTCACGTATGGCCTGCAGGGCGCTCAGCGCGCAGGCAGTGCGCAGCGTCACCTCCAGCACCCGCAGTCCTCCCGCAGCCAGCGCCCGGGCCATGGGCACGGCGTCCTCCTCCCGGTTGATAACCATCACGGGCACAACGGGTGATAGCCGAAGAAATTGATAGGTGTCTTTTAGCATGGTCAGCTCGCGCCAGTGGGGTCGGTAAGGGAGGCCGCAGCACCCAACAGCCCAAGCTGGGTGTGTGTAACCACATAGGTGGGAATGTCGGATAGGTAGTCTGCAAAGCGGCCTTTTGCTAAAAAACGGGCTCTGAAATCACTCCTGCGCAACAGATCGAGATAGCGAGGCACAATGCCTCCAGCTATGTAAATCCCTCCGCGGGCACCGAGCGTAAGTGCAAAGTTGCCGGCAGCGGCACCCAGCACGGCGAAAAACATAGCCATGGTTTCACGGGAGAGGGCGTCCTCAGCCTGAATTGCCGCTGCGCCAATCTGCGCCGCCGTTGCGTGTTCAGCCGACAGTCCCCGGTAGTCGGCGAGGGCCTGGTAGATGTTGGTTATTCCATCCCCGCAGCAGAGTCGCTCTATGGAGACCCGGCCGTATCTTGCCCTCAGAAAATCGAGTACGGCAGCCTCGACGTTGGTCACGGGCGCAAAATCAACATGCCCACCCTCACCGCTGATCACCAGTGGGTGGCCGTCGTGAGACGTTACGAGTGTGGCGACACCGAGACCCGTGCCCGGCCCAAGCGCCACGCAGGGCGCACCAGTTTCCGGAGTGCCACCGCCAACCTTTTCAAGGTCGGAGGGTTCAAGTAGCGGTAGGGCCCGGGCAGCCGCTGCAAAATCATTAATGATCTTGACAGCCCGGAGGTCCAGCATGTCCTTGACCATACCTCGATCAAAGCGCCAGCCGCTGTTGGTAAAACTTATGGTGTCGACGTGGGGTGGCCCTGCCACAGCCAGACAGGCCTCCAAAGCATTGGCCCTGTGCAGAGCCAAATTATCCATGTCGGCTTTCAGTTGCTCCAGAACGCTGCGGAACGTGGGAAATGCGGCCACCTCGTAGGTGCCGATAGGGTGATAGCCGGATCCTTGGTCTTCGCAGTAGCCAAAGCGCGCGTGGGTGCCGCCAATATCACCCAGCAAATGCCAGTATTCAGACACGCTGGTTCACCGCGACAGGCGCACTGATGGGTTCGGCGTCAACCGTCTCTGTGAAGAGAAAGCTCGCGCCAAGCTCAGCCCGGCTAACGCTGCGGCGTGCCTGTGCGAACAGGCCGCGACCCACTGTGGTGCCCTGGGAGGTGGGTGGGGGTGCTGGGCTCCTCCTTGCCAGGTCTGCTGCGCTGACCTGCACGTCCAGACGCCCGGCGTTGGCATCAAGACACAGGGTATCACCGTCGAGAAGGTAGGCCAGAGGTCCGCCCTTAGCCGCTTCCGGTGTGACGTGAATGGCGGCGGGGACCTTTCCTGATGCGCCACTCATGCGGCCGTCTGTAACCAGCGCGACAGCGTAGCCCTGGTCCTGAAGGCTGCCGAGGATCGGTGTTAGCTTATGCAACTCTGGCATCCCATTGGCCGATGGACCCTGAAAGCGAACGACAACAATACAGTCGCGATTCAGCTGTCCAGACTCATAGAGCCCCTGCAGGGCATGCTGGGATTCCACGACGATCGCAGGCGCTGTCACCGTTCGGTGGCATTGATCCACAGCCGAAATCTTTATAACGCTGCGCCCGATGTTGCCCTCGAGGACACGAAGCCCACCCTCGTCGGCGAAGGGGCTGCTTGAGTCTCGAATAATGGTTTTATCGAGGCTTTCCTGTGGCGGTTCTACCCAGTGGATGGCGTCGTCACCGAGCCGCGGCTCACTGTTGAATTCAGCGAAGGGCAGACCCCTGCAGGTGCGGGCGTCGGGATGCATTAACCCTGCGGCCAGGAGGTTCTGGAAGAGTAATCCTGTGCCACCCGCAGCATGAAACTGATTGATATCTGCCTCGCCGTTGGGATACACCCGGGCCATCAGGGGTGTGACGCGGGAAATCGCGTCGAAATCAGACCAATTGATAACCAGTCCAGCAGCCCGTGCAATCGCCACCAGGTGAATGCAGTGATTCGTTGAGCCGCCCGATGCCGCCAGGGCTACCAGCGCATTGACGACGGCCCGAGCATCAATCTGCTCTGCCAGCGGCAGGTAATTCGAGCTGTGTGACGTGAGGCGGGTAACCTGCTGCGCGGCATAGGCCGTCAGTGCATCGCGGAGGGGTGTGCCTGGATTTACAAACGAGGCGCCAGGCAGTTGGAGACCCATGGCTTCCAGAAGCAGCTGGTTGGTATTGGCTGTTCCGTAAAAGGTGCAGGTTCCCGGGCTGTGATAGGACGCGCTTTCGGCACGCAGCAATTCTTCCCGCGTGGCTTTACCCTCGGCAAAGCGCTGGCGCACGCTGGCCTTTTCCTTGTTTGGCAGGCCCGAGGACATGGGACCTGCCGGGATGAACAAACAGGGAAGGTGCCCAAATTGGAGCGCTCCCATCAGCATCCCGGGCACGATTTTGTCGCACACGCCCAGCAGCAATGCGGCGTCAAACATTTGGTGCGACAGCGCGATGGCGGTGCTCTGGGCAATGACATCCCGGCTGAACAGCGACAGTTCCATCCCAGGTTGGCCCTGCGTTACACCGTCGCACATGGCAGGTACGCCGCCCGCTACCTGGGCGGTACTGCCCACTGCGCGAAGCGCCTCCTTGATCTGCGCCGGATAGGATTCGTAAGGTTGGTGGGCCGAGAGCATGTCGTTGAAAGCGGTCACGATGCCGACATGCGACGCATCCATAAGCTTTATGGTGGCCTTATCCGGCTCGGAGCAGGCTGCAAATCCATGTGCCAGGTTGCCGCAGCTCAGCTGTTCCCTGCGGGGGCTGTGGCGTGCCATTAAACCTATGTTCTCAAGATACTGTGAACGTAAGTCTCGACTTCGACATTCGATATCGGTGGTCACGGCGGCGACAGTTGGATGAAGTTCAGGTGACACGGGTCGTTACTCGGGCTTTGTCTGGTAATAAAATAACATAAATAGAGTTTTTTCCTTAAAAAATATACAAAAAAAGTAAATTAAATACATTATTTTCCAAGCCCCAGTGTGGCTACTGCCAGTAACTTGGGCCCCGGGTTTTAACGCCGCGTTGAAGGGTCCAGATTGTCTAGTGGCGCCAGTGGTGACGCGCCTGTTTGGCCTCCAGCGCTCTGAGTGTCTGGCTGGGGAGTTGTTGTCCCCCCGGCTGATGGAAGAAGAATGGCTGCCGCTGGCGGTCTCCAGTAACGACCTCATTCATGGTCGCCGCTTCATAGAGTCGTCCATTGAGCATGGTGTGGGATACCAGCTCTGATTGCCGGATATCCTCCAGCACGTCGCCTTCGAAAATCACCAGGTCTGCCAGTTTACCGGGCTCCAGGGAGCCCAAAGCACGCTGCATACCCAAATGCTGGGCGGCGTCGTAGGTGGCACCGCGCAGGGCTTCCCAGGGTGTGAATCCGCCCTGGCACATCATCCACATCTCCCAATGTGGCGCCAGTCCTTCACGCTGTCCGTGGGCTCCAATCATGACCCTGACACCACTGTCCCGCAGCTTTTTTGCCGTACGAGCGACGTTAATATGATTGTAGTGATGGTCAGGGGCTTTGGGTCGGCGCATGCTGCGCGGCTCCACAAACTGTCGCGGTGAATAACGCATCAAGCGCTCGTTCAGCCACACGTCGGTGCGATCGTACCAGTACTCTTCACCCATCAGGCCGCCATAGGAAACAACAAAGGTGGGGACGTAGCCCGTATCGACCTGCGACCACAGCTGAAGCACGTCGTCATAAATATTGGCAATCGGAAGTGAATGTTCAATGCTGGTGTGACCATCGATCAGGTGATTCATGTTGTGTTGAAATTTCATCCCACCTTCGGGCATGACCATAATCGACTCTTCTGCAGCAGCTTCAATGATTTGCTGTCGCGAACTCCGTGCCAGCTGGTTGTAGCTTTTTACTGAAATGGCACCTGCAGATTTAAGGCGCTCAACATGAAATTTCGCCTCGTCTAAGCTATTGACCACGGAGGTCGCGCCGGGTGCGTTGGCTCCATAAAGAATGGTCCCGGTGGACCAGGTTCTCGGCCCCAGTACAAGACCCGCCCGTTGCATTTCAGCGTGGGTGAAAATCTCACTGGTATCGTTTGACGGATCATGGATGCTGGTCACGCCAAATGCGAGATTGGAGTATTGCATCCAGTTTTGCTGGGGGATGACCTCTTCGCTTCCCATGCCGCCGTGGGCGTGTGCGTCGATCAAGCCGGGTGCTACGGTCTTGCCGCTGATATCGATAATCGTGGCTGTCTCAGGGATCGTGACATCTTCAGCCAGACCAACCTGTGCAATCCGATTCTCCACCACCACAATGACACCCTCGGACAGAATTTCCTGCGTGTTATCAGCATCCCGCATGGTAATAACGGTACCGCCGACCAGGGCGACTGTTGTGGTGGGCTTGTCGGCGGGTACAGAGAAGCCAAGATCGACGGTGCTGATCAGGGGGGGGGAGGGTTCTTGTTCGTCACCCGCCGGCTGGTCAAAGGCGGCGAAGGCATCCGACAGATCTCGTGTTGAAAGGTGAGGACCGTTAGACCAGTGCAGTGCACGGCTGTCAGCAGACCAATGCAGGAATTCTCCGGCACGCTCTGACACTTTTCGAACGGGAATAGCGCCGCCCTGCCGGTCAGCTGCGATGGCCTTGCCTGTAGCGGTCAAGGGCATGACAAATACGGTGAAATGTTCGGTGAATGCCAGCCAGTGACCGTCTGGAGACACCGAGAAACCGGTTGCATTTTCCCCTGTGGCGACCACCTGTTGATCGAGGCCATTGAGGTCAACACTGTGCAGTTCAAGGCCGCCTTCACCCCGAGTAGTGAATAGAATTCGGCTGCCGTCGCTGGAGAACTGGGGTTCGCTACCCGAGCTGCTGATTTTCACCGGGTCTCCGCCGGATGTGGCGACCCGATAAATACCGGGGTCAACTGACCAGAGTGGGGAGAGGAGGTAGCCACCGGTTGTTTTACGATAAACCACAGAGCGTCCATCAGGTGAAAAGCGCGGTTGCACATAGTGACCGGGGGTAGCGACCAGCGTTTTGCCCCGCCCGCCACTGGCGCTTACAACCCGGATACCGCCCAGGGCTTGATCATTCCAGGTGGTGTAGACCACTTTTTTCCCATCGGATGATAGCGACGGCCAGTACTCGAAATGGTCTTCCTGGCGGGTGAGGCGCTGGGGTTTACCCACACCAGAGGGCTTGATTGTGCTGCGATACAGATAGCCAAGGCTCCCGAAGATGGCCGCGTCCCCCTCAGGGGTGGGTTGCGCCCAACGCAGCATCCGGGTCGCTACAGTGTCGGGAGCCACCTCCACGGGAAATCGTACGGTGTCACGAACCCGTTTTGTGATGGATAGGTGTGCTGGAATTATTCTGGCATCACCGGTCTCGGTATCGAGCTGGTGCAGGTGCCCAGCACTCCAGAAGACCAGATCCCGACTGTTGGGTAGCCATTCAAATGAGGTGGTGTTGCCGTGACTGCCGGCCGTTTCCTGTTCGTCTCGCTCGAGGTTTGAGTAAACAACATTTTCTGCACCAGACACGAGATCCCTGATAACGATTGCACTGTTGAAGTCAGCGAGGCGTTTCACGAATGCAATTTTTTTACCATCCGGGGAAGGGGTGGGTCGCACGGCGCCTCCGGGGCCCCCTGTCAGGGTTTCGGTTTCACCTGTGGTCAGATTGAGTCGCTTGATGGCAAAAATTTCACCGGTCGAATCCTTGTTGTATTGCCAGACCCAGCCGGGCGATGTGTCCTGGCTGTAGTACAGGTAGGTTCCATCAGGGGAAAAGGCGGGTTCCGCGATGGATTTTTGGGCCCGTTTCCCGTCGGGGTTGTCTACAACCTCTACGCCGCTTCCGCCGTTGGTGTGGTACAGCCAAATTTCACCGGACGGGATACTGCGCCTCGATATGGTGCCTTTGCGGGCCGCCAGCCACAGACCATCGGGGGACCAGGCGGGATTGTGAACGTTGTGCTGGGTTTCACGGCTAACCTGAACGAGGTTGTCGCCCTCCCGGTCCATGACCCAAATGTTGTCGTTGCCATCCCGGTCAGAAATGAAGGCGATGTGTTGCCCATCAGGGCTGAATGCGGGTTGGAAATTCCACTCGATACCATTCGTGAGCGGCGTGACCTCACCACCTGAGAGCGGCATGCTGTAGATGTCGCCGAGCATATCAAAGACAATGGTTTTCCCATCGGGACTGACGTCGACAAAAGACCAGGTCGTCGTTTCAGTATCGATGGTTATGTCACGCCAGGGACCGATGGGCTCGGCCACATCCCATACGGGGCTGTCACCATCGTCCGCCCGGCCCTGTAGCGCGAGCAAAAGAGAAAATATAACCAGTAGGCCTCGATACATTCATGATCTCCAAAGTACGTTGCACGTTGAACTGGGATGAGCATAGTAACCCCGGCGCATGAGGAGGCAAGGGTCTGCAACCGCTACACCGTAAAGAGTCAGGATGAACGAACGAACCCAAGCTGCTTCAGGGTTAGGGCTGCGTCCTCTGGCCAAGCGATTCTTCAGCTGTCGTTATTGGCGGCCCGCCAGGCCCGCACGGCGGTCGCAGTTGAATCATCCAGTTGACCTATGCCAGCGCCGGTCTCAAGCATAGTCAGGATTTTTTTCCCGATGACCTTACCCAGTTCCACGCCCCACTGATCAAAGGCATTGATGCGCAGTAGACGCGCCAGGAAAAAGGTTTTGTGCTCGTAGGCGGCAATTAATGCGCCGAGGCTTTCCGCTGTCACCGACTTGAAATAGATTAACGAATGGCTGTGGTTGCCGGGCATCTCGTAGTGTGCTGCCATCGTCCCTGACTGGCCCCGTTCCTGCGCAAGCGCCAGGGCTTCCTCGGGAGTTCGTCCTGTCAGCAGGGCTCTGCTTTGGGCGAGTGCATTGGCTGCGAGCTTGCGATGAGCGTCTTTATCCACATCGCCGTTGGATAGTGGCAGTACAATATCGGCGGTGAAGCTTCGATTACCCTGGTGCAGCAACTGGTAATAACTGTGCTGTCCAATTGTTCCAGCCGATCCCCAGAGCACCGGCGCACTGGGCCTGGAGAGCGGCTTTCCTGTCAGGTCAACACGTTTACCGTTACTCTCCATGGAGAGTTGTTGCAGGAAATCCGGCAGGTGTTCCAGGCGTTGCGCATAGGGCAGAACAAGGTGCGTGTCACTGCCCAGGTAAAACGTATTCCAAAACTCCAGAAGTGCCATCATCAGGGGCAGGTTAGCAACGCCGGTGGCACTCAGTGTGTGCTCGTCCATCCGGTGCGCCCCAGCCAGTAACCTCTCGAAAAGTGTCCATCCCCCCTGTAGGGCAATGGACATGCCTGCAGCTGACCAGAGGGAGTAGCGCCCGCCCACCCAGTCCCAGATGGGAAAGCAGTCGGCCTCCCTAACGCCAAAATCTCCGGCGGCCGCAATGTTGGTCGTCACTGCCAGGGTGTGCTGGGCGATCTCGACCTGTGCGGCTCCTGCGGCACGCAGCCAGGCTTTGGCTCGCTGGGCGTTAGTCAGTGTCTCCTCCGTGGTAAATGACTTGGAGCAGATTATGAACAGGGTGCGCTTGGGATCCAGCCGGGCCAGTTTTTCATCGAGGTCCTGGGGATCGACATTTGCGACAAAGTGTGACGTCAGCAAATCCTGCTTTCCCCTCAGGGCTCGACAGACCATTCTTGGGCCGAAATCGGAGCCGCCGATACCGAGGTTGACGACATCCGTAAAAGCCTCGCCAGTAAAACCACAACGAGTTCCGCTGTGGATGTCTGAGACAACGGTTTGCAGAGCGGCTGAGACCTGCCGGACCTCTTGCCACAATTTGGGAAGGGCTTCGGCTCGGGTGCCACGCAGCAAGCTGTGTAGCGCCGCCCGCTCCTCGGTTACATTGACGGTCGCACCGGTTGTCAGGGCATCGAAATCCCGCGCCAGTTCAGATTTTTCTGCAAGCTGGATCAAGGCACTCCGTGCGCTTCTGTCCATGCGGTGTTTGCTGTAGTCGAGCACCAGGCCCGCCGCCTCACTGCGAAAATCCCCTGCACGGCAATCATCATCAGCGAACAGCTGGGTAATGGGCTGCGCCGATTGGGGCTTGGCAAGTTTCTGCAAAAGGTCATCGCCAGTCAGCTTACGAGTCATTGCTTTACGTCCGGTAGGGGTGGGGTGAGTAGGGCGTTCTCTGCGAGCAGGCCTGCTCCAAGCAGCCCTGATATGGGCGCCAGTTGGGGTTGGCGGACAAGCATCTCAATCGCTCCGGCATCCTGCCATAGCGGTAGGTAGCCGGCCATTAATTTCCCGAATTGCTCGCAGACAGACGCGTGTAATCCGGGCGTGGTCATTACGCCGCCGCCCAGAATAAGGGCATCGGGCATGAGGGTTAACGCCAGGTTGACGCACATTTGCCCAAGGTAGTAGGCGGTAATCTGATGCGCGGCGTGTTCCCTGGGCAGCTCCGATAAAGTCGCGCCCCAGCGCTTCATGATCGCCGGTCCAGAGGCAAGCCCCTCGAGGCAGTTACCGTGGAAGATACAGGCTCCGTTGGGGAGTGGGTCGCCAGGGTGCAGGGCGACGCGCATATGACCCATCTCGGGGTGGCTGACGCCATTATTCGACTGCCCGTTCAAAATGAAGCCCCCACCAATACCCGTGCCTACGGTGACATAGACAACGCGATGACATCCGAGTGCGGCCCCGATTTTAGCTTCCGCAACGCCCGCACCGTTAACGTCACTGTCCACCACAACGGGCACTGCAAATTCTGACAACGCATCGACGTAGCTGACGCCCTGCCAGTCCGGCTTGGGGGTTCTCCCGATGACACCGTAATTTTCCATGGCCGGGTCCACACCCAGCGGCCCGAATGAGGAGACTCCGATTGCGACAAAAGGATTCATTGCATATTGCGCCCTCAGATAGGCGCGGAGTGCGTCAAGTGTTACCTGGGGAGTTTCCGTCGGGATACGTTCATAGGCACTACCCAGGGCGTGTGGCGCGCCGACCTCGGCCACAAAGTTCGTTCCCCCAGCTTCAATGGCGGCGACACGTAGCGGGTTATCGATAGGGTAGTTCACGATAGGGATGGTATCAGGGGTGATGTCTTGCTGACCTTTGTAAAAACCGCCATGGTGTTGGAAACCATAGCAAAGGATTGGGAGTCCCCGCGATGAAATCTATCTTCATTACCGGTGGTGGCAGAGGGATAGGACTCGCCATCGGGCAGAAGTTTGCGAGGAAGGGTTGGTTCGTCGGGCTTTACGACCTGGATGAAACGATGTGTCAGGAGCGGCTTGCGGCGGCGCCCTTCGATGGGACAGGGGTGGCCGGCTTTATTGACGTCACGGATTCCGATTCAGTGACCGCCGCCCTTGCGGACTTTGCCAGCAGGTCGGGAGGGCGTCTGGATGTCTTGGTCAACAACGCGGGCGTACTGTCTGTCGGTGATTTTGCCCAGACCGCTCCTGCGCAGATTGCCAATGTAATTGGCGTTAATGTGCAGGGTCTCACCACGGTATCTCAGCGGGCGTTTCCCTACCTGTGTGATACCCCCGATGCTACGGTAATCAATTTGTGTTCGGCCAGTAGCGTGCATGGTATCCCCTGGCTCAGCGTTTACAGTGCCAGCAAATTTTATGTCGATGGCCTGACTCAGGCGCTGAATATTGAATGGGCGACACACGACATCCACGTGACCTGCCTGAAACCTCCGGCGATCAACACTGAAATGGGCCATCGGCTGGAGCCTCGCCACAAGGCCAGGATGCCCATCGACATGGAGGTCGAGCAGGTGGCGGAGGCAGCCTTTGCCGCGGTCATTCACCGTCGCCCCCACCATTTGTTGGGTCGTCGGGTCAGGTTATGGTATGTGTTGGAGGGGCTGTTGCCGGCTCGTTGGGCGCGTCGCCTGACCTGCTACTTGGTGGGCGCCTGATTCTGCAAGCTGAAGATCGAAAGGAGGTAACAGCAGTGCGCAAGCTGATGAAATTTGCCCACACACTGGGTGCCGTGGGGCTGTTAGGCACTATGGTTACGTTGGTGCTGGTACTGGGGTTTTTGCCGCGTCCCGTTGACGACATACAAAGTTACTCGATGCTGACTGAATTGGTTGATCGGCTGGCTCGCTGGGTGCTTTTGCCAGCGTTAACGGTGACCCTCGTATCCGGCTTGCTGGCCATGGCGCTTGGCCCTTCGTTTCACAGTTCTGGTTGGGCGTGGATGAAACTTGCCACGGGAATCCTCATGTTTGAAGGAACTCTGCTCACTGTGCAGGGTCCGCTGCAGCGCGAGGCGGAACTCACGCGGCAATTTCTCGATGGCGTGGTGACAATCGAAGCCCTCGCGGATAGCTTCTGGGCAGTCAACAACTCAATACTGATATTGGGGGGGGTGGCGGTATTCAATATCGGCATGGGGATTTGGCGACCGCGTTTCTCCCGCAGTTCGGAAGGGTCAGCCGAGGTCGCGGAACATTAGCGCCAGCCGCTCGCCACGGCTGAGCGCTTTTAGAAATGCGCGGGGTTCCTCTTCGTTATCAAAAAAATTGGAGTAGCCTCTTAACATTGAGACGTCAATACCATCGAGATCGATGAAGCCCATGCGCCAGTCGCTGAACTCCCTGACGTCCAGTGGCTCGTCAAAGAGAACTTCCACCCCCTCGTGTCGGATATCACGCTGTATGAGTGCAAATGTCGCATCAACGTTCGCCCGGTTGCCCTCTATGACCTGGAAAAATGATTGATTCTTGTGCAGAAGGATACCCGATATGTTCCGTTCCTCGTTTTGTTCACGGGCCTCCTGGAGCAGGCCTATAAGATCAGCTGCTGTCATTACCCGCGTTTGGGTACTCACATAGGCGAGGTGGACCAATTCATCTTCGGGGCGGCAGAAGTCACTGTTACTGGCCTTGGGTAGGATAGTGTCGCTGCGCATACATGGTGCCTCCATCGGCGTTGGATTGGGCAGCAACCCGGGACGGTCGCTTGCCAACTTTGTTCCCCCAACCCGATTAAGGGCAGCAAATTCCCCTTGAAGACCCTACGCAAGTAAAATAACCTGTACAAGTATTTTGTCATTAAATAATGACATTTCGCGTGGATTGAGCCGTCAGGCCATTCACCAGACCGGTCGCCGGTTCAAAAGGAGCTCGCATGACACAGGCAACGACGGTTAATGATTCCACCCAACAGGCTCTCGAGAACAGGCTTCTTGCGCCAAGGTTTTACCGAACAGATTACAAGGCACTGAGTACACTCGATGTGACCTCCGTACGGGAGGAGTGGGACGTCATGATGGCGAACTTTGCCGCTGATACAAATCGGGCTCACTTCAAGCAGAGTATTGAATTTGATCCGGCGTCCCTCGACGTCGACCCCGAACTGAAGCGCGATTTTCTCGATCTGCTGGTCAGTTCGATCACAGCGGAGTATTCCGGCTGCGTCCTGTATCAGGAAATCGAGAAAAACGTTGAAAATCAGGATATTGCCAAGCTCATGCGGTATATGGCTCGGGACGAATCCCGCCATGCGGGCTTCATTAATCGGGCCTTGAAGCAATTGGGTGTTGCCGTGGACCTGAGTGTTCTGAAGCAAACCAAGGAATATCACTACTTCCGCCCCAAGTTTATTTACTACGCCACGTACCTGTCGGAAAAAATAGGCTATGCCCGTTACATTACGATTTACCGGCATCTGCAGCGCAATCCGGAGAACCAGTTCCACCCCATCTTCAACTGGTTCGAGCGATGGTGTAATGATGAGTTTGCCCATGGTGAAGCCTTCGCCCTCATGATGCGCTCCGATCCCAGGCTATTGCGTGGCCACAACAAGCTCTGGATCCGTTTTTTCCTCCTCGCGGTTTACTCCACCATGTATGTCAGGGACCACTCACGGCCAAAGCTCTATGAGGCTTTCGGTATGGACCCCACGGCCTTTGACTATCGCGTGTTTGAAATAACGTCTGAAATCTCCAAGCAGGTCTTTCCAATGACGCTTGATACCGATAATCCAAAATTTCGTGCTGGCATGGAGCGATTGCTGGCACTGAGCGAGAGGGCCGAGGAACTCCACGCACAGGGTGGTGTTCTGAACAAGATACGGCGTCTCGGGGTTATGGCACAGTCAGGCCTTACCTTCGCACGGCTCTATTTTCTGCCAACCCTGCCCAACACCCTCCCAGAGCAGGTGTGTACGTCACCGGCGTGGTAGCGGTGGGCCAGCCTCTCGCTGGGGTAGGGATTGTTGGTCAGTGATGATCCGGAGGCCTTGGATAGCAGCGGCCTGAATGATCGGCGGTGCTTTGAGCCATCAGGAACCCGAGTCGAAAATCCCGTAGCGGAGTGACAGGTCTGTCAGGTGGGTGAGGAAGGCGAAGCCGAGGCACGCGGCCAAGGCGTACCACGGTGCGCCCACAAGTGCCAGTTTGACTGCATACATGAGCGTGGCGCCCGATATGAGGTTTGGATAAAGGGCTCGGGGACTCGGACGCGCGGGGTCCAGCCGGTTAAGCACCAGTATCGCCATCGCCTCAAGGAGAATCAGGAGGAGTATCAGGTCAATGATCTGACCTGATATCAGCAGCTGCGCCATGATCAGGAGGCCCGGCTTAACCCCATGAGCTGGCCGAGGTCCTTGAGGGCCACCCTAAGATGTGCAGTTTTGCGCTTTTTAACCAGCTGCTTTTGCGTATAGGCCTGCCAGGTGAGCTCCTGAACATCCTTGTCATTGCACATGGAGACAAATTTTTCCCGCCGTTTGTCAGATCGGTACCAGATTCGCTGCAGCAGCCCGAGGGCCCAAAAGGTTTTGCCGTGCAAGCTCATGAACTGGCGTCGCGCCCGACCCAGAATTTTGGTGTCGCCAACCTGCAGGAACTGATCCATCGTCTGGGCGGCGATGCGACCGCCTAACATGGCGTAGTAGATTCCCTCTCCAGATGCCGGCGCCACGACGCCGGCAGCATCACCTGCCAACAGGACACCTTTACCGTCATCCCAGCGTTTCAGGGGTTTCATTGGAATGGGTGCGCCCTCCCTGCGAACGGTCTGGCAGGTATCCAGGCCGGTTTTTGTGCGCAGCAGGGCGACCGATTGCCGCGCAGAGAAGCTGTCGGCCTCACTGCCCACCCCAATACTTGCATGTTTTCCATGGGGGAACACCCAGGCATAAAAGTCAGGAGACAACTCCCCCTGGTACCAGACGTCACAGCGATCGCCGTCGTAACGGTCATTTGCATTGTCCGGCGCCTCGACAATTTCATGGTACGCGAGTACCCAGCGCAGGTCTTTGCTGCAGGGTACGGCCTGTCGGGCAACAGCTGATCGCGCGCCATCGGCTCCGATGACACTTCTGGAGGTCACGGTCACACTTTCGCGTCCTGACTCCTTACTCTGATAATTAATGTGCACAACGCCCTGGTCGTCATAGTAAAGGGCTTTGAATGCACCGATGCGAAGTTCGGCGCCGGCATCAACGGCGCGCTGGCGGAGCCAGGGATCAAATTGATCGCGATCAACCATGCCGACGAAAGTATTACCCACCGGCATATCAACGGTTTTTTCGGTGGGTGAGATCATGCGCGCAGAACGAATTCGTGCCACCAGCAGTTCCTCAGGAATTTCAAATTCGTCGATCAGGCAGGGCGGAATGGCGCCGCCACAGGGTTTTATTCGAAAGGCGCGCTCAATCAGGAGTACCCGGTAATTCTGTTTGGCGAGATCAAAAGCTGCGCTGGCACCTGATGGACCGCCCCCTATTACCACTACGTCATAGTCAGTCTTGGACACGAGCTATTTCCCCCATTTAATGTCTTCCCGTCATAACTTCCTGAACTGCAATATCCCCAAAAGCCGGGGCCCGCTGCGCTACGACCTGTTGATTGCCTCTGCCGATGCCCAGTCCCAGCCAGGCCGCAGCGAGGAACAGCAGGGCTTCGAATGTGAACACCAGGCCGTAGGCGTGGGCCGGGGTGTCAATCCATATGCGACACACATCTACCGCGACGGTACCCAGAAAACCGCCGAGGGCGAATGCGATAGCCTGGGATGCTCCCCAGAGCCCCATGCGAAGCCCCTCACGTCCGGGCTCTCCCGCGCTTGCCAGTGTCATCATCGCGGCGATGGCTGCCACGGCGAAGGCACCATTGGCAAAACCGAGAAGGAAAACATTGCTTGATAAATGCCAGTCTTCCACCCGGAGACCCCCGCTGGCCAGGGCGAGCAGGACCAGGGCAGATGCAAGGCATCCGCCGACCGTCCATGCTCGCAGCAGTTTTACGCCATGACGACTGAAAAGTGACCCGCTGGCGGCGACTGCCGCCATTCCCAGAAGTACACCGGCGTGCTGGGTGCCCGCCAGTTGTGTGGATTGCCCTGGCGTGAGGTCGAATACCAGCCCCGCATACGGTTCGAGAATCAAATCCTGAAAGGAGTAGGCGAGCATCGAGACAAAGACAAAGAGCGTGAACTGTCTCGCCTGCCGTTCCTGCCAAATTTTTTGTAGGGCAGGCATGAAAGCGGGTTTTTCGCTCGCGGCGACTTGCCCGCTGACCTTCGCGGGCTCGACACCGGTGATGGCGACCATGGTGGTTAGGAATGCGAGCACCGAGACCGTTGCGGTGACCGCCAGCAGGCGAGTAGGGGAGAAGGGGTCCAGGAAATGGCCCGCCACACCCGCTGTCACCGCGAACCCTGCGATCATCATGAACCAGACCAGGGTGGCTGCCGCGGGCTTTCGTTCTGGCGCGACCACCTTGGCAAGCAGCACGAGAAGTGACGTACCGGTTGCACCCGACCCCAGGCCGATGCCAAAAAATCCGAGGAACGAGACCAGGGAGCCAACATAAACACTCTGTGCCATCAGCACCGTGCCCAGTGCAGCGACGACACCACTAACGGCCAGAAGTAGCATTCCTCCCACAATCCAGGGCGTCCGACGGCCACCTATATCCGAGCCGAAACCGATGCGGGGTCGGGCCAGCTGCACAAAGTGATGAACTGCAACAAGGAACCCCGGGAGCATGGCGGGCAGTGCCATTTCGACCACCATAACGCGGTTGAGCGTGGAGGTTGTCAAAACGATCACGGCCCCGAGCGCGGTCTGGATGAGGCCCAGCCGCACAATACCCCGCCAACTTAGGCCCACGGCGGGGGTCACGATAACAATCCCGGCAACGCCGTCGCAGTGACCATCATGCCACTGACATAAGCAGAGACGCCCGTGCCGTTGTACCAGGGCGCCAGGGCCTCCGGTTCGCGAACAAGGCGCCCCATGGCAAAGAGTTGACCCACGATGAGCAGGCCCACAATGGCGGCCTGCCAGTAAGCCGTAAAATAAGCCAGACACGCCACAACGATAATCTGGGGCACAGCCATGAACCAGCAGGCAATCACTGCAGACTTGCGCAATCCGTAAACGGCAGGCAAGGAACGCAGGCCCAGGGCCCGATCGCCAGCGACCGATTTGAAATCGTTCAGGGTCATAATGCCATGAGCGCCAATGCTGTAGAGACCGGCCATGACCAAGACGGGCCAGGGAGGCAGTGCGCCGCCGAGGAAAACGGCCGCACCGGTAACCCAGGCGAGTCCTTCGTAGCTGAAACCAACCGCGGCAGCACCCCACCAGCCATTGCGTTTGAGGCGACTTGGAGGTGCGCTGTAGGCCCAGGCGAGCCCCAGGCCCAGCAATGTTGCCAGACCGACCCAGAATCCGAGGGCTGCGCCCCAGATGGCGGCCAGAGTTGTCCAAAAAATGGCATACACAAGGCCCCATGATCCGGGGACACGCCCGGAGGGTATCGGCCGCCCGGGCTCGTTGATGGCGTCGACCTCGCGGTCAAACCAATCGTTGACTACCTGACTGGCTCCGCAGACCAGGGGCCCGGCGAGCAGGATGCCGGCGACCAGCAACCAAGGCGTGTCTAGGAGTGCCGCACCAGTTGAAACGGCGCCGCAGAGGAACGCCCACATGGGTGGGAACCATGTAATTGGTTTCAGTAATTCCAGCAGTGCGGCCGGCTGTGGACGGCTCGTACCCATAGTGAGTTGTGACGCTCGTTGCATAGGCCAGAGGGTAAACAGCCCTTTTACCAAGCGTCAAACTTTATTTACGCTTATTTCGTCAAACTAAATGGGCAGATTTATGCATCAGATGCACTTTCACCAATTCCGTAGCGGCGAAGTTTGGTATAGAGGCTCTGGCGGCTAAGGCCGAGAATTTCAGCGGCAGATGCACGATTATCCCGGGTTAGCTTCAGCGCCGCTTGGATGCAGAGGGCCTCGATTACATCGGTAGACTCCCTGACGAGGTCTTTGAGTGGGTGTCGACCAACGCGTTCGGTCAACTGTTCGATTGAGCGAGGGAGTCGTTCGGTCAATGGGTGGTCGGCGGTAAGGCGGCGACTGATGTCCCGGATAAAAAAAACAATTTTTGGGGCATCGCCCCGTTGTACCGTGGCAGCCGATATTTCGATGTCCGATGTGGTGCCCAGGCTATTTTTCAATACCGAAGCGTACAGCTTGATGGGCCGAGCTTGTCGCAGGTTGCTGAGCATGACTGAAAGGTCCACCGTCGAACGCCCCACCCAGTTATCCAGTGTGCGGCCAATGACCTGATCAGCAGCGGCCACATTTACCCATTCGAGGAACATCCCATTGGCATATTCTATGCGCCCATCAATGTCCACCTGCACAATGGCGTCCGGGGCAAGCTGAAAGGTATCGGCGAAGTGCATATCGCTCGCCTTACTGTCGGAGCCAGTGCTGGACAGGCGAATCAGGTAGCGTGATTCAGGCCCCTGACGCTGGAAACTGACCAGCACATCTGTGCCGTGGGGCATATTGGGCAGGACCATTCTGCGGAGACTGGTAGCGCCGGTTTCCCGCGCAGACTCCAGCAATGTCTGCATCTCTATGGAATTCAGCGGCAGGGGGCGGCCAATAATACTCTGTCCCTCGGTACCGAGCATGGCACTGGCCTGGGAGTTGGCTTCCAGTACCCGCCCTGTGCCCTCATCCACAACCAAAATGCCGTCACTGGTCAATTCGAGAAGCCGCCGGTAACGGTTTTCCATCTGCCGCAGCGCCCAGTAGTCCTGTTCCATGGCGTGCTGGGCGTTGATCACTTGCTGTCGCAGGTCACTGACCACCCTGAGATCCCTGCCGACGGCAATGACACCCCCGGATGCGGGTTGAATGAGTCGAAAGCTCATCGGCAACTCGTTGCTGGTTTCGGTAGCCCGGATGTTGAGATCCACCCGTCGCGGGGTATTGGGTTCAGCCGCTGCTCGTGCGAGGGCCTCTTGGGCGCGCTCCTGGTGCTCATCAACGCAGAGTTCATGCCAGCGCCGGCCACGCCAGGGAATTCGCACGAGGTCGGTAAGTTCTGCGTTGGTGACGGCGACGTCAATGCAGAAACCTTCTGCGTCGAGTTGCAGTTGCACATCTGCAACGGCTTCCAAGACGGAAACGACGGCGGCAGTGTCCAGTTGGTTGAGCAATTGTAAAGCCCTCAGGTCGGTATAAGGTGTGCCGGGAGCGTCCTTCAACCCACATTTGCGGATAGGTCTACACTACATTCACGCCCATCGCATCCCAAATTAGACACTTTTGGCCAAAAAATCTTGACAGCACCAAAAGCGTCACTTTTTTTACACTTTCTATAATGTAATAAGAAGTTGACACCTTGTGAAGGGGGGAGATAATCTGCATTGGAGAGTACCCGTGGAGCGCATTGAGCGCTGGAGGTCGACGTGGGTGAAACGATAAAAACCCCTCCAAGGGGCCCCGATCTATACACCCCGGAGCAGCGCGCGAGGCGAGATTCCTCGGTCTGGACCGTGGTTCAAGGTGTTCTTGCACCCCTCCAGTTCCTGGCCTTTGCCCTGAGTCTTGTCTTTGTAATCAATTTCCTGGTCAATGCCACGGGGTATGACGCCGCCGTGCTATCCGTGCTGGTGAAGACAGGCTTTCTTTACACGATCATGGTAACCGGCGCTATCTGGGAAAAGGCCGTGTTCGGTCGTTACCTCTTTGCTCCCGCCTTTTTCTGGGAAGATGTGGTCAGTATGCTCGTCATTTTCCTGCACACAGCTTATGTGCTGTCCTGGATTTTTGATCTACAGGATCCCCGTGGCCAAATGTGGCTGGCAGTGGCGGCCTATGCCGCCTATGTTGTCAATGCCACACAGTTCCTGCTGAAATTGCGCGCCGCCCGGGTGGCATCCACCAGGGCTGAGTCGTCAGCAGCGCCTGATTATGTCGCGGGCCTTTCGAGATGACGGTGGAGGTCATTGCCGCTTCAACCGGGACCCCCGAGCGCTTCCAGCCGCTCCAGGAGCGTGGCCAGCGCGCCGTTTTCTGCGGGCTGACATCCATCATCTGGCTACATCGCAAAATACAGGATGCGTTCTTTCTGGTCGTGGGGTCGCGAACCTGTGCTCACCTGATTCAGTCCGCTGCAGGCGTCATGATTTTCGCCGAGCCTCGATTTGGTACGGCGGTCCTTGGGGATCGTGACCTCGCCGGGATGGCGGACTGTAATGATGAACTGGATCGTGTGGTGGCCCAGGTCCTTGAGCGACGCCCGGAATTGAAGAGTATTTTCCTTGTTGGCTCATGTCCCTCCGAGGTGATCAAGCTCGATCTCGACAATGCGGCGGGTCGATTGAGCCGGGCGTACGATGGTCAGGTGCGGTTTGTTGCCTATTCGGGGTCCGGTATTGAGACCACGTTTACGCAGGGGGAGGACAACTGCCTGGCCAGCCTGGCGGCAGGCCTTCCCGTGACCACGGCCACTGATGAGCGCCTGCTGGTGGTTGGCACGATTCCAGATATTGTTGAGGACCAGTTTCGTCGGCTGTTCACCCAGTTGGGTATCGGCGATGTCGATTTTTTCCCGGGGAGCCAGTCCACTGACTTACCCGCCGTGGGTGCAAACACCCGGTTATTGCTGGCCCAGCCGTTTTTGGGGGAAACCCTCCGGGCGCTCGAGTCCAGGGGGGCGACTCTGATATCTGCCCCCTTCCCGATGGGTGCTGAAGGCAGCGATGGCTGGTTCCGTGCCGCGGCTGATGCCTTCGGCATTGATTCCCAGACCCAGACGACTGCCCTGCGCGCACCCCGTCAGCGAGCCGAGGCGGCGTTGAGCAAATATCGTGAAGAGTTAACCGGTAAATCGTTCACCATGCTGCCGGACTCACAGCTGGAAATTCCTCTTGCGCGTTTTCTCTCCCGGGAGTGCGGGATGACCCCGCGGGAGGTCGGAACCCCCTTTTTTGACGCGCGGGTTATGGCCGCGGAGGTGCCTTTGCTACCCGAGGGGGTCGATTGGGTAGAAGGGCAGGACCTGGATCCGGCGCTTGACCGTGTTCGTTCGGTCCGCCCCGACCTGACGGTCTGTGGGCTTGGGATTGCCAATCCTCTGGAAGCGGAAGGCCTCCGCACCAAGTGGTCGATTGAGCTGCTCTTTACTCCGATTCAGGGTTTCGAACAGGCCGGCGATCTGGCGGAGTTGTTTGCCCGGCCACTGCGCCGTGAACAGGCGCTGAAGGTGGGTTCATGGAGTTGACGCTGTGGACATATGAGGGCCCCCCCCACGTTGGCGCCATCCGTATCGCCGCCTCCATGCGGGACGTTCACCTGGTGCTCCACGCGCCCCAGGGTGATACCTACGCAGATCTGCTGTTCACCATGATTGAACGCGATGGCAAGCGTCCGCCGGTCACCTACACCACGTTTCAGGCAAGGGATCTTGGGGCAAGCACGGCAGAGAAGTTCCTGAACACCCTGCAGTCCGCTTATGAGCACCATAAGCCGGGGTTGATCCTGGTGGCCGACTCCTGCACGGCAGAGCTTTTGCAGGATCAGCCAGGCACCCTCGCGGAAACGGCAGGACTGCCAGTTCCCGTCGTGGCTCTGGAAATGGCCGCGTACTCGCGCAAGGAAAACTGGGGAGCCAGTGAGACTTTTTTTCATCTGGTTCGTGCAGTTCTGGCGGGTCAGCGGAATTCGGTAGCACAGAACCCCGTTGAGGGAAGTGCTGCCCGGCGGCCCACAGTCAATTTACTCGGGCCGAGTAAGCTTGGCTTTCGCTGCCGTGACGATGTCGTGGAAATATCGCGCCTGCTCCAGTCCGTGGGGATCGGCGTCAATGTCGTTGCGCCACTCGACGCAGGCATCGCAGACATTATGCGCATACCCGAGGCGGACGCGAATGTCTGCCTGTACCCTGAAGTCGCCCTCGAAACCTGCGCATGGTTAGAGCGGAATTTTGGTCAGCCCACTATCCGCACCGTGCCCCTGGGGTTTGGTGCGACGCAGGACTTTCTGGCTGAACTGGCTGGGGTGTTAAAAATTGATATCAGCGCAGACGCCGTTGCAGACTGCCGCCTGCCCTGGTACAGCCGTTCAGTAGACTCCACCTACCTGACGGGCAAACGGGTTTTTGTCTTTGGTGATGGCACCCATGCCCTTACCTGCGCCCGGGTTGCGCAGCAGGAAATGGGCTTTGAGGTCGTGGGCCTGGGTACCTACTCCCGTGAGATGGCGCGTGATGTCAGAGCCGCGGCGCGGGAACTGGGGCTGGAGGCGCTCATAACAGATGACCATATGGTCGTGGAGGAGGCAGTCAGTGAATTGCGCCCCGAGTTGGTGCTCGGCACCCAGATGGAGCGTCATATAGCGAAGCGGCTCGGCATTGGCTGTGCTGTGATTTCGACACCGGCTCACGTTCAGGACTATCCGGCGCGTTTCTCGCCCCAGATGGGTGTTGAGGGCGCGAACGTGCTTTTTGATACCTGGGTGCACCCCCTCATCATGGGGCTCGAGGAGCACCTGCTGCATATGTTCAGGGACGACTTCGAGTTCAATGATCATGCCGCTCCCTCGCACCTTGGTCATGGGGAAGGCACTCTCATGGAAGTAGAGGACAACGTTATCGCCATGCCGCGCATCCGCTGGGAGGATGGCGCAGAAAAAGAATTGAAGAAGATACCTTTTTTCGTCCGCGGCAAGGCGCGGCGCAATACGGAACGTTATGCAGAAGAGCGGGGACTGACCGCGATCGATATAGAGACGCTTTATGAAGCCAAAGCACACTTCAGCCGCTGAGGGGGCCACTAAAACCCCGATCCGCGTGGTGTTGCTCACGCTGGACAATCACGTCAGTGCCGCGCTCGATTCTGCTTTTGTTCGTTTAAGACCGGTCATACCCGGACTTCAGCTTTCCATCCATGCGGCCGCCGACTGGGAAGCCCGACCCGATCGGCTTGCAGCGTGTCGCGAGGATATTGCCCACGGCGACATCATTATTGCCACCATGATGTTCATGGAGCCACATATTGCTGCGGTCATCGATGCCCTTGAGGCGCGCCGTGATGATTGCGATGCAATGATTTGTTGCATGTCGGCGGGCGAGGTAATGAGGTTGACCCGGATGGGTCGGTTCTCAATGGACGGTGAGCAGGGCGGTGCCCTGTCATTATTGAAGCGATTGCGGGGTAAAAGTTCGACCGGTGGCAAACCACGCAACGTCGGCGCGCAGCAATTGTCGGTGTTGCGCAGGCTGCCGAGGATATTGCGTTTTATTCCAGGTACGGCCCAGGACCTGCGTATTTATTTCCTGACGTTGCAGTACTGGCTGGCGGGCTCTGAGGAAAATTTGGCGCGCATGATCCAGCTGGTCGTGCGACGCTATGCAACAGGACCACGCGCTTCGCTGCGTCAACTTCCGGAGCCCGGTGCGCCGATCGATTACCCCGAGGTGGGTGTCTATCATCCGGCCATCGATACGGGTATCAGCGCAGATCTGGATGCACTGCCAAAGGCGGGACTTACGGGCGAGAGGAAGTCCGGCGCAGTGGGTCTGCTGCTGATGCGCTCCTACGCCCTCGCGGGCAACAGTCGGCATTACGATGCTGTCATTCAGGCGCTTGAGGACAGGGGGTTGCGGGTTATTCCAGCGTTCGCCAGCGGTCTGGATGCCCGGCCCGCCGTGCAGCGTTTTTTTATGGAAGACGGCAAGCCAGTGGTGGATGCTGTGGTATCGCTTACGGGCTTTTCCCTGGTGGGTGGCCCGGCTTACAACGACACGGACGCGGCGCAGGAATTGTTGAAGTCCCTTGATGTGCCCTATCTCGCCGTGCAGGCGCTCGAGTTCCAGAGCCTGGAAACCTGGGCAGGTTCATCTCTGGGTCTGATGCCGATAGAAGCCACCATGATGGTATCCATCCCCGAGTTGGATGGCGCCACCGGACCCCTTGTTTTCGGTGGGCGGAGTGAGCGCGCAGCCGACACGCCCAACGCCATGCGAGCCCATGAAGAACGTATCAGCACCCTCGCAAATCGGGTGGCCAATCTGGTCAGCTTGCGCCGGAGAAAGCGCAGCAAGCGGAAGGTGGCCGTGGTCTTGTTCAACTTCCCACCAAATTCAGGGAGCACGGGTACCGCGGCGCACCTGTCAGTTTTTGGCTCGTTATACAATACCCTCAAGGCCCTGGACGCCGATGGCTATGACGTGGCACTTCCGGAGTCTGTTGAAGCGCTTCGGGATGCCATCCTGGTTGGCAACGCCGGGCTAAAGGGTACAGATGCCAATGTCTGTGCCAGCATAGACGTCGACGACCATGTCAGGAATGAACCCTGGCTGGCGGAGATTGAAGCGCAGTGGGGGCCCGCACCAGGAAAGCAGTTGACCGATGGTCGCTCGCTCTTCGTTCTGGGAGCCGAATTTGGCAATGTGCTGGTGACGGTCCAGCCGCCAATGGGCTATGAGGGCGATCCGATGCGCCTTCTGTTCGAGGGTGGGCATGCGCCCACACACGCGTTTGCGGCGTTTTATCGTTATCTCCGCGAGACCTGGCAGGCGGATGCTGTGTTGCATTTTGGCACCCACGGCGCGCTGGAGTTCATGCCCGGCAAACAGGTGGGATTGTCAGCGCAGTGCTGGCCGGACCGACTCATTGGCGCGCTGCCCAATTTCTATCTTTATGCCTCAAATAATCCCTCCGAAGGTTTGATCGCAAAGCGAAGATCCGCTGCCACCCTGATCAGCTACCTGACCCCACCCGTAGCGAATGCAGACCTTTACCAGGAGCTCAAGAGTCTCGGTGACTCGATAGATCGCTGGCGTCGTCGGGATCTGGATCAGAATGCGGAGTCACTGTCTGAATTGTTGGCCCTCATACGGGAACAGGCGGCAGCCTGTGCGCTTGAGGAGCAGGACTGGGAAGCGGGCTCGGAAGCGGCGGTTGAGGGATTGCGGAGGCAGCTCTCTGAGATAGAAGAAGCCCTAATTCCCTATGGCCTGCACGTGGTGGGTGAGGTCATGCCCCGGTCTGACCAGCTGACGCTATTGG
Organism: uncultured Luminiphilus sp.; assembly: GCA_938084055.1. Taxonomy (GTDB): domain Bacteria; phylum Pseudomonadota; class Gammaproteobacteria; order Pseudomonadales; family Halieaceae; genus Luminiphilus. Next base: position 43,610 of record CALKDK010000010.1, read on the forward strand.
CCTCAATGGCAACGGCCCAGGGCCGTGGGCAGCTTGGAGAATCTTTTTTCGAGCGAGTATTGGATGGTGATTCCCTCTCTGACCTTTTAGATGCGGAGGAAATTTCTGCGATTCCGGAGGATGAGCGTCAGAACTTTCTTGAGTTGCTCCTACACGGCGCCCGGGCTCTAGGTCAGGATAGTGAGATACCCGCGTTACTCCGCGCCCTCGATGGTCGCTTTATTCCCCCGGTGGGTGGCGGTGATCTACTCCGCTCCCCGGATATGCTGCCCACAGGACGAAACCTGCACGGGTTCGATCCGTTTCGGTTGCCCAGCCATTTCGCCGTCAAGGAAGGTGAGCGCCAGGCTCGACAGCTGCTGGATCGCCACGAGCAGGACGGCCAGGGTATGCCCATGTCGGTTGCTCTGGTTTTGTGGGGTACTGACAACCTGAAATCCGAGGGTATCGCGATTGGCCAGGCGTTGGCCCTGATGGGAGCCCGTCCGCGGCTGGACAGCTATGGCCGGGTCTCTGGCGCAGAACTGATTGATCTGGAGACTTTGGGGAGACCCCGGATCGACGTCATTATGACCCTCTCCGGAATTTTCAGGGATCTACTGCCATTACAGACCCGACTGCTGGCGGAGGCTGCCTATCTCGCTGCAATAGCAGATGAGCCGATCGAACAGAACGCTGTGAGGGCACACGCGCTGGCCTACCAAATCGAGCATGATTGTGACATTGAAACGGCTGCCCTGAGGGTATTCAGCAATGCCGAGGGTACCTACGGATCCAACGTCAACATGCTCATAGATAGTGGCGCCTGGCAGGATGAGGACGAGCTGGCCGAGACGTTCACTGCCCGAAAGGGCCACGCCTACGGGCGTCACGGTGCGGTCACCCAAAATACAGAGCTGCTCACGGAAATGCTCTCGCAGGTTGACCTCGCTTACCAGAATCTCGATTCGGTTGAATTGGGTGTGACTACCGTAGATCACTACTTCGATACGCTCGGTGGGATTAGTCGTGCCATCCGGCGAACGGGAAGTGAGCCGGTTCCGGTGTATATCGCCGACCATACGACGGGTAACGAAAAAATTCGCACCCTGGCTGAGCAAGTCGCACTTGAGACACGCACGCGTGTATTGAATCCCAAGTGGTACGAATCCATGCTCGACCACGGTTACGAGGGGGTTCGAGCGATTGAGAGCCATGTCACGAATACCATGGGGTGGTCCGCAACAACGGGCCAGGTAGCCCCCTGGGTATACCAGCAATTGTCCGAAACGTTCATTCTCGATGAGGATATGCGACGACGACTTGCGCTGTTAAACCCGAAGGCCGCATCGCGTGTGGCCAACCGGTTACTGGAGGCGCATGAGCGCCAATACTGGGATCCCGACGAAGCTTCGTTAAGTGCACTACGCGAGGCGGGAGAGGATCTCGAAGATTGGATGGAAGGTATATCACCTGAGGCGGTCGCATGAACGTACGTAATAACCATATCCCTATCAAGGCTATTGACGCGGGAGGTAAGGGCGACGATGGCGAGGGCAGTGTGCAGGTTCACCTGGATCCTCAAATCCAGATCGACAAAGCGAAGGTATTCGCTGTGTACGGGAAGGGGGGAATCGGCAAGAGCACGACGTCGTCCAACCTGAGTGCAGCCTTTTCCAAGCTTGGAAAACGGGTTATTCAAATTGGCTGCGATCCCAAGCACGACTCGACGTTTACTCTGACCAAAGCCCTGATGCCCACGGTCATCGATGTGCTCGAGTCGGTTGAATTCCACGCTGAGGAGTTGCGGCCAGAGGACTATGTCCATGAGGGCTACAACGGTGTGATGTGTGTGGAGGCGGGGGGTCCGCCCGCAGGCACAGGTTGTGGCGGCTACGTCGTCGGACAGACCGTGAAGCTCCTCAAACAGCATCACCTGCTGGACGATGCCGATGTCGTTATTTTCGACGTGCTGGGTGACGTTGTATGTGGCGGCTTTGCATCACCTTTGCAGCATGCAGAACGCGCTGTCGTGGTAACCGCCAATGACTTCGATTCTATTTTCGCCATGAATCGAATTGCCTCAGCCATCAATGCAAAGGCAAAAAATTATGCTGTCAGGTTGGGTGGCGTCATCGCAAACCGTAGCGCGGGGACCGATGAAATTGATCGGTTTAACGAGGCTACAGGGATGAAACGGCTCGCTCATTTTCCAGACCTCGATGTCATCCGACGCAGCCGCCTGAAGAAATCCACCATCTTTGAAATGGGCGATGCAGAGGGTCTGGACCTTGTACAACGGGAATACATGCAGCTGGCACAGCGACTTTGGGACGGTACCGAGGCACTACCGGTGACGCCCATGCGGGATCGAGAACTGTTTGATTTTCTTGGGTTTGACTGATTGGGAATGGAGTAATGAACGTGGTTAGTTACGAGCAGCGCCGGCGGGAGATCGAGCATTACTTCGACCGGACTGCTGCTGATACCTGGGCAAAGCTGACCTCTGACGCACCGGTTGGGCGCATTCGTCAAACCGTACGGGCGGGTCGGGACGCGATGCGTGGCACGCTCCTGAGCTGGTTGCCCGAGGACCTCTCAGGTCGGCGCATATTGGATGCAGGTTGCGGCACTGGGGCATTTGCGCTGGAGGCGGCGTACCGCGGAGCGGAGGTCACCGCGGTAGACTTGTCACCCACGCTGGTTGACCTTGCGCGGGAGCGGGTAGGCGATGGCAGTTTCCCCGGGTCCATCGACTTCAGGGTGGGCGACATGCGCCGGCTCGATCTGGGCACGTTTGATCATATTGTCGCCATGGATTCCCTTATACATTACGAACCTGACGATGGTTTGCGCACATTGGCTGCTATGGCGGAAACCGTTAGCACCAGCATAGCCTTTACGTTTGCCCCGAAAACGCCGTTGCTCGCAGCTATGCACAGTGTTGGCCAGTTATTTCCCAGGGGCAATCGCTCCCCGGCAATAGCTCCGATTGCTGCTTCTCGCCTTCGCCAGGCGGTAGCCTCCGAGTCCTCTTTCTCGGGGTGGCAAATGGGACGTGATCACCGCGTCTCGAGTGGTTTTTATATCTCTCATGCGATGGAGCTGGTGCGGGCATGATGATATCTCGCCAACGATTCGGTGATTTGATCCAGGGGCTCAGCACCCGCTGGCTGCCCTTCGCCGATGCCGTTAGCGAAAACTTGGCGCTGAGTCGTTTACTGCGCCTGGCATTGTTCCAGGTTTCAGTGGGTATCGCTGCGGTCCTGCTCACCGGGACACTCAATCGCATCATGGTGGTGGAACTCGGTCAGCCCGCCTGGGCGGTAGCCTTGATGGTGGCAATACCCTTGCTGTTAGCACCGGCGCGGGCCGTCGTTGGGTTTCGATCGGATTTTCACCGGTCCTATCTGGGCTGGCGACGGGTACCCTACTTGTGGGTAGGGACTTTGCTGCAGTTTGGCGGGTTAGCCATCATGCCCTTTGCCCTGATTGTGATGACTGAACCCCATAGTGGGCCCGAAATCACTGGGCCTTTGGCCGCTATGCTGGCGTTTGTACTCGTTGGGTCGGGCATGCATACCACCCAGACAGCGGGACTGGCCCTCGCCACCGATCTCGCCAGCGAAGAATCTCGACCTCGAGTAGTAGCGCTGCTGTATGTCATGTTGTTGGTGGGTACGGTGGCCGCGAGCCTCGGTTTTGCAGAGTTACTGAAAAACTTCACCTATCTTCGACTCATACAGGTTCTGCAGGGAGCTGCAGTATTGACCGTCGTCCTGAATTTCGTGGCGCTCTGGAAGCAGGAGGCAAGGCAGCCACAGCTAACGCGACACGATCGTGAGCGGCCAACATTTGGAGAGGTCTGGCGACAATTCAGCGAGCAGCCCCGAGCCCGGCGCCTGCTGGTTGCCGTCGCCCTGGGGACGCTGGGATTCACTATGCAGGACATTCTTCTGGAACCCTACGGGGCACAGATACTGCATATGAGTGTCAGCGAAACCACCCAACTCACAGCGATTCTGGGCATCGGCATGTTGATTGCCTTTTTCGCCGCAGCACGGGCGCTGGCCAATGGTGCTGATCCTATCCGGGTCTCTGCCATGGGCGTCATGATTGGTGTGTTTGCATTTTCTGCTGTGGTGTTCGCCGCGCCCATGGAATCAGGCTTGCTGTTTCGTATGGGTACGCTGGCGATCGGACTTGGTAACGGTCTCTTTGCGGTCGGGACCTTAACGGCGGTAATGACGCTGGGCCGCACCGATCTGACGGGGATTACGCTGGGGGCGTGGGGTGCCGTCCAGGTGACTGCAACAGGCGTTGCCATTTTTGCCGGCGGGGCCATTCGGGATCTGGTTGGCGGCTGGGTCAGCCTGGGGCTGTTCGGTACTGCGTTAAATATGCCGACAACTGCCTATGCCTTCGTTTACCACATCGAAATTCTAATCCTGTTTGCTGCGCTTATCGCACTGGGACCCCTGGTGCGAAAGTCCAGCGAGCAGTCAAAGCAACCACCGGATCTGCGCCTCGCAGATTTTCCGGGTTAACGAGTAACAACAGAGGAGCAATACAATGGGTACTGGAGCCATAACCGGTTACATTGATGTCGCGCAGTTAGCGTTATACGCCTTTTGGATTTTCTTTTTTCTACTGGTTCGCCACCTGCATCGAGAGGGCAAGCGAGAGGGCTGGCCCCTGGAGCTGGATGGTAACGGCGATACCCTGGTGGAGGGTGTGGGTGGTATGCCGATGCCGAAGACCTATGAACTCGCCAATGGACAGGGCAGCCGCACGCTGCCCGGTCCGGCTGCTGCGGGCTATGAGTTGAAGGCGTCTGCGACGGGACCTTCCATGGGTGACCCCATTGAGCCAACGGGTGACCCGATGGTGGACGGACTTGGGCCGGCCGCATGGGCCACGCGGCCTGAATCGCCTGACCTGACGGTGGATGGCCAGCCCAGAATCGTGCCCCTCCGCGTTGACGGCCAACATAACGTCAACAGTCGAGATCCCGATCCCCGCGGCAAAGCAGTAATGGCCTGTGATGGTAAGCAGGGCGGTACGGTGGTGGATCTTTGGGTTGACAGGGCAGAGCCGCACTTTCGCTATGCAGAGGTGGACGTGGGCGATGGCACCCGCCTATTGCCAATGACCATGGCAAGGGTGTCCTCGGATGGTAGCGTCACAGTGAAATCAATCCGCAGTGATCAGTTTGCACAAGTGCCAAGGCTCGCAAACCCCGATCAGGTCACCCTGCAGGAGGAGGACAAGATAACCGCTTTTTATGGTGGTGGAACGCTGTACGCGATGCCTGACCGCAAGGGTCCGTGGCTATGAGGGAGTATGAGTACGAGCCATTGAAGGGGCTGCCTGAGCACCTACCCGAGGGTGAGGAAATCGTCTGGCAGGGTGCGCCCCGCTGGACGGCTCTTGCAAATCGTGTGTTCCAGGTTCGCACGTTAGCGCTGTATTTCATGTTACTGGTCACTATCCATGTGATTTATAAACTTATGGATGGGGTGAGCGCACAGCACATTATTGTGGGAATCTCCTGGCAACTCAGCCTGGCCGCCGTGTCCCTTGGCCTGCTGTCGGGTGCGGCCTGGTTGTATGCAAGAAGCACGGTCTATACGTTGACCAACAGGCGACTCGTACTCCGCTCGGGGGTCGCTACGCCCATGATGGTGAACCTACCGCTTGAAAAAGTAGAGAGCGCAGGTTTACGTCTGTGCAGTGACGGCACGGGAGACGTACTGTTTACGCCGAAGAACGATGCCAAGCTGTATTACATGCTGCTTTGGCCTCATGTGCGACTGCTTGGATTCCGCCGAATTCAGCCGCTGTTCAGGGGTATCCCTGACGCCCAGAATCTGGCTCGCCTGCTGGCGAAAACAGTAAGGGAGTCGGGTGAGCAGGGGTCGGTAGGGAAGTCGGACACCGCTGCACCGGGTACACCAGGAGGATTTGCAGGTGCACAGCCCATCGGGATCAGCTGAGATGGAATCCGAGGTACGGCATATCCGCCGGGTCAGTGATCGGTTTATGGCCCTGATCGCTCTCGGCCTGCTGTTTCTGGTGGCCGCGGTTCTCCTTGCCAGGAGTACCGACCATATCGTCGTTGCCGATCCTCCGGTTGGTGGGCTGACCTCGTCGCGGACCTTGATTTTCACCGATGGTACCCAGGGCCAGATCACGATCTCGGACGAGGACTCAGGGGAGGTCATTAGACAGCTGGGCGCGGGTGAAGGTAGCTTCATTCGGGGGGTTGTCAGGAGTCTGGTCCGCGCTCGTCACCAGCAAGGCCTGTTATCGCAGGCGGGTTTTCAACTCAATCTCTACGCCGATGGTCGGCTGCAGTTGTTAGATCCGATGACCCGTGAGGTCATTGACTTGGTCGCATTTGGACCCACCAATGTCGCTGAGTTTGCGGCACTTCTGCCGCCCGTCTCTGGAAATCCGCTGATAGCCGGTGGCGCGTGAGCGAGTTCGCGCTGGCACTGCTGGTTGCGCTTACCGGGTGGTGGTTCTCGACCGGAGTGATTCTGTGGCTGGTGCACAGGCCCCAAGCGCAGCACCGGGTCATTTTTTCGATATCGACTGTATTGATGCTGCTGGCGTTCTGGATGATGGGAGGGATTGTCTCCCAGTGGTCTCCCCGTGGCGTCGTTATGGCGTTCTGTCTGGCACTGTCCCTGTGGGGGTGGTTGGAGATGGGCTACCTTATGGGCTTCATCACCGGAGCGCATAAGGATGAGTGCCCTGTGGGAGCGTCCGCAGGTACCCGTATAAAGCTTGGATTGGGTACTTGTCTCTGGCACGAATTAACCCTCTTGGCCATGGTTCTGACGCTTGCAGTTATGTCCTGGAATCAGCCCAACCAAGTGGCTCTGTGGACGTTTACGGTGCTTTGGCTTATGCGGTGGAGCAGCAAGCTCAACCTGGTATTGGGAGTGCGTAATTACAATCAAAGCTGGTTGCCCAGCCACCTAGCGTATCTGGACTCGTACATACCCAAACGGCCCTTCAACCTGTTGTTCCCAGTCTCGCTGGGGTTCGGAATGCTGGTCAGTTATTTACTGATCAACGGTGCAATGCAGGCGTCCGACCTGAACGTGATGATTGCTTTTACCTTGGTGGGTGTGCTGGCAGCACTGGGTACGCTGGAACATATCTTTCTTATGGTGCCGATGGGTGATGCAGCCCTCTGGATCTGGGCTGCTCCGGATGTGCCCGGTGCGCAAGCCTCGGCCAAGCCGGGTCCCCAGCCCTGACAAGTCGGAAAGTGGTTATTGATGTTTGAAGTATCTGATGGCTAACCTGCTTGACCTGATCGAGGGAGAGGTCTACTGTGTTTGCTATTGGGGAGCGCAAATAAACGTAATAAATCTTGGCGCAGCCCCTGCGGCGCAGTTGGAGTCTTCTAAGGATCGGAGGAGACCGCAAGGTCACCAAGCTAGCCAGACCTGCAGTTATGCAGTAGGAGGCAGTTGATGAAGCAGTCCGAGACTAACGATCGCCAAACCTTATTACTGGCTTCTTCCGCCATCAACGCCTATCCCCTACTGGGGCAGAAAGAGCGGCCGATGCCTTCACCCCAATTTTCTGATGCCCTGGATGCGGCGGCGGTTTCCGGAGAACTCGACGGCGGTCTGGGTTTGCAGGTTTACCTGCCATTTTGTGCTTCGCGATGTGTCAGCTGTGACCGGGTCGCGGAAGTGACTTCAGACCCGACGGTTATAGACAACTATCTCGATGGACTCTCCCGAGAGTTCGATCTCATCAGTCGACGCATAGGGCGTGGTCGGCCACTATCCCAGCTGCTTATTGGCGGGGGCACGCCCAGTTTACTGTCAAACGCCCAGTTGGCACGACTTGCCCAGCTTCTGGAGCGACATTTCGCATTGGAAGATGACTGCGATACCGTCTTTGAGATCAATCCTGACCGGACATCCCTGACCCAGCTGGAACTCGTGAGGGGATTGGGATTCCGCAATATCAGAATTGAACTTCGTGAGCTCGACCCAGAGTCAAGGCAGGGTTTGGGAAGGAGCTATTCGCCAGAGTTGCTCGCTGATGTTGTGGGTAATGCCCGCAGCGTAGGCTTCGATACGGTTACCCTGGAGTTGCTCTACGGTTTGCCCGGGCAGTCGGTGAAAACGGTGCGGGACAGCCTGCGTTTAATTACCGAACTCAACCCGTCGCGGATTACCTGTCGATCGTTTACCCGTAACGAGCAGCGCTTTGAGCATCAGCGCGTCATCGAACCGCATAGCATGCCGTCCGTTGCAGAAAAAATGGCCATGTTTGTCGGTGCTATTGATGAGATGGAAGCCGGTGGCTATGAATGGGTGGGTATCAACAGCTTCGTAGCGCCGGGTGATGCCCTGAGCGTGGCTCAGGCAGAGGGTCGGTTGCTACGCAATCGTCTGGGTTACACAGATCGGCCAACTCAGGTCATGCTGGGGGTTGGACTGGGTGCCATCTCGGAACTGCCAAATCTGATATCGAGAAATCATGTTGACCTGGGCCAATGGCATCAGGCGCTGCGGCACAGCGAGCACCCGGTTAGTGCCGGCGTACCCTATACAGAAAAAGAGTCCAGACAAAAGCGGTTACTGCACAAGCTCAGCGTGTCCCTGCAGGCGCCTCTGTCAGAGTTTCAAGGCGAGGAGCAGGACGAACTGCTGGCCAAACTACAGGCTGCGGGACTTGTTACTGCGGAGTCTTCCTGGGTTCGTGTCACGCCTTCGGGGCGGGTAAATTTCATGCAACACTGGGATCCCTTATCCGGCGAGCTTCGGCTGGCCAGCGGCGGGTAAGCCGCTGAGGCGTCGATAGGACCTGATACTCGCCGGGTCCAAAATCCGTCTCGGTGTAAGGCAAGCTGATCGTGACTTTCCAGATTTCGCATCCGAGAATTTTATAGCGGGTATCCCGCAGGCGCAGCGTAAACTTTTCGCGGTCAATTTTGTTCTTGAGAAGAAATCACTTCGGTTAGAGCGCCGCAGGAGGGCATGTGCCTGGGTCGGGCGGTACACAAGCAAAACTGTCGATCTCCCGCAAATGGCACTTATCTTACGTCAGTCGCGTGACGTCCTCGGCGAAGGGGCCCCGCAAAGCTTTCCATTCGAGCAGGAACCAAGGGGTGAATGTGTCCGGCTCCTGCGCGACCCAGTGGTCAACGTCGGCTATGTTGAACCAACCCCATTCTTCCACTTCGTCAGGGTGGGGGGTGATCTCAACGGCTTCCTGTAAATGCCCTATGTAAACCGCACACAGCTCATGCTCTGTTCCCACTGTGCCAAAGTGTGCCTGGTATTCAAATTGATATAGCCAGGTCAGGGGAGTTTGTATCCCGAGTTCCTCCCGGAGGCGACGGTGGGATGCAGCCCGATATGACTCCCCACGGCGGGGATGGCTGCAGCAGCTGTTGGTCCAGTAGCCTGGCCATAGTGGTTTGCCCGAACTGCGCTTGTGCAGCAGGACCTGCTCTGAACCAGCATAGATAAAGATTGAGAATGCCCTGTGCAGTCGTCCCCCCGGTTGGTGAACTGCTACTTTTGGTGCCGTGCCCAACACGCGGTCGACTGAGTCGACCAGGATCAGATCTTCCGTGTCAAAAGAGACAGCGCCAAGCGTATTACCCATGGCATTTTCCTAATTCGAAAGAGTAAAGTGACCCGCCCCGAAGGGTGCCGCAGTGATTTCACACCAGGGTGATCGAGTTGGCACTGGGGGAAGCGCATGATAACTCGATTCGCTGCGGACTAAGAGGGGAGCTGTGTCCTCTCTCCGGGTCAAAAAGATCCTGGCCTCAGAGAGGCCAGGGCTATTACCGCCTCACTTTCGTTCGGCGGGAAGGGCTTCCATATGGCTCGCTGCTGCCATTGCTTCGCCATCGAGCCAGTTGTACTTACCTGAGCTCAGTAGGACGAAGTGAATGAACAGTGCGAGAACAAATAGGAACGCAGCGTTAGCCACGAGCACCCGGCGCGGATCAAATAGCATCCAAACTCTGTGCATTTTTCTCTCTCCGTACAGTTAAGCGACCTTGTCCTTTAACAGGATGCAGTCGCGGTTTATCGGTGTTTACCCAGGGTTACGAGAACCAGGGTTGCCACATCCAAATTAGGACGTGGGCAACGACCGCGATCGCAACAAAGCCCAACCACCCTTGCATATAAGCACTGTGGAATTCCTTGGCTTCATTGCTGGTCAGCCCAGATGGGCTACCGCCTTGCTCACTCATGGTTTTACCTCCCATGTTTAGTCAAGCCAGATGCCGCAGTGATGCCAAGAAGGCTTCGGTGCGACGGTTCTTTAGGAGTCTCGGCCAAGCTTCGACCGTGATTCCCAACCCCTGCACCGGGGGATCACCCCGGTGGAGAGATTCCTGCCGGCCAGTTTCGCCGGCGGAGGAGGGCGACTACTCGCTGGTAGTCATTTCCTCCTCAATAATTTCTTCAACGGCTTCCTGCATCGCGTCCCCTGCTTCGGGATCGTCCATCGGTGCCGTCTCCATAGCTTCTTCCGCGGCGGGCTCGGTTTTTGCCGCCAGTGTGTAGCGCGCCAGATTCGGATAGTCCTGAATCATGTTGGCTCCGAGCAGGGGTTTATATGCCCCCTGATGGCAGGTCGCGCAGTTCACTTTCAGGGGGTCGCCCATTGGGCCTTTGCGGTGGTCTGGGAGCCAGTCGGCGGTGTCATTCACGTACTTGTTGTTCATTTCACGAACCATACGAATGCCATACCAGGCTTTTACCCTGGCCGGTGAGCTTTGCTCCCAGTCATAGAAAGCTCGTGTGTTGTGGCAGTGAGTACAGTTGACCCCCAGCGAATCAGAAAAGTGCATCATCAGGCTGTAAATCCACTCTGTTTGTTTCACCGAAGAGCGGTTTCCCGTTGGTAGAGCGGTCCTTCCTGCGACCCGCCAGGGGAGATCCTTGGCCTCCTCCTCATCGCCTTCGAGATAGGGTGTCAGTGGATCATTGGGCAGCGAACTGTAGGCGGCCGTTACGGACGCTATGTTCTGGCCCGCTGTCATCACCCCCGGCGCGTGTGGCTGCCCGGGGTCGGTGGCCCATACGTTGGCGGGAATGTTCAAACCCCGATGGCAGGTGTAACAGGTGACACCGGCACCGCCCACATGATCACCCCAGGCCACGTTCGCGTTTTGGGTCATTACGGTCATGACCCGAGCGACACGCTTGGTATATTTCGTGTCGTATTGAAAACCCTCGTCTACGTGACAGTAGTTACAGCCCTCTTCGGGTGACACCCACTCGGTCATAGCGACCATCAGGCGCGAAAACTCCCCCACACTCAGGTCACCCAGCACCTGGACGTTTTCGTACACATCACCCGCCCTGGGCCCATCTGATGATACTGGGGGCTGCGGTGTTGGTACCTGGTTTGCGGCGACGGTAGCAGCGAGGATCTTGGGGTTGGCGACCAGCTCCTGGCCAACGCCCCGGTAGCCCAGTTGGACCGTCTCTGGTGGTGGTTTCTCACATCCTGTCAGCAGAAGCGTGCTTGCCAGGACAGCCACGGTGGCGCGTAAGAAGTGATGCGTTTTCATTGGTTCGCCTCCATCATCATTGGATCAGCTACGGGTACCGCGTCGATGACTGGGTAGGCCGGTGCGATACCGTGCTTGACGCCCCACAGGTACCAGTTCTCAACTACTGTTCCGGTCAGCAGGATGCCTATGCCGCCGGTGATAACGGTGAGTACGGCAAACCACCATGCCCAGCGGTGAATTGATTCCATAGAGGCGTTGAAGCCCATGCACCAGCGCCAGTACAGCATTGATCGCTCACCGGCTGTGCCGATATCGGTTACCTGATCGATTTCACGGTCACCTCCGTACCGGCTGACGGCGAGGATGGTGGCTCCGTGCATGGCAAACAGGATTGCCGAGCCGTACAGAAAGGCGATGGATAGCATGTGGAATGGGTTGTAGAACAGATTGCCGTAACGCATGGAGAATGCCGCGGTCCAGTCCAGGTGGGGAAATATGCCGAAGGGCACAGCCTCACTCCAACTGCCCATCAGGATGGGACGGATAAAGCCCAGTACCAGGTACAGCCATATGGCAGCTGCAAAGGCCCATGCCAAGTAATTGCTCATTCCCAGGTTTCTGGAGATTGTGAAGGTCCGCCACCACCAGAGCAGGATAGCTGCTGTGAGGAAGAAGCCCGCCATCAACCACCAGCCGCCATCGTGGAGTGGCGGAATACTCAGTCCATACTCCGGGGGGGGTGGCTCCAGAGCCAGCCAGGGTAGCTGTCGCATGAACTCAATAGGGTCCCAGTTCACAGACGCCATCATGTTGAGGCCGATAATCTCAAAGGCGATGAAACCGCAGATAAATGCCAGGAAGCCAGACGGGCCAAGGTAGATGGGTCCGATCTGCGCATCGCCCAGCTTGCCAGCGAGCCAGCTGTGAACAGGACCGCCCATACGATGCTCTTCGTCCTTGCCGATTGGAACCCCTGGGTAGTCGGGTGCTTCGGCCTGAACCTGTGTAAATATATTCTGATATTCGATCATGATTCAGTCTCCCCTCAGTTCCAGATCGGCAGTTCGAGCCACCAGTTCCACCATTCTGGCCAGCCTCTGGTCCAGAAGGGTCCGCTGATGACAATGCACACCGCACTCCAGAAAGCCGCGCCAAGGGCGATAAACAGGCCAAGGCGGTGAATGCCCAATGCGCCGATGGAGTAACCAATGTCGTCTCTGAAGAACGTGTTTTCATGTTCTCCGGTTTTGACCTTTTCCCCATCTCGTGGGTCTGTGGCCATCAAAATGAGGGAGCCGTGCATCGAGAGGGCCATGGCAGTCGTGAAGAAGAACGTAATGGCGATCATGTGGGCTGGGTTGTAGTGGAAATGCAGGAACTGGTACCCCACATTGGACACCCAGTCGAGGTGACTGAGGATGCCGTAGGGAAAGCCATGGCCCCATGCGCCAAGGAGCACTGGCCGAATGACAACGAGCGTCACGTAGGCGAGGACGGCGTAACTGAATGCGAAGGGTACATGGAGGCCCATACCCAGTTTGCGCGCGATTTCTGCCTGTCGGAGTATCCAGGAGACGAAGGCTCCGATGGCACAGATGGTGACCAATTGCCAACAACCCCCCTCTGCGAAGGGGGCAATCCCCAATCCATAAGACAGGTCGGGCGGGGCGATGTTGATCCTCCAGATGTTCCAGGTATCACCCATGGAAGCGCCCACCAAAATCAGCGCTGTCCCGAGAAGCGCGAAGAAGGCGGTGCTGACCCCAAAGAAGCCCACATAAAAAGGCCCTACCCAGAAGTCAAAGAGGTCTCCTCCGATCAGGGTGCCGCCCCTGACACGATACTTCCTCTCAAAACTCAGTAATGACATGTCATGTCCCTCAATCCGTATGCGTCGCCATCCCTGGCGGGCCGCCGGTTATCACTCCTCGGTAGGTGCGACCTTCCCGGCCGCACCTGCTTTTCAAACGCGCATGAAGGCGTAGGGGATTACGCCGTATGCCGCTTTTTTTGCCGCCTGGAAGCAGCTTTCATTGGGAGAGGCGTGTGCGACTGGCTGGAAAGTCAGCCTGCACAGCACCGCTCCTACGAAAAACCAGCAAAAAGCAAGCAGAAGCAGAAGCCGAAACTGCAACTGCTCTCCCAGCGTTTGCTGATGTACTTTTTGTCCCGTCGAATGGCTCATCACCTTTCTCCCTTTCAATCACGCTGCAGAGCCGGTCTTCACCTGAAGTCCGGCACGCAGTACGTGTTCTTTACTGACAGCAATTGCGCCTTGATGGCGTGCTGAATGCTCAGCGGCATCGCGGATTCTCTTGGCCGCGGAAATACGAACTAACACCGGCTGCTTGGCAACCAGGGTTTCGAGTGTTTTTTCTGCTTCATCCGCCCAGTGCAGGCCGTGTCGGGCAGGCGTGGCTTCCACGGCATCCATTTCTGTGCCCAGTGGCAGAATGTGGAACAGGGCATCAAAGAGCGCATTGCAAACTTCCTGCAGCAGGTACGTGGCGCCGCCATAGCCCATAAAGGGTGTCCCCGTGTGTCGCCTGATGATCGTGCCCGGCAGTGAGGCGGGGATGTAGATGCTCTTGCTGCCCAGCTCGGCGAGGTACATACGCTCGTTGTAGCTGCCAAAGCATATGAGCGGGGAGGTCTCGGCGATGGTGGCGCGTATAGTTTCATTGTCGGGCTTTACCCCGGGTTTTCGCGAGAAATGAAAGCTGCAGGGCAGTCCCATTTCATCCTCCAGAAAATGCCGGACGCCCCGGGTATAGGTTTCCGTGGCTGAAATGCCGAAATTGGCCGTTCCAAAAAAGTCCTGAGTAACGGAGCGCCATAGATCCCACACCGGCTTGAGCGTGGTGTGCCGCTCCTGCTCGATAAACGGCTCTGGATCGATATTCAACTCAGCTCCGAGGGCACGCAGAAATTTGGTGGTGCTGTGCAGACCGAACGGGGCCTGGAACCAGGGTTTCTCCAATGCCTGGCATAGCTTGGCACCAAATTCCCGGTACATGCAGACGTTTGCATCAGCATCCCCGAGCGACGGTATATCATCCAGATGGCAGCCCAGTGGGAAGACGCGGTTGACCCTGACCCCCATGCCCTCAACCAGGCGCACGATTTCGGCCTGGTCGGAGGCCGTATTAAAATAGCCGTAGGCGGGGCCAATAATATTCACTGAGGGCGGACCCTCGGTCTTTGGCACTTTTCTTTTCTTTTTCTTGCCGCCGTACTGTTCCCAAAGCCAAACCAGAGCCCGATCAGCGCTCTGCCATTGATCCTCATCAATGGTGCGCGGCAGGAAGCGCTTTATGTTGGTGTCCTCGGGGGTAACACCGCCGCCGATCATCTCAGCGATCGATCCGGTCACGACAACGCTGGGGCGATCGGCATCAAGAGTTTGATGTGCGCGCCTGAGTGCACCCTCTGTGCCCCGCTGCCCGAGTTCCTCCTCGGCGAGGCCGGTGACGACGATTGGCAGTTCATGGGGTGGTAGGCCATCGGTGTAATGGAGCACTGACGTTACTGGTAAATTCTCACAACCCACGGGCCCATCGATAATGACCTGCAGGCCTTTGACTGCGGTGAACACATAAACCGATCCCCAGTAGCCGCCAGCTCTGTCGTGATCCAGTACCAGCATCAGGCGACCTCCCTAGGGGTAACCAGACCGGCACGGTCCGCTGTGTCTTCGGTCCACACGCCAGCGGAGTCGCCCTTGCCAACCCCTTCAAAAAAGCTCTCCATCGAATCAAAACGGGCTTTGTTGTTGATCGCCGTATTGATCACCTGGCTCAGCGATCCGGCGCCTGCTGGTCCCATCAGGGGTCTTGCAGAGATCAGGTTGGTAAAGTAAAGCGAGGGTGTTCCCTGCTGCTTGGCGTGCTGTACGACAGGCGTTGTACCTATGGCCAGATCGGGCTCGAAAGCATCAACGGCACAGAGGTCATCTTCGAGGGAAGCTCGAAATTTTACGGTCACCCCGTGGGCCTCCAGCCATTCACGGTCTCGGGCGTTCCAGCGGGTCGCAGGGCACGCACTGCCCACGTAGCGTAGGTCGGCTCCGCTTTCGACCAACAGGCGGCCTACCAGCAGTTCAGAACCCTCATAACCGGATAGCGTGATGCGTGCTTTGATTGGATTGGCCTGTATTGCTGAGGTGATCGCTGTGCGCATCGCGTCACGATGCTTCGCTATGATGTCTGCCGGCGCACCCAACGCTGATCCGACAGCCTCGAGCCATTCAGCAGTGCCCTCAGCACCGACGGGTGCGGAACCAATTACGGGTTTGCCAGCGGCTGTAAACTCGCGGTTACAGGCGCTGTAAAACGGATGCAGCATGGCCACCAGGCTGCTGTCCAGCGCAGCGTAGAGCTCGCGCCACTCGCGAGTCGGGACAACCGGTCCGGCGCTGGCGCCGAGTGGGGCCAATAGTTTATCGATGATGATCGCATCCACAGGAAAAATTTCACCGAGGAGGGCGACAGCGGGCTTGCTGTCAGCCTCAGTGCCGGAGGGGCGCGCCACGGGTCCGGCCGCGATCTCAGTTCTTGCATACTTGAGCATCGCAGCAGCCAGCACATCCTTGGCCTCCGCGTGGGTGGGGACGCCAAATCCGGGCACATCAATGCCAATAATCCGAACACCGTTGATGGACTTCGGCAGTAGGTCCAGAGGTACACCAGATGCCGTGGGCACACAGAGATTAATAATCACGACGGCGTCGTATTTATCAGGATCCGCGAGGATGTGTACGGACTCCCGAATGTCCTCAAAAAGCTTTCCGGTTACCAGCGTCTCAGAGTCAAAAGGAACATAGCCCACGGTGCGCCGCGCACCGTAAAAGTGTGAGGTGAAGGTGAGCCCATAAACACAGCAGGCGGAACCACTCAGTACCGTAGCGGTACGCCGCATTCGCAGGCCCACCCGCAACGAACCGAAGGCGGGGCACATGCTTTGTGGTTGGTCATGGGGGCCGACTGGGTAGTCCTTGGCATATTGATCCAGGATTTCCTGATTGGCCTTACCCGCGGCCTCATCACGTAACAACCGGGAGCTGCCACCGCAGCCGGGCGCATCGCCAGAGTCCTCATTCACCACCGGGATGTAGTCCTGCACGGCTGGATCCGGGTCAGACATTGTCATACACGACCTCTAGGGATGGTTGCTCCAGTTTTGTCACATCGCACAGATCTGCCAGGCTGGCGGGTTGCAGTACGACGTTCCGACCGACAGAATCACCGTCGAACAGCCCCAGCAGGCCGTCCTGTGAAAGCGGCGTGGGATGATGCGGTGGCGCCTCTGCAACGTTTGTGGCCAGACCGGCAAACAACGAGCCCCACTCACTTTCCGGACGGCCAATAATTTCGTAATTCGCGCTTTTACGCCGGATATCATCGTTGGCAGGAATGGAGGCCAATTCGGGTATGCCCACGGCCTCGCAAAATGCTTGAGCCTCTCCCGAGCCGTCATCCTTGTTGGTGACCATGCCCGCAACGCCCACGTTGCCACCGAGCCGGCGGAAATATTCGACGGCGGAGCAGACGTTATTGGCAACGTAAAGTGATTGCAGATCGTTGGATGCCACCACGATCACCTTCTGGCACATGTCCCGAGCAATCGGCAGTCCAAAACCACCGCAAACGACATCGCCAAGAAAATCGAGCAGGACGTAGTCGAAGTCCCAATCGTGAAAACCCAGTTTTTCCAGTGTTTCGAAGCCGTGGATGATGCCGCGTCCGCCGCAGCCTCGGCCGACCTCGGGGCCTCCCAGTTCCATCGCGAATACGCCATCGCGCTTGAAACACACGTCTTCTACCCGCACTTCATCACCCGCAGCTTTTTTTGCAGAGGCCGTTTCGATGATGGTGGGGCAGGCTTTGCCACCAAACAAAAGGGAAGTGGTATCACTTTTCGGATCGCAGCCAATCAGCAACACTTTTTTGCCCTGTTGGGCCATCATGTAGGACAGGTTGGAGAGCGTGAAACTTTTGCCTATGCCGCCTTTCCCATAAATCGCGATGATTTGCGTTTTGGGCGCCTCCTGCGCAGAGCTGGCGATCATGTCGGCACGCTCGCCGCTAGCCTCCAGGCCGGGGTCATAAACTTGTGCAGCTTCGCTGGGACTCATAGTGATCTCCAATCGAGAATCATCTTCAGGCAGTGTGGATCAGAAAAAGCCCTGTCGTAGGCCGGTGCGGCCTCTTGGGCGGTGTATTGATGGGTAATCAGGTCGGTGACTGTGATGCGCCCGTCTTGCAGCAGGGCCTGGGCAAGCTCCAGGTCGGTCGGCTGCCACTCTGCAGCGACTCGGATAGTCGCTTCAGCCATGAAGGCCACTGGAAAATCGAATTGCACGGGCTGATGATAGAAGCCCGCAAGGACAATGCAGCCATCCTTATGCAGCCTCGGGAGCAGCGAATCGAGAATTTTGGCGTCACCTGAGACATCACAGATGCGACTGTAACGACTGTCATGATCGTCCTTGGGAGCCACGACGCGGTAGCTGCCGTCATGATCATGCCGGGCAGGGTTTTGCTCCCAAACGCACAGCTTTTCAGCACCTAGGGCGACACAGATACGCGCCACCAGGCGTCCGAGTACCCCATGGCCCACTACCAACTCCGGTAGAGCGCCGTTTTCAAAGCGGTTTATGGCGTGAACAGCTGTGGCGATCAGTGCCAGCAGCACGCCCTCAGAACCCGTAGAGGGCTGCAAGGGAACAAGGCGCTCTGAATTGACTACCAGTTGCCGAGCGGCACCGCCGAAAAGGCCGGCAACGTCCTGAAAGCCACGGCTGCCGGGCACAAAGACCACGCTGCCGGGGGTTACGGTAGCTTCCGGTCCCGCCGTAAGGACCCGTCCAACACTTTCGTAGCCCGGTACCAGGGGGTAATTGAGCCCCGGAAAGGGCGGCATACTTCCATCCCAAAGGAGCCGTTCGGTACCGGTACTGATTCCCGACCAGTCGATTTCGACAAGGCAGTCAGTTGAGTCGCAGTCTGGCAGCCCCACCTCGCGTAGCGAGAGGGTGCCTGGTGACTCGAAAACTACTGCAGTTGCAACCTGGCTCATCCAAAGGCTCCGGAGCACATGGCTCCCCCGGCTTTTTGTTATTTGCCCCTTAACGCACAGGTTTTCACCTGCATTGGGTATATGTCAGTTTAAAGAGACAAATGAAACTGTCAACAAAAGATTACGCATTCGTTTTATTTCCTGTGAGCACCCGAACCAGCACAGGCATGGGGCTTTTCCGCTCTCGAATGTTGGTGAAACCGGCTTTAGACATCATTTCGCCCAACTCGGCGGCTGTCCTGGGGCGCCCACTGCCCATCGCCCACAAATACATCCCAAAATAGCTGTGCCCGATAGCCGCTGATCCCGGTGTTTCCGCCATCGGTTCCGCAACCACCAGTTGGCCCCCTGAATTCAGGGCCTCGTAGGCCTTTAGCAGCAAGCTTTGCACGGGACCGTCATCATGGTCGTGCAGCACGCGCACGAGGCTGATGACGTCAGCCGATCTCGGAAGGGGATCAGCAAACATGTCGCCACCCAGAAAACAAAGGGCGTCACTTGGTTCGGTGTTTTCCCGCTCGGCACGCTCGGCGACGGCGGGCAGATCCAGGACACGGGCCGAGAGGTGTGGAAATCGGGCGAGAGCCATCCGGGCAAAAGCACCGGTTCCGCCAGCGATATCCAGCAGTTGTTCGTGAGCACGCAAGTCGACGGCATCCAACACGTAGTCGGCGATCATCCCCTGGGATGTCGCCATCAGGTCACTGTACGTGTCCGGATTGGTGGTCCTGGTTATGACTTCATCGTAAGCCCAGTAGCGTGCCAGGGCGGCCTCTTTTCGGTCGGCAAGGATTGCGCTGGGATCCGCTAGATCGCTGTACAGATGGCGGTGATGCTTAACCATTGCGCCGATACCCGGGTTGGCCAACAGGGCGGCACCAAGCTCTCCCAAGCCCCAGAATTGGTCAGGGTAGTGCTCCAGCAGGCCGAGGGCTCTTGCCGCTTTAAGCAGGGTCGCCAGACCTGGCTCCGGCACGCCAGTCAGTGCAACCAGATTGTCCGTGTGGATTGGACCTTCAGCCAGGATTTGAGGGAGTTCGAGGTCAAGGAAAGCCATCAGCGTCTGTGAGTAAACGAAGCCAGCGGTAATGTGGTGGAGTTGGGTTGCCCGGCGATTGGCGATGCCCTGGGTAATGGGATTGCGGGCGGCCCAGCGCTGAAATCGAGGATTTGCAATCAATTTATTTCTGAACTGATGCCAGCGCAGACGCAGTGAACCCCCAACTTGTGGAAGTTCCTGGAGCATTGCCTGACTGCGGACCGGCACGTCTCAGGCCGCCGAGTGCTTCACCCCCTGGGGGAAGAAGCGATTGGACTGCTGCTGCACCATTTCCTGAAGGAGAGCTCTACCCTGGCAGTCTGGAATCGAGTCGAGGCCCTTTTCTATGCAATTCTCAAGGCGCTTGACCGCGCCCTCCAGCCCAAGGTCCCGCACCGCGCTGGGACGATCCAGGGCGACATCTATCCCCGTTGGCTTGCCGATAACGTCGGGGTCAGCGATGGCGTCTTGAATGTCATCAGCCACCTGGTAGGCCTCTCCGATACCCTCGCCCAACTGTCGCCAGGGCGCCGGGTCTACCCCTGCGGATGCTGCACCAGCACGGGTTGCAGCGACAAAAAGCGCGCCGGTTTTTGATCTGTGATAATGCTCAAGGTCAACCCTCGGTTCACATTCCCAGGCCTGACCGGCACAAATCCCCATCGGTCCGCCAACGCCACTCGCGACGATGCCCGTCACCGTGGCCAACCGCACTGGGTGTGTGAGGCGGGATCCCAGAGCCGACAGCTGCTGGAAGGCGGCAACAATCAGCGCGTCGCCGGTGAGTACGGCAATACGTTCGCCAAAAGCTGCGTGCAGTGAAGGTTTCCCGCGCCGAGCTATGGCATCGTCAAAGCAGGGCAGATCATCGTGCACAAGCGAGGCGCAGTGGAGCAGTTCGATCGCCGCTGCCGCCGCTGAGGCCAGCCTCGGTTCCGAATTGCCATTGGCGAGTGAGACCGCGAGACACAGTCGGGGTCGCACCCGTGCGCCACCGGGAAACACGGCATAATCCAACGCCCGCGCAAGCAGCGGCGGGCAGGCTTCCCCTGATGCCTCCCGAATCGCCAAGGCCAGTGTACGTTCGCAGTCCAGCGATGTTTTTCCCATGGCTCACGCCTCCGTTAGTGGAAGGGATTGCTGTAAAGTAAACAAGACATATAAGATGTTCAAGACAATTTACACATTGGTTTGGGAAAAACGTGGCAATAAATAACGGGTCTGAACACCCCCCGCAGCAGATCATGGCGGGCCATACGCTCGGATTTGATGCGCCAGTTCCAGAGGGGGGCTACCGCTGGTGGTATTTGGATGCGTTCAGCGACGATGGCACCGCGGCTCTGACAGTTATTGTCTTTATAGGCAGCGTATTTTCCCCGTATTACTATCGGGCGCGGCAGCGTGGCCTGGGCATTCCTGAAAATTTTTGCAGCGTGAATGCCATTCTGTACGGCCCGAACAGGCGGCGCTGGGCTATGACCGAGAGAGGCTCGGGTGACCTTGAGCGCGGTTCCGATTACCTGGCGATCGGTCCCAGCCGGGTACTGGACCGGGGTGACGGTCGTTTTATTTTTCAGATCGATGAGGTATGCAGCCCCTTTCCCAGTCGTATGCGGGGACAGATTGAGCTGTGGATTAATGCGCTGGGTCGTGATTGCTTTCCATTGGATGACACGGGTGACCACCGCTGGTGGCCAGCGTCGCCGGCGGGGAGGGTTAAGGTCACCATGGCCCAGCCCAATCTGTCCTGGGCGGGGGCTGCCTATCTCGACAGCAATGCCGGGGTGGTGCCGCTGGAGCAGACCTTCCTCAATTGGCATTGGCAGCGCAGTACGGCGAGGGAGGGCGCCGGACATATTCACTACGATGCGACCTTGTTGAATGGGAGCCAGCGATCCCTGGGACTTGCCTTCGCTCCAGGTGGGGAGTGCCAGCCCCTGTCGGACCCGGGTTGCCAGGGCGATTTGGCCCCCACGCCCCTGTGGCGTGCAGAGCGCCGGTGCCGTGCCCTGGTGGGGGAACCGAAGATCGTCGCCACCCTTGAGGAATCACCCTTTTACGCTCGATCTGTTTTGGAGTTGGACTCCGGGCTTGGCCCTCGGAAAGTTATGCATGAGAGCCTGCACCTCGATCGATTTACCCGTCCCTGGATGCAGTTGCTGCTACCGGTGCGGATGCCAAGGCGACAACTGGCCTCGGCAGCGCTCACGTAATCGATGTCGATACCTAACAGATCGCCCAGGGATCTGGGGCGGCGATGATGCGTTGTCGTACTTGCCAGTTTTGCTACGTAGACGCGCTTTCGGAGAATTGAGCTCAGCCCTGCAGCTGATGGCCGTGTGTCTCTGACTGTACCCCTCTATTAATGCGTCGAAACGAGCGTCCCCAAGCCATGCCTGGTGGTAACAACGGCTCTTGGGCAGGATCGATGGGCCGGTTGTGCACACTCAGCGTTCGCGCATGGTTTCAGATGCTCATCACAGCGAAGGAAGTTTCCTCGACATTGATCTTTGACGCGTTCAATGCCGACTATGTCCGCACGGCCCGGTCTACAGCCAGGCAAAAACCTGATCAAAGAGGCTTCACGGCGAAGCCAATTTCAGTGCGTGCAGATATAGGATTCAAGCGCCGCTGGC
The DNA here is from genome assembly GCA_938084055.1 of uncultured Luminiphilus sp. Taxonomy (GTDB): domain Bacteria; phylum Pseudomonadota; class Gammaproteobacteria; order Pseudomonadales; family Halieaceae; genus Luminiphilus. Next base: position 65,862 of record CALKDK010000010.1, read on the forward strand.
TCTGTTTCGAGGGTCGATTTTTTAACCCTCGCCCACCGGCATGTCCCGAGCGGCGTTGGCCGCCTGCTGGCGTGCTTCGAGCACTGCAAAGAGGTCTAGTGTCCAGATCATGCGCCTGTAAAGGCGATGAAACAGCGAGTCCCGGAAGGTTGCGCCGGCTGATCGTAGCGGTTGCTGCTCGACGGCATCGATCAGGTACTGGCATTCGGGTAATGCGGGTTCATGCAGGCCCTCCGTGCCAAGGCGTACCCAGCCCGGTGTTTTCAGTACCAGACGGGTCTTACCCGCAAAACCAATGAATGCCCGGGTATCGACCGAGTTGCCCCCGTTTTTAAGCAGGGTGTGGCCGATCTCGGCGTACAGGAGGCGGGCCGCGTAAATACCTGGCCGGGCGCTTGCAGGCAACTGCGCAATACCGCTTTCACTGCGCTGGTATAGAAAATCAGCTCTTTGGAGCAACTGTTCCAGGACCGCCCGGAGGGCTGGTGTGAAGCGCGGCTGGTGCAGGAAGTCAGCTGGATCAATGCCCTCGGCCCTGAGCAAATCGTGGGGTAGGTAAAGCCTGCCTGCCCGCGCATCCTCTCCCACGTCCCTCGCGATATTGGTGAGCTGCATCGCAACACCCAGGTCTGCTGCCCGGGCCAACGCCTGCGGCGTTCGTACGCCCATTAAAATCGCCATCATGACACCTACGACCCCGGCGACGCGGGTGCTGTAGGCATAGACGTCTGAGAGTGAATTGTAGTTTCGTCCGCTGGCGTCCCAGGCGAATCCTTCCAGCAGGGCCTCGAGCAAGGTTCTTGGCAGGGTATGCTTCGCTACAATGCGGGCCAGCACGCGATCTACGGTGCGATGCCCTGGCATCTGGTTGTAGATGCAATCCAAACGCCCACGCAGTTCCGAAAGTCCTACTTCGGGATTGCCTCCCTCATCGATGAGGTCGTCAGCTTCTCGGCAGAAGGCGTAGAGACCGCAGGCATCGTTGCGCAGGGTGGGGGGGAGAAGCTGGGATGCCACCCAGAATGAACGACTGCCGCCGGATAGCGTCTGGCGACAGTGGGCCAGATCTGTATAGGGTGTGGGCAGCTCAGCCGTGTCTGATATCAGCTGCATGGGGTACGACTTCGTCAAGGACGCGGGCGGATGAAATGACGCCGGGAATACCGGCTCCCGGGTGTGTGCCGGCGCCGACAAGATAGAGGCCGTCAAAGTCCTCACTCTGGTTGTGGGGGCGGAACCAGGCGCTTTGGCTGATTCTTGGCTCGAAACTGAAGCCAGCGCCTTTGAAGGAGTTGAGTCGATCCTGAAAATCCAGGGGCGTCAGCACCCTCGAAGTGACTACGTGCCCCGCCAGGTCGGGCAGCACGGTTGAGGCCAGCCGCTCCTCGATGGCCTTCCTGAACTGCTCCCCGTGCTCCAGCCAATTTACCCCCGCGTCAAGATGGGGTACGGGCGCCAGCGCATAGAAGGTGTCGCAGCCCTCGGGAGCGAGGGACGGGTCCGTGGCCGTGGGTCGATGTAGGTACAGACTGAAATCTTCGCTCAAGATTTTGCGTTTGAAAATATCGTTGAGCAAACCCTGGTAACGGGGTCCGAGCAGTACCGAGTGGTGCGGCACATTTTCATAACGTTTATCTGTCCCGAAATACCAGACGAACAGGCCATTTGAATAGGCGGCTTTGTCGAGTCGTTTGTTGGTCCAGCGTCTGCGCTTTGCTTCGGGCAGCAGGTGCCGGTAGGTCCAGGCCGAATCGGCGTTTGAAACGACTATGTCAGCGTCTATTTGCGTTCCGCCCTTGAGCGATACGCCGGTCACCCGTCGTCCTTCAGTATTGATCTGCTCGACTTCCGCATTGTAGAAAATGTCGCTGCCCTGGCTTTCAAGCAAGGTGACGAAACCATTGACCAGGCTGCCGGTACCCCCCATCGCAGACCATACTCCAAACCGCTGTTCCAGATGTGAGATCAGCGAATAGATCCCCGTTACCGAGAAGGGATTACCCCCGATCAACAAGGGGTGAAAACTCATTACCTGGCGTAAATAAGGATCTTTGATGTATTTGGATACGAGGCTGTAGACACTGCGATCACTGCGCAGGCGTATCAGCTGTGGAAGAAATCGAACCAGTTGCCACAGACTGTTAAATGATTTGAAGCCAAGCCTTTCAAAGCCGACACGATACCGTTGCTCGCTGGCCTTGAGATACTCGAGGTAGCCATCAGCATCGGCTTCATTGAAGGATTTAATTTGCTCAATATTGCGGTCGCGGTCACCGGAGTAATCGAAGGTTTTGCCGTCATCAAAGCGAATTCGAAAGAATGGATCCATAGGGCGCAGGTCGACGTCGTCACTCAACCGGCGGCCGCAAAGTGCCCACAATTCTTCCAGAAGAAAGGGTGCCGTAATGATGGTTGGACCGGCGTCAAAGGTAAATCCGTCCTGTCGGTATACGTAAGCCCGTCCGCCGGGCGCATCGAGCTTTTCCAGCAGCGTGACACGATAGCCCCGAGCCCCGAGTCGGACAGCGGCGGCCAGGCCACCAAAGCCGCTGCCGATGACAATGGCATGAGGCCGGTTGTCGAAGGGCGGCATGGGCTGGGCCACTAATTTTGACAGATCCAACTGATTGTTCATTATTTTAGACTTATAAAATGTCTATATTTATGGACAGTCTAGCAGCCTGCCAGACCGATAGATAGCAGGATAAAAGAACTTATAAAGTGGACTGGATGATGTCGGCGAAGGGTTTGGGGTTTTCCTCATGACCGAGGTGTCCAAGGTCGGGCACGCTGTATAGCTTCGAGCAGGCGACAAACTCGGAAAGGCGCTCTGACTGCCAGGGCGACACGGTTCGATCGTTGCTGCAGGTAACGAGGTGTAGAGGCGTACGAAGACTGGGCAGCAGCTGTCGCTGAGGTTCAAGATCCCAGCCGGCCATCATTTTCAGGGTGCCCATAATATGCTCGGGTCGCGAGATCAGCTCTCGGTAGCAGCGCATCATCTCCGCGCTGGGGACAGAGCCCGTTTCAATCAGCATGTTGCGTACCGGCCGATTGAACATACCGTGGGCGGCGGTGATGTAGGCCAGTAGTTTTGATCGAGACATCCACTTTGCCAGTCGGTTGAACAGTGGGGCGGCAGCAGAGCCAAAGGGCAGGAACGCACCGTTCAGGGAAATGATCGCGGCGGGCGCAAATTGGGATTGCAGGGTCATGTGGGTTGCGATCACGGCGCCGGCCGAGTGGCCCACCAGCAGTTTGGGCCGGCTGCCCATGGTCTCGAGTAGCCCCTTCAGGTGACGAGCAAAGCCATCCACGTGGATGTCTTCCTCGGGAAGCGGGCTGCTAAAGCCCTGTCCGGGCAAATCAGGCATGATCAAGGTAAAGCGGTCGGCGAGCTCATCGGCCAAGGCAGCCCAGGTGTGTGTCGACGCACCGGTGCCGTGGATCATCAGAAGTGACGGGCCTGATCCACGGGTCTGGACGTGCCAATGCACGCCATCAACGTCAATAAAGCGACTGTACTGTCGATTGGGCCAGAACTCGGGCAGGCTGTTCATTTCAGGAGACAGCGCCGGCGGGACTTACAATGTCACGCAACAGCGAGGCGTCGGCCCTGGGCATCAATAAATAGTCGCCACCCAATGCGCCGGCCAGTTCCTGGGCCCGCGGTTGTGCCCTGGGCGAGGCGTCGATAACCAGTGCACGATACCCCATTGCCGCAAATTGTCGGGCAATCCTGAGCGCCTCTTCTTTGGCAAGCTGGCGTCCGGGCGTGCCGTCCAAAGCGATATTGGCAACGCCATCGGTTAAAAAAACGGCGGTTGGCGTGGCGCCATCGCGATGTGCCTGTTCAGCTAGCAATGTGGTCATTTCCAGTGCATGGGCGAGTGGCGTGCCGCCCCCCCCGGGGAGTGCGGCCAGTGCTTTTTTTGCGCGCACGAGCGATCGGGTTGGTGGCAGCAGCAGTTCGGCCTGCTCACCGCGAAAAGCTATGAGGGCCACGTTGTCGCGGCGGCTGTAGCAGTCGGCGAGCAAAAGTTCCACGGCACCTTTTGCTTCGGCCATGCGGTGCATTGCCGCTGAGCCCGAGGCGTCGACCACAAAGATCGTTGTACTTTCTCGTTGATACCTGAAACGGGTCACACGGAAGTCCGATGGTTTTACCAACAAACCCTGGGCTGGACTTGCATTGCGTTCGCGGCGCCTTAGACCTTGCCATGGGGCTGCTGCGCGGAGGGTTGCCATCAGATTCAGGCGATCGCCGCGCCTGGGGTCCCCGGGCTGACTGCCGATCGGCCTGCCGCGTTGCTTGTGCCGCTGTCTTGCCCCCGACTTACCCCCAGCGGTGCTCCTTCCCCGGCTGGCGGAAGACTGCTTTAAAGATGCCAACAGTCCTGCCGGAATGCTGGCTACTGCGGCTTCAATAATGGCATCGATGGGTGGCGTCAGCTCAGGTTCTGCAGAGGCCTCCGTGTCACCCGGGTCGGGCGGCTGTTCGGGAGGCTCGGGTTGCTCTTCCGTGGACGCTTCGGGAGGTGCCTCGGGCAGGCGTGTCGCTCTATGTACCAGCGACAGGGTGATGGCGCGGTTCAAATGGTCTTCCTCTGCCGTGTCCCTGAGCTCGAGAGCGGCGAGAATTTTGGTGAGACGGCTGGCCAGAATAAGCGCTCGGGGCGAGTTGATTCCAAGGGCGATAGTGGTTGCAACAAGCGCCTCCAAGAGGGCAGGCGGCAGTGTGACTTGCTGCCAGTTCTTGCGGGCATGGGCGATGCTGTTCCCTTCGATTTCACAGGCAATCGCATCATGGATGCTGACGTCTGTCAGGTCGACACGCAATGCCAGCCGCTCTGTGAGTGCTTGCTCTGGCCGCTCTGTCTCGATACCTTCATCCATTGCAACGACGCCAAATGCAGCTGGAACCGTTTGGTTCAGGCCCTCTCTCGCGACCTTCAGAACACCCGTGTCCAGTGCGCTGCACAGGTGTGCAACGATCTGTCGTGAGGCCCGCTCAGCCATTGCCAGGGTTATAATTCCCCGATCGCTCTGAGCGAGAAGCCCCTGCTCCCAGTGGACTGCACCGCTCGCCAGGGTTCGTGTCAGGTCGATTCCGCCCAGCAATCGGTTTTCTTGAATATGCAAGGGTAGCTTGCGACGGTTTAAATCTGGCCGCTGCTCATCGACCCGTTCCAGAAACAAGGTTCTGACGGGTCCAGGTGGGCTCCTCAGCCAGATTCCTCCCAGTGCATGCGGGGCTACAGAAAACGCGGTCACTGCGGCTTCGGCAGCCGTCCATTGCGCGGGCCCCAGCACGGTGCTCACGCCGCGTCCATGGACTCGAGCGCGCGCTCAATACGGCTTTCACTACCCGATTCATCCAGGGGGTCTCGTCGCAGGCGGTGGCGCAGTACCATCGGCGCGACAGACCGAACATGGCTGATGGTCAGCACGTCCTGTTTCTCCAGTGCTGCGAGCGCTCGACCTGCGCGCAGCAATGTCAACTCACCCCGCAAACCGTCGGTTCCCAGTTTTAGGCAGAGCCCCGCCGCAAATTCGAGTACCCCATCGGGTGTGACGATCGATTCCACTCGCTCCCTGGCCTGTTCAATAAGCCGACGCTGTGCGGACTCCTTGCGTCGCCACCTTTTGGCGAAGCCATCCCGGTCCTGTTCATAGCTGTCTCGAAGGCGCACAATTTCAACGCGGGACTTAATATCCTGTGGTGTCGCAACGTCTACGGAGAGGCCAAATCGATCGAGAAGTTGGGGTCGAAGTTCGCCCTCCTCCGGATTGCCACTACCCACCAGCACGAATTTGGCCTGATGACGCACACTGAGTCCTTCCCGTTCCACAACATTCTCGCCGGATGCAGCGACATCGAGCAGCGCATCGACAATGTGGTCTTCCAGAAGGTTGACCTCGTCGATGTACAGGAACCCCCTGTGTGCTCTTGCGAGCAGACCGGGTTCAAAAGCTTTTTCACCGGCATGGAGTGCGCGTTCAATATCCAGAGCACCTATAACCCGATCTTCGGTGGCTCCGAGCGGCAAGTCCACGACCGGAATGCCCATTTTTGTGGTTTTGATAGGTCCGTCGGCCCCTTTTTTGCAGGCATCGCAATGACCGCCGGGGGGGCGCTCTGGATCGCAGTTATACGGGCAATGGGCGACTACGGGTATCTTGGGCAGCAGGGCAGCCAGCGCACGGATTGCCGTGGATTTGCCCGTGCCCCTATCGCCCATAATCAAAACACCCCCAACACCCGGATCAACTGCTGCGATCAGAAGGGCGAGTTTCATGTCCTGCTGGGCCACAATGGCGGTGAAGGGGTAGGGCGCTGACATCCAAGAATTCCGTTGTGAATTGCTTGATTATCAGTGTAAACCACAAACGACACCAAAGGTGTAACAATGGCCCAGCAAAAAGTTTCGGACGGCGGGAGAGCAGCATGGGTTTAGGTAGGGCCATAGCGGCGGAGCTTGTGGATTTTGAGGTCTGTGGGGGCGTACGGTTGCGCTGCTACAGGAGTGGGGTCGATGGCGGTGGCGAGCGTCAGCGGCCTCTGGTTTTATTGCACAGTATCAATGCAGCGCCCAGCGCGATGGAAATGAAGCCGCTGTTTATGCAGTTTGCCAAAACGCGACCCGTATTCGCTCCCGACCTGCCCGGTTTTGGTCTGTCACAGCGCGGCGACCTCCCGTATTCATCCGATTTTTTTGCCGAGGCCCTCGCAGACCTGCTTGGGCAAATTGGTGGGCCCCCACCGGATGTGGTGGCTCTATCGCTGACCAGCGAGTTTATTGCCCGAGCCATTTTGGAAAAGGGTGCGGCGGTTCATTCCCTGACGCTCATTTCCCCGACGGGCATGGGTGACAGGCAGCCACCGTCTGCCGACGTCGGTGCGCGAATCAATAAGATACTCAATGTCGGTTGGCTGGGGAATACATTATGGTGGACGCTCGTTTCGAGACCGAGCATTCGCCTCTTTCTTGGCAAGGCTTTTTACGGACGTGCCCCGAAAGAATTGGTCGACTACGCGGCGGCTACGGCGAGGGAGCCTGGGGCCAATCGCGCCCCCTTCGCATTTCTTACCATGCAGTTGTTTTCCCAGAATGCGCTAACGACGCTTTATGCCCCGCTCAAAGTACCGACGCTATTGCTTTATGACCAGGATCCGAACGTCGGTTTCGAACAGCTGCCCGACCTGCTCGCAGCCAATCCGGCCGTGTCTGACAGGCGCATAACCCCAACCATGGGACTGCCACACTGGGAGCGGCCCACGGAAACTTTTGACGCCCTAGCTGGATTTTGGGACGGTCTGAAGTAGGGGACGAAGGATGCCTCGTGCCAATGGGCTGTCGGTGAGAACGGCGCGGGCGGCGAGCCTTCCAGACAGCGTGGCCATGGGCACGCCGGGCCCCGGGTGGACTGTACCCCCCGCCAGAAACAGTCCAGGCACGCGGGATCTCGAGCCGGGCCGGGCGAAGGTGGACAACAAGCCATGGGTAGCCTGGCCGTAGAGCGATCCGCCACTGCCCGGAAAGCGCATTGCGAACTCCGCCGGGCTTGCGGTGCGGCAAGTGGCGGAAGTCAGGGAAATTTTTAGCCCGCAATCTGCTAGCACAGCCTCTGCCCGGGACGTGACGTCGGCCATTTCTTCCCGGGTCCAATTCGCGACATCGCCATTGGCAGGGGCGTTGACCAGAACGAGTAAGCGTTCCGCACCCTCCCGCTGCCCTGGCATGAGTCTGTCCTGCGCGCAGACGTAAACGGTAGGTCGCTCGGGAATTTTTCCAATCTTAAACAGGGCATCGAATTCGCCGGGGTAGTTTCGATCGAAAAATACGTTGTGGTAGCTGAGGGGAAAACCCGCGCTATCAGCCCTCAGACACCAGGTGATTGCCGACAGGCCACGCGCCGTGTCCGGTGTGGCATCCACCGCCGTCATCACCTCCGGTCCCAGTAGGCCGGTGGCCAATGCGCTTCGATCGCCATTGAAAACCACCGCTTGCGCACTCAGCTGTTCTCCTGAAGCCAGGGTCACGCCCGATACCCTGCCGCCCTGCGTGTTAATTTCCGCCACGCTGGTGCTGAGTCTGAATACGGCGCCATGTTCTTCTGCCAGGTTTTGCATGGCTCGGGCAAGTGAAGTCATACCGCCGGGAAGTACCCAGACGCCCTGTTGTTCTGCATGGGTTATGAGCATGAGTGTGGCCGGCGTTTGCAGGGGCGACGAGCCAATGTAGGTGGCATAGCGAGCAAACAACTGGCGCAGTCGCGGGTCGAGCACATAGTCCCCGAGGGCAGACCAGAGGGTTTGGTGGGGTCGCAGGTGGCGTATCTCGCTCAATCGACGTATGCCGATTCGCATTGCCAGAGTGAGGGGATTGGGGCGGGGTGCCGCCATGAAGCTGGTTTTCAGCAGGTCAAATATTTTGCCTGAATCCCGGCACAGTCGCAGGTAGCCCTCGGCATCTGCACTCCCGGAAAAGGCCGCTATATCGGCGGCTGTAACCTGTGGATCAGCGTGCAGATCCAGTGAACCGCCGCCGGTCCACCAGTGGCGCGCCAGGGTGGTAATCGGCTGGAAGGGCAGCCGATTGGCAAATTGCGCGCCCGCGGCAGCAAATAATTCATCAAAGACCCAGCGCATGGTAAACACGGTTGGACCGGCATCGATCCAATGCTCCCCAGAGCGTACCTGGTGCATTTTGCCGCCAACGGCAGCCCCAGATTCCAGTACCACAACCTCTCGACCCGCCGCCGCCAGTTCAGCTGCAGCGGCAAGACCGCCTGCGCCTGCACCCACAACAATGACACGACCATCGCTCATCCCGCAGTGGCTCCCCTGGATTGGAATCTGCGAGTTGTTGCATGTTGATGGTAAATAATCAGTACAAGCCCGGTAATCAGGGGCACAGCCCACAGGCCGGGCGTGAGCGCCAACTCGGGTAAAAGGCGCACGGCGCCGAACGCAAAAAATGCTGTGTAGACAGAAATGCCCGCGCCCACAAGGCTCTTGATGTGCTCCTTGATGTAGTCGTGATTTCTTGGCTTCGGTTTGTAGATAAACCACAGGTTGGTGCCAACGGTTGCGAAGCCCACCATGGATATCCCCATCATCATGGCCTGTTGGCTCAGGTATCCGTGGTAAAAGCAGTTGGCGGCGGCGATCGTCAGCGCCGCCTGCAGGGCCAGGTTCAGGGGCGTTCCGGTGGCCGCATGGTTTGTCCTGTGGATGAGGGCTAAGCGGCCGTGCCATGCCAGGTTGACTGTTAGGGTGGCGAGATACAGCATCATCCAGCCGAAGATGGCCCTGATCATTTCCGCATTGCTGAAGGTTTCATGATCAGAGAGGTGAGGGTGCGTTGCCACTGGGTCTATCAGGGTTGTCGATGCGATGGCGATGGCCGTCAGGCCGGTTACCAGCAGTGTATTGACGAATAAGCGTCCATATCGGCGGTGATTGACGCCACCTTTACGACCCGCAACGGGCACCCAGAAAGAGAGAAGTCCGACACTTCCGGTGGCAATGTGGACGGCAACCAGTCCCAGAAAGATGTCATGGGTCGACAGCATCATCGTCCCCAACCATACTGGAACATTGCTCTTCCCGGCGTCGCATTATGTCTGACAGCACCGTCCTCTACCCGCCGCATCCCCGGCCCTTGCCTGCCCTCCCGGCCCTGGGACGGGTGTTGTGGCACGGTGACGGCAACTTGCTTGAACTCCTGCCCGCGGCGGCTTATCGATTCGACCACGGTAATCTGGGTTACTCCCGACGTTCCACTGTGCTCTTTAACCAGCCCGATTTGGTTCGCGAAATTCTTCGCGATGATGGCAGCCGTTTTCCAAAAAGTGATTTGATGGTCAATGCCCTTGAGCCACTGATAGGCCAGTCGATTTTCGTCACAGACGGCGTGCGCTGGAAGCGGCAGCGCGCCATGATCGACCCGGCCTTTTCCCAACTCCGGGTCAGTCATGCCTTTGGTGCCATGCAATCTGCGGTGGCTGACCACCTGGTCTTTCTGGAGGAACAGGCAGGGCGGGGGGAGAGCTTTTCGCTCGATATGGCCATGAGCCATCTGACCGCTGACGTTATTTGCCGGACCATATTCTCGACCCCGCTTTCCGCCGGGGTATCCAATGATGTATTCGAGGATTTCACGGAGTTCGAGCAGTCGGTGGCGCAGGTTGATATTTTCCGCCTCATTTTCCAGAAAGCCTGGACCGACGTGCCCCAGCCCCCCGGTGTCTCGGCCGCCTGTGAGCGTATCCGGGGACACCTGGGTGATCTGCTCGACCCGCATCTCGAACACCCCGAACGCTTCAACGACATTGCCAGCGACGTCATTGCCGCGAAGGATGCGGAGACGGGCGCGGCTTTTACCCGGGACGAATTGATAGATCAGCTTGGGGTTTTTTTTCTGGCAGGGCATGAGACGTCCGCCAGCGCGTTGACCTGGGTCTTTTACCTTCTCGCCGTGCAACCCGACCTGGTTCAGCGCCTTCGCACGGAGATCCTTAATGTGGTGGGGCGGGAGCCAATCCATTTCAGCCACGTCAAAAAACTGCCCCTGGTTCGTGCTGTTTTCAGGGAGACGCTGCGTCTGTACCCACCCATTACTTTCATTCCGCGGGTTGCCCTTCAAGATTGCTCGGTGGGCAAAAGAACGCTGCGCCGCGGTGCACTTGTGATGATTTCCCCCTGGACCCTGCACCGTCATCGGCGTTACTGGGATAAGCCAGGGGCGTTCATTCCCGAGCGATTCCTCGCCCCGGGGGAGTCGTCGATCGAGGAGGGGACGTATATCCCTTTTGGCGTAGGGCCCCACACCTGCATTGGTGCAGGTTTTGCGCAGGCCGAAGCGGTGCTGATTATTGCAGAAGTGATTCGCCGCTTTAATTTTACCCGGGCCGACAACCGGCGAGTGCGCCCGGCTGCCCGGTTGACCACTCGGCCTGCGGAGCAAATCAGGCTTCACTGCCAACACGCCTGATGTCCCCTTCTACCGAACTTGCCCACAGGGGGGAGATGTCTCGCTGGCACGCCTCACCCAACGACACCCCTTCAAACAGCGCGGGCTTCAGGATGGGCCAGGAGAGGGGTGTCATGAGCAGGAACGGCAGGGGGTCCCGCCAGGACCACACCACATCGGACACCGACCAGCTCAGTTTCAGCCGCCTTCTGAACTCCCGAAAATCCCCAGCAAAGAGCGCGCTGTAGGCCTCGGTCAGGGTACTGTAACGCCACTGCCATCGGCCGATTGCGTGGGGCTGGGGAGGTACGGGTACCGGGGCGGTAATCGCGCGCCCCAGGCTGCTCTCGTCGAAGAAATGGACGCCGCTGGTCAGGCGGGGATTGCATTCTATGGCTTGGGCTATGCCTTGAGAGTCAACTATGAAATCAAAGCCGATGAACCCGGTGTAGTCGAGATCCTCTAGAAACGTTTTAATCCAATTTTGTATGCCTTGGCCGACATCAGTTCCCTCCCGCTCAAAGCAGATTGCCACCGTTCCTGCATAGACCTGCCCCCGGTAGACTGCGGTGGCCTGAACCTCCCCCTGCCTGACCAGTGACAGGCTGCTCACTACTCGGCCTTCAATTTTTTGTTGCACCAGCACGCTGGCGTCGCGCTGCGCCAACGGTGTTCCGGCAGCGTGTGCCTCGACGTCCATACCCGAGCAACCATTGATGGGTTTGGTGATGTAGTCGCAGTTGGATGCGATCTCAACCGCTCTTTGGTCTGAGGCTTTTCCCGATGCCGGTACGGCCAGCCCCTTGCTGTCGGCCAGTTCAATAAAGGCGGATTTATCTGCCAGACATCTGTAGACATGTTCTTCCGGTCCAAACAGAACGACGCCGGGCGGTAGCAGATGTCTTATGCCAAGAACATAATGTGCCTCTTCGGAGATAGGGACTACCACGTCTATTGACTCACTGTGCACGAGGTCGAGCAGTGCCTCCCGGTAGGCGGCGGGGTTCTTGTTTGGAGAGGGCAGTACGTAGCTTTGTGCGACGTCGCGGGACACTCGGCTGACATGCCAGCCAAAGGGCTCCGCCACAATGATTCGGTAGCCCTGTGTTTTTAGGGCACGGGCAATGGCGAGTGCTTTGGGCAGCCTGCCGAGGGTGATGAGTGCAGTGGGCATCAGGGATTCATCAGGGCATACTGCCGGCGCCCAAGCCGTCGGCAATTACCCTTCACCCATGGGCTGTTTCTTACTCGCCCCGATAAACAGTTCCTGACCATCTGGGTCCGTCCATATGCCTCATCATGCTCTGAAGATGACATAAAAAATTGTCAAACTAAAGTGACGAACCCTGCGAATTGTGACGTTTTTCGGCCGTCGAGCCGCTGTCAGGGGTCACTAACTTGGCGGGGTAATCGGCGCTGCGGACTAGTCCCGAAACATACCGTTCAGGTCATGGAGTATCAGGTAGAGCACGGGGATCAGGAGCAGGGTGACCGAGGTTGCAAAAATAACGCCGAATCCGAGGGAAACGGCGAGGGGTACGAAAGGGGCTGTGGCAAGGTCGGCATTGACCATCAGCGGCAGCAATCCAACAAATGTGGTAATTGAGGTCAGGAAAATGGGACGGAAACGTGCCACACCTGCCTGGGTAATCGCTTCGGTTACGGTGATTTGCGCAGCGAATCTGCGCTTGTTGATAAAGTCCACCAGGACCAGGCTCGCGTTGATTACCACCCCTGAAAGGGCAACGATTCCCAGTATGGAGAAAAACACGAGGTCATAACCCAGCAGGAAGTGGCCGATAATGGCACCAATGAAGCCGAATGGAATGCTCGCCATGACAACAAGGGGTTGCAGATAGGATTTGAGCGGCACGGCCAAGAGCGTGTAAATGATGATCAGTGCGATCAGGCTTGTCCGGGCTAACCCATCAAGGGCACTGGCTCGCTCCTCAGCCTCCCCGGCGAGCGTGAAGGTGGTACCCGGATATTTTTTCTCCAGCAGAGGTACATGGTCATTTTCAATTAATCGCAGAAGGGTTTCCGGGGCGACGCGGGTGCGGTCGGCGTAGGCGGTCACATTGATGGTGCGTTGGCCGTCCACGCGCCGGATGGTTGCATTTCCGGTTGTGAGTTGTGTGTCAGCGACACCTTCCACCGGCACTTCCGCGCCGTTGGGCAGCCTGATGCGCAGATTGTCGTAATCCCCGAGTGATCGACGATCGACTTCGGGGTAGCGCACCATGATACGCATGTCATCCCGGCCGCGCTGGACCCGCTGGGCTTCAGCGCCGTAGAACGCGTGTCGGACCTGGGTGCCCAGATCGGCCTGTGTCAGGCCAAGGGATTCAGCCTCTGGTCTGATACGCACTACCAGTTCCTGTTTTCCAGACCGAAAACTGTTGCTGATGTCATAGATGGCGTCAAAACCTGACAGAATCTCACTCAGGTCTAATGCGGCGTCACTCATCACCTGCAGGTCTTTACCTCGGATCTGGATATTGATGTCTTCACCCAGCGAAACGGCTGAGGCGGTAAAACTTTTTTCAATGACATCAGGAATGGGTGGGGTGAGCTCTCGCCAGCGTTTGGTGGCCTGCTTTGGCGTCATCCCGCCACGTTCCTCATGGGGGGCCAGGGTGATCGACATTTCGGCTATGTGACTGCCTGACGCCTCGCTGTCGGAGATCGTGCTTTTGCTGATCGGTAGCCCAAGGGTCTTGAACTGCGTGATAACGGCAGAGGTACCCGGTGGCATCTCGCTGTCCAGTTCGATGATCAACTGGTTCGCTGACTGCTGCAGAACCTCCAGCGCTGCGGCCGTTTGCTCCGCTGGGTAACCTTCGGGCAGTTCAAGGCTGGCGTAGATGTCGTTTCCTGAAACCGTTGGAAAAAACTGAAATACGATTCGCCCACTGGCCAGCAGTCCCAGAATAACCACCAAAATGGCGATAGCCGCGCCCAGTGTGGCGTAGCGGTGCACCAGTACAAACCGAAGCGCGGTCTGGTAGCGCTGATGGGCAAACCGTTCAAGCCCTCCCGAAATACGCTCCTGGAAACTTTCCCACCGCCTGCCGAGCGCGCTCTTGCCACGCGCTTTATTCCGATGGGCGAGGTGCGAGGGAAGAACCAGCTGGGATTCCACCAGGCTGAACACGAGACAGAGCAGCACGGTCCAGCCAATGGCACCAAAAAAGCTCCCGAGCATGCTGTCCACGGTCACTATGGGTATGAATGCGGCCATGGTCGTTAACACGCCAAAGAACACCGGCACGGCGACTTCGGTCGTACCATTTACCGCCGCTTCGTGGCTGTCCGTAGTGAAGCCCTCGTGGGTATGGATACGTTCCCCCACGACGATCGCATCGTCGACAAGAATGCCCAGAGACAACAGGAAACCCATGAGGGACAGCGTGCTGATTCCGAGGTCAGCGGAGGGAAAAAAGGCGATGGCACCCAGGACAGATACCGGAATGCCGGCGGTTACCCAAAGTGCGAGCCGAAGTCGCAGGAAAAGTGCCAGGGTTATGATGACGAGAATCAGGCCACCAGCAGCACTTTCGATCAGCGTGGAAAGCCGGCCTACAAGCTCATCGGCTTCATTGCTCCAGATACGCAGTTCAATTCCAGGCGGTAAGCTGCGCTGTCGCATTTCCAGAAAGCTGGCCAAATCCCGGGCCATTTCCAGCGTGTTGTCCCTGCCCAGTCGCCACACCTTGAGCAACTGGGTAGGGCGACCGTCGATAAAGGCCGCCAGGTCCTGCTCTTCGAAACCATCAATAATGCTGGCGATCTGTCCCAGGAGCACCCGGGTTCCATCGGGGTTTGTCACAACCGGTATATCCTCCAGTTCCCGGCCTGTGTAGCGTTGAGCGGTGCCCCGGAGGCGTATCTCACCGGACTCGCTTTTGATGGACCCTCCGGGAATGTCGATACTACTGCGGCGTATTGCTTCCGCAACTTGCCCCAGGGTAAGGCCGAGGCGACGCAGGGTAAGCTCAGGGATCTCCACGGAAATCTCATCGGGCCTCACGTACATTGTGTCCACCAGGCTCACGGACGGAATCTCGAGGATTTCGTCTCGCAGAGACTGGGTCAGATTCTTCAGTGACCGCTCATCCGTATCACCGGAGACGGCGATGTACATGACCACGGAGCGCAGGCTTACCAGGGCAACGACCGGCGGTTCTGTGTTGGCCGGAAAAGTCGAAATGGCGTTTACCTGTGCTTTGACCTCGTCAAGGGCCCTGTCCTGAAATTCTCTGCCGGCCAATTCCAGCGCAACGACGCAGCGGTTTTCGGCCGCCTGGGTTTTTATTTTTTCAATGCCCTCAACTCCCTGGACCGCCTCTTCGATGCGGATGCAAACCCCGGTCTCAACCTCGGAAGGCGCCGCACCGAGGTAGGGGACAGTCACGGTAATGGTAGGCACATCAATGTTGGGAAACTCTTCCTTGCGTACCTCAATCAAGCCCAGCACCCCGCCAACAACCAGCGAAAACATGAGCAGATTCGCCGCTATTGGATTTTGTACAAACCAACTGATCACGCCGCGCATGGTTGTCAAACTCAGTTGGCCAGGGTCACGGGCATACCCTCAACCACGAATTGGAGAGGTGATATACAAATACGCTCCCCTGAGGTGAGTCCCGCGGTTACAACCGCGGCATCGCCCTCGTAGCGGAGAACGTCGATGCGTCTGAACTGGAGGGTGTTATCGGGGGTAACGATGAGCACGTTGCCCCCCTCACGAATGGACGATCTTGGGATCACCGTCGCATTATCGACTGCAATACCAGCAATTTCAGCTTCCAGAAACAGGCCAACTGGTAGATCAATGCCCTTGTCGCTGACGGGGTTGTCTACCTGCGCGACCACATAGACCACACGACTCAAGCGGTCTATCGTGCCCTCCGAGCGGGCCAGCTTACCCTGCCAGGTTTGCAGCTCGCCGCCATATTCTGCAAAGAGTTTTACGGCAGGTGCCGCACCCGCATCGTAAACGCCAGTCTCCAGGATGGTCCGATCCAGAAAGCCCAGTTGACTGTTGGCCAGGGGAAGTCGGACCTCAAGCCGACTGGTAGCGTACACCTCGGCGATGATGCCGCCGCGTTGTATGAACTGGCCTGTATCGACCTGCTCGGATGCCACGCGGCCACTGTAAGGCGCCCTGATTTCAGTGCGAACGAGATCGAGTCGAGCGGATTCCACCTGCACCCGTGCATCTGCAAGATTGGCTGTCGCGACACCGGCCGCCCGTTCTACGTCTGTTAGCTGGGACTCGCTCACCATGTCTTGCTCGGCCAGCTTCCTGAGACGAGCACGTTCGGCATCGAAGTAAGTGGCCTCAACTTCTGCCCGCTCGAGCGCCGCCCGCGCCCGCGCGTAGTGGTTGTCGTAATCCCGGGGATCAATTCGCAGCAACAGGTCTCCCGCTGCAAAGCGTCCCCCGGCTTTTAGCGCGGGTGTGACTTGAATAATCTCGCCCGCAACCTGTGCGACGAGTAAGGTTTGCGTCTCCGGCTGGACGGTGCCCTCGGAGCGAACGTGCAGAGTGACGGTTTCCGGGACAATGTCGAGGGTCCGCACCGCGATTGGGAGGTTTGCGCCCGAGGTCGTCTCGAGTTTTGATTCAGATCCCAGCAGCAGGGCGACAATGACCGCTGCGCACAGTATGAACGCGAGGGGGTAGCCCAGCCGTCTTCGCAGCCAGCCCCTTGAGGGCCCCCTGATTTCATCATCGCTCATGGCGGTCTCTTATTCCTGCTGCACACACATCTGGCGCGCCGAATACTAACATCCGCAGAGCGTGTGGGGGCGATTGTGCCCAGTGTTCGGGGCAGCGACCTAAAAGGGCAGGCCGCCGTCGATGCCATGCTCCCGGTCTGCGGGAGTTGCTACTCCGGGTACGTGATACAGACCATCCAGTTCAAACTGGCGCGCCATTGCCTCAGCCCGGTTTGTGTAAAACAGGCCATACCACTTCCTGTTATTCAGGAACGGGCCCTCAGTTTTCATGGCCATTGGCCTGAGTGCGGGTGCCTTGTGCTGCCATATTTCAAAATCCTTGGAGAACGCCTCCAGGGCGCCAGCCTGAACCTGGCGGGCCATATCCCGATCGGTATCGCTGACAGTATCTCCCTCAGCTTTGACCAAGCAGCCGTGCCATGCCTTGATCCGGCCATCTGAGACGGGGGTGTTGGCGATCATTTCAAACTGGGTGGTGTCACCCCAGACCTGCTTGCTGAGAAGGATTCCGGGTCCGGTATACCAGGTGGTTGTATAGAGCATGACACCGCCGTACAACGCCATGGGTCCTCCCTGTCGCTGGATCAGCACATGGCCCTTTATCTCATTTTCAAAGTATTCGCAGGGTGCGCCATGGGTCGGGCCGAGATGCCGGTTGTCTGCCATGTTGTCCAAAACTTCCTGGGGATGGATGTCCAGTTCAGGAAGGTGATCGAGTTGCCAGTGGACCCAACTGCCCTCATCCCATTGCTCCAGGTGCGGGGGCGTGTAGTCTGGGTCCGCTCCTTCCTCGTCAAACCACATCATGATACAGCCCATGTTATCGACTACAGGATAGGAGCGAATGGAAGCGGATTTTGGGCAGGGACCATCGTGATACGGAATGTCATCGACATCACCGGCTGCGTTGTAGCGCCACCCGTGGTAAGGGCAGCGAATGGCATCGCCCTCGATGCGGCGCCCGCCAATCTCTGCGACGACCAGCATGGCGCTGTTATTTTTCCCCAGGTGGGTGCCCATGTGTTTGCAATAAGCATCCAACATCACGGGAGAGCCACTTTCACCTCGGTAGATAACGAAGTCACGACCAAAAAAGGTCACCCCGATCGGGCCCCCATCGATCTCGCCGCTCTCGGCTACCACGAACCATCCCCGGGGATAGGTATTGGGCCCCAAACCATATTCTGCTGCTGTTGCCACGGCTATTCTCCTCTCCTTCCGACCAGCAGTAGCGACGCGAGTATGCGCTGCCTTGGTCTAAGCGGATTCAACTAAAAACTGACTGTACCAACGGCGGTACTTGGCAAAGGGTCCATCGCCATCACACAACAGCGGCCGCTCGAAATACTGTTTGCGCTGCCAGATGATTTGGTCTTCTTCCATCTGTTGGCAGATGTTAGCAATGATCGCCCTGCCCACAGATTTGCCCAGGGTATCGGCGGTCGCGCTGGGCTGGATGAAGGCGTACATGGCGTGACTCACCTCTCTCTCCACCGGCGTGATGTTGGCCAGCAGGATGGTGTCATAGATGCCACTGAAGCGAACCATAGAAAGTCCAGTGCCATAACTGCAGGTCTCTATGGCGGCATCGACCACACCCCTGGGTGTGGGTTGTCGGGTAATAAATTTTCCTCGCCGTTTGTGGCCATCGAACTCCTGCAACGCAGTCTCCGGCAACTCGGAGGTGCCGTGGACAAAATGAAAATGCGCCCCATCAACACCGTTTTCTCCAATTTCCTGCATGTGGGCGTTGATTTTCCATTCGTGAATATCAAAAGCAGTCCAATCCGCATTGCCAGTACTGGCCTCGGGCAGGGCTTCAGGCTCCCAGTCCGGCGGTTCGCCATTGGGGTGATACCAGACCAGGATTTGCTGGTTGACTTCACGCACGGGCCAGGCACCCAGAATGGCTTCGCCCTTGGCTACACGCGGGGGCAGGTTGTTGGCATAGGGAATGTGTGTGCACTGTCCCTCACCATTCCACTGCCAACCATGGAAGGGGCATTCCAGGCTCTCACCAACAACACGGGGTCCCTTGCCGGCATTGTCGCGGATGCCATAGCCAAGGTGTGCTCCCATGTGTGGGCAGTACGCGTCGACGACTTTGGCTGCACCGCTCTCGGTTCGGAAAGCCACCACGTCCTGTCCAAAGTAGCGCAGCGGTATGGCGTCTCCCACGTTCAAATCCGAGGCAAACAAGACCTGAAACCAACCGGTTGGAATCGGCAGCGGGCAGCGGCCGGTATCGGTGACAATCATGGGTGTACGCTCCAATGGCGTGAATATCTCAGGCGCAGTAGTGTACTTTAAGTTCTGACTTTCCAATTACTCCAGATGGTCTACCCCGAGCGATACCAGTTTTAGACACGATGGCTCCGCTACACTGGCTCGCGCCGCCGGGCCGGGCGTATTTGGCAGCTCCGTGGCGGGTAGGGTGGCGGGCGATACGCTCGCGTTTGGTGTGTAACGAGTGACCCATATCAGGGAGGAAACTGAATGCGAACGACGATCGCAAGGTTGACGCGGCCCGGGGAGTTTTTTGAGGTGGGGAATGTGGCGACGCCACGAGGTGTATGTCCCGCATTCGTCAACGCGCCTGCAACCCTGGTGGATATCGTTCGTAGCGCTCGAGAACATGGCGAATTGGATTTTATTGTTCATGGCGAAAGTCGGCTGAGCTTTACTGGCTTTTTTGACAATGTGCATCATGCCTTGGGTTATCTTCAGTCCCGGGGTCTGGGCCGGGGTGATCGACTGGCCATCGCCATGCGCAACAGGCCCGAGTGGCTTATTGCTTTCACTGCGGCTGTGCTGGCGGGTGCCGTTGTTGTGCCGATCAACAGCTGGGGTCGTCGGCAGGAGCTGTTACAGGCGCTGGGGGATTGCGCGCCGGATATTCTGGTATGCGACGCCCAGCGCGCCTCGTTGCTCGAGGAACATGGCCTCGAGGTGCATCTGATTGTTGCGACGGACGACGCCACGGACGGTGTGGAACGGGCGTCCCCGGCCGTACGGTTTCGTGATGTCATCAACCACGGGGTACCGGGCCTGCCAGTTGACGTGGAGCCCGACGATCTGGCGCTCATTCTTTATACCTCGGGTAGCACCGGCGCACCGAAGGGGGCAACCCATACCCATCGGGCGGTCTCCCAGGCGCTATTCAACATGTTGTTTACCGGTATGTTGTCCCTCGCCATAGAGGGGGCTCGACAACTGCAGGGCGGAGCAGACCGGGAAAAAACCCTGCTGACTGTACCGCTGTTTCACGCTACGGGTTTGCTTGGCTCTTTCGTCTTGCCGCTCTTCACGGGCCAGGCGATTGTCATGCTCGACCGATGGGATGCCCAGCGCGCCCTGACGCTTATAGAACGTGAACGTGTGACGCTGTTCAGCAGCGTACCCGCGCTGGTGAAGGACCTGCTGAGCCAGCCCAATATCGAAGACTTCGATATTAGCTGCCTGCAGCGGGTATCCTCGGGTGGTGCGGCGATGCCCGATGACCTGCCGGAATTAATCCGTCGACACGTCAACAACCCCAGTCCCTCGGCCGGTTACGGAATGACCGAGACCCTCACGGTCGGCAGCCAGGGTGCGGGATTGGTGTTTGAAGCCAGACCCAAAGCCGCGGGCGTCCAGTCGCCAATCATGTTATTTCGAACCGTATCGGAAGCGGGACGTGTCCTGCCGCCCGGGACGACTGGGGAAATCGAAATGGCCGGTGTGGCCTGCACGCTCGGTTATTGGCGCAATCCCGCGGCCAGCGCCCAACTGTTCGCCAGTGACGGCTGGCTCAAGTCCGGTGATGTGGGTTTTGTCGATGATGAGACCTACGTGCACATCACCGGCAGGATAAAAGACATTGTTATCCGTGGGGGGGAGAATATCTTTCCCGGAGAGACCGAGCAGGCCTGCTATGCCCTGCTCGGCATCGCGGAATGCGTTGCCTTCGGTGTTCCCGATGGCAGGTTGGGTGAAGAGCTGGCCATCGTTATCTATCCCGGGCCCAACCGTCCGCTTGAGGCGGACGAGGTGCGACTTGAGCTGAAGGGCAACATTGCGGGTTACAAAATTCCCCGTCACATCGAGATCAGTGCGCAGCCTCTGCCCCGTGGCATGACCGAAAAGTTTGACAAAGCAGCTATCCGGGAGGCGTTTTTACAGCAGACGGTTTGATTGTGGTTACGCACAGGCCTGTGGCCGGGTCTCAGAGTCCGTATCCCCCGTCCACAGGTATCAATTGCCCGGTCGTGTAGCCGGCAGCACTGGAGGCCAAAAACGCCGCCATTTTGGCCACTTCCCCAGGTGCACCAAAACGCTGCAGTGGCAGGGCACCCTTGACGTTTGCTACCCAGTTGTCGTCAAACACACCCTGCTCCCTGAGTCGCAGGAAAATGCCGGTCTCGATAACACCAATAGCAATGCTGTTCGCGCGGATGTTATTCCGCCCTTCCTCCTTGGCGATCCCTTTAATCAATTCCTCAATGGCGGCTTTGGGAGCCACCGAGAGAATATCGAGCGGTGGGTAGCGCAGCAAACCTGCAGAGCTGATATGGACATAACTCCCGCCACCCCCTGCCCGCATTGCCGGCAGCGTCGTGTGTATGGCGTTGAAGGCGCCCTCGGCATCAGCCCGCAGCACGCGCTGCCATAATTCAGGTGTCAGCTCACCAATACCAACCTGGGGAATGTCATAGCCCGTGGCGATAACCACCGTATGCAGTCGACCGTTATTTACTATGTCATTAACGCAACTCGTCAGGGTCTCTATATTCTGCAATGAGACCTGTGCGATATCTGCTTTACCGCCTCGGGCATTGATCTCTTCTGCCAGGATTTCAGCGCGGCTATGGTTGCTCTGGTAGGTAATGCAGACGGCGGTGCCCCGAGTCGCGAACTCAGTGGCAATTGCGCTGCCCACACCACCGCTGCCCCCCAGGACCAGGGCGGTACCCCGGGGAAATTCATTTGGGCTCTCGTTCATTCTGACGCTCCTCAGTACTGCAACACGACCACCTCTGGAATACAGGGCCCGATGAGGGCGCAGGAGAGGGCAGTTGGTTTCCTGACGACCAGTGTAACGCCAAAAAAAACCGCCTGTCGGCGGTTTTTCTCGGTTTCTGGTGGTTACATTGATAGCGAGATATCGATCCCATACGTCGCAGGGTTGCCCCATTGGTGCACGGGAAGACCCAGGTCCGCACCGAGGTTGTAACCGAAGGTTCGGTACTCTTCGTCGGTGATATTCCTGCCCCAGGCAGACACCATGATCTGGGTGCCGCTGTCGCCCATGTAAGACCATGTCAGGCGCGTGTTGACCAGGGTTCGTGACTGGTTACTGGGCTGCTGGAAGTTGACCGGAATCTGCGGAGCTCCCTGTGCCGTGTACAGCGATGTCGAGGCGCCAATACTGACCGTTTCATCCTGATAGTTACCAGAAAGATTAAAGCTGACAACGTGTTTGCCCATGCGCAGTACGTCCCAGTCCAAGCCAAGATACGCTGAGTTTTCGGGAGCCAGGCCGTTGGTCGGTACGATGTTCAGACCCAGATACTCCGGGAATGCTCCGTATTCACCGTCGATAAAGCTGTAATTGCCGGTTAAGCGCAACCGATCAGTGATCAGCCAGGCCGCTTCGATTTCTATGCCGTCACGGGACAGTTCGGCTGCGTTATCGATTTCGGTCGACAGGCCATTGGCGTCGCTTTTCACAGTACTGACCTGAACGTCTTCGTAGTCATAGTCGTAGTACGCGGCATTAAACCGGAAGCGACCGTCGAAGAGGGTCGATTTGAAACCGATTTCCATACTTTCAATGGTCTCTTCGTCGAAGGAGTCTCCCCGACTGGTAACGCGGTCATAGCTACCGCCATTGAAGCCTCCGGAACGGTAGCCGGTGGTATAGCTTGCATAGGCGTTCATGTTGTCGTTGAAGTCGTACTGGACGACTAAACGGCCACTGGTGTTGTCAAACCGCTGGGTCTCGCTCTGACCATAGACCCCTGCTGTTTCTGGAATAGTATCGAGCTCATCAAGCGACCAGACATAGCCTGAGGCGAGATCTCGTGGAATGTCGATAACCGCGCCCTGGGTGGCAAGTACCACTGCCTCGGTGATGGCAGCCGTAACATAGCCGCCCACCCCGCCTGAAGCGGCATCCCGCCACAGCCAGGTCATGTCCTTGTTCTCCTCGGTGTAGCGCAGGCCTGCGGTCAGGGCAAATTTACCGTCCCCTGGCCGCCAGGTGGCCTCACCAAAGACCGACCAGGCATCGCCACCGTTGTCAAAGGAACGGGCCTGTGAGCCATTGGCCAGCGGAAAGGTTGGATTTTGTACGTTGCGGAAGCTGCCCTCATCTTCCCAATAAAAGAACCCGGCCGCCCAGTCAATGTTGCCACTGGTACCGACAATTTGTAATTCGTGGCTGTCCTGCTCATATTCATTCAGGGCGTAGGTCGAAAACACCGGGGCCCCACCAAACTGGTTGATGGTATCCACCATCAACAGTCCGAGGTTGATGTTTTCAAAAATGTAATCATTGATCGGTACGACAAAGCCACCGCCCAGATCGATTTGAGCGGGTACTACGCCCGTCAGGAAGGCTCCACCCACCGTTTGGAGTACCAGGTCATGCATGACGCCGGAATTGACGGAATTGTCCATGCCATCGAGATCCTGGGAGGTATAGGCGCTTACTTCCCGGTGCCCATAGAGATATTTGATGTCAATCGTATCGGTCAGGGCAAATTGAGCTTTAAAGGTGTGGGCCTCGGTATCCTGACTGTTAAAGCTGGGGATGTCCGTTGAACCTGTTTCCGGATTGCGCTGCGCGCCGTCGAGGATACCCTGTCCCCAGTTGGCGTAATCAGCGCTCCACTGTAAATACTGGCCGACCTGGGGCGCGGGCAGGTTGGGTAGTACGAAGGCCTCAACGAATCCCGCTATACCGCCGACGGTTTGAATGCGTGCATCGCTCTGGATGGGCACCGATGTCAGGTCTCCACCGGCAGCTGCATAGCCAGCCACCGCAGCGTAGGTTGGATTGAGGCCACTGACAACGCTGTGGTTATCCAGTTCGTCGGAGACTTTGTCCTTGGTATAGATGTAGTCGAGCGTCAGCCGATCGGTGATATCCCACTGCAGTGCCATTCGGTAGCCACTTCGATCTGTGCTGTTCAAACCCTCCTGGAAGGGATTGGTATTGTCCCAGAACGCGTCGCGATCCCGCTGGTAATAGGAAGCGGCAATACTCAGGCTGTCGGTGAGCGGGACGTCAATGCGACCTGAAAAATCACGCTGGTTGTAATTGCCCCCGGTGGCCCGAAGATCGAAGCCCAGTTCATCCCCAGGGTCCCTGGAGACGAAATTTACCGCACCCGCAATTGTATTTCGACCGTACAGCGTGCCCTGGGGACCTTTCAGGATTTCGATTCGCTCGAGGTCGGTAATATCCATGCCTGATCCGACGACCTTGCCAATATAGATACCATCAATATAGCGGGCAGCCCCGGGATCCACGGACAGGTTGGGTGAACCGTCGCCGATGCCGCGAATATTCAGGCCAACGTCAGAGGTCGTTCCCGGAGGCGCATAGCCCTGGATGCCCGCCACCTGCTCGAATAAATCCATGGCATTTTTGATGCCTCTGGATTGGATTTCCTTGGCACCCAGTACCTCAATGGAAATGGGCGTGTCCTGGAGGTTGGCCTCGCGGCGTTCCGCCGTGACGATGACCTCTTCCAGTTGAGCGAATGCGGTCTCGGCAGAAAGGGCACAGACCACGGCCGTCGCAAGTAGGGACTTCTGTATGGATGGCTTCATGACATCGACCTCTGTTTTTAGAATTTTTTGCAGCACGGCCGTATTGGCCTGATACTACTGTCCTGATTGTGTCTTGGATTTAATCGAAAAGAAATACGACAAATGGACTATCGCACCGGTTGCCGTGTGCACCACTTCGCGGCGGTGGTGAAAGCCTCAGAAATAGGGCGCTTGCACGGTGGATGAGTTGTCCACGCGAATTTCCGCACCGTTGATGTGGCGCGCCCCGGAGGAGGCGAGAAAACAAATGACGTCGGCCACTGCGGCGGGTTCGCAGGCAAATTCCATAGCCCGAACACCCTTGTCGGGGTCCATTTCGGGAAAATTACCCTGCATGCGTGTAATCATGTCCGTCAGGATCCCATCGGGGTGTACCGAGTTGCAGCGAATGGGAAAGCCGTTGGTCTGGCAATGAACCGCGGTGCTTACAGTGAGATTGCGGACCGCAGCCTTGGTCGCCCCATAAGCGGCGAAATGCGGGTATCCCCCAACTGCGGAGGTGGAGGACAGATTAATGATCGAGCCGGCTGTGCCCAGTTTCATGAGCGGGAGCAACGTCTTCATGCCCAGGAATACAGAAGTGCAATTGACCTGCAGGATGGTATTGAAATCTTCGAGAGACTGCTCCTCTATGGTATAGGCCATCAGGATTGCGGCGTTGTTTACGAGCACGTCGAGCTTGCCAAACTCCCCACTGATCCAGGTGGCGAGAGCCTGCCAATCAGCCTCACTGGCAACATCATGCTGTCGATAGGTCACACCCTCGGGTGGTGATCCCTCCATGGCGCGTATATCGGTACCGATGACCCGGTAGCCGTCCCTCGCGAGTTGTTCAACGGTTGCCTGTCCTACTCCCCCAGCCGCACCTGTTACCAGCGCCACACGCCCTTTGCTGTCCATGATTTTCCCGCGATCACTTGTCAGGGACAGAGCATGGCAGGGCACCACAAAACTGTCTATCTCCAAATGGCCGATAGCGCGGAATGTGTCATTCATGCGAAGGTGAGGTGGGGAAGCACTGAACTTTTGGAGGGTGTTTTGTTACTGGACGAGAAAGTAGTTGTCATCAGCGGTGTTGGCCCGGGTCTGGGCCGAACCCTGGCCCTTGAGGCGGCCGCGGCGGGTGCCCGGGTTGTGCTGGGAGCACGCAGTGAAACGTTTTTGTCATCGGTGGTGACTGAGGTCGAAGCCCGGGGTGGGGCAGCACTGGCACTGCGCACTGACGTGACCGAAGGGGAGCAATGTCAGGCCCTGGTGTCTGCAGGTGCCGAGCGCTTTGGTCGGATTGATGGGCTGGTTAACAGCGCCTACATACACGGTGATTGGGCCACCATGGACAGTGCTGATCCAGAAAGGTTCGGCGAGGTTTTCGACGTTATCTGCCAGGGCGCGGTGCGTATGGCCCAGGCGTGTCTGCCGTTCATGCGCGAGGGCGGGTCCGGGTCTATTGTCAATGTGTCCACGCTCTCTACCGTGAAGCCTTTTCCGGGTGAGGCGATGTACGCAGCGGCCAAGGGTGCGCTGAATGCCGTGACACGGCATATGGCAAATGATTACGGTGCCATGGGTATCCGCGTCAATGCCCTGCGTATGGGCTGGATCGGCGGTGCCCCCGTGTACGCCTACATTGACCAACAGGTGGCGGGAGGCGCGGATCGTGAGGCCGTGATCGCCGGGATCACCAGCCGTATTCCCCTAAGGGAGATACCTCCAGAAGTCGATTGCGCCCGTGCGGTTCTCATGTTTCTCTCCGACTTCTCCCGGGTGGTATCCGGCGCCTCCCTTGACGTCAATGGCGGCGAGTATATGGCACCCTAGGGAGATGTTTCATGTCTGAAGAGGACAAGCTGCAATTTGATCCGCGGGCGGTTGTAGTCTCGGAGCGTGTGGTTATCAATGCGCCCCAGGCGGCTGTTTGGTCGGTTCTCGTCGATTTCGCCAATTACAGCGCCTGGAACCCTTTTTGTGTTGAGGCAGAGGGCCGCTTGGCGGTGGGTGAACCACTGACCATGAAACTCAAGAATTATCTGGTCCCGGGGGAATTTTTCGATAACGTGGAAATCATCACCGAAATTAATGCCCCCCAGCTAATTGCGTGGTCGGCGCCCTGGGTAGAGGACTGGCCCTATCCCGCTCGCCGGGACCAGTTCGTTGAAAAAAAGGGGGAAGGCGGTTGTTGTTATCACTCCACCGATGCGTTTCTTGGGCCCCACGGTATTCACGTCATGCGTTTCGCAGGTCCATGGGTGAAGCGCGCTTTTGATGATACGGCTTACGCCCTGAAAGCCTACGTTGAAGGGTAAGCCCGAGACGACCTGTGGCTGGGCAGCAACCGTGGGGGATTACGCGGCCAGAAAATGGTCGCGGTAGCGGCGAAATTGCGCGTCGAGGATTGCCGGGTTGAGTCCGAATTCTTCCGCCGTATAGTGATGCTCCGGCCGGTTCTCGCGCTGGTTAAAATCACGCCATCGCTGCATCTCCATCAGGGTCTCCTGGGTGAGATCGAGCTGCGCGAATGTGTAAAGCTTGCGGATCACGGTCTCGGGTGTCGCCAGGGACTCCTCAAACAGTAGATCGAGGTAGGGTCGCTCCGGATGCCGCTCCCGATAAGACTGCGTTGTGGCCAGACCCTGTTGCCACTTGCTTATCCAGTGTTCGGCCATTGCCTGTCTGTCCAGTGCGTCAGTAAACGGAGCCGCCAGCTCGCATACCATGCTGGCGTAGGAGGGCATGACGTCACGGGGCTGGCGATGGCTCTGAATGACAACGGCATCTGGAAAAGTGTCGAACAGGTGAACTGGAAAGTGCAGGTGGTGGGGTGTCTTCAGAAGCCACCGATCTGCTTCCTGACCGCGCTGTCGCTTCTGCCACTGTAAAAATTGCAGCATACGGAGGAGGCAGGCGTAGGCAGGCCCCTGATCCTGCTGATAGAGCCAGTTTCCATATTCAGGGATATGTGCATAGCACTCGGGCACGGTACTCATAAAGGAGTGCTCGAGGAGCATAATCTCCTCGTCGGGCGCCAGGGCATCCATGGGGTGAATGGCCGCCAATCCCGGCATGGCTGCCAGCATCGCCTCGATTTCAGCCTTGGCGATGGCGATTCTGGCATCGTGGGCGACGAAGTCCCTGTCCAGTGGAGCGGGCTGCCGGACCTCGTACCAGAGTGGTGCCATCAGGCTGGTATCGGTTGCCACGGTTCGGTGCATAAGCGTGGTCCCGGTGCGGGGTAAGCCAACAATCACAATGGGGGCGGTGATCGTTTCATCCGCAATCTCGGGATGGCGCGAAGTCCAGTCTTCGAGTGCTTTGCGGTTGCGCAGGATGCCAATCAAGCGATCTTGGTGAAATTGATACCCCGTACCATTGAGTTTGGCTTCGTGATTGAGTGCCCCTAACAGCCTTTTGAGGGGCGCAATAAACTCGGTATCGCGGTAGCTGTCGGCGGTGGATTTCTCGAGACCAGCGGCCAGCAATGTATCGAGATCCAGCATCTTCCTTCAGCGCTCTGTCGCAGGCGTCACGCAACTGACGGAACGGGCCGCTACAACCTGCACCTGCGGATTTACAGCCTCTTTGGCACCCACCCAGCGAAAGCACAGCGTTCCCTCGGTGTGTCCTGCGGTGGATAGCCAGTTCGGGCAGCCGGGATCGGAGCGAGAGAGCACCAGGGTCACGCTGCCGTCCGCGTTGACCTCGGCCTGGGCCTGATTCAGGGAAATTCGGTGATAGCGGTAATCGAGTGACTCCATCCAGAAATTATCGACCTGGATATTCCAGGTTTTGCACACAGGAACATGGGTCAGTGTGATGACCATGGCCTCATCCATCGATAGTTTGAAGTGCCCGTGGTAGTACAGGATGTTGGGATCTCCGCCAACCGACTGGCAGAAATCTTGATCCCATAACGGCAGGCTGTTGGGTCGTTCAGCAATGCGATGGCTCCAGTCGCTGAACATTCGCGTAGTGTTTTTGAAGAAGGCGGTGGCTTTTTCAAACTGAGCCGCCGCGGTAGCCAGATCAAGGGGTTGGGGTGTTGCGCCCGTATCCAGCCGTTCGATGTGAATCGCAGCCGGCTCTTCACGGTCGCGATGTCGAAATGTTTGGCGAATGAGCAGGGATTCACTGTCTGGCGTGACGCACAGCCAGTTGCCGGGCCTTTTGCGTTGGCTCATCACCACCTCAAAACGTCCATCCGGGTCCACAGACAGGGTGCTGCCGTCGAGAAACCCCGTCTCGATCTGGGTCAGATTTTCGGCATAGCTGCCCTGGCTGGTCGCCATACTCAGGTAGTCCACCGTGCCCCGGGTGCCTACCAGCCGATAGTCGTATCGGCCATCGATTACGGCTTTTTGGTACAGGTTGTCGGGATTGTCGGCGCCTAATTTGATGGTTTCATGGGCGGGACGGTAGAGAACGGGAAATGCGGGATCATTAAACTCTACGTACCACTCAAGGGCAGCGCGCGCCATACGGGACAGATAACGTGCACCTTCCGCCTGAGTTTGCGGATCCCGGGGCACGCCGGGCGTCGCCAACAGGTCGCCCGCTTCGCGTAACGCGTCACAAAACCCGTGCCACGCCGCCTGGGACTCCGATGTGTCACTGGCTCCGGTGCTCATGGCACGCCCGCGCTAGGCACTGATCAGTCCGGGTGCGGCGCCAATCTGTGTGATGCCCAGGCCGACGTCAGAGCCCTGGAGGTGCAGATTGGAGAGCAGGGTGTACTTGGACACGCACATTTTCCACTCGCCACGGGTTCGCACGTACTGGTCTTCGTAGTAACCGCTCATCAGCTGCACCTGTTGCTTCTGTGTTTCAAGGAGCTGGAAGCGCATTCGCCAGCGTCCCCGTGCAGTGTCGGGGGTATCGATGTCTATCTCAGGCGCGAGGCCGTGATGCATATCGATATGGGTCGGGTGGCATGCGAGGGACTCGAACACGGCAATAAAGGCATCCATGTCGGTAAAGCGTCCGATGAAGCCGAAATCAATAACAAAGTTGCCTTCATCAAAACAAGCGCGCATGGCAGAGGTGTCCCGGGTATCGCAGGCGAACCACCAGCGGGCCTTCAGCTGCTTGATGGCCTCGATCGACTCGAGGCGCTCAATTCTTTGCTCCAGTGCCACAGGTGGACGTTACTGTTGGGGCGGCGGTGCGCCATTGACACCCGGCCACCGGGATCCTGAAATCGTGTCGGCGAAGGGCAAAAATCCTTCTGGGTCCAGTGGCTTGGACAGGGTGACCGAACGATCGAGGAATATAGGCCACCACAAGTAGGCCGACAGCTGCTCGCGCATTGGGAGCTTGGTGCTCAGCGGATCCCAGGGGCTGTCTCGCAGCACCAGTTGTCCCTGCACTGATTCCTGCCACGCGGTCCCATAGCGACTTTTCACATGCACGACGTGAGGCGGGAAATCGTAGCCCGTGGCAGGACCACCGATGCTCACGGCCCGGGATACCTTGACCCACCATTCATTTTGCTCAAATTCCGGTTGCGGCCCCGCGGGCCCCTCGCTGATGCCCTGAAATTCCAGGAAGGTGTAGCCCTGATGGGTACAGCGGGCTCGGACCATGGGGCCAATGCGATGGTAATCGATCTCAGCGGGATACTTGGGCTGGCCATTGGTTTCCTGGCTGATAAAAATTGCCGACTCCTGATCGATACCATAACCCAGCGTATATTCACCCTGCACGCCATCGAAGTCGGCATTGACGGTGGTGACCACCCCGTATTCGGGGACGTCGGGCACCGGGAAGTTGTATACGGTCAAGTTAACATTCGGTTCGCTACCCACTGTGATTCCTGGGGGCAGCAACGCCGCGATGGCCTCGGGGTCGGTTCGGTAGTGAATTTTCAACATAGGCCAGTTGATGATGTCGCCGGTATTGCCCTGGGGGGCCTGCGCTGTATCGTTCATGTTCATTCCTTTGTTTGGGATTTAGCCCACTGATTCGGGTACGGGTGTTGTTTTGTTGATGATCATGTCGGCGCGCCGACGCACCTTCGCTTCATTTTCTTCCGTCAGCGTAAGCAGCCAGAAGTGACCATCAGACAGACGTTCCAGCGCCATCTCAGCAACTTCGTCGGGGTGTGTTGTTTGCAGGTTAATACCGTATTCCTCGGCCATCCGCTTCATGTCTTCAACAGAGTTGATACCCGTTTCATTGCCTTCCACACCTTTGTCAAACTCCTCAGGACGAACGCGTCCCGAGTTGAAGAGGCCTGTTTCGACAACGTGGGGTCCGGGGAAAAGTGCGCTGACAATGACGGGCAAACCGCCGGCCTGCACCTGATAGTGCAGGTTTTCGGTAATGGTATGCACCGCCGCTTTACTGGCGGTGTAAATGGGCACATCGGGAAGCACGGCATAGGCACCGTTTCCCGACCCCGTGATCACCATGTGGGTTCGTTCGCTGCGACTGACGAGGTAGGGCATGAAGACATTGATACTGTTCACCACGCCCCAAACGTTAACGTTGAAGCACCACTGCCAGTCTTTTTTGGAGTAGCCCCATAGGGGGCCTGCCTCGCCCGCGCCGATGCCTGCATTGGCAAACACGAGGTCAACGCTGCCGAAGGTTTCCAGTGCGCCATCGAGAACCCCTTGCAGGCTGTCCTGATCTGTCACGTCACAGTGGTCCACCCGGTGTGCGACGCCGGCTGCCCCGAGCTCGCCGGTGATGTTCTCCATGGCATTTTTGTCGACATCACCAATGACGATGTTGCTGCCGGCGGCACCAAGGGCCATGGCCAGCGAGCGGCCTACACCACTTGCGCCGCCGGTGATGATGGCGGTTTTTCCCGCGAAATAATTATCGGTCATTGCAGGCCTCGCTCACTGTTGGGCAAATAAAATTTTCGGACCCATTTTCGAAATAGAACGAGGGTTTCATCCCCCTTGCAGAAAATAGGTTGTTTGCGGTGCACCTTGTTTTTCCAGATCGGGTAGTCGTCCTGAAGGCCGTCGATGATGCCATTCATGACCTGGTCACCCGCCAGGTCGGCGATCTCCTTACGTACAGTTAACGTCCAGCGCAGCAGGGTCTCCTCGCGGTTGTAGGGCTGCGCCGAGTTGTAAACGATCATTTCCGCACCCGGTCCATAACTCGTATGAACCGTTGCGAGACCGGGCTGGAACATTGTGGCGTGCAGTTGCCCCGGCATGCCGCTGGCATTCATATCTGCCCTGAGGTGGACGGCACCATCGTCTTCTACCGTCACAGAAGAGGGGGGCGTTTCACTCTGCTTGTGGACATACTGAAAGTGTTCGGGGTCGCAGGAATTCTCCGCGATGTCCTGCACGTGGGTAGGCACCAGGAATTCCACCTGCCGGGGTTCGGTCCAGTTTTCATCACCGAGCTGTTCCACCCTGGGCACCTCCCATTGGGGGGCATCTCCCGTGGGGTGAAACCACATGTAGATTTCGCCGTTGACTTCAGCGGCCGGCCAGTTGGTGACCCGAGCCCGCGACGGTATGTCCTCGCAGTAGGGTATGTGTTCGCATGCGCCTTCACCATCGAAACGCCAGCCGTGGAAGGGGCATTGTATTGATTCCCCCACGACCCGCCCATTGATGCCCAGGTGCGCGCCCAGATGGGGGCAGTAGGCGTCGTGAACCCGAACTGCACCTGAACGCGTTCTGTAGAGGACCAAATCCCTGTCCAGCGCTGACACGGCTTTGACTTCCCCGACCTGCAGTTCGTGACTGCGTGCCAGTGA
Source organism: uncultured Luminiphilus sp. (assembly GCA_938084055.1). Classification (GTDB taxonomy): domain Bacteria; phylum Pseudomonadota; class Gammaproteobacteria; order Pseudomonadales; family Halieaceae; genus Luminiphilus. The sequence continues at coordinate 98,127 of CALKDK010000010.1, forward strand.
CCACCAGCCCATCGGGAAGTCGGGGGCGGTGTTCGTCTTCGAATCACAAACTGCAATCAACTCCATTGTTTTTTCCTTGTGCACGTGTCCGTGGATGTAGGGCTGTTCATTCAGTTGAAGATGCTGGCCTCGGGTCCAATTTCTCCGGCAATTCCACGCAGGTAAGCGTCGTCCATGCCGTAAAATTTGGTGGCATTACCGCCGAGTATGGCTTTGCCGTCGTCTACAGGGAATCCTGAAAACGTCTCGGCGTAATAGGTGGCCGTGTTGGGCCAGGTGCCTTCAGGATGGGGGAAATCGCTGCCCCACATGATTTGCTCCAGGCCAATTTGATCTTTCAGGTCGAGGTCCCTGCGCGGCACGCAGGAGGCGCCGATGCCGCAGTTTCTGGCGAAGTATTCGCTCGGTGCCATCGACAGATGCGATCGGAAGTCGCCCAGCTTGGCCGAGAAATGCACGTCGGTGTAGTTGTGGTCGAGCAGGCGCAGCCAGGAGGGCACCATAAACAGTGTGCCGCCTTCTACGACCATGGCCTGCAGTCTGGGGAACCGCTCAAAGACGCCACCCCACAACATAAACGTCAGGGGTCGGTACAGCCAAAACATAACTTCAGACACATAGCATCCCATAGCGCCGGGTAGGGTTTCACTCGAGTCCACCATGGGGAATTCGGCGCCAAAATACTCGTTCAGGGGTGCTGGACCAGAATGGAAGTGCACAACGATACCCAGATCTTCACACACCGCCCAGAAAGGATCATATTTGCGGTCATGGTAGGCCGCATGTTCGCCCCAGATGGTAGGTAGCATGACACCATTGAGACCGTTCTCATGGCACCAGCGAGCGGCTTCAACAGCCTGGTCAACGTCGAACAGCAGGGGTATGGATGCCACGCCAAAATGACGCTTTGGATCATTCGCGACCAGCTCGGATAGCCACCGATTATGGGCCATTGCCCCGGCCCACTGTAGTTCGGGTACCGCGTCTTTGGGTGATAGCCCCAGTCCTGCGCCGAAGGGCGGCGTGTTCTGTTCGGTGATGCCATCGGGAAAAATAATCTCAGCGGCGATACCGTCCGCGGCGAGCATCTTGCTACGCTCCCGGTAGTCCCAGGCGCCGGTCAGCGCTTCCTGAATGGGTGCACGCCAGGCATCGTTGATTTCCTTGATCAGAAATTGTTCTTCCGCCTTGTTCATCATGTCGACCTGTATGTCGACCGCCATGTCGATGAAATCGTGGTACTTGGTTTCAACGTAGGGCTTGTACTGGGCGATGGGTAGGCCCGCATGGCAATCGGTAGAAACAACCAGTAATCGCTCGTTCATTTGCATATCGTCCTGATGAGTGGTGAAGAAAACATAATGGCCTCTCGCCGGTGCAGCAACTGCGGTCGCTGTTGGTAATCAATCTGAGTCAACGGGCGGCTCCCCGTACAGCGGCTGTTGTTGGCATCGAATGCCGGGCTCTGCTTGATTATGCCGCGCTCAGGGTGCCTTACCTCCAGATTGCTCAAGCAGATCATATTTTTGCCTCCAGCGGCACTTTCTGAAGCTCAATCCCACCTACGAGCCAGTGCATCGTCTGGACAAATACAGGGGGTGGTGCTGTGCCGTCGGGTGAGCGCTCGAGGGCGTTGGCATCGGTCGTGAGTAGGGCGGCCAGGGCATCGCCTCCTCTGGCTGATTCATCGTAGCGATGGGTCTGTGTCTCCAGTTCGCCAAGTGTCAGGCTGACCACCACGTGCACCAGTGAACGGCAAACCTCTACTGCCACGCCATCGTCGAATCCAGATTCCCTGAGTGCCATCAGCAGCGGCCGCGTGAATTCGATCAGTGCGGGTCGATTTTCGGGGCTCAGGTGTCGGGACAGTTTGGGACGTTCAAGCAGCGCCAGACGCAGGGCTTGGCTCCAGCTGTGTATCGCTTCCTGCCACGAAAACTGCGGATTCAGCGCCGGACTCTTGTTAACGAAATAGTGATTCAGCAATGCCGAGATCAATTGTTCCTGGTTACCCATCTGCTGGTAGAGGGTTCGGGTTGAGCACTTCAGCCGTGTCGCAAGGCCCCGGGCCGTCAGAGAGGCGCTATCGCTGTCTTCCATCGCGTCGAGTGCCACGTTGATGATGGTTTCCGGGTCTACCAGTGGGCGGGCCATGGGATCTTAGCTCTCTCTATGCTGCGCGACGGGCTAACTGAATCTAGTCACCATAGTAATACTGGACGTTTTAAAAAAACAATGTTTTCCTATGCTCGGTGTGGGTAGCAACATTCCCGCCATTCTGGTATCGCGCTGAACCTCGAAGCTCGGCATGGACCGGATTGGGGATCGCCGCCAGCATAGACTCAACAACAATTTGCGCGGGTTACCGGCCCGCAACGAAAGACACTGAACGGAAGTGTGGAGACGGAGACCGTTATGGATAACAGCACTGGCAGTTGCCCTTTTACTCACCTGCTTGACCTCGACGCCTACCGGCAGGGGATGCCCTACGACACGTTGGCGGAGATCCGCAAGCAGGGCAGCTTTGTGCGGTTCGAAGACCCGGGTACGGGCAGACCCTATTGGGCTGCAGTCAGGCGCGATGCACTTGATTTCGTATCCCAGAATCCAGCGCTGTTTTCGTCTCAGATCGAAGGTCCCTTTCCCATGGAGCCCGAGTCCGAGATGCAGCGGGAAACCATGCAGGTGATGCTCGACAACAGCTTCATTGCCATGGACCCGCCGAAGCATATGGCGCACCGGCGGGTTGTAAGGGATGCCTTCACGCCCCGTGCCGTGGCCGCGATGGAGCCCTGGTTGCGGGCCCAGGCGAAGGCCATTGTTGATAGGGTGGCGGGCAAGGGCGCCTGTGAATTTGTTGAGGAGGTAGCCGCCGAGTTGCCGCTGATTGCGGTACTGGAGTTGATGGGCGTCCCCCAGGAGGACAGGAAACAATTTTTTGAATGGACCAACATCATGGCCTTCGGGGACGATCCTGATATTGCCACGGGCCCCGAGGAAGCCAACGCCGTTTCCTTTGAGGTCATTCTCTATGCCATTGAGCTGGCAAAAAAACAGCGGGAGGGTTTTACGGGGCCCGTCGTCCAGGCCCTGCTGGAGGGGGAGGTTGATGGCGAGCCCATCAGCGACGAAATGTTCGCCTGGGTCTTCATTTTGCTGATGGTAGGCGGCAATGAGAGTACCCGGACGGCTACGGCCCACGGCATGCGCCTGTTGATGGAAAATCCCGAGCAGCTGCAGTATTTGGCCGATCATCCAGAAGATATTCCCGACGCGATCGAGGAGATGCTGCGTTACAACACGGCCTTCATCGCCATGCGCCGGACGGCGACGCAGGATATTGAATGGAACGGTTATCAATTCAAGCGCGGGGACAAAATTGTCATGCACTACCATGCAGTGAATCATGACGAGGAGGTCTTTGGTGAGGACGCTATGCGGTTCGACATTCACCGCAAGAAGCGCATGCCTACCCTGAATCGAGAGCTGCGCTCTTTCGGCATCGGCGAGCACTTCTGTCTGGGCATGAACCTGGCGCGCCTCGAGATGCGCATTATGTTTGAGGAAATCCTGCCGCGACTGCGGGATATGCGACTTGCCGGCGAGATCACCTACATGCGCTCCTTCATGATCAGCACGATTAAATCTATGCCGGTGGTGTTTACACCGGAATCTGATGAGGCAGCGGCGTAACCTACCCGGAGACAGGCAGGTGGGATAACCCGGAGGGTTGCAATGGCATTTAGCGGGAAAGTGGCCGTTATCAGCGGAGGTGGGAGCGGCATGGGGCAAGCCTGGGCCCGGCGCCTCGCCGCGGCGGGTGCCTCGGTTGCTGTACTTGACCTCAACGAGGTAGGCCTTGCAGAAACCGCCGAGCTTTCGGGTGCTATCAGTCCCTTTAGGTTGGACATTACCGACGCCGATGCTGTGGCAGAAACGGTGGAAAAAATTGAGGCAGAATTGGGCCCGATTGACCGAGTCGCCAATGCAGCAGCCATCATGCCCTTTGGCCGACTGCTCGAGGAGGACCCGGGGGTTACGAACCGGGTAATGGCCGTAAATTACGGCGGTCTGGTTAATTTGGCCACGGCAGCGCTACCGCGGATGGTGGCGCGGGGCCGCGGGGATTTCATCAGCTTTTCATCAATGACCGGCATCGTCCCAGGCCTCCTCATGGGAGCCTATGCTTCCAGCAAGGCGGCCGTTCAGTTCTACAGCGAGATTCTCTATCACGAGAACCGCAATACCGGGATTCGTTTCTGCTGTGTTTGCCCGCCTGCGGTCAAGACGGCGCTTTGGCAACAGGCAGAGGCCACGGTGGTGCCCAAGCTCCCTGCCAAGGGAGAGACACTGTTACCGGATGATGTGATTGATGAGATAGAGCGCTGCCTGGATAAAGGACGGCCCTTTGCCTATCCTGGCAAGCAAACCCGCCTGGGTGTCATTATGCGCAGGCTGTTCCCCGGTTTGGTGTGGCGTGTCTCCCACGATGCAGAAGGGTTTTGAGCCTGCACCCCGGCAGTCCCGGTGCTGCCCCCTGCCTGGGTTCCTTTAGGGATGCGCCCTGTGTCTGATGGGCTGCCCAGACAGATTATGCTGGAAGGTGCCCATAATTTTCGCGATCTCGGTGGCTACCCTTTGGCCTGCGGCGGCGCCTTCGCAGAGGCGCTCATTTACCGATCTGACCACCTGGCGCGTCTGACCGATAGCGATCGTGAGCAACTGGTCCGCCTCGGTGTGGTCACGGTGGTTGATTTCCGGCGAGCGTCTGAGCGCGCTGAAAATCCCGATCAGCTGGCGGGTACTGGAATTGATGAGGTGTGGTTGCCGGTTGAGGCAGAAGGCGCCGACGTCATCAATATTCGCAGGGAGGTTGAGTCTGGGGCCGTTGATGCGGCGGGGGCCCGGGATTACCTGACCCAGGCCAATAGGTCTTTTGTCACCCACTTTTCGAGTGTATTCAGTGATTTTTTGCATCTGCTTCTGGAACCGGACCGACTGCCGTTGGTGTTCCATTGCTCTGCGGGTAAAGACCGAGCAGGTTTCGCTGCGGCCCTGACACTAATGGTTGCCGGGGCATCAAGGCACTCGGTGATGGCCGATTACCTTGCCACCAACCACTGCAATGCCCGGTATCGTGAGGGGCTGCTGGCCGGCCTACCTGATACGGATGATGCCGGACCTGCGCGGCGTGCACTCGATGCCTTAATGCAGGTGGCCCCGGGCTACCTGGGCGCCGCATTCTCAGCCATGGCAGACAGCTATCGTGATGATGCACACTATTTTTCTGAGGCGCTGGGTTTTGACGACGCCAAACGCGCCGCGCTCAAAGCGAAGTTGACTGGGGCCCGGCCGCTTGGCGACTGAAGCGGCAGTTTTGATGCGCCTGTAGTCGAGGCTGTTTTCCTCACCCCGCGCTCATGGCAAGGCCCGCGGTCGCGCTCATCCCTGTACCCTCAGCCAACTTGGGCTGGTCGCATTGTGTTCTGCGCCTAAGACGCCCATTTGGGACCACAGCCCGTTAGGGGACATAACCTGCAAAGGGACGATAGTGCGGGGGTGCCAGCTGGCTATACTGGGCATTGATTGGAGATAAGGAAAAATCGTGGACCAGGCCATGCTTGATCGGGCGTATGAACCCCTGCAGCTGGGGCCCATCACGTTACCCAACCGCTTCATAAAGGCGGGCGCCAATGAAAATATGTCGATGGCCGGTATGCCCACCCGGGCCATGCGGATGCACCATGCCGAGTTGGCAGCGGGTGGCGTGGGTATGACGACTATGGCCTACCTGGCTGTGGAAAAGGTGGGACGTACCTTGCCGGACCAACTGTGGCTCAATGATGCGGTGGTACCCGAGCTGCGCGTCGTTACGGATGCGGTTCACGATGCCGGTGGCAAGATTGCAGCGCAGATAACCCATGGTGGATCTTTTGTCACCGGCATCTTTGTGCCGGGGCGCTTGCAGAGCTCTGTTTCGGGCTTCAATCCCGCGGGTTTGCTGCGCGGTAATATATTGCGCCGGGCCATGAATGAGGACGATATGGCGCGCATGGTCGAGGCCTTTGTGCGGGCAGCGGAATATTGTGTGGCAGCCGGTTTTGATGCGGTCGAGATTCACATGGGGCACGGTTACCTGCTCAACCAGTTTTTGTCCCCCATGGACAATCAGCGTGAGGATGCCTATGGCGGCAGCGCTGAAAATCGAGCCCGATTTCCCGTCCGTATCCTGGCAGCGGTCAAGGAAAAAGTGGGTGATCGCATTGCGGTACTGGCAAAAATCAACGTGTCCGATGGACGCAGTCGCGGTGCAACGGTTGAGGATGCTGTGGTAACGGCTCGTTTACTCGAGGCGGCGGGCGCGGATATGCTGGTGCTGTCGGGTGGCAGGAACGTGGAGTCCGGTTGGTTTATGTTCGGCAGCAATATGAACCTGCAGGCGATGCAGCGGGTGATCGGTAAGTGGTCCCTGAGCGGCATGGCGATTGCTGCTACCGCCAAATCAGCGCCGAGGGTAGATTTTCGCGAGCTCTATTTCTGGGAGTATTCGGCCCGGATTCGCGAGCAGGTGGCCATTCCGCTTGCCTATCTGGGCGGGGTAAAATCCGCCGACAACGTGGCGCAATGTATGGCGGCAGGTTTTGATGCCGTGGCGCTGGCCAGGGCCTTGTTACGTGAGCCCAACCTGCCCCAGAAATGGCGGGAAGAGCCGGGAGAACCATCACTCTGTGACAACTGCAACAGCTGTATTGCTTATATCTACCACCCGGCAGGAACCTGGTGTATTCATCGCCCGCCCAACGAGATACGAGACAATCAGTTACTCGCCTCATCGCAGGCCGACTAAGGCGTGACCAAAGCTTTGGCCACATTCTTGCTGCGCACCGCTTTCATTGACGCCCCTCCGACGGGTCGCGCGGTCAGACGCATTGCTACAGAGGGTAACCCCCGATGCTGACCCTGGAATATTCCAACGACATCAAGGCGCCCCCCGGCTCTGTGTGGGGTGTGATTGTTGATTTTCAGCACTACGGGGAGTGGAATCCATTTGTAACCCGCTGCGAATCCGAGCTGCAGCCGGGGGCATCAATCGCTATGCGGGTCAACATGGGACCCTTCAGCCTGGACCAGACCGAGCAGGTCACCCGGGTAGAACCCGAAACCCTGTTCGAATACCGCATGTACCCTGTGGGCTCATTACTTTACAGCCGGCGCCAGCACCGGGTAGCGGCGCTTGCCACGGGGGGTACCCGGTACACGTCTTATTTTGAGTTACGCGGCTGGCTTTCACCGGTGGTGGCGCTCTGCATGGGGTATTTCTTGCGCCGCGGCTTCAAACAGATGACTGCGGCCATTCAACATCGTGCAGAGTTGTTGCATGCCAAGCCGGGTTGATGGGCGGCAGGAGGGTTTCGTGATATGACGAGCAGGGCGGGGGTGGCACTGGTTACAGGGGCCAGTCGAGGTGCGGGGGCGGGTATTGCCCGAGCGCTGGGGGCCCATGGTTATACCGTGTATGTCACCGGGCGGTCGGAGCACACGGGTCGGGCCAAGGCTTGGGACGGGTCGACCCTCCCGGGGACAATCCACGATACCGCCGTTGCGGTGAGTGAAGCGGGCGGGCGAGGCATTGCCCTGCGCTGTGATCACGCCGATGACGCGGCAGTGGCTGAGGTCTTCGCGCGGATAGAACAGGAGGCCGGAGGTCTCGATATTCTGGTTAACAACGCGACCTACATGCATCCAGAGCTGATTACCCCCAAGCCGTTTTGGGAGAAAGGTATCGAGGCCGCAGCTATTCTAGACGTCGGGTTGCGCTCGGCTTATGTCGCCAGTTGGCATGCAGCCCGTCTCATGGTGCCGGCAGGGTCAGGCTGGATTGTCTTTGGTTCTTCCTTCGGGGCGAACTGCTATATGCACGGCCCTGGTTACGGTGCACAGAAAGCCGGCATCGATAAATTTGCCAGTGACATGCAGCACGACCTGACTGGCACCGGCGTCAGCGCGATATCAATCTGGATGGGTCCACTGAAAACCGAGCGAGCCCTGAAGGCGGCCGAGGTGCATCCCGAGCAGTACGCGCAGATCATGCAAGTGGCAGAAAACCCGGAATATACCGGTCACCTGATTCATGCCCTGGCGACCAGGCCGGTGGGTGTGAGCTACGCTGGTCAAACTGTGATTGGCGCGGAGCTTGGGCAGGCGTTGGCCGTCAGTGATGAGGGAGTCTATCCGCCCTCCCACAGGGACATGCTGGGTCAGCCACCAGAGCGATCGAAGGCAGTGATCTATTGAGGTACGCCATGGACCATGGCTGCTACGGGTCGGGTCTCCTGCCATCTGGCTGGTTGCGGTCCATCGCTGTGCTCAGTCTGGCCATGGTCGGCGCCTGTGAACCCATTCGGGATCCCTCTATAGAGCGAGGCTCGGATGAAAACCCCGTAACCGCCTATCCCGCTGTGGCAGTGCGGCCCGCCAATCCGATGAGAAATCTGTTCTGGGGTGATCTCCACATCCATACGGCTCTCTCCAGCGATGCTTTCACTATGGGCGTGCGGGCATTGCCCCCGGATGTATACCGCTTTGCCCGCGGACTGACGATAGAGCACGGTGTTGGGTTTCCGTTAACGAACCGGAGACCCCTGGATTTTGCGGCGGTGACGGACCATGCCGAATACCTGGGCCAGGCGCGTTTGGCAGGATTGGACATTCCGACAACGCGTCAACCGCTGCAGCAGCTCTTGAGTGAGGGAAGCCGCCTGGATGTGACCCGGGCGTGGGTAGAGACGATGGCGCTGATGCGTGAACACGGTTTTAAACTGACGCTGCCGGGTGTCGATCCGGCGGTGAACGCCACGGCCTGGCGAGCGATAGTTGACGCGGCCGAGCAGTACAATGAACCCGGTGTTTTTACGACTTTTATTGGGTGGGAATGGTCTGCCGATGGCGGTGACGTAAGTGTTCACCTGCATCGCAACGTGATCTACGGCGATAGTCAGGTCCCCGAGCTGCCTTTCAGTTCGTTGGATGGGCCGACACCGCCGGATCTCTGGACGTTTCTCAGGCAGGAACGACGTCTGGGACGCGCGGTGCTGGCGATTCCCCACAATGGCAATCTTTCTCAGGGGGGGATGTACCAACTTGAGGATGACGCAGGCCGTCTGCAGCCAGCGCTGGCGCCCCCCGATCGCTCTGCCCTCGAACCGCTCAGCGAAATTCTCCAGATAAAGGGCGCCTCTGAAACCCATCCCCTGTTGTCCAGTCTCGATGAATTTGCAGGGTTTGAAATCGCCAACGCCGTACCCGGGCGAGAGGCTACGCTCGAGACCGCCGCAGGCTCCTATGCCCGAGATGCCCTGCGTCGCGGTATCAGCACGGTACATCGCGCGGGTTTTAACCCCCTGGCCTTTGGGGTGATCGGTGCCAGTGACAGCCACAATGCCAGTTCCCCTGCCGAGGAAGGCAGCTACACGGGCAAGTTGCCCATGATGGATGGCAGTGCCGGCCTGCGCACGGGTAAAGCGGGATTTGCCCTGGAATATTTGACCCCCGCGCCCAGTTGGGGCTCTGGTGGGCTCGCTGGAGTCTGGGCTGAGGAAAATACCCGTGCGTCTATTTTTGCCGCCCTCCAGCGACGGGAGACCTTCGCGACATCTGGACCGCGCATCTTCCTGCGCATGTTTGGTGGCTGGGAACTCACTCCCGATATGGCCACGGCCGTAGACGGCATCGTTCGTGCAGACCGGGCTGGGGCGCCCATGGGTTCACGCCTGCCCGTGCGTCCTGGGGGGCGGGCCCCGGGGTTTGTTGTGTTCGCGGCTCGGGATGCGCTAGGCGCGAACCTCGATCGCCTGCAGATTATCAAGGGTTGGGTCGATACGCAGGGCGTCAGTCATGAGCGGATCATCGATGTCAGTTGGTCGGAAGGCCGATCGATTGATCCAGCGACCGGGCGTCTAGAGTCGGTTGGCAATACGGTCAATGTGGCAAGTAGCACCTATGACAACACGATTGGGGCGCCAACCTTATCGGGCTGGTGGCAGGATGATGATTTTGATCCTGATCGCCCCGCTTTCTACTACGCGCGGGTCCTGGAAATCCCAACCCCGCGCTGGTCTACCTACGATGCCCGCGACCTGGGTATTGAGCCAAGGGCACCCGTTTCAATTCAGGAGCGGGCCATTGGTTCTGCGCTCTGGTATGAGCCTGCGACGGTCCCGCAGCAGCCCTAAAAATCGATGTGGTCAGTCAGTCCTAGAGCAGGCCGGGAAAGATGGCGTGGCGCTCGGTCGGGTAATCATCAAAATTCTTTTTAAACCAGCGGTGGGTGTATAACGCACGGGGTATGAGATTGCCTGCCGTCATGGCCAGCACAAACACGGCACCGAGATTCCAGGTCATAACCGCAAAGCCCGTAAACGACAGGATTTCGCCCAGGTACTGGGGGCAGGTTACCCAGCGGAAACCCCCGCCATAGGGTATTTTATAACGGGGATCATCAGGGCTCGGAGCTTTCGGGCGCAGGTTGCGCAGGATGCGATCGGAGTGCAGGTTGAGGCCAAACCCGAGGAGGTAAATCAGCAAACCAATTTGAAATCTCGGGTCGCCAAACCAATCCACAGTGTACTGGTCCCCCAACTCCGTCAGGTAGGCTGCGTTGAAGTAGCCGTGGAGTACCAAGGTGATCCAGCCCGCGATGATGACGTTGAGGGAAAAGCTGGCGGGAGTGCCAGGCTGCACGCGCATGAGCATTGGTGTAATGAGGGCACGATTACTGTAGTGGACCATCCATACAGCGAGGAAGAAAAGAGGTACGGCCTCGCTTGCATTCGAACCCATGAAAAATACCACTGGAAATACCAGCAATCCCGGTAGTTCCATAATGATCCAGCCCCCGCGTGAACCGAGCTTGAAACCCTGCCGCTGGCCGCGCGTACCAAAGCGTCCGCCGTAGGCCGCGGTGCCGACAAAGCTGGCGGCAAATACCAGCAGGGCATAGCCAAAGCCGATCAGTAACAGGGTGTCGTAAACAGGGTCACCGGTATACCAGGTCATTGTCGGTCCTCGTTGGACTGCATGTGCCGCGCAGGGTCGCGCGAGACCGCTTTGGGTGCAACTGAACACCATCGTCCAAATGGGGGCTGATGGTAGGCTTGCAAGTCGCTACTGTGGTCCTAATCTCCAACAGAAAACATGAGCCACTGACCATGTCGTTTGCCCCAGTAATGGAGTCTGATGTTGCCCTGTGGTCCGGTGAGGCGGACGTTATTGTGGTCGGCTTCGGCGGGGCCGGTGCCTGCGCCGCAGTTGCGGCTCACGACGCCGGCTCTGGCGTGATGATTGTCGAGGCGGCATCAGCGTCGGGAGGTTCCACGGCGCTATCTTCAGCAGAGATTTATCTGGGTGGTGGCACTGCCGTACAGAAAGCTGTGGGCTATGACGACAGCGTGGACGATGTGTACGGTTACCTGATGGACAGCAATAGCCCGCAGGCTGATAGCGAAAAAATCAGGGCCTATGCGGAGGGCGGTGCAGCCCATCTTGACTGGCTTATGTCTCTGGGGGTGCCCTTTAAAAACTCGGAGCTCAAAGAGCGGGCGATGATGGCGCTGACGGATGACTGCCTGCTGTATACCGGCAGCGAGAAAGCCTGGCCTTACAACACACGGTACAAGCCGGCTCCCCGTGGACATAACCTTGAGGTTGAGGGTGATAACGGTGGGCCACTGCTGACGCAGATACTACTGGAGCAAGTTGAACAAAGAGGTATTGACGTTCATTTCGAGACCCGGGCCCTGCGGCTTATTGTCGACCGGCACGGCCCCGGGCAGCGCGTTACGGGATTGGTCGTGCGTCAGGATCTGGAGGAGCGAGCCTTTCGCGCCCGTCAGGGCGTGGTGCTGTGTGCCGGAGGCTTTATCATGAACGAGGCCATGGTTGGTGAATACTGTCCGCAGTTCCTGGACAACAAAACGCCCATCGGTAATCCCAATGATACCGGGAGCGGTATTCAAATGGGCCTGAGTGTGGGTGCTCGGGCCATTAATATGCACGAGGGGTTTCTCAGCCTGCCTTTTTATCCACCGGCGACGCTGACCCACGGCATTTTTGTCAACGGGCAGGGACAGCGCTTTATCAATGAGGACGCGTACCACGGTCGGATCGGAAGCTTTCTTGTCAACCAGAGCTACCCCGTTTATTTGATTCTTAATGTGGCCGATTACGGTAACTACGAGACAGAGAGTTGGCTGCAGGCGCCAGTGGCCGGAACCGGTGAGACCCTGCAGGAGCTGGATGCGGAGCTGGGTTTGCCCCCCGGACAACTTGAACTGACGGTGGCGCGTTACAACGCGGACGCAGCGGCGGGACACGATGCGCTGTTCCATAAAGATGTCGCGTGGCTGAAAACCCTTGAAGCGCCTTTTGTCGCGTTGGACTGTACGCCGGGTGCCGGTGCATTTTTTCCCTGCTTCACGCTGGGGGGACTGGATACCACGGTGCAGGGCGCGGTTCGTTCTGTAAGTGGCGCTGTCATTGGGGGTCTGTATGCCGCGGGCCGCACGGCTTGCGGAGTGCCCCGGCGCGGCGATGGCTACGCCTCGGGCAGTTCTGTGGGTGATGCCACATTTTCCGGGCGCCTGGCGGGCTGTGCCGTTGCAGGGCAGGGCACCCAATGACACAGGACACCCTACTGGAGCGCTTGGATCGCCTTGAATCCATCGATGCCCTCCGGCAGTTGGCGGCCAAGTACTCGCTGGCCCTGGACATGCGCGACCTGGATGCCCTGGTCAATCTTTTTGCCGAGGACATTCGCATCGGTCACGACAAGGTGGGTCGTGCCCATTTCAAGCGGTGGATGGACGAAACCCTGCGCCTGCAATTTACGGGAACCGCACACCACATCGGTAACCACATTATTGAATTTGAAGACCCCGACCGGGCTGTGGGTGTGGTGTACAGCAAAAACGAGCATGAGACGCCTACCGAGGGCGGGGGTTGTGAATGGATCATCATGCAAATGCTGTACTGGGATCATTACGAGCGGGTAGCCGGGCGGTGGTATTTTCGTCGGCGTTTGCCCTGCTACTGGTATGCCACCGATCTCAATAAACCACCCTGCGGCGACAACAAAATGCGCTGGCCCGATCGTGACGATTATGAAGGCGCCTTCCACAGTCTGTTTCCCAGCTGGCAAAAATTCTGGGCCGAGCCGCCATCGGAAGCACTGCCCACGGTGGCGGCGCCCGCGCCACTGGAGCAGTTCCTCGCGACCATGCGCGCTGGCAGCGAAAACCCCAGCATTCGAACCCGTTAGTCAAGATGACCTCGATTCAGGAGCTTCATCCCATGAAGTACAGCCATTTGTATGCCCCGCTCACGCTCGGTGACCTGACCATGAGGAACCGCATTGTGATGGCCCCGATGACCCGCAGCAGGGCCAGGCAGGTTGATGACGCGGTATCGTCTTTGCAGGTGGCCTATTATGGGCAGCGCGCCGATGCCGGCCTGATTGTCACGGAGGGCGTGCACCCTTCGGCCGATGGCAAGGGTTACAATCGCACGCCGGGCCTCTACAACGACAGTCATGTAACAGCCTGGTCCGGGGTGACCGATGCGGTTCACGCTCGGGGCGGTCTCATAGCCTGCCAACTCATGCACTGTGGTCGCGTGGGTCATGCACTGAACAAGGCGCCGGGTACTCGCTTTCTCGCCCCTTCGGCTCTGCCAGCCCGGGCGGAAATCTTCACTGAGTCGGGGATGATGCCCATGCCGGTTCCCGAGGCCATGACCGACGCTGAAATTACCGCCGTGGTTGATGATTATCGGCAGGCCGCTGCACGTGCGCTGGAGGCGGGATTTGATGCCGTGGAGTTGCACTGCGCCTCGGGCTATCTGCCCGCCCAGTTTCTTGCGACGGGCAGCAACCAGCGTGAGGATCGGTACGGGGGTAGTCTGGCTAACCGCCTTCGATTTGTCGCCGAGACACTGGCGGCCATCATCTCTGAGACCGGAGCGGGACGCGTGGGGCTGAGGATTTCGCCCGGAAATCCCTACAATGACCATATTGACGCCAAGCCACTGGAAACGTACTCGGCGCTGCTGCAGCTGGCAGACCGGTTGGGCCTCGCCTGGGTACATGCCATTCGTATGTCATCCACCGGTATCGACAGTCTCGCCCTGACCCGGAAGTATTTCAGGGGTGCGCTGATTGGAAGCGACAGTTTTGATGCCGGCGAGGCAGAGCGTTTTATCGCCCGAACAGCGCTTGATGCGGTGTCCTTTGGCCGGGCTTACATTGCCAACCCGGACCTGGTGGTGCGGTTTGCCTGTGATGCGCCGCTCAACGCTCTGGACAAGCGTACGATTTATGCTGGTGAAGGGGCGTCGGGTTACACCGACTACCCCATGCTGGCCGAGAGGAATGGGTGACGCGGGGCTATCCCTACGGTCATCCGGTTTTAGTCGTGGCAGGCATCGGGTCGGCTGGGGGATAATGGGGTGGAGCCGCTCTGGTTTGCTGCTGTGCTGCAGCAGGAGCGGCGTTGCCCCTGCCACGGCCTCTTGGCTCAACAAACTGCGTAGATCGAGGAAGACATCATGGCCATGCCCACCGACGTACCGATTATCGATTTGATGCTTGCGGTCCCGAATGATGACACCTCAAATTTCTATGACTTTATTCGCCCCCTGTTGATGGATGAACAGAGCCGGCAAATGTTCCAAATGCCCGCTCAGTACATGTTCAAGGACCTGCCCAGGGTGGGTAAGCGCGATGACTACATTGCCTACACGCTGGACAAGATGGATGAGTTCAACATTGAAAAGGCCATGCTGGGTGTCGATGAAAATCAGTACGAAACCCAGAATGAGGCGGTAAAAAAGCACCCCGATCGTTTCTTTGCTTCCTATGACTGTAATCCGAACAACGGTATGGATGAAGTCCGCAAGATCCGACGACTCAAGGACGAGTACGACATCAAATCGGTCAATGCGTTTCCTGCGGGGTTATGCCCCCAGGTGTCACTGGCGGATAAAAAGTGGTATCCCATTTTTGTGACCTGTATCGATCTGGATATTCCCTTCTGCCCCTGTGTCGGGGTGCCCGGTCCACGCATTCCGATGGAGCCGCAAAAAGTCGAGCACCTGGATGAGATTTGCTGGTTTTTTCCTGAGCTCAGCGTGGTGATGAAACACGGTGCAGAGCCGTGGACTGATTTGGCCTGGAAGCTCATGCTCAAATACGAAAATCTGTTTTACATGACCAGTGCGTTTGCGCCGAAACACTATCCGGGTGACATCGTCAATTTTGCCAACACCCGGGGTGCTGACAAGATCATGTACGCGGGCTATTTTCCGATGGGCCTGTCCCTCGAGCGGATATTTTCGGATATGCCCGAGGTGCCCTTCAGGGACGAGGTCTGGCCAAAATTCCTCCACGAGAACGCCCGGCGGGTCTTTAAACTATAGAAGCCCGCGACGTCGGGCGTTCGAGTGGGTCCTGCTCCGGTTCAGGCATAAAAAATCGAAATCGTGTCCACGATGCAGGCGGGGCGGTCGGCACCCTCGGCGGTAATGGTTATCCGAATGGTCGCCATGTACCCTCCCTTGGCTTCCACCACAGTGAGGATCTCCCCTGTGGCGGCGATGTGTGAGTCCACGGGGAGCGGCGCGGGAAAGCGAATTTTCTCGGTGCCGTAGTTGACGCCCATCGATACGTTTTGTACGGCAATCAATTCGGGCAGGAAACAATTGGCCAGGGATAGGGTGAGATAACCGTGGGCGATTGTTTTACCGAAAGGACCAGCAGCAGCCTTAACCGGATCGACATGAATCCACTGGTGATCCCCAGTGGCATCAGCGAACTGGTCAATCCGTTCCTGGGTTACCTGCAGTACAGCGCTGGGACCGAGCTGTGTGCCTGTCATTGTCATCAGGTCCCGGGGATGGGCGACCGTGGTGGTTGTCATGGTAAGGCTCCCTGAAGTTGCCGGTTACAGGATGGTGGCTTAATGCGGCGGCTGTAGTTTGGCCACAGCGCGCTTGCCGACCGGGATATGGCCATTGATACTGGCCCGTGATGCGATGCAGCGCAAACCGCCGCATCATCGATTCAGACGATGTTACCCCTGCGGTTTGTTGCGAGGGTGATGTGGTTGGACAGGGGAAGGCGCATGGGAGAATACGAGGGCAAGGTGGTTGTCGTCACCGGGGGTGCAGGGCACATCGGTCGCGGTATCTGTGAGGCTTTTCTCGAGGCGGGTGCCCAGGTGATCGCATCCGGCCGTAAAGAACCTGCCCAGCCGATCTGTGGGGGAGGCCACGAGGCCCGCTTTTTCTCCGCCGATATTCGGGATCCGACCGCTTCCCAGGCGCTTGTGGACTTTACGCTGGATCACTACGGCAGATTGGATATCCTGGTCAACAATGCCGGTGGCAGTCCTCCTGTGGCATCTGCGACCGCCAGCCCGCGCCTGACGGAAAAAATTATCGCCCTGAACCTTGTTGCACCATTGGTCCTGGCGCAGCAGGCCCATTCGGCGCTGTCGGCGGGAGAGGCTCCGGGCTGCATAGTGAATATCGCCAGTGTGAGTGGCGCGCGCCCCTCACCCGGCACCACGGCGTACGGTGCCGCGAAAGCCGGTCTTCTGAGCAGCACGCGCTCCCTTGCAATGGAATGGGGTCCCACCGTTCGTGTCAATGCGATTGTCGTCGGTCTTGTCCACAATGATGCGGGCGTCGAGCACTACGGTGGCGATAAGGGCTTCCAGCGAGTCGCCGATATGCTGCCGCTCAGGCGGATGGCCTACCCAGTGGATGTGGCCAACGCCGTGTTGATGCTGTGTAGTGAAGAGAAGGCCGCCTATATCTCAGGAGCTGCCCTGGAGGTTGATGGGGGTGGTGAGGTGCCGGTTTTTCTTCATCTCGCTGCCGAAGCTTCAAGGCCTGACTGACCGGTCCATGGGGCTGTCTGGCCCTCTTGATTTCCGACTTCACGCCACGTTGACATGATGCCGGTCCGGGAGCTCCGGGCCTGGCCCCCTTCTTTGCTCATGACTGGGCGGCCACCAGATTGATGATGATACGGGCCAGGGCAGCCGCAAAGAGCCCCGTCCAAATGGCCTTGAACAGGCTGTACTGGGCCGGTGTCATTACCGTGATGGATGCCAGCTGGAGCAACACAAGTGTCGAGATGGCACACAGTACGCCCAGTGCAGCGCCGAGGACAACGAACCGCCGATAATTGCCGGTTACCCCACGGAGCCACATCATGATCCGCGATGGTGCTGGCAGCACGCCATTCTCCAGTGGCGTCGCGGCGAGTGCCCGGCGCTGGATAGGTACCAGGATCAGCGTTAGGATCACGGCCAGCAGCAAACCGGTGGCAAGCAGGTCAAGGCCGAATCCGTCGTCCAGTGCCCACAGGTTCAGGATCGTTTTCTGCCGCATCAACAGCCAGCAGATCCCGCCATTAAACACTGCATTCGTGATGCCGTTGCTTAGATCGCTCAATCGAAGATGGCGCCGCCACCCTGCGTGATCCAGTGTGTTTTGCACTATGTGTCCACGGGCGATTGGCTTCCCGAGGCGAGCATCGGGGCGCCGTGGTTTATGGCTATTGCGCTCTTTTCAGTCCCCTGTGATCCCATGTTCAGAACAGGCCATCCTGACGCATCAGGGCATCGTGGGCGCCATCACAAAATATGAGTGACCCCGCAATGAAACCCGCTTCCGGTGATAGGAGGAAGCGGATAAGGTGCGCCACATCGGCGGGTTGGCCGGGCCGTCCGATGGGAATGGACGCCACAAATTCCCTGATTGCGGCACCGTATTCAGCGCTGTCGGCAACGGCTTGGGTCATGGGCGTCTCTATGTAGCCGGGTGCGACCGCGTTAAATGCAATACCACGGCGTGCATAGTCGGGCGCCACCCGGCGCATCCACCTTGCAATGGCCTGTTTGCTGCCGGCGTAACAGTCATGGCCATGACTGTCCGCCGCCAATTCTTCTGCCCTTTGGGCTTCGTTATTGAGCAGGGCGTCAATAAGAGGCTCGTTATGGCACATTGGTGCAGAGTTGGAGCTGATGGCTACGACGCGGCCGCCGGGCACAACGGTATCTGCCAACCCCTCTATCACCCTCCGCGTGCCAAAATAATTGATCGCCAGTATCTTGGCCGGATCGGGGAAGTGAGACGCGACCCCCGCGCAGGTGATGAGACCATCGATGCGGGGGTGAGCCCGCCGCACTGCCTCGATGGTCCTGGCGCGGGCATCATCATCACCCAGGTCCGCCACGAAATCCGCATCGTGGATGTCAATGGTTACGACGGCATCTCCCTGGCTGCAGAGTAGTGCCCGGGTGGAGGCACCGATACCGGATGCACCACCGGTCATGATGTAGGTCGCCATGATTCTGGATCTCCGCTGCTGCTAATTAGGGTAGACGGGACTGTATTGCTGTGCCGGGGAGTGCGGCCATGCCGCCATCCACCTCAAGAATTTTTCCTGACACAAAACCACTGGCAGGCGAGGCGAGGTACAGCGCCGCGAGGGCGATATCCTCGGGCTGGCCGAGGCGACCCTGGGGAATCCAGCGAACCGTCTCCTCAAGTCGCTGTGGGTTGTCCGTAATGAAGGCCGTTGCCGGGGTTTCGATCGCGCCGGGCGCTATACCGTTAACACGAATATGGGGTGACAGCTCGTAGGCGAGCACCCGGGTCATCTGATCGAGGCCGGCTTTGGCGGCCGCGTAGGCTGCCATCTGTTTATCCACCATCCAGCTCATGGCCGATGAGATGTTGACAATGCTTGCCTCGGAAGCGGACTGCAACAGAGGTAGCGTGTGGTGTATCAGGCTGTAGGCTGCACTGAGATTGACGTCCAGCGTATGCTCAAATCGACGCTTGTCCACGCTGGCCAGCGAGCCATAGCCTTTACCCGGCGCTCCGGCGTTGTTCACGAGGATATCGAGGGCCGGCAATGCCTCCTGTAACTCCGCTACCAGCGCTTCAACCTGGGCTTCATCGGTCAGGTCACAGGGGCAAACCCGGGCGTCGCGACCGAGCCGTCGCACGGCCACAGCGACCTGCTGTAAATCACTTTCTGTGCGCGCGAGGAGGATAATGTCAGCGCCCATTTCAGCAAATGCGGTGGCAATACGCGCTCCGATGCCTTTACCTGCACCGGTTATCAGGGCAGTTTTGCCACTGAGGCTGAAGGAATCTGTGAGCATGGAGTCACTCTCTCGTTGTTGTGGGCGGTTTGTAGTCCATTTGGGCTTGTGATGCGCGGCTGCTCCACGATAGAACGAACAGGCCTGCAAGGGAAACGGGCAGTGGCACCTGGAGCTAGTCTGAATTGATGATGGATGGTGATATGGCAGAGTTGTCGGGGAAAGTGGCGCTGGTGACCGGCGCCGGTGTGGGGATCGGCAGGGCGATCGCCCAGGTCCTGGCCCGTGAAGGTGCCCGGGTGCTGGTGGTGGACTTTAACGAGGATACGGCACGTGAGACAGCTGCTGGCATCCGTGCTGCCGGCGGCGAGGCCGTCCCCCATGTGGCAGATGTCAGCGATGAGTCCTGTGTGCAGGCTATGGTGCGCGCAGCGGTGGATACCTTCGGTGGCTTGCATGTGGCCTGCAACAGTGCAGCGGTCAGTCGGGGTTCAGGTCCCATTCATGGCTTCACCCGAGAGGTATTCGACCATACCCTGACGATGTGCCTGACCAACACGTTTCTCTGTATGAAGCATGAAATTGCTCATATGCTTGAGGCCGGCGGAGGCAGCATCGTCAATATCTCTTCCAATGCGTCACTTCGTGGCCAGCCCTACAACACGGCTTATGCTGCAGCCAAAAGCGGGGTGAATCTTTTGACCAAAAGTAGTGCCTCGGAATACGGACACAAGGGTATCCGCATCAACGCAGTATCACCGGGCGTCATCCGGACTCCGGGCGTGGAGCGGTATTTCGAGGAGCAGCCGAAGATAGCCGAGGGCCTCAAACAAGCTGCGGCGATGCGCCGTCTGGGCGAGCCCCGGGAGATTGCAGAAGTGGTCTGTTTTCTGGCTTCTGACCGGGCTTCCTACATTACCGGGCAGTTGTTGAGTGTGGATGGTGGCGCGGCTGTAAAGTAGCGCTCAGCCGAGATTGACCTGACCACCGTCAAG
Organism: uncultured Luminiphilus sp.; assembly: GCA_938084055.1. Classification (GTDB taxonomy): domain Bacteria; phylum Pseudomonadota; class Gammaproteobacteria; order Pseudomonadales; family Halieaceae; genus Luminiphilus. Next base: position 118,294 of record CALKDK010000010.1, read on the forward strand.
AGCGATGGATTGGCCATTCACATAGCGACATTGGGGACCACACAGTGCGGCGACAAACTCGCCAATGTCCATCTCGCAATCGCCAATCCGTTGTTGTGGCACGGTCTTCAGGAAGGCCTCGGCCTCCTCTGGACGATACGTCGCCCAGGCTGCCAGGGCGGGTGATTGGGCAAGGGGCAAAATGGCATTGGTGCGGATACCCAGCCCCCCCCATTCGTTGGCAGCGGCCCGGGTGAGGGCCCGGATCGCCTCCTTTTCCGCGGCGTAGACACCATACTGACTGCTGTCCCAGCGCATCGCTGCGGAAGATGCCAGGTTGATGATGTTGCCACCCCCGGCGGCGAGCAAATGGGGTTGTACCAGCTGCATCAGTCGTAACGTCGCCACCGGCCCGACGCGCAAACCGGTTTCGAAGGCTTCAATCGAGGCTTCAATAAGTGAGCTGATCTGTGCTGAGACCGCGTTGTTGACAAGAATGTCCAGTCGATCGAATGCGCCCGTCGCCTCGGCTACCAGTGTCTCAAGTGACCCAATATTACCAATGTCATACTCCAGGGCTACACCATCGCCGCCGAAGCGTTCGCGGATGGTTGACAGGGTTCCTTCACACTTAGCCAGCGTCCTTCCCACGGCAATAATTCGCGCACCGCGTTTGGCCAGGGCAAAGGCAATACCCTGACCAACTCCCTGGCCAGCCCCCGTAATCAATGCGACCTGGTCTGCTAATGTCTTATCCATCATTTATCCTCAAAGAATGCGGGTGTCCGTCAGGTGTATGACCTCAGTGCGCTCCAGGTCCAGGAAGCGTTCGCTGCTGGCGGTTAGGCGCTCAACATGTCCCCACATCAGCGTTTCGTCGTGGCCATCGGCAAAAAAAGCGGTCATTGACTGGCTGGCCTCCGGGGGGAAATACTCTTCCACGATGCCGTCGAAGTCCGGTCCGCCGCCGCTGAGGACCCAGTTCTGGAAGTACCCCAGGGTGTTCTGTGTGGTGACGGCAACCTCGGTATGGTCATCGAACCAGTAGCGCCTGAGCTGACGATCATCAATGCCCCGTCGGCGATGGAAACAGCAGAGCTGGAGAGTTCCCGAAAAGGTCTCGCCCACAGCCATCTCAAGTTCTATTGGTGCGCGTGTCTGGCAGTGGTAGGCGAAGCCCCCAAGGGACCGGGACAGGGTCTGGCGGTCAGGAATGGACGCTTGAGGGTCTGTAAAATCCAGGGCGAGGCGTCCCGTTGGCAGGCATTGCAGTGGATCACGGCGCCACATGTCAGCCCGTCGGCTCGCTTCATCCGTTCGCGCCAGCAGGGCAGCGGCCACGCCGGGGAGATCGCTGACCGCTGCCGACACCGCGTCGATACCGGGAACGGCATTGAAGTAAAGGATGATCAGTCGCTCTCGAGCGTCACTCATGTGGGGAAATGGCGCGCGCGAATTTCGGCTTTGAGCAATTTGCGCAGCGCGTTGCGGGGTAGTTGGTCTTCGGTGAAGGCCAACCGGGCTGGCACCTTGAAGGCCGCCAGGTGTTGCTGACAGTGCGCGATAATGGCTGTGGCGTCACCTTCGTTTGCTCGCGTCATGCGCACTACTGCGGCCACTTCTTCGCCCCATGTAGCGTGGGGTATTCCAACAACGGCCGCTTCCAGGCAGTTCGGGAGAGACGTCAGGCAAGCCTCGATTTCGCTGGGGTAAATGTTTTCGCCGCCGCGAATAATCATATCCTTGACCCGACCACAAATGTACAGCAGTCCCTCGTCATCAATGTAGCCGATGTCACCGGTGGCGAACCAGCCACCCGGAAAGTCCGTCTCGTGGTCTGCGCCGGTGTGGTAGCTCTGAATCGCAGCACTTGAGCGAACGTAGATTTCACCGCTGCTCCCTGAAGGTAGCGGTTCGCCGTCTTCGTTACGGAAGCTGAATTCCATAATGGGCGAGGGAAAGCCAGCGGCGCCCGGGCGATGCCGGTAAAAATGGCCGGTGAATGCAGCCCCCGTGCCAAGGGTCTCCGTCATTCCCCAGCCTCCGCCAGAGAAGGCGTCACCGGCCCGCTCGCGATACAGCAACGACAGCGCTTCGGGCGTTGCAGCCCCACCGGAACTGACGTTGGTCAGGTATTGGGCATCCTCAGGTTTGAAGTCGGGGTTAGACAGCACGTCCATCATCATAATCGGTGCGCCCATGAGCACTGTGATCTGTTCTTCGCGAATCAGCCGCAGGGCTTCACGGGCATCCCATTTATACATGAGGTAGAGGCTGCGGCCGTGATGCATGTTGACAATAAATTGTGAGAAGAGACCGCTGATGTGGAACAGCGGTACGGCCAGCAGCGTTTTTGCTGCCACCGGTGAGGCCAGCTGCTGGTTCATGGCTTCCTGATTGGTCATATAGGTTGCTGCGCCCACGAACTCCAGATTCATGAGGGATTGGCAGCAGTTGAAATGCGAGACCAGGACGCCTTTTGGCCGACCTGAAGTCCCCGACGTAAACATCAGTATGGCGGGATCATCCGGTCCTATCGTTACCCCGGAGTAATCTGCTGCCCAGTCTCCGCCAATAACGTCGGCGAAATCTGCATCCCCGTGACCCGGGGCTTCACCGTCAACGATCAGTGCTGGAATCCGGGGTTGGGTTTCCCGAGCGAACCCCAGGCGCGGCCCGTCACAGATCAGGAACTGGGCGTCACTGTCCGCCAGCCCCTGGCCCAACTCATTGCCGCGACCCCAACTGTTGAGCAGCACGGCGGTACCGCCAATATTGATGATGGCTACAAATGCGATCAGCCACTCGGGTCTGTTGCGCATGGCGATTGCGACCGGTGTGCCCTGTGTCAACCCGGCCTCCGCAACCAGCCAGTTGCCAAGCCGATCAACCGCAAGGTAAAACTCATCGAAAGACCAGCGTTCGTCCAGATACTGCATCAGCAGGGCATCACCGTGCCTGCGACCGGCGTTAAGGTAGTCATTGAGTCGGTTGTGGGCATTCTTGAATGCCCTGACGGCTACGCCGTCCTGGTTGTGCGCAATGATCTCGAAGGGCGCCCCCGGACCTGTCAGTTGTGCGGCCGCATCATGGTAGGGCTGGGTAAATCGGCTCATTCTGCGAGGCCCCGTGTGGAGGATCAGGACGGTATTGTGTCTATGTTGGTGTTTCTGGTGAAGGTCGTCATGGTCCCTTCAGCCTATCGAGCCGGCAATGTGTCCGTTGACCTGACTTTCGGGTCGCCAGTAAGGTGCAGCTATTGCCCTAGATAAGTAGCCCAATCGTCGCCATGCTAACTCCGCTGACAGAACTACTGGGTTGTCGTTACCCCGTCATCCAGACAGCCATGGGCTGGGTCGCAGATCCTGCGCTGGTCGCTGCGACAGGAAATGCGGGCGGTTTCGGTTTTCTCGCCGGGGCAGTTATGACCCTGGACGAGATTGAGAAAGGCATTCTAGACATTAAATCCCGGACCGATGCACCCTTTGGCGTTAACTTCCACATGTATGTGCCCTATGCGGAAGCGATCGTCGATCTCTGTATTGAACATCAGGTTCGCGCGGTAAGTTACAGCCGGTCGCCCTCGGCGCCAAGTATTGCAAAACTTAAGGCGGCCGGTATCGTCTGCATCCCGACGGTGGGTGCTTGCAAACACGCGGTCAGGGCCGTAGAGCTCGGCGCCGACGCACTGGTGGTCCAGGGCGGTGAAGGGGGAGGGCACACAGGGTCGGTCGCAACCAGCATCTTGCTGGCCCAGGTCTGTGAGGCCGTGTCTGTGCCCGTTGCCGCTGCAGGCGGCTTCCGCAACGGGTCGGGGCTGATAGCTGCTCTGGCCATGGGTGCCCATGGGATCGCGATGGGAACCCGGTTTTTGCTGACCGAGGAATCTCCGGTGCCAAGAGCCACCAAGTTGGTCTATCTGCAAACGCCCCCGGAGCAAATCGTGGTCAGCAATCGTCTTGATGGTCTGCCCCAGCGCATGATTGCAAATGGGTATTTGGCGCGCCTCATCAACGCCAGCCAGGTCGGCTTGCTGATGCGTGCGCTGCGTAACGGACTCGCCTTCACACGCATGACCGGTACGTCAATGTGGGCGATGCTCCGGTCGGCCTGGCGAATGCGCCGCAGTGGCGACTTGTCACTGGGACAGACCCTCATGGCTGCCAATGCGCCGATGATGATCCAGGAGGCGATGGTGCACGGGCACCCTGAAGATGGAATCCTGCCCTCCGGCCAGGTGGCGGGCTTGATTGATGACCTGCCCACGGTTGAGGTTCTGGTCAGTGGCATCATGAAGGAAGCGGAGGCGACACTGGAACGGTTGGGTCAGCACCGGAAGCCGAGCACGATTGGAGGTACACCACATGACAGCCTTTAACAGCCGTGTCGCCGCCGGTATCGGCCACATCGTTTTCAACAAGCCTCCCGTCAACGCGTTCGACAGCCATGAGTGGGCGGCGATTGCCGCTGAAATCCGTGCCTTGGGCCGCCGCAGTGACGTGCATGTGCTGGTCATCAGCGCAGAGGGGCGGGGTTTTTGTGCCGGGGTCGATATCAAGGAGTTGGGCGCGCATCCGGAACGGATCGTGCCTGTTAACAAGGGTAACTACGATACCTTTGAGGCCATTCACCGCAATCCCAAGCCGGTTATCGTCGCCCTCCACGGGTTTGTTCTTGGTGGCGGGATCGGTATCGCCGGGGCGGCCGATATTATTGTGGCATCGGATTGTGCTGCTTTCGGTGTGCCGGAGGTGGATCGAGGAGCGATGGGCGGTGGGGCACATTTACAACGCATGTTTCCCGTCCAGAAGGTTCGGTACATGTACTTCACCGGTGAGTTCATTGATGCCCGCGAGGCGTGGCGCCTCGGTGCGGTGGAAAAAGTGGTACCACGGGACGAGTTGTTGACAGAGGCAATGGTCATAGCCGGCAAGATAGCCGCCAAGAGCACCATGATGGTGCAGCTTGCCAAAGAGTCGCTCAATGGCATTGAGGATGGCGATCTGGAAGCTAAATACCGGAGTGAACAGGGTATGACGTTGGAGGCCTACACCTACAAGGACTCCCAGGAAGCGCGGGATGCTTTCAACGAGAAGCGGGGCGCCAGCTTCGGAGAGGAATCGTGACGCCGAGGGCGTTTTATGCCCAACAAAGGGAGAGGTCAATACAGTGAAATACGAAGACGCCGTACGTGTTTGTGAAACCTATGTTGCGTCACTGGTGGCGCGTGATGTGGAGGCGATCCTGGCGCTTTTTGCCGAGGACGCCACAGTGGAAGATCCTGTCGGGACTGAATCCCACGTTGGCAAGGCCGCGTTGAGGGAGTTTTACAGCGGTGCGGTTAAAGGTATCGCCAACGCGAAAATGACGGGTCAGCCTCGCCTGGCTGCCAATGAGGTGGCGTTCCCCTTTGAGGTGACGGCGGGCAAACCCGGGAGTGAGATCGTGATAGCGATTATCGACGTGTTTCGATTCAACCCCGAGGGGAAGGTCGATTCCATGCGTGCGTTTTGGGGTTCTGACAATATCGCCAAAACCCCTTGAGTTAAGCTGCGGATCGGGAAGGGCCCTGGCGTACTCCATCGGGCCCTGTTCAGGGTCTGCCTGTTGAGGTGCTTGCTGTGTCATTTCTGGTGCTTGTACTGGCGGGAGTTTGGTTGGGATTAATGCTCAGGGCCTGTCATGCGGAGTATCGGTATTACGCGACGGTCGCGGCCCACGCGCCCGATGTCTGGCAACGATTGGGCGCGCCTCGATTGCGTTGGGCGCCATTTCTGTTCTGGGTCAGCCCGTCAGGTAAACGACTGCTGTCGAGCATTGATAACCCAGAGGTGCGTCAAAGCGCCGCCGCGTATCGCAGTTCTGGCCAACAGTTCCTGGCTTACGTAGTGGTGGTGCTGGTCTGCGCAATACTGTACTTCCGGCTGGCCTAGCTTACCGGGGGCGTCCACTGGCTTGCCGGGTAGTTCGACTGTTCTACATGGGAATGCTTTGCTCGGTGGTGCTGGGGCTGGCTGTCCGCTTCAGGAGTAGGTCACAACGCTCTTGAGCATGAGGCTGACCAGCATCGACTGTCGTGACACCCCGGTTTTGGCAAATATCGAGCGCAGCTGGGCCCGGGCGGTGTTCCTTGCTATACCCAGATCCCCCGATGCCTGATCCAGATTGGCGCCTTCGGCGAGTAATTTCGCCAGATTGACCTCAGCCTTGGTGAGGTTATAGAGGGACATGAGGATGCGGGTATCAATTTCGTAACGCCGCTCGGGCTCGTTAATGAAAACCGTCATGTGTGGCGTGTGGCCGGGCTCGACGGTTTTGTCGATCATCATGGGTTTCACGAGTATTTCCAGGTCAGGGCGCCCCGAAGGCCGTTCCACGGCAAGGGCATTGGTCGGGGCAAACTCCTGGCCGCGCTGTGCGGTGACAATCGCGTCGATAAACTCGTTGAACTTGCTCCTTGCATTGGAACTCTCGAGGTGAATCTGGTCGTTGACAATAGTGAGTCCATCCTTTTCCCGGATAATGTTGTCAGCAACTACGTTTCGCGTCACCACTTTGCCGCGTTCGTCCAATGTAACGACACCCACGGATTGACGGGTAATCGTTGAGCTATACAGGCGGCGCTCTTTGTCCAGTTGTATCAGCTGCATGCCATTGGCAACCGCGCGTTGGATGTGCGGGGCCAACAGGGCGAGAAACTCCCGCTCCTCGGCGCCAAAGTTGTTGGAGCTTTTAGGCCGGCAGAATCGCACGCTGAAGCGCTGCCCGTTCGCATTGCGCAGATCCAGGCCTACCATATGGTGAATTTCGATGGGGGCCATACAAAAACGATAGAGGTCGGTGTTGACCAACTGGCTGTAGGAAATGCATTCATCAAGGCACACCACCTTACCCCAGGGCAGGTTGGTCATCAGATTGGAGGTGTAGTGGCGATCGGTGTAGGGGTTGTCGTGGTCATCAACGAACGTTTTCTGGAGCACGTCTGATGATACAAACAGCAAGCCCCCATCATCTCCGTGGGGCTCGCGCATGGTAATTGAGCCAAAGTTGCTGTCGATTACGCGACGGGTTTCAGCGAGAAAGCCGTTATAGGGGTCTTCCTCAATGTGCCCGTCGTAAAGAACGCCCAGTAGGCGAGATAATTCTTCGAGCTTGGGTTGGATCATCGAATGCGACATTTCTTGGGCGACGATGGGACCACGATAGCGCCGTCAGATTAAAGGTCAATGGCAACCTCTGGTACTCTGTACCTAAAAGGCGGGACCGCAGCCGGTCCAGGGGCGTTTTAGGCGGTACTGCCGGCGCCCAGAAAATCCAGGCAGCGGCGATTGAACAGTTGCGGATACTCAGCCATAACCCAGTGACCACAACGATTAAGTACCTCGGCCTGAACCCTGTCCGCCGATGACAAGATCTTCCAGACCCCTTCAGGGGGGCAGAATTTATCCTCGGTGCCCCAAAAGACCAGCACGGGCTGGGTGAGCCTGGCCAGGTCGTGACTCAGATCGGGTATGGCCATGGTGGCGAGCACGTGGGCATTTTGGCCCTGGAGGGTGGCCCAGCGCTCCCCGATCAATTCCTCATCAATAACCTCCGGATCAAAAACCAGTAAAGTCAGTAGGTTAGCCAGCACATCGCGTGTAAATTCTGGAGAGCCCATGGGGTGTTTGACCATGGTCTGTATGCCTTCCATGGCAAAATAGGCCGCTTTGTTCTCAATGCCCCCCGGTGCCATCAACACAAGGTTGCTCACCCGATCAGCATGTTCCAAAGCGGTCCCCAGAGCCACGGCCCCGCCCAGAGAGTTGCCGACAAGGGTCACCCGATCCAGTTGCAGGGTGTCCAGCACAGCCAGCAGGCCCTCGACAAAAAACTCGAGGGTGTAGTCAATATCGGTGGGTTTGTCGGTTTTGCCGTAGCCCCACTGGTCGTACACCACACAGCGATGCCCATCGGCCTGAAAAGCCGCAATGTTATTCTTGAAATTGCTCCATCCGCTGGCGCCGGGGCCACTGCCATGGATAAATACCACGGTACCGCGCTCGGGCCCGTCAGCCGGGTGATCGGTGTAGTGCAGCGAGAGGCCCCGGGGCGTGGTGAGGAATTGAGGGCTCGCCGGATTACTCGGCATCAGACAAAAACATCCTGATTCTCTATGCCGAGCTGCATTGCGCCCAGGTTTCTCGCAAAACCCGTCGGGTTATTGGCGACATGGCAGCGCGCGATGTGAATGTCATGCCATAAATTCTGCAGTGGATGGCCGTTGAATACGGCCCGGCCACCGGCGACATCAAACAGCGTGTCAATGGCATCAATTGCTTTATCGATAACCAGTGACGCCTGATAGCGAAACAGCACGCGCTCCTCAATGCTGGGCTTCCAGTCGCTACTCTCCATCTTGTCAAAGTTATGGAACATCACCGCCTCCAGTTCTCCGATGGTGTTCATCACCTGGGCAATACGCGTCTGTGTTTCGACGTCCCCTGCGAGTTTGGTGGGATCACTGGTGGCGGAGGCTGTGCGGGTTTCAATAAAGATTTTCAGGGCCTTTTTGAGCGCACCAATGGCAGCTGAGTTTACGACGCGCACGAAGGTCTGGGCCCAGGACAGGTTATAGATGGGGTTTTCCTGGTCATTGACGCAGTTAAAGCCATCCATCTGTTTGTGTGTGCGGTGTTCGGGGACAAAAATCGCTTCTTCAATGACGACATCATTGGATCCAGTTCCCTGGAGACCCATGACATTCCAGGTATCTTCGATGATGTACTGGCTTCGTGGGACAAGGAAGGTGCGGTAGCCATCACCGGGAATGACACCCCCCAGCAGTGCCCAGGTGCAATGCTCTGACCCGGAACTCCAGCCCCAGCGCCCGCTCAGCATAAAGCCGTCCTCACAGCGCTCTGCCCTGGCGCCCACGGGATTGTAGGAGCTGCTCACCAGGGTATTGGGATCGCTTTCGTAAACTTCGCGCTGTGCTTCTTCCGACATCAGGGCGATTTGGAAGGCGTGCACCGCGATGATGCCACTGGCCCACGCCGTGCTCATGTCGGCCTCGGCAATACGGATCTGCTCGCGAAAGAATTCCTGAGGTCGCTGCTCCTGACCGCCCCATTTTTTTGGCAGCATCATGGTGTAGAAACCACAGTCCTTGAGAGCCTGAACGACTTCATGGCTCATCTGTCGATTACTGCGCTGCTCATCGGACTTGTTGGCGATCAGTTCCAGAACCTGGGCGGTCACGACGGGTTGGTGGCTGCTCATTTGCTTCCCCTGTTTTCGATTGCCGGAATCCAAACCTCCGGCAGCATTTTGTTGCTTCAATGCCGCATCCTTACAAACGCGGTATCAACCCACATCACCCGTATGTGGTAACTCAATGTCTGAATGAGGGGTTAGTCCATCTGGCCGACGCTGAAGTCATGACCCCAGAAGCTGGGCACAGTGCTTTCGAACACGGAATAGTCCGACCAGTCGTCAACGGTCCGGCCCTCGGCCCCGTATTCGATGTCAAATCCCCCGGGGCTGCGCATATAAAAGGACACCATGTGGTCGTTGGCGTGGCGTCCCAGCGTGCCAGACAGTTTCACGTTTGCCGCGATTCGGCGGTCATTGCAGCGGCCCACTTCATCGATATCATGCACCTCCAGCATGAGGTGCACGCACCCTGCCGGCATGGGCATCTCAAACAGTCCCAGGCTGTGGTGCCGGCGATTGCAGTGTAAAAACCAGAGGCGTTTGACGGGCTCATCGGGGTCTGGTGTGAAACGCAGCTTCATCAGGTCAGAGAGGCCAAAGCCCAGTACGTCCGTAAAAAAAGTGGCCGTCGCATCGAAATTAACTGCCGGTAGGACGATGTGTCCTAGACCCTGCTCTGCCGTGACGAACCCGCTGACACCGGTGGCCGAGTTAAATGCAGCGAAATCAGAAACCACGCCCCAGAACGCCTCGTGCTGGTTGCCAGCGGGGTCGACAAATGTCAGCAGGTTTTGTACCCGCCGCTGGGCAATCAAATCCGGGCTGCCCCAGCTAAATTTGACACCGGCACGGGTGAGGGCCTCAGCCACGTCGTCAAGCCCCTGGGCCGAATTGGTTTCCCAACCACAGACAGATAGCGCCTCCGCGTCCCCGGGGGTTACGAAGATACGATAGGGATGATCGTCAATCTTGAAATAAGCCTCGCCGGGATTGGCTGCGAGTCGTTCGCTGACATCTTCCAGACCCAGCACCTCCGTCGCAAATTTCTGCCAGGCCTCGGGTTGCCCGCTGGATACCCCAACGTACCCCAAACTTTTAATGGTCATGCTGGCCTGCTCCTGTTATCCAATTAAAGTTGCTGCGCGGCTGCGCAATTCGGTCTTCAGAACCTTGCCGGTCGCGTTCATCGGCAGGCTATCTGTCCAGAAAATATGCCTTGGGACTTTGTAGTTCGCCATGTGCTCTCGGCACCAACGTGTTATCTCCTGCGCGCTTGGGTGACCGGATTGTGCGGGTACCATAAAGGCTACACCCACCTCCCCAAGACGCTTGTCGGCGGTCCCCACAACGGCCGCCTGGCCTACATCGGGATGTCGGGTAAGCTGTTGTTCAATCTCAGCGGGGTAGCAGTTAAAGCCCCCGCAAATATACATATCTTTGAGTCGATCGGTAATGTACAGGTTACCGGCCTCATCGAGGTGGCCCAGGTCCCCGGTGTGTAGCCAGCCCGACCTGTCGATGGTCTCGAGGGTGGCCGCCTCGTTTTCAAAGTAACCCCGCATGACGTTGTAGCCCCGCACCGTAATTTCTCCCGTCAAACCGGCATCGAGAATGTCGCCATCGGGGCCCTGAATCGTCACTTCAATACCGGGGATGGCGCGCCCTGAAGTGTGGGCAATGGTCTCGGCACTGTCGCCGCGCCGGCACATGGTGACCAGGCCGCAGGTTTCCGAAAGTCCGTAGGCAGTAATGACCGTCTTGATCCCCATTTTTTGCTGCATCGATTCAATCAACTCAGTGGGTATGACGGCAGCTCCCGTTGTGGCCTTGGCGAGGGTCGCCAGTTTTGCCGGGTCAAAGTCGGGGTGGGCCATAATCGACTGAAACAGCGTCGGGGGGCCGGGCATGACGTTGATGCGGTAGCGACTGACGCAGGCCATGACCTGAGGGACATCGAAAACCGGTAGGGGAAACGCTGTGGCCCCCGCGATCATTGTGGCCAACCACCCCGCCTTGTAGCCAAAACTATGGAAAAAAGGGTTAATAATGAGGTAATGGTCACTGGGTTCGAGACCGAGAATATCGGTAAATGCCGAAAAGGCCTCTACATTCTGGCCATGATCAGTGACGACGCCTTTTGGTTGTCCGGTTGTGCCCGAGGTGAACAGAATGTCGGAGACGGTGCGCGCTTCCACCCGCCTGGCTGCCGTTTCAAGGTCCGCGGATATCTCTCCCTTCTGTAACAGCAAGCGACCTTCCTCAAGGCAGTGGGCAAAGGCATCGGCCTTGGATTGCAGGGTCATGGTGACCGTTGTAACAAGCTCGGGTAATGAATAGCCATGGAGTTGGGCGGGATAATCGACATCGAGGAAGTGATCCACCGAAAACAGGAATCGCGCCCCGCTGCGACGGAGGATGTCCGCCGCTTCGATCCCCTTGTAGCGGGTGTTTAATGTGACGACCGTGGCACCGATCCATTGTGCGCCCAGAGCCGCGACGATCCACTGTTGGCAGTTGGGGGCCCAGATCGCGACCCGATCACCGAGCCTGCAACCCCGGGTTAATAGCCAGCATCCCAGTGCCCGGGCCTGTTCCTGGGCTTCCCGGTAAGTCAGTGTCACAGGACCATCCACGACAAAGGGTTTGGCGGGGAGGGTGGCAGCGCGCTGCGCCAGTAATGCCGGGATGGTCGTTGCCTTGTTGTGATTCACGTCAGTCATTTCAGGGTTCCCCGGAGATACCCAAATCCCCAGCCGCCACGCTAAAGCCAGGCTAAATTCCTGTCATAGTCTCAATGGAGGATGATACTGGGAGAGGCGGATTTGATACTGAAATCCCAGCGTTTCTCCCACACAGGATAGTTGTCATGGACAAACTGGTGTCAGCCAGCGAGGCCCTGTCGGTCATTGAGGATGGCATGACGGTGGGAATTGGTGGATGGGGGCCGCGCCGCAAGCCCATGGCGTTGGTTCGAGAACTGCTGCGCTCCGAGGTTAAAGACCTCACGGTCATTGCATATGGTGGCGCGGACGTTGGCCTACTCTGCGCCGCAGGCAAAGTGCGCCGGGTCATTTTTGCTTTCGTCTCTCTTGATTTCCTGCCACTCGAACCGGCTTTTCGGAAGGCCCGGCAAGCGGGTGCTGTTGATGTCATGGAGATTGATGAGGGAATGCTGTTGCTGGGCCTGCGGGCTGGCGCCTGGGGGTGTCCCTACATTCCCACGCGGATTGGCCTGGGGACCGACGTTTTGAAAAACGCACCGGATATCGCCCTCGTCGATAGCCCCTATGATGACAAGGAATGGGTGGCGATGCCCGCATTGCGGCCCGACGTCGCGCTGTTGCACGTTACCCGTGCGGACCGAAGGGGTGTTTGTGAGATCGCGGGTCCCGACCACTACATGGACGATTTGTTTGCTCGCGCTGCGGGGCACACGGTGGTCTCGACCGAGGAGATGGTGGATAGCACATATTTTCATGATCCCACTGTGGCCCGGCGGGTATTTTGGGAGCGTAACTGCACCCAGGCGGTGGTCCATCTGCCCGGGGGCGCCCACCCGTCTTCCAGCGATCCGCTGTACGGATTTGATGTCCCCCATTTCAAGCGCTACAACCAACTGCTGTCAGAGGACGGCTATGCCGCCTGGGTGGCTGAGTTTTTGGGGGATGGTGAAGCCGCCTATCAGGACAATGTGGGTGGCCTGGCGGGAATACAGTCTCTGCCATTGCCGGTTTATTGAGGTTGAGCCCGATGAATTTTTCTCTTGCCGAATTAATGGTCTGCGCAGCAAGCCGTATTTTTGCGGACGAGGGTGAGGTCTTGGTTACAGGCATTGGCCTGCTACCCCGGCTCGCCGCCAGCCTGGCCATGCGCACCTCAAATCCAGACATCATGATGACTGACAGTCAGTCCTTTATGCTGTCTAAACCCAACCCGGTAAGCGGCATGGCAAATCACGAAGCCCAGGCCAATGAAAACTGGATGGGATTTGCCCGCATTTTTGACAATGTCTGGAGCGGCCATCGCCACGCACTGGTCGGCCCCTCCCAGATTGATCGATACGGGCAGAGCAATATTTCTGCCCTAGGGCGTAGCTACCAGGCGCCCAAGGTACAGCTGTTGGGGGTCCGTGGTTTCCCGGGGAATTCTATCTCTCACGCCAATTCGTTCTTTGTCCCCGCCCACAGCCGCAGGGTCTTCGTAGAGGGCGAATGTGATGTCGTCTGCTCGATAGGCTACAACCCCGGGCGTTTGCCTCGGGGCTACCGTCTGGCAGATATCGATATTCGCAACGTGGTCACGGATCTTTGCGTTCTGGATTTTTTGGGGCCGAGCCACCAGATGCGGGTTGTGTCCCTGCACCCGGGCGTAAGCCTTGACGAAGTTCGTGACAACACTGGCTTCGAGCTCGCAGTAGCGGAGGGTCTCAGCGAGACGGCCCCGCCTACGGAGCCGCAGTTGCTGCTGCTGGACGAACTGGATCCACTGGACTTGCGCGCACGCCAGCTGAAAAATAATCCGCCGGGCAACCGGACGATGGAGGAGAGCGCCCCATGAGTGATGACGACAGCCAACCGGCAGAAGAGCGGGATATCGTTACCTATTCGGCGGCGGATGGTATCGCGTGGATTGCCATGAACCGTCCGAAATATAACAACGCGCAGAATGGTCGCATGACCTACGAACTTGACGGGGCATTCAAGCGTGCTGTGGCCGACGATGAGGTCAAGGTTATTGTGCTTCGGGGGGAGGGGAAGCATTTTTCGGCAGGACACGACATCGGGACTCCGGGACGCGATGTCCACCTCAGCCAGGATCGGGTCTCCATGTGGTATGACCACGCCAATAAAGAGGGTGGGGAATTTCTGTATGTCCGCGAGGCTGAGGCCTACCTCGGCATGTGCCGGCGTTGGCGGGACATTCCCAAGCCGACCATTGCAGCCGTGCAGGGAGCCTGCATTGCAGGAGGGCTGATGCTGGCCTGGATATGCGACCTGATTGTGGCCACTGACGATGCGTATTTTTCAGACCCGGTAGTGCGCATGGGTATCCCGGGGGTTGAATATTTTGCCCACCCCTATGAACTGAATCCCCGTATCGCCAAGGAATTTCTTTTTACCGGCAATAAAATGGGGGCGGAGCGGGCCTGGCAGATGGGCATGGTCAACCAGATCAGTAGCCGCGACACGCTCATGGCGGATGTCGCGACCCTGGCAGGCAAAATCGCGTCCATGCCAAGGCTTGGCCTGGCTCTGACCAAGCAGGCGATTAACCATGTTGAAGACCTGCAGGGCAAGCGATCAGGTATGGATGCCGCCTTCGCCTGGCACCATTTTTCCCACGCCCACAATGATTTAGTGTCGGGTGACAAGTTGGGTGGCTTCGATGCCAAGGCAATGGCTGCCGCGAATAAAAAGCAGGACGAGAGCTGACGATGGACCTCCGCTATACCGATGAGCAACTCGTCTTTCGTGAGGAGGTGCGCCAGTGGCTGGTACAGCACGTGCCTGCGAAGCCACTCCCATCCTTTGATACGGCCGAGGGTTTTGAAGCCCATCGACAGTGGGAGCGCACCCTGTCCAAGGGCAATTGGGGCATGGTGACCTGGCCTGAGGCCTACGGTGGGCGCGGCTGCGACTTGATCCAGTGGTTGATTTTTGAGGAGGAGTACTACCGGGCTGGCGCGCCACTGCGGGTCAATCAGAACGGTATATTTTTACTCGGTCCCACGCTTATGGAGTATGGAACCGAAGCACAAAAAGCGCGGTTTATCCCGGCCATGGCACAGGGAGAGGAGATTTGGGCCCAGGGTTGGTCGGAGCCCAATGCCGGGTCGGATATGGCGGCTATTCGCTGCAGCGCTGTCAGGGACGGTGATGAGTTCATCATCAATGGCCAGAAAATCTGGTCTACCCGCGCTGTTTATGCCGACTGGGTATTTGGGCTGTTCCGCAGCGATCCTGACTCAGAGCGACATCACGGGCTCTCCAAGATCCTCGTACCCCTGGACGCCGAGGGCATTACCGTCCGCCCGATCTCCCAGCTCAATGGGTTGCCCGGGTTTGCTGAAATTTTCTTCGACGATGTCCGCGTTCCTGCGTTCAATCTTCTGGGTGGCGAAGGTGAGGGTTGGCGTATTGCCATGGCTACAGCAGGATTTGAGCGCGGCCTCATGCTGCGCAGTCCGGCCCGCTTTCAGCAGGCATCGAAACGCCTGGTGGAGCTTTACCGGTCGCGGCAGCACGAGGTGCTGGATCCCTTTGTGGAGGAGTCGGTACTGCGCTGTTATATGGATGCAGAGGCCTATGCGCTGTCCACCTACCAGACTGCATCCTTATTGTGCAACGGCGGCAGTATTGGCCCGGAGGCCAGCTGCAACAAAATATTTTGGTCAGAGCTCGATCTGCTGATACACGAAACGGCCATGACCCTGCTGGGTGCCCGGGCAGAGATTGAACCCGAGACAGACAAAGATGTCGCTGAACTGGGGATGTGGCTCGATGGCTTCCTGTTCGCACAGTCGGGTCCCATTTATGCCGGGACCAACGAAATCCAACGCAACATCATAGCGGAACGCATGCTGGGCATGCCCCGTAAATAGGGACCATCAGTCATGGATGCTACCTTCACAGATGACCAGAGGGCTTTCGCAGAGGCCACCCGCGCGGTGTTGTTGGGAGAGGTGACCGCGGATCGCATTCGAGCGCGGTGGCAGACCCCCACGGGGCAGGACCCGACGCTTCTGGATGAGCTACAGGCGCTTGGTTTGAATGGCATGTTGGTGCCCGAGGCGTTGGGTGGTCTCGGTCTGGGGGAGACAGACTTCGTACTGATGGCCCAGGCCTGTGGTCATGTGGCTCTTCCCGAGCCGGTAGTTGAGCAGGCCATGGTCGCAGTGCCCTTGCTGGTGGATAGCCTCGAACGGGGTTTGGGCGATGGCTCGGTGCAGACGGTGCTGGACGGTGTTCAGCAGGGCGCCACGCGTGTCGCGGTTGGTCATCCTATCAATGCGGTGATCAATTTTGCCGCCGGCGCCGATTGGTTCCTGCTCGGTGCCGGTGAGGGACTGTATCTGGTTCCTGTCGATCAGGTGGCGGTTGCACCGCGGAGAAGTATGGATCCATCCCGGCGCATTGCTGAGGTCGATTTCGATGAAGGCGAAGATTTCTGCTTGGCACGGGGGGATGCGGGTGCTGAACTTTGGCGTGCGACCCTGAATCGTGGCGCGCTGGCCAATGCCGCACAACTGGTCGGCCTGGCAGAAAGTATGGTGGAGCAGGCGGTCCGCTACACGCAGGAGCGTCACCAATTTGGTCGGGCAGTCGGCGCGAATCAGGCTGTAAAACACCTCCTGGCTGATGTGGCAGTTCAGATTGAATATGCTAAACCTGTGGTTTACAGGGCGGCTTACGCTGTTGAGGTTTCTCCAGGCCGGGCCGATTTTGCTGTGTCCCACGCAAAGATCGCAGCCACCCGCGCGGCTAAGCTGGCTGCACGCCACTGTATACAGGCGCACGGAGCCATGGGTTACACCTGGGAGTGTGATTTGCAAATCTGGGTCAAGCGGAGCTGGGCACTGGCTCGGGAGTGGGGCGATGACGGATTTCATAAAAATCGTATCCATGAATGGCTGCTGCGGCCGAAGGCTTTACTGGGTCCCGACTTTACCTTTGGCCGACATTCCATCGCGGAAGCCCATAACGCTGAAGAGGAGAGGGTATGAAACAACGCGCTGAGGCGTACCTGGTGGACGCCGTCAGGACTCCCACCGGGCGTCGGCGGGGCAGCTTGGCCCGTGTGCATGGTGCCGATCTGGGGGCTGTGGTGCTCAAGGCCCTGGTGGAGCGTAATGACATCCCCGAAGTTGACTACGACGATGTGATTTTCGGTTGTGTTGACACCGTCGGCCCCCTGGCTGGTGATATAGCGCGCACATGCTGGCTGGCAGCCGGGTTGAGCGATGAGGTGCCGGGCACGACGATTGATCGCCAATGTGGATCGTCACAGCAGTCCGTGCACTTTGCCGCGCAGGCTGTGATGTCCGGAACCATGGATGTGGTCATTGCCGGTGGTGTCCAGACCATGAGTTCAATTCCGATATCCTCGGCGATGCTGGCGGGGCAGGCCCTTGGCTTTAACGACCCCTTCAGTGGCAGCGAGGGCTGGGTTGCCCGCTATGGGGATGGTCTGGTTACCCAGTTTCGTTCCGCCCAGATGATCGCCGATAAATGGGAGCTGTCCCGCGAAGCCATGGAAAGTTTTTCCCTCGAGTCCCACCGACGCGCCCGTGCCGCCACGGATGCCGGTTTTTTTGAGCGCGAGATACTGCCGTATTGCGGTTTGACATCAGATGAAACCATCCGTGACACGTCATTGGAAGCGATGGCTCAACTTGAGCCACTGCAGGCAGGCGGATCAATTACCGCCGCTGTATCGAGCCAGACCTGTGACGGCGCCTCTGCCGTGTTGGTGGTTTCAGAAGAGGCCCTGAAACGGTACAACCTGACACCCCGTGCCCGCGTCGCGCATATGACGGTGCGCGGCGAGGATCCGATCTGGATGCTGACGGCGCCCATTTCCGCCACGGCAAGGGCCGTTGAACGATCGGGCATTGGGCTCGCTGACATAGATCTTGTGGAAATAAACGAGGCGTTTGCACCTGTACCCATGGCTTGGTTGGCGGAGACGGGTTATCCCCACGAGCAGATCAACGTAAACGGTGGTGCTATTGCGCTCGGACACCCATTGGGTGCCACTGGCACCAAGTTGATGACGACGTTGCTCCATGAAATGGAGCGGCGTGGGGTTCGCTATGGACTGCAGACCATGTGCGAGGGGGGCGGTCAGGCGAACGTCACCATCCTTGAGCGTCTGTAGGAGTTGCTGATGTCCGGAATATGCGCTGAGCGTGTGGTAATCGTGACAGGGGCGGGGGGCGGTCTCGGTGCGGCCCACGCCCGCACGCTGGCGGCCGAAGGCGCTGCGGTCCTTGTTAACGATATAAATACCGATGCGGCCCAGGCCGTCGTGGCTGATATCGAGAGCCGGGGTGGTCGCGCGGTGGTCAATGAATCTGATATTACCGATTACGAAAGTTCCGGTCGTGCCATCCAGCAGGCACTCGCGACCTTCGGTGATCTACACGCCGTGGTCAACAACGCGGGCAACAATCGCGATCGCATGTTTGCCTCAATGAGTGAAGCCGACTGGGATGCGGTGATGGCTGTCCATCTGAAAGGGCATTTCTGCCTGGCCAGCCACGCCGTACAGTACTGGCGGCATCAGGCCAAGTCGGGCAAGACCGTCAGCGGCCGGTTGGTGAACACCACTTCCGGGGCAGGCCTGCAGGGTTCGGTGGGGCAGTCCAACTACGCGGCGGCGAAAGCGGGTATCGCGGCACTGACGCTTAACCAGGCCGCTGAGCTTGGTCGCTACGGGGTGACTGCCAATGCAATTTGCCCGGTTGCGAGAACCGGTATGACAACCGCAGTACCCGAAATGGCCGCCCGTATGGCGCCGCCAGAGGACGGCAGTTTCGACCATTTTGCGCCGGAAAACGTGTCGTCGGTGGTGGCCTGGCTGTGCTCGGAGCTCAGTGGCCACGTGACGGGCAAGGTTGTTGAGGCCGAGGGCGGTCGAATTGCAATTGCCGACGGTTGGCGCAGCACAGCGGGTGTCGATGCGGGGACGCGTTGGGCACCGCGGGATGTGGGTGAGGCTTTTGCTACCCTTTTGCGCGACGAGGTGCCGGCACAACAGGTCTGGGGTAGCTGAGGGTGCCGGGTTGAAGTTCAGTTTTACAGATGAACAACTCATGTTGCGTGAATCTGCCGAGGGATTTCTGTCGGAATACGCAACGAGCGCTGCGGTGCGACAGGCGATGGCGTCCCCATCGGGCACAGACGAGGCGCTCTGGCAGCGCCTCGCTGGAGAAATGTACTGGCCGGCCATTGTGGTTCCAGAGGACTGCGGTGGTTTGGGCCTTGGTATGGTTGAAGCCATCATCGTTCTCGAGCAACTCGGTCGCCGCCTGGCGCCAGCCCCACTCCTGGCGTGTACCCAAAGTGTGCTGGCACTGCGTACAGTTGCGGAAAACCCCGGGGCGCGTGCGCTTCTTTCACAGCTCGCGCAGGGGCAAATCATTTCTCTGGCGCACACCGCTGCCCGGCCCCACTGGGGTCTGGAGGGTATGGCGGTGAGTGCGGTTCAGCAGGGCCAACACTGGCGACTGGCCGGTGAGGCGCGGTTTGTGCCCGCTGGCGATAACGCGGGGACGTTGCTGGTGGCGGCGCGAATTGGATCGGGCTGCGGCCTGTTCAAACTCTCCCCCGGCGAGTCAGGGCTGACGGTAACAAAGTCACCCACCCTCGATCAGACCCGCCCGATGGCAACGCTGCAACTGTCCGGTGTGGAAATTTCCGAGGCGGACTGCCTGAGCGAGTGCTGGAGCAGCCAGCTCGACACGGTGCTCAATCTGACCCGCGTGCTGGTGGGCGCTGAACAGGTGGGTTGTGCCCAGGCCAGCCTGGATCAGAGCGTGGCGTACGTGGGCGAGCGTGTGCAGTTTGGGCGCACGATTGCGTCGTATCAGGCGATCAAACACAAAGCAGCGGATATGATGCTGAAAGTGGAATCTGCCCGGTCCTTACTGTGTTATGCCGCGTGTGTAGGCGATGAGTGGTTGCAGGGTAGTGCCAGTGCGCAGGAGCTGACTGAGGCGGCCGCCATGCTGGCCTCGTCTGCAGGTGACGCGGCATTTTTCTGCGCCGGCACCGGTATTCAGCTGCACGGTGGCGTAGGTATCACTGAGGAATACGATATTCAGCTGTTCTTCAAGCGTGCACGCGCCATGGAGTCCTATTTGGGTCGGCCTGACGAGCATCGTGAAGTCATAGCCGGTCTGCTGCTCGACAAGGTGGATAGTGATGCAGCTTAGATTCACTGAAGCCGACGAGCATTTTCGTGCCCAGGTCGCCGATTGGTTGTCAGACAACCTGAGCGGAGAATTTTCTGCAATCCGTCATCGGGGTGGTCCCGGTGATGAGCATGTCTACCTTACGGAGCGTAAGGCGTGGGAACAACGACTGGCCGATGGGGGTTGGACCTGCATCGGTTGGCCAGAAGCCTGGGGGGGCAGAGACGCCACCATCGAGCAGCAGGTTATTTTCAACGAAGAGTATGCCCGGGCCGGTGGCCCGGGACGTGTCGGGCACATCGGTGAGACATTGACCGGCCCCACACTGCTTGCCTTTGGTTCAGAGGTGCAGAAAGAACGCTACCTGCCCGGTATTCGCAACGGCAAGGAGCTCTGGTGCCAGGGTTATTCTGAGCCAGGAGCCGGCTCCGATTTGGCGGCGGTGAGGACACGGGCAGCGTTCCATGAGGCTTCCGGACAATGGCAAATCACCGGTCAGAAAGTGTGGACGTCCCTGGCCCATGAGTCTGATTACGTGTTCGTGCTGGCGCGCACAGACCCCGCCGAAACAACCCATAGGGGATTGGGGTTTTTTTTGGTGCCAATGGCCCAGCCGGGCGTAACGATTCGTCCTATTAAGCAGTTAACGGGCACCGCAGAATTCAATGAGGTATTTTTTGATGGTGCCTTGTGCGCCGCTGATGACATCGTGGGTGAGCCGGGGGACGGCTGGAAAGTCGCGATGGGATTGCTGGGTTTTGAGCGGGGGGTCTCGACTCTGGGGCAGCAAATGCTGTTTCAGACCGAGCTCGACGAGATCGTGCGCATAGCGAAGGCCAATGGGTCCGCACGTGACCCGGCGCTGCGACAGCGTATTGCCGAGGCCCACATTGGACTGCGTACCCTGCGCTACAACAGCCTGCGGATGCTCTCGGGTGGCGACGACGGCAGTCTCAGCCGCGAGGCCATGATTTACAAGCTCTGCTGGTCGAGCTGGCATCGTAATCTGGGTAAGCTGGCCATGGATGTGCTGGGTCCAGATGCTGAACTTCTGGATGGTGAACCCTACGCGCTCAATCGTTTGCAATCGCTGTTTCTGTTTACCCGAGCCGATACGATCTATGGCGGCACGAACCAGATTCAGCGCAATATCATCGCTGAGCGAGCGCTGGGCATGCCCCGCGAGCCCCGCGGACAAATCTAGGAGCGAAGTATGGCTTTCACGGCACCTCCGTATGTTCCCGGTCACCAGCTTCTGGCCGGAAAATCGGTCCTGATAACGGCAGCCGCCGGCGCGGGCATCGGCTTTGCCGCTGCACGGCGTGCCGTGGAAGAGGGGGCCCGTGCCGTCGTCATCAGTGATGTCCATGAGGGTCGACTGGGGCAGGCCGCTGAAACACTGCAAAGCCTGGAGGGCGATGCCGCCATTCACGCACAACTGGCTGACGTTACCGATGAAGCTGCCGTACGGCAGCTGGTGATGAACGCCGAACAGAACACCGGTGGTATCGATATCCTGATTAACAACGCCGGGCTCGGTGGTAGTCGATATCTTGTTGATATGACTGATGAGGAATGGCACCGCGTTATCGATATTACGCTGAACGGGACCATGCGTATGACCCGGGCCATGCTGCGGGTGATGCAGCCAAGGGGGTCGGGCGTCATTGTTAACAACGCATCCGTGCTGGGTTGGCGGGCCCAGAAGGAACAGTGTCACTATGCGGCGGCCAAGGCCGGCGTGATGGCCCTAACCCGATGTGCCGCCATGGAGGCCGCCGAATTTGGTGTACGGATCAATGCCGTCTCACCGAGCATTGCCATGCACGATTTTTTGCGTAAGACCACGCCACCCGAGCTGCTGGAACAGCTGTCGGCGAAGGAGGCGTTTGGTCGAGCTGCCGAGGTCTGGGAGGTTGCCAATGTCATGGTGTTCCTGGCCTCTGATTACGCCAGCTACATGACCGGCGAGGTGGTTTCAGTTTCTAGTCAGCATTCCTGATATAGAGCAGCGGGCAGCCATCCAGGGCGGTGGCGCATGAGGGAGATTTAATAATGAAGGAAGCAGGTTGGGATCGTGAGGTCGATGTGCTGGTGGTCGGTACAGGTAACGGCGCCCTGACCTCGGCGCTGTGTAATTGGGAGATGGGTACCCGGGATATCCTGGTTATTGAAAAGACCGATAAGGTTGGGGGCACCAGCGCAACGTCAGGTGGCGGCATCTGGATCCCGGACAATCATTACGCCAAGGCCTGTGGCGCTGAAGATTCACCCGAGGACGCCAAAAAATACCTCATGGGCACGCTGTTTGGTGAGGACGTGCCAGAGGAAATGATCGATACCTATATCGAACAGGCCCCGAAGATGTTGCGCTTTTTGGCGGACAGGACCGACGTGGTCTACGAATCTCTCGAACATTACCCTGACTATTACACCAACTACGAGGGCGCGCGCGCGGGACATCGTTCCCTCGAGCCCAGGCCGATCGATATGTCCGAGTTGGGCGATGACTGGAAAAACCTCCGCTGGACCCACCACATGATGCGGATGTTCAACCGCATTCATTTCACCCAGGTGGAAGCCCACACCATCATGACTCAGGCGCCGGGCTGGAAATCTCTGCTGGCGAAAATGTTGCTGGGCTACGTAACCGATATCGGCTGGCGATTCCGGACTCCGGTTGATCGGCGTCTGTGCACGGGTTCCGCAGGTGTTGCGCGTTTGTACCTGTCCTTAAAAAAGCGCGCCATTCCCCTGGAGTTTCAGTCGCGATTGGTGTCGCTGGTAGAGCAGGATGGGCGTGTTACCGGTGCAGTAGTGGATCAGGGGGGGAGTTCCACCCGCATTCTTGCGCGTAAGGCCGTGGTCCTTGGGGCCGGTGGTTTCGAGAAAAATCAGTCCCTGCGCGAACAGTATCTACCCCAACCCACCAATACTGAATGGAGTGCCGGTAATCCTGCCAATGAAGGGGATGCGCTGCTGGCGGGATTGTCCCTGGGCGCCAAGACGCGCCTTATGAAAGATGCCTGGTGGACCACGACCCTGTGCGTGCCGGACGAACCCACCCCGCGCCTGGCGATTATGGAAAAGTCGTTTCCCGGATCCTGTGTCGTGAACCGCGCGGGACAGCGGTTCGCCAACGAGTCCCAGAACTACATGGCCTTCCAGAAGGATCTTTTCGCCAGTCATTCCAATGACAACCCCAATGCGCCGGCCTGGCAGATCTTCGACGCCCGTTTTCGCCGCAATTTTATGGTCGGACCTTTAATGACCGCCGCGATGAAGCCGGACTGGCAAATCCCCAAGTCCTGGTTCGATACGGGCTTCGTTGCCAAGGCCGGTAGCATCCGGGAATTGGCAGAGACCATGGGTATCGACTCGGACGGCCTGGCAAAAACTATTGCCAAAATGAATCACTATGCGGTTACCGGTATTGACGAAGACTTCCACCGCGGCGAGTCAGCCTATGACCGGTATTACGCTGACCCCACCATCAAGCCCAATCCCTGCCTGGCGGCCATTGATGAGGCCCCGTTCTACGCGATGCGTATTGAGGCGGGTGACTTTGGCACCCTGGGCGGGCTTGATACCGACATCCATGGTCGGGTGAAATTGGCCGCCGGTGGAATTATCGAGGGTCTGTTTGCAGTAGGTAATTGCTCTGCCGCTATTCTTCCTACCTACCCCGGCCCTGGTGCTACCCTGGGGCCCGCCATGACCATGGCGTATCAAAGTGCCAAATTAATCAACGGGATCGAGGGCTGAACCCATGGCGTTGGATCTGGAAGCCATTGAGCTGATCAAACAACTCAAGGCCCGCTATTTTCGTTTTCTGGACACCCGGGATATCCCGGGCCTACGGACGGTCTTTACCGAGGATGCCAAGGCAAAATTCAAAGGCCCTGACTATGATTTTGATCTCAGCGGCTGGCCGGCCCTCGAAGCGTTCTATCGAAAATCATTCAGCGCAGAGGCCTTCGGCATGCACAACGGTCACCACCCCGAGATCACCGTGACCGGCACCTCGGCCACGGGTATCTGGTATTTGCAGGATATTTTTGTCCAGCTAAAGCACGATCTCACGATCATGGGCAGTGCGCTGTATGAAGACGAATACCGGCTGGAGTCCGGGGTTTGGCGGATCGCCAGCACGGGCTACCGTCGGCTATGGGAGGAGCATCACCGGCGCGGTGATGCGGTCACCCTGAAAATGAAGCCAATTTCAGATGATTGAAGGCGCCCCCCCGAACCCTGCAGGGGGAACAGCAGGGCAGTAGCGTTCCCGGGAGGTCTGGCCACTGCCCTCCGGCTACACGGCCAGTTCCTGGCCACTTCCCGCCCAGTCGCAGGAGGCTGTAACCGCCCTCAGGCGAGGATCGCCGGTAACGCCTTGGCCAGGGTCATGCGCTCCTTGACGGCGGCGCCGGTCAGGGCAAAGCCCAGGAGTTGACCGTCCGGCCCATGAAACAGGCCTTTGATATCCGACCCCTCGCCACTGATGGTCCAGCTACCCTCGGCATCCTTGGCGACCGGTGACACGCATACGGGGCAGGCGGGGGTCTTGATGGTCACCGGCATGGCCGGATACACGACCTCGGTCGGATTCCCCGCCAGCGTTGCGGCCAGGGCACGTCCCGCTGCGAGCAGCGGTGCAACATAAACCAGTACGTGGCCTGCGACCTCGGCACAATCGCCGAGGGCATAGACGCCATCGGCGCTGGTCTTGAGAAAGCGATCGGTCTTGATGCCCCGAGCGGTCTCCAGACCTGCGGCAGCGGCCAGATCGATACGTGGGCGTACGCCCACGGCAGAGAGCACTGCATCGGCGTCAATATGGTCTCCGTTGTTCAGGGTGACACGATAGCCAGACGCGGTGCGATTAACTTCGGTCGCCAGGGGACCAAAGTGAAAGTGGGCACCTTTAGCCTCAAGGGCATGCTGTACAGCACGGCCCGCGGGTTCGGGAAGGAGCGTGGGGAGGCACCAGCCCATAGGGTCTACGGCTTCCACCTCAAAGCCACCGTTAATCAGGTCGTTGGTGAACTCGCAGCCAATCAGCCCGGCACCAATGACCGCGATTTTCCTGGCGCCTTTTGCTTCGAGTGTGTCCCGGAAGCGTCGGTAGTCATCGAGGTCGTTGACGCCCATAACCTCGTTAGCCGCATCGCCCCCCATCGGCGGGCGTATTAATTCTGCGCCCAGCGTGAGGACCAGTTCGGAATAGCCCAGGGACTCGCCATTATCCAGATGCAAGACCTTGCCAACGGTATCGATGCGTTTAACTTCGGTACGGGTCCTGAGGTCTATGGTGAGTTGTGCGGCCATGGCCTCGGATGACTGGGCGGCCAATTTTTCAGCAGACAGGTTTTTTGTATACCCGGTGGAAATCATGGGCTTCGAGTAATTTTCGCCGCCATCGCGGGTAATCAGCGTTACGGCCACGTCCGGGTCCTGCCGGCGCAGCGCGCTGACGAGTCCGTAACCCGCAAGGCCTGAGCCGATGATGACAATGCGACGGTCGGTGACGGCGGCGCCAGGGTCAGCCGGGGCTCCGATAGAGGCGTCGTCGACTGCTTCATCTTCAGAACCGGGTATCAGTTCAAAATCTTCCTTGCCGACGCCGCAATCGGGGCACAGCCAGTCATCGGGCACATCTGCCCACTGGGTGCCCGCTGGAATTCCGTCATCGGGCCAGCCTTCTTTCTCGTCGTAAATAAGGCCACAAACGATGCATTCCCAGCGTGCCATGCTCACTCCTGATCACTCAACTTGATGGCGGTGATTCTTGCCGCTTTCGCACTCACCGTCATGGGTCTCATGGACTATGTTCCGTCCTAAACCTGCACGAATTGTTGACAA
This sequence comes from uncultured Luminiphilus sp., assembly GCA_938084055.1. GTDB lineage: Bacteria > Pseudomonadota > Gammaproteobacteria > Pseudomonadales > Halieaceae > Luminiphilus. The sequence continues at coordinate 144,242 of CALKDK010000010.1, forward strand.
GCCAATTTTTGAAGAAAGACCCATCCCGCATTAAGGCGGTTGCCCGGGGCATTAGCTGCTCACATTGGGCGGCGCGCCGTAAATTCGGCGTGCTGCAGCCGCAATATCGGAATGTCAGTCTATCCGAGCGGGCGAAATTATGCCCGATTGTCCGGTCCGCGTCTGTGCTATTTTTGACGGTCGTGATCTATTCGGTTTCCCGGAACAATTCCCTGCCAATCAGCATGCGCCGAATTTCAGAGGTCCCCGCACCTATCTCATAAAGCTTCGCATCCCGTAGCAGGCGACCGGTGGGATAGTCATTGATGTAGCCGTTTCCGCCCAGCAGTTGAATGGCGTCCAGCGTACATTTTGTCGCCATTTCTGCCGTGTACAGAATAACGGCCGCAGCGTCTTTGCGGCTGTCCTCGCCGCGGTCAAGGGCGCGACAGACTGCGTAGAGGAAAGACCGGCTCGCCGCCGTCAGGCTGTACATGTCAGCCAGCTTCCCCTGCACAAGCTGGAACTCGCCAATGGGCTGGTCGAATTGTTTGCGCTCGTGAACATAGGGCACGGTGACGTCAAGACAGGCCTGCATGATGCCTACCGGTCCACCCGACAATACGGCCCGTTCATAATCCAGCCCGGACATGAGTACAGCCACGCCCTTGTTCAATTCGCCGAGGATGTTCGCGGCAGGGACTTCACAATCTTCAAACACCAATTCGCAGGTGTTCGAGCCGCGCATGCCCAGCTTGTCCAGTTTCTGCGCCCGGGAAAAGCCCGGAAAATCCCGCTCCACGATAAAGGCCGTGATCCCGCGGCTTCCGGCATCGGGTTCGGTTTTGGCGTAAATCACGTAGACGTTCGCATCTGGACCATTGGTAATCCAGAATTTGTTGCCGTTAAGGATGAAGGTGTCACCGCGCCTTTCGGCTCGCAGGCGCATACTGACCACATCCGATCCCGCCCCGGGCTCTGACATGGCCAGCGCACCAATGTGCTCTCCCGAGCACAATTTGGGCAGATACCGCTCCCGCTGTGCAGGGGAGCCATTTTTTTGTATTTGGTTCAGGCAGAGATTGGAATGGGCGCCGTAGGACAGGCCTACCGAGGCGGAGGCCCGGGAGATTTCCTCCATGACGATCGCATGGCCGAGATAACCGACATCACTGCCACCGTATTCCTCCGCGACGGTCATTCCCAGGACGCCAAGATTCCCGAATTTTGCCCAGAGATCCATGGGGAATTCATTGCTGCTGTCGATCTCTGCAGCCCGGGGGGCGAGTTCCTTTTGGCAGAACTGGTGGACGGTATCCCGCAGCATATCCAGCTCTTCACCCAGTCCGTGGTTGAGGGTGGGGTAGGGAGTGTTCATGCAGGGGCTCCTGTGCCTGATGTATGTGCGGTGCGGGGGAAGCGCGCCCAATTGTAAATCATCCCTGACTCAATTGGGGCGTCCGGTCAGTGAGATGCTTACCCCGACGGCTCTTCCCGCGTATTCGGGTGGTCTGTGATGGACAGACCAGCGCGGTGGCGAAGCTCGTGCTCTATTTTGATGCAGCGATCCATGACCACCCCCAGGCCGGCGCGGCGTGCCCGAACCGCCGCTTCGATATGAATGATATCCAGCTGCATCCATACCAGGCTCGCGCCGATGGCAATCGCGGCCTCGACACTTTTGGGCACCCGTTCAACGCGCTGGAAGAGGTTCACAATATCGATCTGTCCGGGAATGTCATACAGCGATCCGTAGCACGGTCGTCCCATGATCGATGGGTGGTTCGGGTTGACGGGAACGATGTCATAGCCCTGTTGTTGGAGGTATAGACTGGCGCGGTAGCTGTCACGGTCCGGTTTGTCGGATAAGCCAACGACGGCTATCCGGCGGGGCTGGGCCAAGCTCCAGTCAATCCACCGTTGCTCGTCATCCTGGGAGTGTTGTTTGCGCACAGTGTGGCTTCCTGCGGGTACTGCGGGGGATAATGCCACAGGTTCACCCCGGGATCTTTGCGGGGTGGGATCTGGCATGGGGCATTCCATGTCACATCGGGGGCTTTGCCAGGAATCCTGCAGGGCAAGGTGCCGACCTGGTGGGTTTCGTCGCTGCATTCCCCATGACTGTGACGGGCAAGATTCAGAAATTCAAAATGCGCGATGCCGTGGTCGAGTCCCTGAACGGGTAGCGGAATCCTGACCAGGAGGGGTCAGTTTGTGTTCTGGCCCCGGGCCCGTGAACGCAGAGCCTGCAATCGTTCCCCCATTTGACTGAAGTCTGCCTGCTCGAGGTAGGCAATACCCCGTTCGCCCTCGAGTTCAAGCGCATCGCCCAACGGCAACAGGTCACCGTCATTCATCAAGCTGCGCATTGCCGAAACCGTCGCCGGGTTGGACTCGGCGATCTGGCTGGCAGCAGCTACAGCATCATCTACCAGGGTATCGGCAGGACAGATGCGGTTCACCAGCCCCCAGTCCAGAGCCTGCTCAGCGCTGATGAAATTGCCTGTCAGGCTCGCCTCCCGGGCCCGGTTGATGCCAATCAATCGTCCCAGTTTTTGTGACAGGCCCCAGCCGGGGAGCAGTCCGACCCGGGCGTGTGTGTCGGCAAAACGTGCCAGCGGTGACGCGTACAAGAAATCGCAAGCCAGGGCCAGTTCAAAACCTCCGGTGACCGCCGCACCGTTGACCGCGCCGATCACCGGTTTGCCGCAGTCGCGAATAGCTACCACGAGGGGGGAGCGGGTGCCCATGCCTCCATTCTGGAGCACGCCGGGATTCTCACTGAGCTCCTTGAGGTCAACGCCGGCACAAAATGCCTTCCCGGCGCCGGTCAGGACGATGGCATGAACCTCGTCGCTGTCGCGCAAGGCCTCAAAAGACGCCACCAGTGCTGTGCTCAAAAGACGGTTGAGTGCATTGTTGGCCTTGGGCCGGGATAGTGTGACCAGCGCCACGTTATCTCGTGTCTGAACCGCGATGGGTTGTTCATGATCTGTCATTTTTAGCTTATTTTTCCGCTTGAGCGAGGAGGCGACTCTGTATAGCATTCCGGCAGTATAAAAGTAATAACTGATTTCCCAATCTACCCTAAAAACTCCAAGAGGTGCTTCATGCTGTTTTCCAAAAAACGCTTACCACTCGTGGCCGCTATCACTGCAGTTGTCGCAACTGCGCCAGTCGCAGCCCAGCAACTGGAAGAGGTGATCGTGACCGCCCAGAAGCGGGCAGAAAACCTACAAGACGTACCTATTTCGGTGAGCACGGTGAGTGGAGAGAAGATTCAGGACAACACCATACTGAACTTTGCTGCTCTGGCCGACTTCGTCCCTAGCCTGCATATTGCCGATGCGCCCGTTAACACCAATATTTATATGCGCGGCATTGGTTCGGGTAACAACCGGGGCTTCGAGCAGTCGGTGGGTATGTACCTCGACGGCGTCTACCTGGGCCGGGGGCGCCAGTACCGCTCGGCGCTGATGGATATCGAGCGCGTTGAGGTGCTGCGTGGACCCCAGGGCACCCTGTTCGGCAAGAATACGGTCGCCGGCGCCATCAATATCACCAGCGCTTCACCGGTACCCGGTGACGAGGCTCAAGGCGAAATCAATGCTTCCGTGGAAGAAAATGGTGGCCAGATTTATGAAGGTTACATTCAGGGCGGAACCGATACCTTTGCCGCCCGACTGGCTCTGCGCTACCGGGAAACCGATGGTTATGTGTACAACGCCTACCTCGAGCAGGACGAGGGTGCTTTGGATGAAACAGGCGGGCGCCTGACGCTCGTATGGGAGCCCAGCGATACCTTCTCTGCCAACATGAAGTACACCAACATGCAACGCGACCGTGACGGTGCGGCGAGCGCTACCTGGCGCTACCTGAGCCCGGAGGAGCGCAACGCGCAGGTACCCAATCGCTCTGCTTTTGCAGATATTGCCTACAACTTGATGGACGTTTTTTTCCCAGACTTCCCAAGTATTGCAGGGCAGGAGTTCACGACCTATAAAGACAATAACTGCGGGACTGACAAGTCGTGTTCGTCCGCAGGCATTGGTTACAAGCCCGAAAACAGTGATGATGAAATCCAGAACTTCTCGCTGAATATGAACTGGGAAGTCGGCAACGGCACCCTGACCTCGGTCACAGGCTGGTCGGGCTACAAGTATTTTGATGACGTGGATGTGGATTGGCTGCCACTGCAGTTTATCGACCGCTCGGACATTCACGATTTTGAGCAGTTCAGTCAGGAATTCCGCTGGGCTTCCGACATCGGTGATCGTTTCACCTATACCGTCGGCGCGTACTATGACGAAAACGAATTGGATATGCAGGGCCAGGTGGTAATTGACACCAACTTCGACGGCTTGTTTCCCCAGTTTGCCTCCATTGCTTTTGGGGCTCCTATTCCCAATTTGCTGCCCCTGCTGACGGGAGGCGCCTATTCCTCTAACCAGATTAGCCGCAACCACAACTTTAACCAGGAGACCGAGTCCTGGGCCCTGTTTGCCCAGGGTACATACGATCTTACAGACGCTTTGCGCCTGACGGTGGGCTTGCGCTACACCGAGGAGGAGAAGGACGCGATCTCCAGCCAGCGCCTGGGTGACCTGAACTGCCCGGGTGCCGTGGATGGTGGCCTGGATGGCACCTGCGCCACCGGCTACAGCTACTTCCTCGATATTATTCAGGCGAGCAGCTTCAACACCTACAACAAAGAGTGGGTGGGGAACCGCAAGACCGACGACCTGTCCCCCTCGCTAAATTTGCAGTGGGATGTGGGCGACAGTTCTATGCTTTACATCAGCTGGTCCCAGGGCTTCAAGTCCGGTGGCTTCTCTGCCGCGGATGATGGCGAGCCCGGTGATTTCACGGTAGCGCAGTTGCCGCCCCCGGGTGGTTTTGTATCCACGGTCCCCAACCCAGACTTTGAGTTTGACGACGAGTCCGTAGACGCCATTGAGATTGGCGGTAAGCATGAATTTCTGGATGGCGCCATGCGCCTGAACTGGGCGGCCTTCTACTCGGAGTACGACGACCTTCAGACCACCATCTTCAAGGGTGTCGGCTTCTCCGTAAAGAATGCCGCATCATCTGAGGTGGCAGGCCTCGAGGTTGATTGGCTTATGCAGGTCACGGATTCGCTGCGTGTGGGTGTCAATGCCGCCTATCTCGATGCCACCTACGGCGACTTTGCCGATGGCCCCTGTAATGCCATTCAGTTGGACGCGGACGCTCTTTGTGGAACACCTGCGGGTGCGACCAGCAATGACCTTACGGGCTACCGCACGCTTTACTCCTCAGAGTGGAGCGGTAATGCGTTCGTTGACTTCCGCACCCAACTGGGACGTATGGAGCTGTTTGCCGGTGTCGATGTTAACTACCGCGATGAGTTCGATTCAGCCGGAGATGCTGATCCCTATGACGTAATCCCCTCTTATACCAAGGTGAATGCGCGCATTGGTCTCGGCGGTGAGTTCTGGGAAGTGATGGCTTACGGCCGTAACATCTTCGATGAGGCTGCATTGCAGCAGAGCTTCGACACACCCGTGCTGGCGGGCAGCCACACCTTCTACATGGATGAAGGCGCAGTCTTCGGTGTGCGCGGTACCCTTCGCTTCTAAGAGCGAAGAAAAGCTAGCAGCCCGCCTTGCGGCGGGCTTTTTTTTACTTGCTAATTGCGCTTGGAGAACAGCGGATGCCGGGGTTTTCGGCTTAATCGGTTGCGCCGGCTTTCAGTGGCCTCGCTCCTCCCTGAGCAGGCTGCGCCGGATTTTTCCCGCCTCATTGCGGGGTAGGGCGGTGACTATTTCCAGGGATCGAGGCACCTTGTAGGGCAGCAGTTGCTCCCGGCAAAGCTGCAAAAGGGCGACGTTCAGTTCTGCTGTGGCCGGCCCGTTGGCCTCGACCACGGCGTGGACGCGGCGACCCAGGTCATCGTCTTGCAGGCCGACGACAGCGACGTCCCTGACCTCGGGATGTTGGCTGATTACCGCTTCAATTTCTGCTGGGAAAATATTCGCCCCACCAGAAATAATCAGGTCGGTGCGCCGATCGGCGAGGTAGAGATACCCCTCTTCGTCCAGCCAGCCCAGATCCCCCACACTGGTGAACCCTCCGTTCAGGTCTTCCAGGGGTGCCGAGCCCCGGTACTCGCAGGGCGGGGCGGCACCGGCGATGCGGGTAAAGATTTCGCCCACCTCACCGGTTGGCACAGGGTTGCGTTGTTCGTCGAGAATCAGGATCTCGGTACCCACACCTCTGCCGACACTGCCACGATGTTCAAGCCATTCGTTGCCGTCGATGATGGTCAAGCCGTTGGCCTCAGTGGCTGCCCAGAGCTCTAGAATGCGCCCACCGCCCAACTTGGCGATAAAACCCTCCTTGGCCCAGGCGGGGCAGGGTGCAGCGAGGTGCCAGACCACTCGAACGCTCTCGAGATTGGCGACCATCCAGCCGGGCTCTCGAAGCATTCGTTGCATCATGGTCGGCACGAGATTGAGTACGGTGGGTTGGTAGGACTCGATGATCTCGAGGCTCTGGGTGGCATTGAAGCGTTCATTGAGCAACACGCGTCCCCCCCGGAGCAACATGTTAATAGAAAACCAAAAGGGGCCGTTGTGGTACAGGGGTCCGGGGGAGTATTTGAGATCGCCGGGCTCAAACCGCATCAGTTGTGGAATCACCGGGTTGTCGGGATCGAACAGTGCGTCACCGGTGGTGACGATCAACTTCGGCCGCCCTGTTGAGCCTCCCGACGCGAGCGCTTTTATCGGGTTGCTGACCCTTTGGGGCAGTGGGCTGCCCAGGGGGTCGGTGGCCATGAAGTCGTCAGGGTCAAGCGAGGGCGCCTCAGGACGGCCCTTTGCAATGACTACCTTGGGAGCTGCGAGAGCCAACAAGCCGCTCAGCTCAACCTCGGGAAGCCGGTGGCTAACTGGCATGGGGGTACCCCCGGCCTTAAGGATGGCCACGGTGGCGGTGAGAAACTGATTGCCAGTAGGCAATTGGATGGGCACAAGATCCCCGGGACCCACGTCATGGTCCAGCAGGAGGGACTCGGCGAGTCGGTCGGACCGATGGCGCAGCTGGCTGCGGGTCGTAATCTCGGCCTCGCCTGACATCATGACCGTCGTCAATAAAACCTCGTCGGGCTGGTGCTCGGCGAGACGATCCAGCAGGGCGCCCAAGGTTACGAGGGATGGGGTCATAGGATCTCCGTGGGCCTGGCCCGTGTCACTTGCTTGTTGGTGTCGCAGCGCCCGCCGGCGGGCGCGTAGCGAAGGGACTGAAAGCCCGGGTGGTAGTAGGACTGCTCGGGACTATCCTCCGCCGCGCCAACATTGTATCGTCTCGCACGCCAATTGGGCTGCCCCGCCGTGCCCGCAAATTTTCCAAGGGAGTATTGATTTTGGATCCTCTGAGCCAGGCTGCCGTCGGTGCTGTTGTACCCCAGGCAATAATGAAGCGTCAGGAAATTATTCGCCTCACCCTGGTGGGGGCCCTCTCGGGTATGGCTCCCGATCTTGACGTCTTCATCCGCTCTGATACCGATCCGCTTCTGTTCCTTGAGTATCATCGGCAGTTTACCCACGCGCTCATTTTTATTCCGGTGGGCTCCCTGCTCTGCGCCGCGGTGTTTACCCAAACGTTTGCCCGGGGGATTCCTTTCCTGACCGTGTGGCTGGCGGCTTGTCTGGGTTACGCCACCCATGGGCTCCTGGATGCCTGTACCACCTATGGCACTTTGCTACTCTGGCCGTTTTCGGATGCGCGCATTGCCTGGAACAGCATCGCTGTGATCGATCCGCTGTTCACTGTTCCACTCGTTGTCGGCATCATCTGGGGGCTGGTGCGGCGTAACGTCTGGGCGGCCCGCGTGGGATTGCTGTGGGCACTGTGTTACCTCGGCGTGGGTCTCATCCAGCACGATCGCGCCGCTGCAGTGGGTCAAGCCTTGGCCGCTGACCGCGGGCATAGTGGCGTGTCCGTATCAGCCAAACCCACCCTGGGCAATGTGCTGTTATGGAAAGTCATCTATCGTCACCAGGGACAATTTTGGGTTGATGCCGTGCGCGTGGGTTTTGGCACTCGAGTTTACCCGGGCGGTTCCATTCCCGAGTTTGATCCGGGTTTACACTTGCCCTGGCTGGACAATGCCTCCCAGCAGGGCCGGGACCTGGAGCGCTTTCGCTGGTTTTCCAGCGACTACCTGGCCATGGATACCGATAACCCACTGCTGGTTGTCGACATGCGCTACTCGTTGCTGCCCAATGAGATCAAGGGGCTCTGGGGCATTGAGTTCGATCCGGAGGCGAGCAGTCAGGCCCACGTGCGCTACCGCGCCCAGCGCAGCGCTGATGCCCAGCGCGCCGGGCTGCTGTGGGCCATGTTAAAGGGGGCCGAGGTCCCCGATTGATGAGCCGGCGGCGCCAATAACCTGTGTCCGGGTCAGCTATTCTCGGACTGGTAGTACGCCATTAGAATGTCCGCCACCTCGGGACGGGAGAATTCCGGCGGCGGCGCGATACCCTCGCTCAAAAGTTCACGTACTTTCGTTCCGGACAGCAGCACGAAGTCGTCTTTCTCGTGATCGGCTGCCTCCCGCATCATGACCACCTTGCCCAACTTCTTCGACCAGGCTGTGTGGTCGGCACTGAAGATTTCAATCTCCAGTGCACCCTCGGGCACATTTTCACTGAAAATAGTCTGGGCTTCGAAGGGGCCGTAGAAGTCACCGACTCCGGCGTGATCGCGCCCGACGATCAGATGTGAGGCACCCATATTCTGGCGGAAAACTGCGTGGAGTACCGCCTCGCGGGGGCCCGCGTACAACATGTCAAAGCCGTATCCACTGACCATCACCGAGTTGGCTGGAAAGTAGACGTCAACCATCTTGCGGATACAGGCATCCCGGACGTCAGCGGGTATGTCGCCCGCCTTCAATTTTCCTAACAGCATGTGCACGATACAGCCATCGGCTTCGAGGCGCTCCATGGCCATGCGACACAGCTCCTCGTGGGCGAGGTGCATCGGGTTGCGGGTCTGGAAGGCCACCACCTTGTTCCAGCCCCGCTGCTCAATTTCAGAACGAATTTCCACAGCGGTTTGAAAGGTGCCCGCAAACTCCGCACTGAAATAGCTGTAGTTGAGCACTTGGATAGGGCCGGAGAGCAATGTGTTGCCAAGCTGGGTAAATGTCGCCACGCCTGGATGGCCGGCGTCGTTAGTCCCGAAAATCTGCCCGGCCATGGCGCTAATTTGCTCATCGCTGACGGATTCCACGGTCTCGATATCCATAACTGCCAGGACAGGGTTGCCGTCGACGTTGGGATCGCGAAGGGCGACCCGGGAACCCACCGTCGCACCGGTTTCCTTTGTCAGGTTGATAATGGGAACGGGCCAGAAAAGACCGTCGCTTGTCGTCATGTTGGCGGCTACCGACAGGGCATCGGCAAGGTTCATATAGCCCCGCAGTGGGTTGAAATAACCCGCGCCCAACATGACGGCGTTGGCAGCCGCAGCGGAGTTGAGTAGCAGACTGGGCAGGCTCTCTGCCTCCCGGACAAGCTGTGCGCGCGCCGCATCATCCGCAACGTAACGGGGCTGCAGCGTGTCGGATCCATGGGGTTTGATCATTGGGTTACTCCTTCAGGCGGCAAGAATGCCGCGCTCTTGCAGATAATTGACCAGCAGGTCGACCTCGTCTTCGAGGCTCATCTGGTCGGTGTGCAGGTGGATTTCCGCAGAGAGGGGTGCTTCGTAGGGGTCGTCAATGCCGGTGAAGTTTTTGATTTCGCCAGCACGCGCTTTTTTGTACAGTCCCTTGGGATCGCGTTTCTCGGCTTCTTCCAAAGCGCAATCAACGAATACCTCAATAAAGGCCATACCGGCCTCGTCATGGAGCGCCCGAACCTGGTCGCGATCGGCTCGGTAGGGACTGATGAAGCTGCTCAGTGCGATGACCCCTGAGTCGACAAAGAGCTTGGCAATTTCACCAATTCGTCGAATGTTTTCTGTCCGGTCTTCAGCAGAGAAACCCAGGTTTTTGTTAATACCAAAGCGGATATTGTCCCCATCGAGACGGTAGCTGAGGTGGCCCCGTTCGAATAACCGGGCTTCCAGTGCCACAGCAATGGTGCTTTTACCACTGCCTGATAAACCGGTGAACCACAGTGTGGCGCCACGTTGCTTCATCATGCGTTCGCGATCGTCGCGGGTTATTTCGCCATCGTGCCAGTGCACGTTAGTGGCTTTTTGTTCGGTCATGCTGTGATCTCCAGGGTAGGGCGCGCGCATTGTAGGGTTTGCCTCGCTATTTGTTAAACTGTTTTATCAGATACATTTAACCAATTTTATTGATATACAAAGCTGCTAGAGGTGAGCCACATGGCCAGCGAGTCATTGCGCCTGACGCTCAGGCAATTAGAAATTTTTCTTGCGGTTGCCCGGGAGGGCACCACAGCAGGGGCGGGAATTTCCCTCGCACTGTCCCAGTCGGCGGTCAGCGCGGCACTGAAATCTCTTGAGTCCAACCACAACACGACGCTGTTTGATCGGGTGGGCAAGAAGTTGTCGCTCAACCACACCGGGCGACAACTCGAGTCTCGGGCGCGGCAACTGTTGGATGACGCCCGTCAACTGGAGTCGGAATTGCTGGCAGCATCGCCCTCGGGCGACCTCAACATCAGCGCCAGCTTCACCATCGCCAACCACCTTATGGTGGACTATCTGGCGGCTTGGCTGAACCGTTATCCCCAGGCCCGGGTTGATATCACACCCGGAAATACCCCCGATGTAGTCCAGCGTGTCCTGGATCGTGAGAGTGAGTTGGGCCTTATAGAACATGAAACAACCCTGCAGGGTGTCGAACTTATTCCGTGGGTGGCAGATGAACTGTTTGTCTTTTGTTCGTCCGATCACCCGCTGGCCAGCAAGGGTAGACTGACCGAGGCTGACATCCTAACGGCCAGCTGGATCCTTCGTGAGCCGGAATCTGGAGCACGCCTGCTGTTTGACCAGGTCTTCTCCTCGCAACTGCGGCAGCTGCGTGTGCGTCTGGAGCTGAGGCACAACGAACCGATCTTGCGTGCGGTGGAGCAGCAACTCGGTATTGGCTGTCTGTCTGAAAAAGTTCTGGCACCCTATCTGGCTCAGGGCGGACTGGTGGCGCTGTCACTGCCCCGCAAATTCAGGCTTAGACGACGGTTTTATTTCTGCCTGCGCAAACAGCGTGCCCACCGCCCTGAGGTCGAAGAATTTCTCGCGCTCTGCACCGCGCCGCGATAATCGCGCGTCAGCGCAAAACGATCAGGGGCGCAAGGCTACTCTGGATCATACGAATCGTATTGCTGCCTAAGAACAGGTGCCTTACCTTGGAGTGTGAAAATGCGCCCATGATCAGCAGTCCGACCTCTTGCTCCCGCTGATAAGTGAGCAGTGCATCCGTTACATTGCCCTCGATGACTCGGGGTATGACCGTGTAGCCCTCCCGTTCAAGACGCTGGCTGGCACCTTCAAACTTCGCCGTCTGATTGGCGTCTTGCTTGCCCACCATAACGAGGTGGCAGGGCAGGCCACCCAGCAGCCCCCCCTTGACGATGCGATCAAGGGAGCGTTCCGCGGTATCCCTGCCATCGTAGGCCAGCATAAAGCTTGTCGGGGGCGTGAACTGTGCGCCAGTGATGAGGATGGAGGTGTGAACCTGGCGGATCAGGGATTCAATGTGGGAGCCGAGCGCGCTGAATTCACCCGCGTGGTCGGTCCCCACCTTACCCACCACCATCAGCCTTGCCTTGTTCTCCAGTTCCACGAGGGCTTCAACAAAATCACCGTGCCGGAGTAAGGTACGGATCGGCTCGATACCCCGGTCACTGACACGTTTCTCGGCTTCGGCGAGCAGCGTTTTGCCGTATTGGAGCGCCAGTTTGCCGCGCTCCTCGTCCAGTTGTGCCATCCGCTCCAGGAGTTCAGTCTGGGCACCCAGGCCGATGGTGCCACTCCAGTCGTCAGCGCCATGCTGCGGGCGGCGTTCCAACGTGTGTAAGAGCAGCAGGCTCCGCTCAAGCCGGGATGCTACCCAGGCAGCAGCGTCACAAACGGCCAGCGAACCCACGGACCCGTCGATACTGGCGATGATCTGTTCTCTTTCAGTGTTCAAGCTCAGTGACTCCCCATCAATTTTTCGACTTCACTGGGATCGTTGTGTATGCCGAATTTGTCGACCACGGTTTCTGTTGCCGCATTCATACCATGGATGGTGACCTCAGCACCCTCACGGCGAAACTTGATAACGACTTTATCCAGCGCCGCGACCGATGTGACATCCCAGAAGTGGGCGTATGAGAGATCGATGATGACCCTTTCAACCGCCTCTTTGAAGTCGAAGGCGCCGATAAACTGTTCACTGGATGCAAAAAATACCTGGCCAACCACCCGGTAGGTCCGGGCGCCCCGTTCCGGATCAAACTCGCTTTTGACCACCATGAACCGGCCAATTTTATGGGCAAAAAACAGCGATGCCAGCAGGACGCCCACAAAGACACCGATGGCGAGGTTGTGGGTCGCCACCACCACGATAACCGTGCTGATCATTACGATATTGCTGGATAGGGTGTTGCGCCGCAGGTCCCGGACCGAGACCCAGGAAAACGTTCCAATGGAGACCATGATCATGACAGCGACCAGCGCCGCCATGGGAATTCGCTGCAGCCAGCTGTCAAGGAAGACCACCATGATGATCAGGACGGTACCCGCAGTCAGGGTCGACAGTCGGCATCGGCCCCCTGATTTTACATTGATGATGGATTGTCCAATCATGGCGCAACCTGCCATGCCACCAAAAAAACCCGCTGCCACATTGGCGATGCCCTGGCCTTTGCATTCGCGATTACGGTCGCTTTGGGTATCCGTAAGATCATCGACGATGGTAGCTGTCATCAGTGATTCAAGAAGCCCGACCACTGCCAGAGCAACGGAGTAGGGTAGTATAATCAGCAGCGTCTCGAGGGTCAGCGGGATATTGGGGATCAGAAAAATCGGCAGGGTATTGGGCAAGTCACCCATGTCGCCCACAGTCCGGACATCAACGCCAGCGAGTATACAGACAGCGGTCAGGCTGACGATGCAGACGAGGGGGGAGGGAATGCTCTTGCCGATGCCCGGCAGGCGGGGAAAGAGGTAAATGATCGCGAGACCGCTCGCGGTGAGCACGTAGACCTGCCATGTCACGTCGGTCAGCTCGGGTAATTGGGCCATAAAAATCAAAATGGCCAATGCGTTCACGAATCCTGTGACGACAGATCTTGAGACAAAACGCATCAGTTCTCCCAGATGGAGATAGCCTGCCAAAATCTGTAGTAGCCCCGTCAGCACGGTGGCTGCCAGGAGATATTGCAGTCCATGATCCCTGACCAGGGTGACCATGACCAGGGCCATGGCACCCGTAGCCGCAGAGATCATGCCGGGGCGCCCCCCGACAAAGGCAATGACAACGGCGATGCAGAATGAGGCATACAGGCCAACACGTGGATCTACCCCCGCGATGATTGAAAACGCGATCGCCTCGGGAATCAGAGCGAGGGCGACGACGAGTCCGGCAAGCAGATCAGCGCGAATGTTGTCGAACCATTCGACTTGGAGGTTGGCGAGCATGACAAAGTCCGAGTTGGATAGGGGCGAGCAATATTCGTTGCGGGACCCCTCTCTGGATCAGTGGCCTGCCGGCGGATTCAGGATGGTGAGGCTCTCGGCCCGGCCGAATCCCCGAAGGGGGAGTCGCACACCGGATGCCTCCGGTCCCCGCGGCGCCCACAAACCGGCACCCTGAGGTCACCTGTCGTCTGCGTGGGCAGGGCGCCTGGCCGTGTCGTGATCTCGGTGCTTTCCATGCATAATGTGTGCCTAATGCGCAGCGACAGGAGCCCATCAATGGAAGACCCGTATCAGACGATGAAAACCAGGTTGTCCCATGACGTGATCCAGGTGCTGTTACGTCTGGTGTTCCTGCTCCTGATTCTCTGGGTCTGTGCGCGCATCTTCTCGCCCTTTGCAAGCATTATGCTCTGGGCCTTGATCCTTGCCGTCACGCTCTACCCACTTCACATCAAACTGCGCGACTCGCTGGGTTGGCGCGACGGTCGTGCGGCAGCCTTGATTGGCGTCACTGGGCTGCTTCTGCTGGGTGTGCCGACTGTGTTGCTGGGGATGTCACTGGTTGAGCATGTCACGGATCTCCTGGGCCAGTGGAAGGCGGGTGCACTGACGATCAGGGAGCCCAATGAATCGATTCGGGACTGGCCTGTGATCGGCGAGCAGCTTTACGTGGCCTGGCTTGCCGCCTCTGAAAATCTGGAAGCCGTGTTGGCGAGTCACGGCGAGGAGGTTCGCGCGCTCATCAAGCGGGCGGTGGGCGGCACGACCGATGTGCTCGCGACCATCGGTCTTTTTTTGGGCGCCATCGTTATTGCCAGTATCATGATGGCCTACGGTCAGTCGGGTGAGGCGGCACTGGGTAGGATCGCCAATACGCTGGTCGGCGGGAGCCGTGGCGCCCAGTTGCAGCAACTGTCGGTGGCGACAATGCGCTCGGTCGCTACAGGCGTTATTGGTGTCGCAGTGGTTCAGGCCCTGCTGCTCGGCGTGGGATTCCTCTGGGCGGATGTGCCCGCCGCGGGTGTGCTTGCGGTCGTAACCCTTTTCATTGGCATTATCCAACTACCGGCACTGCTCATCACATTGCCGGTGCTCGCCTGGTTGTGGACGTCCGGTGATGGGTCCACGGCGATGAACGGCGTAATTACCGTGTACCTGCTGATCGCTGGTCTCTCTGATGGCGTCCTGAAACCCATGCTGTTGGGTCGCGGTGTCGATGTGCCCATGCCCGTGGTGCTGATTGGCGCGCTGGGCGGTATGGTGGGCATGGGCATGATTGGTCTTTTCCTGGGGTCCGTTATTCTCGCCGTGGGGTACCAGCTGTTGTGGGCCTGGGTGGAGCGTGAGACATCGCTGGCCGAGGATGAAGCCACGCCGCCGGTCCCCGGGGAAGCTCCTTAGTTCAAAGCGCGCCAGATGCCCCCGAGACTGAGCGTGTCGAAAAGGTACCCCTGGCCGGTGGCTGCACTCGCTGTGCTGTTGAGCGCGTGTACGACAGTCGGTCCCGACTATACGCCGCCAGATGACGCCTGGCTCGACGCTTTGGAGTTATCGGTCTACGGCGAATCGGTGACGATGGCGCCTGACAGTGACCTCGAACTGGCGACCTGGTGGCAGCAATTCGATGACCCCGTGCTCGACTTTCTCATTGATTCAGCCCGGCGGGAAAATCCTGGTCTTAGGCTCGCTGGCCTGCGGGTGCTTGAGGCGAGGGCATTGGCTGCGGCGGCTGGTGCTGCACTGTATCCACAGGCACAGACGATCAGCGCCGATGCCGCCTACGGCAAGCGCAGCAGCGGCCCCGGTGAGAGCGGCTTCTCTACCTGGGATGCGGGATTCAATATTGGTTGGGAACTGGACTTTTGGGGGCGCTTTCAGCGCGGAATCGAATCCGCTGATAGCGCTTATTTTGCCTCGGTTGCGAACCAGAGGGACGCCCAGGTCCTGTTGGCGGCGACAATAGCTGACACCTACTGGCGCTTCCGCATCATAGAGGCCCGCATTGCCATCCTGAATAAGAACGCGCAGCAGCAGGGCCGGAGTTATGAAATTACCCGTCAGATGTTTGAGGCGGGACAGCAGTCTGAACTGGACCTGCAGCAGGCCAGGACGCAATACCTGGCGACGCTGTCGACTTTGCCAGGGCTCGAGGGCGCTGGGTCCCAGCTGGTCAATGCACTCTCGGCACTATTGGGCCGGGGCCCCGGCGAGCTGCGCGGAGCTCTGGACTCTGATGCTCCCCTGCCCACCGACCATACCGTGGCGCTGGAGGAACTCCCGGCGGTCTTGATTCAACGCCGTCCTGACGTGCGCGCCAGCCTGTGGTCGGTGGCAGCACAGTCGGCCCAGATAGGGATCGCGGAAGCAGAGTATTACCCGTCGATCGCTATCGGTGGCAGCGTGGGTTGGACGGGAAACTCGCTCCCGGCTGTGGACAGCACGGGTCTTTTGGGCGCGGGTCCTGCGCTTCGTTGGACCGTGTTTGACTGGGGGCGTATTGCCAACAGTGTTCGCATCCAGGACGCCCGCCTCCAGCAAACTCTCGAAGCGTATCGCAACACCGTGCTTAATGCGGCGAGGGAGATCAACGACGCCTCGATCGCCCTTGATAAGTCATCCGAACAGCGCGCTTTGCTGGTTGAGACTGTCGATGCCTCAGAGCGGGCGCTTGAGATTGCTACGACACGCTACCGGGAAGGCTATGCGGATTTCCAGCGCGTGCTCGATGCGCAACGTGTCGTCTTCACCCAGGCGGATCGCAAACTACAGAACGACGGGCAGCACCTGCGGGCTATTGTTGCAATGTACACGGCATTGGGCGGAGGCTGGCGGCCTGACCAAATAGATGACATGTTGCCTCCGGAGCTTTTGCAGCAAATGCAGGAACGGTCCGACTGGGGTGATTTACCCACAATTCCTGTGCTCGACGCGACACAACCACCGGCGACAGAAAACGACACTATTACGGAGCCCTCACCATGACGACTAATGAAGAGGCGGCAGGCGCCAAAACGGTCAATCGTGGCGCTGGATTGGTTTTTGCATTCCTGATCCTTATTCTGACTTGGTACGTTGCGGCGGATCGACTCACGCCCTATACCTCCCAGGCGCGCGTCGAAGGGTTCGTCGTCGGCGTTGCCCCCAAAGTGGCCGGATTGGTCAGTGAGGTGAATATTGCCAACAACCAGTCGGTCGCGGCGGGTGACACCCTTTTTGTGATCGATGATTCTGATTACCTGATTGCACTGGAGCGGGCAGAGTCAGAGTTGCAGAAGGCCCAGCAGCAATTGGCCGCGGGTGATGCGGGCGTTGAGGCGGCCAGGGCTGGCCTCGATGCGGCAGTGGCAAACCAGGAAAAAAGCACCAAGGATTTTGAGCGGCTGAGCCGATTGTACGAGCAGGATCCCGGCACCATCAGCCAGCGCAGGCTGGAAATGTCAAAGGCCTCACTGGAGGCTTCGACGGCGCAGGTGGCCGCTGCACGTGCGGATATCCAGCGGGCAATCGACGCCAAAGGTGGGGATGATGACGCGAGCAATGCCTTTCTGAAGTCAGCGCGGAGTGCACTCGCCAAAGCGCAGTTGGATCTTGCCAATACGCGTGTCCGCGCAGCAAAAACAGGTGTCGTTACCGATCTCCGTGCAGAGGTCGGTCAGTTTGCTGGCGTGGGTAAGCCGGTCGTTACCCTGGTCGCCACCGATGCGGTCTGGATCAATGCGGCGTTCACCGAGAATAATCTCAACGCGCTCAAACCGGGCACTGAAGTTGAAATTCTGTTTGATGTTGTTCCCGGCCGCGTTTACGAGGGCCGTGTGCGCTCGATTGGTCTCGGGGTCAGTGCATCCCAGCCGACCCAGCCCGGTACCCTACCCAACATCCAGAATGATCGTGACTGGCTGCGCCAGGCCCAGCGGTTTCCGGTACAGATTGACATCAGCGATCTCTCGGATCAGGAGCTCCGGGAGGCGCTGCGCATCGGCGGGCAGGCCTCTATCGTTGCCTACGGTGATGCTCCTTGGTTACTTGATGCGCTGGCCTGGACCAGTATTCGCGTGCGCAGCATCCTATCCTATGCCTATTGAAGCGCGTCGGACGTTCCGACTGGCCCTGACGGTCTCCCTGGCGCTGCTACTGTCCTATGGTAGTGGCATGTCCCTCCCTTACTTTGCACCCCTCCTGGCGCTGATCCTGACGGTTCGGCCTGCCCCGCCCATGCCGGCAGCCAAGCTCCTGGTTCTCGCTGTGGCATTGACGGTTATTCTCGGCGTGGGTCTGGTGGTTGCACCCCTCGTTGAGCAGTACCCACCCATTGGACTGACGTTGGTTGGCTTGGGTTTGTTTCTCAGTAGCCGTATGAGCCTCGCCGGGGAAAATGCTGCTGTAGGAACGCTGCTTGCCATGGGGCTTACCCTGATATCAGCGCTTGGTGTTTTGAGCCTGGCGCTGGCACAAACACTGGTGCTGATGCTGGTAGCTGCTGTGGTCATTGCCGTTTTCAGTCAGTGGGTGGTCTACCCATTTTTTCCGGAACCCTCGCACATTGACGAACCCGCAGCAGGTGCCGCCGAGGGTTCAGCTGGGGCGCCGCTGCGGGCAGTGAGGGCCGTTGTCGTAATCATGCCTGCTTACCTGTTCCTGTTGATCAATCCAACAGGACACACGCCAGTGATGATGAAATCCATACTACTCGCACAGTCTGCCGATGTTAGGCAGGCGAAGAAGTCCGGGTTGGAGTTGCTCGGGGCAACACTGTTGGGAGGGCTTCTCGCGGCCCTGCTTTGGTTTGGTTTGAAGCTCTCGCCCAACCTTGAGCTGTTTGCAGTCTGGATTTTGCTGGCGTTTATTCTGCTGGGGCGCAAACTCTACGTATCCGGGACAACCGGCAGGACCGAGCAGTTTTGGTTGGATACCGCTGTAACAATGTTGATTCTGCTTGGCCCGGCAGTTGCCGACAGTGCAGCGGGGAGAGACCCTTATCAGGCTTTTGCCTTTCGCTTTGGCATGTTTTTGTTGGTTGCACTATATGCCTGGGCCAGTATGGCACTGCTCAACAGGTTGGGCTGGCTTGATGCAGGGGAGAGGGGGGTGACGACGTGATCATGAGCTTAACGGTGGGATTCGCCGCGATGATCGTCTGTCTCTTCGTACAGGGGATACTGCTTTACGTTGCAACCCGTTATTACATCGGTCACCTGGGCTGGATCAAAACGTCATCACGGGCCATGGCGCTGGTGCTGATTGCCCAGGTTATGCTTATGCTGGTCCTGGGTAACCTGTGCCAGGGCGGTATCTGGGCACTGTTGTTTATGTTTCTTGGGGAGTTCCAGGATTTCCAGACGGCCTACTATCACTCGCTGGTTAATTTTTCGACGCTCGGATACGGCGATATTGTGATGTCGGAGCGCTGGCGAATCCTGGGGCCAATTCAAGCTATTAACGGGGTTTTGATGATCGGTGTCAGCACCGCCTCCATCACCTCCGTGGTCCAGGATACGTTCGAGCGATCCCGTCTGCTGCAGGGACCGAAACCAGGGGCTGACACTTGAGGGACCCCTGCGAGCAAACCCGGTATTACCGGGAAAACTTCTGAACTAGGCAGGGTGAGCCAGCGTAACAGATGCTGAAGTCTGTCTTGGGGTTATCCATGGTTAGATCATCGAGAGCCGTATTGTTCTCCGCATTGCTGTGCAGTGGCCTCGTGGCTTGCTCGCAGCCCGTCATGAAACCTGTTCCGGGCTCAGAGGTCGCCACTGAGTCGGGTGCCGTCATGGGTATGGCCGCCAGTCAACGGGTCATTCACTGGCGGGACATCCCTTTTGCCCAGGCACCGATTGGTAAGTTGCGGTGGCGTGCACCGCAGCCCTACGAGAACCGAGAAGCGGTTATCACGCCTAAAACAGAAAGCCTGTGTGTGCAGACGGCTGGCGAGATCACCGGCACCGATGGCACTGGACCCGTGGGCTCCGAGGACTGCCTGTACCTCGATGTGGTCGCACCGGAAAATTACCAGGGTCAAAGTCTGCCAGTGATGTTTTGGATTCACGGCGGGGGGAATACATCGGGCAGCAAAGATGCCTACGATTTTTCTGCTCTGGCGCAGCAGCAGGGCGTGGTTGTCGTGACAATAAATTACCGACTCGGTCCTTTCGGCTGGTTCACCCATCCGGCTGTTCAGGACGATGCCCGTGGTTTGGATCGAACGTCGAATTTCGGCCAGCTGGATATTATCGCTGCCCTCGGATGGACACAGCGTAATATAGCGGCGTTTGGCGGCGATCCGGATAACGTCACGGTATTTGGTGAGAGCGCGGGGGGGCACAATGTCTATGCCCTGTTGGTCTCCCCGTTGGCGGACGGGTTGTTTCACAGGGCGATTGCCCAGTCGGGGTATACCACCACCGTCACCCTCCGCGAGGCATTTAACCGGCAGCGTGAATTCCCACAAATCGATCGTGGTGGCTGGGAACTGACCGCGGCGCTGGCACTGGAACCGGACGGTGTAACCGGGGCAGAGCTGCGCGGCGTGTCAGCCTATGATCTGCTCGACGCCTACTACAGTCTCGAGAAGGACCACCTCTCACCGCTCACGACCGCGGATGGCGTTGTGGTCCCGCTCAAGGGCATTGATGCGGCACTGGCGGATCCACAGTTCGCCAAATCGGTACCGGTGCTAGCCGGGTCCAACCGCGATGAGGTGACCCTGTGGCTGGGTCTGAACCGGTATTTCGTTGACGGTGATCCGGTGTTGTTCGGTTTATTACCCCCCCGCATGAGCCTCAAGGACGCTGAGATGTACCGATACTGGGTGGATCTGCGTTCGCGCGGCTGGAAAGCCCGGGGAGTTGATCAGCCCATGCTTAGTCTGGGCGCGGCTGGCTACACCGACCTGTATGTCTATCGCTTCGACTGGGATGAGCAGTCAGAGAATTGGTTCCTGTCCTTCCCTGAACTGTTGGGGGCTTCCCATGCCTCGGAAATTGCCTTCATTATGGGCGCCCCGATGTTCGGTTCCGTGGGGAAGTACATGTACCCCGATACTGAATCGGCCCAGCAAATGACGGCGATCATGATGACCGCATGGGCTGAGTTTGCCCGCTACGGCCTCCCCGGGCCGATAGCTGGCAACCCGTGGCCGCCTTTTATGGCACAGGCCCCCCACACAATGGTCCTCGATGGCACCGAGGGCAGTGGGGTTGTCATGAACAGCCCAACCCTTGAGGGTCTACTTCAGGAGATCGAGGCGCCGTCCAGGCTCAATGATGCCGAGCGATGCATACTGGTGTGGGAGATGGTAACCAATATTGGCCAACCCGAATACGGTGACTACGAGCGCTGGAATGCCGGTGAATGTGCTGACTTTAACGCGCGGGCCAGCAAACGGGCGATTACTGAGGCCCTGGTTGAGGAGTATGGCTCAGCATACCTGCCCTGACGACAGGGCCGCCGGCTGGCGCGGCGCGGTGGTCGCCCCTGTGCCGCCTCGTGTCACGCTGTCCCGGCAGTCCTGCCCTGGGGGAGGTACGGCATGACCCTGACGACGCGAATTCTGGCCATTACAGGCGCATCTGGCTCGGGCAAAAGCACGGTGGCCCGTGCCCTCGTAGGGGACTGCAATCGGGATAGCGCTGATACATCGGCCTGTTTGCTGAGTCTGGATGCCTACTATCGGGACCTCAGTGACCTTTCGATAACTGAGAGGGAGCAGGTGGATTTCGATAACCCAGATGCGGTCGAATTCGCTCTATTTCAACAGCATTTGGAGTCGCTGCGCTGTGGTATGGGCGTGCCCGCACCGCGCTATGATTTCTCCAGCCACACCCGCGTCAAGGGTGCCAGTGACACAATTGGACCCGCCAGGCTGGTCGTTGCTGATGGTTTGCTGCTGGGTGCCTGGCGCGATCTGGCGGCTGTCGTGGATCACATTGTGTTTGTGGAAACGCCGCTCGACCTCTGTCTGCAACGGCGAATGGAGCGCGATTGCGGTGAGCGTGGACGTACGCCTGAATCAGTCCATGACTTCTGGGAAACGCGGGCTCTGCCTGCATTTTTGGCTTGGAGCGAAGCCGCGCGCGCGGGCGCCCACCTGGTGGTGAGTGGCGAATCAGCCGTGCCCGATGTGGTACATGCAATTCGCCGCGCCTTTGGTATCTAAACCGTTTCCCGCTGTCGGGCAACCCACTCAAAGTGACGCACCAACTCTGTGTCTGCCAGGAGCAGAGCCAGGGTATTGAACTGCCGCGCGAGGGTCATTTCGTCATACCGTTTGTGGATGCCCCGATGGCAACGCCGGCACACCATGATCCCGGCATGGAGGGTTTCGTTGTCATAGCGTCTTTGAAAGTGCGGCCTACGATGGACCTTCCTGGGTATCAGGTGATGAAACGTAAGGGGCACCCGCCTGCCGCAGCATACGCAGGGGGCTATCAGCCCCCGCTGACGTTTTTCGGTGCGCCCGCTATGGGGCAGATGCCAGTGCCGCATCAATGGTGCCACGTAACTTTTGGCTCTCGGGTCCCACATTACTGCCAAAATGCTCGACGACATTACCCTGGGTATCAACGATGTATTTGTTGAAATTCCAGGTGGGATAGCCCTTGGCTTCACCCAGGCCTCTAAATACCGGGTTGGCATCTTTGCCGCGAACACCGCTGGTGGCCATCATTGGGAAACTTACGTCATATTTTTCATAGCAGACAGCGGCGACATCCCCTTCATCATTCTCTTCCTGGAAGAAGTCGTCGCTGGAAAAGCCAATGACGACAAGTCCCTTGTCCTGGTATTCACGATGCAAAGCCTCAAGGCCGTCAAATTGAGGCGTATAGCCACAGTTACTGGCGGTATTGACGATCAACATGGCTTTGCCTGCGTACGCTTCACAGAAGTTGATGGTTTCTTTTGAGCTTAAACGGCGCATATCATGGTCAAGGTAATCAGGACAGGCCAAGAGGGCTGGACTGATCAGCATGGTCAGGAAAGTAGACACTTTGGAAACGGTATTCATGACAAAACTCCTACGCCGGTTGTGGCTGTGGTTTTGAGGGTTGATGCCTATCATACGAAGGTTCGGATGGGGTGGATGTCCATGACAAGGCATCCAGCCCGATTTCTGATGCGGAGCGGTCTCTCATTTCCCCCGCCTGCAATGTCCAGCCTGCGCGGGGTATACGGGCGGGATTGACCCCCTTTTGTTTTTTGGGTTTCTTCGCCTACGGTGCCACCGCCGCAGGGACGGGTGGCAAGACCACTCGATCAAGGAATTCAGCCAGTTCCTCAACAGCCCAACGCCTGTGGCATTTGAACAGGCTGACATGGGTGCCCCACCGTCCTTTACCAAGCAGGCAGGGGTCGCCGGTAGTGACGCGGGGGGCGACGGACAGTTCAACCCGGGGGTTGTGGGCGGCGAGTTCCTGGGCAAAAGGAAGGCGTGTTATGGGATCTTCTGGATCCTGCATGATAAGGAGCGGGAGGGGGAGAGACTGTGCCAGTGTTCCCGCATCTCCCTGACTGTCAGGCAAATCACCCATCTCAGTGGCTGCCCATGCCATAGGGGCAAACACCGCGGGGGGAAGCCCGTAGGCTATCCAACCGCCCTGTTTCAATGCATCCCGGGTGTTGAGCAGCGGATCAACGAGTACGGCCGCATCAAGCCGGAGCCCGTTCGAGAGGGCGTAAATCAGTGTCGCTCCCCCCATGGAGAGGCCGACGCCTATGCGGGGCAGGGTGCTCTGGTCAGTGGCGTCGACCCAGTTGGACAGAGCGAGCATATCGGGCCACTCAGTACTACCCATGCCCAACTTACCGTCTGTCTGGGGCGAGTTGCCATGATTTCGTAAATCAATCGTCGCGACTGAAATGCCGAGTTCGGTCGCCGTCCTGTAAAACTCGAGTGAAGGTAAAAACCAGGATGTGCGGTTCGAGCCCGCACCATGGGCAAAAAGCATGACGGCCCGGGGTGCTGGAGCGGGGATCCACCAGCCTGTGAGTGCCAGGCCATCACTCTCGACCAGGATGTCCTCGTAGGCAACGCCCACTTTTGCGGGTGTTTCGACAACCGGATTGCTGCCCAAAGAGCGCGCGAGATCCGGCGCCCAGAAAACCGAGGCGAGCAGCCAGACCATGACGGCGACTGTGGCGACGCTGAGCACTGCGCGTAGGCGCCCTCGATGGATCATCTGGCGCTTGTCACAGATTGAGCAACCTTCTGAGCAGGCCATCCCTATGGCGATTCTGCTCGCGTCGCAGCAGTAAATTCTTGATTTCCAGGTTTATAGCGTCTTCTACCTGCGCCCGAATTTTGACCTGCTGTTTACTTGTAATATCGCGACCCCGGTAGCCGCTGAGGTCAATAGGAGGGCAAAATCCATAAAATGTGGCTTTGGGTTTTGGCATGGGCGTGCCCCAAACGCCGGCGGGTAAGGGGGGCACCAAATCGGGACGGAGATCCTGGGGCAGCAAGCCCAGTTGTATCAGGAGTTGGGTTAACTGAGCCTGCTGCACTTCAGGACCGGTGAGGTGTTGATCGAAATATTCATCGGGACCCACGGCGGCGAAGGGCACGATGGTGTAGCCCATTTTTGCCGCGATGCGGATGAAGCCGTAGCGATTTTTCCACATCAACTCATAACGCTGCTCCGGTTGCTTCACCGCTTCATAGGTGCCGCCGGGATACAGCAATAAATCCTTCTGTTCCGCCATCAGTGCCGTGACCACTGCGCTGTGGCCCAGGGCTGCGCCAAGATGGATTACCGCGTCGGCGTACTGTTTGTTGGCGAACAGCGTTTTGTCCCCCAGCGGGCGCAGGAAGCGGGCGTAATCATAGTGCATCAGTAGGTGAAAAATGGTGGCGTCAACGGCCAGCAGGGCATGATTGCCGACGAAAAGTGCCGGCTTGCCGGGCAGCCTCTCAAGGCCAGAAAAACTGGGCTTGAACCACCGTCGGAGTAGGGCCGCAGATAGACTGACGCCGGGTCCCGTGGGCATGGAGACACCGAGCACCCGCTTGATATGCGCTGCCAGCTCCGGGCTTAACTGGGGTTCGTCAGCCAAAAGGGAAATTCTCAGGAGGAAACAGGGGGAGCAAGATTAGCAGATTGCGGTCTGGAATAATGCGAACTTCGTACAACCAATGCCAATTTGCAGAGCGCTGAATTCATGGTATCGCCAACACCCCGTCATTGGGCTCTACTTCTGTACCTGGTGGTTTTCTGGGGTTTTGCCTTTGGCCTGATTGCCGTGGCATTGGAGTACTTCCATCCTGTGGCACTGGTCTGGGGACGACTGACGCTGGGTGCCGTTGTCATGTGGTGCGTTCTTGGGCTTCGCAAGCAGGCGCTGCCCACGGATGTCACCTCGCTTATGCGGATGCTGATTCTTGCCGTTACCGGTAATGTCCTGCCGTTTGTCCTTATTGCCTGGTCTGAGCAGTATGTTGCCAGCGGTGAGGTGGGGCTTTTGATGGCGCTCATGCCCATAACCACGCTGGTTATGGGTCATTATTTACTCACCCACGAAAAATTTACCCGGACACGACTGCTTGGGGTGGTATTGGGACTGATTGGTGTGTTCCTGCTCATGGGCGAAGAGTGGTGGCTGTCAGACAGTGAGATGAAGTTGTGGGGCCAGCTGGCGGCGCTACTGGCCACGGTTTGTTATGCCGCCAACGGAGTGTACGCCAAGCGTATCCCCTCGGTAGATCCGGTCACGATCTCAGCGGGCTCTCTGACACTGGGATCCCTGATCTTGCTGGGTCCGATGCTCTGGTTTCAGCAGTGGCGCGATCCCGGCTCGGCCCCGGAGGCCTGGTTGGCACTTTTAGTCCTGGGAACGCTGGCGACAGGCGTTGCCACGTGGGTTTATTTTATTGTGGTTGATGAGGTAGGCCCGGGATTTTTATCGACCATCAACTATCTCATCCCCGCCGTAGCCTTTGTCGTTGGTATCGGCGTACTTTCGGAGCCCGCCACCTGGCCGCAGTTTGTGGCACTGTTTTTGATTTTGGGTGGCGTTTGGCTGATCCAGCCCCGACCTTCCGCCGTGCGCAAGCATGGAATGCTAACCAGTGAGTAGGGTGGTTTTTACAGCCCGAAGCGCTCCCATAAAAAATGCGCCACACCGTCTTCGTTATGGTGCCCAATAACAGCAGTCGCCTCCGCCTTGACTTCATCGTCAGCGTTGGCTGTGGCATAGGCCTCATCGGCTACGGCAAACATACTCAGGTCATTGTCCCCATCGCCAAAGACCACAACCCTGTCGTAGCCGTGCTCCCGGCGCAGGGTATTGATGCCATTACCCTTGCTGCCGGAGCTGTGGTGTATGTCCATCCAGGACAGTCCCTCAGACTGGATCGCCGTACCCGTGTAGGCAACGAGACGCGCCTCGTCTGCAATGGAATCAATGACGGTCTCAATGTGTGCCCGGGGACCCATGCCACTGACATTGATCACATGCGCGGTATCGGGCATCGCACTGATGGCTTCAAGGGGCAGGTGACGCTCGTCCTCAAACAGTTGGGCAAGGCGATTTTCTGCCTCGTTTTTTAAGGGTCCATGGTAGACCGCGTGGTGGCTGCCGCCTTCGAGGGTAAAGACGAATGGCGTGATTTCCTGCAAAGTCATCGCCGCCAGCACGTGGTAGACCTCGTGTTGTGTGAGCAGGTGGCTGTGACTGTAATTCTGCTGGTTGGGACACCAGATCATTGCGCCATTTTTTAAGATGTGGGGCAGCTCAAAGTGAAATGATTTCAGGGGGCCCAGTGCTGCCTGCAGCGTTCGGCCCGTTGCTACCGTGTAGGCGATCCCCGCAGAGCGCAGGCGCGCAAGTGTCTCTGCAGTAAAGGGCGTCACCTCGGAGCTTGCGTTGAGCAGCGTTCCATCCATATCGAACACAACCAGCGTCACACTGATGTCCCCCTGCTCGGCGCAGACAGCCACAGGGGGTGGTGGCGGCCCCGTACCGCTCTGCCGGTTGAATGATGAGTCATTGGCTTCCTATCAATGGGTATCGGGTGCCAGGTCATTGCTCAGCGAGTCCCTGATGACCGGGTCGACCACAAATTTGTCGATGGGGTAGGCATCGTGGCTGATTCCGGCGTAGAGCACGCCGCCATCTTTGAGGGCATTGATCTGCTCCTTGGAGAGCTCAAACCGCAGAAAATGGACCGACGAGGTTTTTTCTTCATTCTCCCGTTCCATGTCTTCGTCACAAATAGGCGTGATGGGTGGCAAACCCTCGACCTGAAGCCATACGGCCTCTTCAATGCCCTTCATCTCTCGCAGGCGCTGGGCGCGCTCCACTGGGTCGCCAAATTCAATCATGAAAGTTGCTTTCCAGTTTTGTCCGTCGGGTATGAGGGGGTTGTAGGCGTTGAGTTCCTCTTCTATCCCCGCTGCCTCAAATGTTTTTTCAATGCGCAGCATTTCCTGAATCTGGTAGCGGATCGTTGTGCTGTCCTCAAAATACAGGCGCGCATGTCGTCCCAGAGCCAATTGACGGGTCTTTTTGTGGGCCATGACCTCGGCTCGATACGCGCTGCGTCGCACAGCATATTCTTCCAGCGACCATAGGTCTTCACGACGAAGATGTGGCATTTCTTGTGCTCCTCGTAGACGAACTAAAGTCCGTAGGCCATCCGCAGCAGCGTCATGGGATGTAGCGCGGCGTCGACCGTTTCGGACAGGTTTGCAATCTGGGCTCCGGCCATTGGGCAGTCGCTTATGAAGTGATCCGGGTTCTGGGCGTCGACCTTCTTGACCGTTGGCCGTGCGATTTTAACGGACTTTGCCCGGGTCTCTGATTTTACCGCGTAGGTGCCGTCATGGCCCGAGCAACGCTCGTGGGCGATTACCTCACTGTCAGCAACCAGGGCAAGTACATCGCGGGTTTTCAGTCCTATATTCTGAACGCGCTGGTGGCAGGCCACCTGATAGGCGACGTTGCCAATGCCGGCTGCAAAATCGGTGTTCAAGGCGCCCCCTTTGTGGCGCAGCCAAAGGTATTCGAACGGGTCATAAAAGGCCTGTTTAACCTTGAGGACGTCCGGATCGTCGGGGTACATGAGGGGCAATTCCTGTTTGTACATCAAGACACAGGAAGGTATGGGGGCTACCAGGTCATAGCCCCGATCAACCAGTTGCGCGAGCGCGGGAATATTAGCCTGCTTCAATGCATCAACAGCATCCAGGTCTCCCAACTCGAGCTTTGGCATTCCACAGCACTTCTCCCTGGGCACCACATCGATGTGAATGCCGTTGTGCTGAAAGACACGTACAAAATCCTCCCCAACTTCAGGACTGTTGTAGTTGCCGTAGCAGGTGGCATAAAGCGCAACCTTGCCGGTTGTCTCTCCAATGGGACTGGCTTCCAGGGATTTCACAAGGGGTGCGACCCGCTTACGAAGTGTCTTTGCGTGCATGCGGGGCAGCGGTGCCTCATGGTGAATATTCAGCGTCTTTTCCACCACTTTTCTGAAGCCGTTATTTTGGTTCAGGGCGTTGACCGTAATATCGACCAGTGGAATCGACATCATGCCGAGCATGGTATCCGTGCTGGTAAGGGATTTGTCCCGCAGGCTTCCCCCTTCCTCACGGAATTTTATGGCCTTGGCCCGGAGCATCAGGTGGGGGAAATCGACATTGAACTCATGGGGAGGGACGTAGGGACACTTCGTCATGAAGCACAGGTCGCAGAGGTAGCACTGGTCGACGACTTTGGTGTAATCACTGCGGTCAACGCCGTCGACTTCGAAGGTCTCTGATTCGTCAATCAGGTCAAAGAGGGTGGGAAACGAGTCACACAGGCTGACGCAGCGACGGCAGCCGTGGCAGATGTCGTAGACCCGCTCCAGCTCGTCATTGAGCGCGTCCTTGTCCCAGAAAGCGTCATTCTTCCAGTCAATAGGATGCCTTGTGGGTGCTTCGAGACTGCCTTCTCGCATCTTGGATTCCGTTTTAATGCTGGTTTGATTTAAACAAAAAGTAAGGGGGAACGCTGTGCGCTCCCCCCGACCGGTCTTGGGTTTAGGTTCAGTCGTCCATCGTGTCGAGGGTCTTCTGAAATTTGTTTGCATGGCTGCGCTCGGCCTTGGCCAGGGTTTCGAACCAGTCAGCAATCTCGTCAAAACCCTCTTCACGGGCTGAACTGGCCATGCCCGGGTACATATCGGTGTACTCGTGTGTCTCGCCCGCGATGGATGCTTCAAGGTTTTTACGGGTATCGCCCATCGGCAGGCCCGTGGCCGGATCCCCGACGGCCTCGAGGTACTCGAGGTGGCCGTGGGCGTGACCTGTTTCGCCCTCTGCTGTTGAACGGAATACTGCGGCCACGTCGTTGTAGCCCTCGACGTCAGCCTTGGCGGCAAAGTACAGGTAGCGACGGTTGGCCTGGGACTCGCCAGAAAAGGCGTCCTTCAGGTTTTGTTCGGTCTTGGTGCCTTTTAGTTCCATGGTTGTTCTCCCGGAATCTGTCTACTGTGACGTCTCATTCCCCGCGTCACGGATGGGGACACAGCAATATACCGAAGTGGGGTCAATTTGGCTTACATGGTTTTTTTAAAAAATATAATCGATAATATCGATCAATGAGCCAGGCACTCTGGCAGGGAATATAACGTGGCGCGCCAACCCACACTAAAGCAGTTGAAATACCTCTGTGCGATAGCGGAGCACCAGCACTTTGGTCGTGCCGCAGAGGCCAGCCATGTCAGCCAGAGCACGCTCAGCGCGGGTATTCAAGAGTTGGAAGAAACCCTGTCTGCGTCACTGGTGGAGCGCAACAACCGCAACGTGCTGCTCACGGGTCTTGGGCATGAGATCGTAAGGAGGGCCCATGAGGTGCTCGTTGAGATCGATGACCTGGTTTCACTTTGCGCCGCCGCTCGCGAGCCCTTCAGCGGGAAGATGCGTTTGGGTGTGATTCCAACGATTGCGCCTTTTCTCTTGCCTTACCTGCTGGGTCCCCTGCGAGATGAACACCCCGACTTTAAACTGTATATCCGGGAGGACTTGAGTCACCATCTGGTGAATGCGTTGCACGCCGGAGAGCTCGATGTGCTGCTCCTTGCCTTGCCTTTTCCCGCAGAAGGCACGGAAGTTATGTCGCTGCTTACCGACGCCTTCCTACTGGCGAGCCCTGAAGCGCATCCCCTCGCCAACAGCAAGCGGCTGGCGACCACGGATTTGAAGGGGGAAGAGCTGTTATTGCTCGAGGACGGCCACTGCCTGCGGGACCACGCCCTCGAGGCCTGTGACCTGAGGGGCTCTCAGGTTTCCATTCCCTATCAGGCCACCAGTCTCGCCACCATCGTACAGATGGTTGCCAACGGCATAGGGATCACGTTGTTGCCCCAGATGTCTGTGGCGGCGGGGATAACCGCTGGCACCAACATTGTGGTAACGCCCTTCAGGGGGCCCCAGGTGGCTCGGGAGATCGGCCTTATGTGGCGGAAGAAAACCCCGAGAAGAGCCGAATTCCGACTGCTTGGGGAGAAGGTCATAGCCAGCGCGGTACGCTGAGGCGATCGGTCAGCCATACGGTTGCGGGTGGAAACAGAACCCAAAGGCCAGCCAGTGGCCAGAGACGAGACCGCTCCGCTCGGCGGAAGCGGTCTCTAGGTGTGGCCAGGTCAGCCCGCCCGCTTACTCGAAGGTATATTTGACCGTCAGACCGTAGGTCCTGGGTTGGCTGGGGTAGCCGCTGATGCTTCCTGCCTGGGCAACTGAGGGGAATGCAGATAACAGGTACTCATCACCCGTCAGGTTGCGTCCCCACAGATTCAGCTGTATGCCGTTGGCAAAGGTGAGGCCCGCGCTCGCATTGACCATGTTGATCCGACGAGAGGCGATCGAGGACGGTATGTTGTCCACCACCTGTACTTCGCTTTCATAGACATTTTCAAGCCGGACGTAGCCCATGGTGTTTCCGGTCATGAAATTGTAGGTGGCATTGGTATTGGCTGAAAATTCGGGAATGCCGGAAGGCTGGCGTCCGGAAAAGTCCTCTGGCCCGTCAATGCCCAATGCGCCTCTGAAATCATCGTAGAGTGGATCCAGCCAAGTGGCCGCAAAGCCAAACCGTAAACCGTCGGTGGGGGCCCAGTTGAGGTCCACTTCAACACCTTCGGTGGATTGCTTGCCCGCGTTGGCCAGTACAAAGCCTGTGCCAGTAAAGACGTTGGATTGAAACCCTTCGATTTCCTGATCGAATATAGCCAGGTTAAGCGAAACCGTGTCCCACTCGCCCTTCAAACCGATCTCCAAGACCTCAGACTCCTCCGGGCCCGCAAGACGGGTCGCAGGGCCAATGGCCCCGGGGTAGTTGGCGAAGCCCGGGGGCAGGCCAAACGCTGTGAGGGCCGGCAGCGCAGGATCCCCTGCTGCGAGCAGTGCGTCCAAGTCTGCCTGAACAGGGCCAGTGTCCTGGGATAGGTTCCAGGACGTGGCTTTAAAGCCGGTGCTCACGCCGCCGTAAATGCTCACGTTGGGTGTAAGCGCGTAGGCCAGGCGCAGCGTATAGGTGGTGTCGCTGTCGTCACTGCGACCATCCTCCACCGAGTTTGGATAGGCGACGAAGGGGGGTAGGAATTGCGCTGGTAACAGGGCCTCCAGACCAAAGGCCGCTAATGGGATGGTACCGAAGAAATTATCATTGACTACGGCGGCTGAGGCTTCTTTCTCAGACTGTGTGTAGTTAATTCCGGCCGTCAGCGTCAGCGCGTCGGTCAAATCGTAGTCTGCCTGGGCAAACAGCGAGAGGGTCTCATCGTCCAGCGTGTAGGTTTCAGACTGGTTACCTGTGCCGTCCGCGTAAATAAAACCACCGGGAAGACCCAAAACCTGCTCGATTTGCCCCAGGGCGCCCGGCGCGCCAAGACTCGCAAGCAGAACATCGACATAGGGTCGAAAATCAGGTCCCAGGCCAAAGTTTTCGTCGTTGGTCACTTCCTCGTTGAAATAAAATGCCCCGACCATCCACTGCAGGGAGCCATCGCTGGTTGATGTCAATCGGATTTCCTGGGTGAAGGTGTCGATTTCAGTGTCTCTGGCGTCGGCCATCTCAGCACTCACGAGCCGGGCACTGGTGAAATCCACGTCCCCCGACTGGAATTGGTCCAGCGTCCTGAAGGCGCTTATCGAGGTCAGTGAGAAGCTGTCGAAGTCATACTCGATGTGCAACGAGGCGCCCCGCGTCTCAATCTCATTTTTGGGGTCGAAGTCCTGATAGTTACTGTAGGCAAAGGGTGCATCACCCACAACGTCACCACCCAGCGCCCGGACGATCCCGCCGGTAGGCCCGTCGACCAGGTTGGCAACACCGCAGCAAACCTCATCGATCTCCTCGGCATCGACAATCAGGCGCACCTCACCACGATCTGAGGGTGCCCATAACAGTTGACCGCGGAAGTTCCAGCGGTTCAGTTCGTTGAAGTCAGTGCCCGTCGTAAGGTTCTCGAAATAGCCGTCTCGCTCATTCATGCTGCCAAAGAGACTGAATGCAAAATTGTCGGAGAGGGGACCGGTGACATCGCCACGGATGATGGTCTGGTTGTAATTTCCTACGGTCGCACCGACGGAGCCGCTGTAGCCAACCAGGTCCGGTTTCGCCGTGACCACGTTAATCACGCCTGCTGATGCGTTCTTTCCAAAGAGGGTGCTTTGTGGGCCCCGCAGCACCTCAATTCGCTCAACTTTGGGGAGGTCCGCCAGGGCGCTGCCCACACGGGACCGGTAAACGCCATCAACGAAGACCCCAACCGAAGGCTCGATACCAGGGTTATTGGCGCCGTTGCCGAAGCCCCGGATGATGAAATTGGTCTGGGCGCTGCCCTGCAACTGGGTCACGCGCAAGCTGGGGACCAACGTCTGCAAATCCTTGATATCCAGAACCTGGGATTGCTCAATCGCCTCGGCCGTTACGACAGAAACCGCAATGGGGATCTCCTGTAGGGTTTGCTGACGTTTGGTCGCGGTGACCATCACCTCCTCCAGAACGGCATGCGCCTCCAGTTGGACCGCCATGGCAATGGCGGCGGCGGCAAAGGGTAAGCGGCGATTCTTGATTGACATGGGCACAGGGCTCCTTTCGGCGCTAGCGGTGACGCAGCGCAATGGATGTAAGGTTTGGATGCGCTGGGGAAGTCAACGCGATTAGGCCGAGCAGGATAGCGGTTGCTGACAGCTGAAGAAAGTGGCAAAAATGCCGCTGTGCCGGTGGTTTCATTTGCCGGTTATCTGGGCAACTCGTTCCCCTCAGCTTCGGGGGTATGGCAGTGTCAGAGTGGCCTTGGTGGTTTTTGACCTCGGTTGTTAGCACCGGGGGTGCGTCGCAATAGCCTTGATGGGTTGCAGGGGAGGGCAGAGGACAGACCGAAGTTTAGTGGAGAGGCCGGGTAGCCCTTTATTCTGGTGTTGGCGGGGGCTATTCAGAGCGGGTTAGGTTGCGCAGCACGCTGAAACTGCGTTCGAGATCGGTCTCTGATGGCCTGCCTTGGATCACATCAACCACCACGCCGTGCTCGTCTAGAATCACGAACGCAGCTTCCTGGGACAGATTCCAGGTAGCCTGTCCAAGGCCTCGCTCGTCGAGGACCAGGGTCGCTCGGGTGAACGTTCGTTGCTCGTCAACGACGGCACTTCGGACGAAGGGCTTGATAAACCCCGAGGTCACCTCAAGGTTCACGATCGCAGTAATATCGTAGCGGTCGATATCGAGTTCACGCTGCATACGCTCGGTCAATGGATCGTAGAGATCGCCCCCCTCGCGGGTGCCAGGCACGTACTGAAGTACCTGTACCCTGTTCGGGCTTTGGGGTCCGGACCAGGGCGTTGTCGAATAGTCATCCCCGTCAAGAACAACCTGTCCTCCCTCAGTGATGGTGACTACAGGTAGCGGTTGCCCGATGACTATCGCGAAGCCCGCTGATGCGCAGAGGCTGCAAACAATCAGGGATATTGCCGCCAGCAGCTTACAGCAGGATGTACCGTCAGTGCGGTGGTTACTGGCGCTGGCGAGGTGGCACGAGCTGGATCCTGGCACGGTCACTTTTTTTGCCTCGGGGGTAGCCCTGTATGTTGTGTGGTGAATGCATTGCCCCTGCTACTGACTCGTCGGTGTCGTTTTGGTGGGTCCCGGGGCGGCACAAGATGCAGCTTGCCATTGCCGATCAGGTCACGACGGCCCATTCGCTTGAGCTCATCTCTCAACAGGGGCCAATTGTCCGGGTCGTGGTAACGCAAAAACGCCTTATGCAGTCGGCGTTGCTTGAGTTTATTGACCACGGGTAACGTGTCGTTGCCGCGGCGTATTCGTTTCAGCGGGTTGTGGCGACTGTGGTACATCGCGGTGGCGGTGGCCATGGGTGAAGGATAAAAGGTCTGGACCTGGTCCGCCCGGAACTTATTGCGTTTGAGCCAGAGTGCCAGATTCACCATGTCTTCATCCCGGGTGCCTGGGTGGGCAGCGATGAAATAGGGGATGAGGTACTGCTTTTTGCCCGCCTGTTTGGAGTAGGTATCGAACAGGGCCTTGAAGCGGTCGTAGGTGCCAATGCCCGGTTTCATCATGTGAGCCAGTGGGCCGTCTTCGGTGTGTTCCGGCGCTATTTTGAGGTAACCACCGACATGGTGCGTCACCAGTTCCTTGACATACTCGGGTGTCTCTACTGCCAGGTCGTAACGCAGGCCTGAAGCGATCAGGACCTTTTTCACTCCGGGAACGTTTCTCGCGCGGCGATACAGGGACACCAAAGGGGTTTGGTCAGTATTCAGGTTTTTACAGATTCCCGGGAACACGCAGGACAGCTTGCGGCACTTCGCCTCGATGTCTTTGCTCTTACAGGCAAGTCGCCACATGTTCGCGGTAGGGCCACCAAGATCCGATATCACGC
This sequence comes from uncultured Luminiphilus sp., assembly GCA_938084055.1. Taxonomy (GTDB): domain Bacteria; phylum Pseudomonadota; class Gammaproteobacteria; order Pseudomonadales; family Halieaceae; genus Luminiphilus. Next base: position 178,746 of record CALKDK010000010.1, read on the forward strand.
CGGTGAAAGCGGGGCTGGTGTCCCGAATTTTCTCCACCTCCCGAATGATCGAGTCCTCGGAGCGGTTCTGGATAATACGCCCCTCATGTTCGGTGATAGAACAAAACGTGCAGCCTCCGAAGCAGCCGCGCATGATATTTACCGAGTGCTGAATCATTTCGAAAGCGGGGATTTTCGCATCGCCATAGCTCGGGTGGGCGCGACGCGCGTAGGGTAATTCGAAAACCCAGTCCAACTCCTCGGTTTCCAGGGGGATGGGGGGTGGGTTGATCCACACATCCCGATCACCATGGGCCTGTATCAGGGGCAGCGCATTGTAGGGGTTTGTTTCCTTGTGCAGGACGCGAGAGGCATGGGCGTAGAGTGCCGGATCGTCACGAACCTGTTCGTAGCCAGGAATCCGAATGACCGCGGGGAGGTTGTCGGTGGTCGGGGTAATCCGAATGGTTTGGATATCGGTGTTTTCTGCCGCGGCTTCCTCGCTGTCACACTGACTCGGTGCCATGCCCTCGTAGGGGTTGGGATGGCTGTCTACCGGGCCGGGATTGTCGATATCAGTTGATCGCACTTCACTAAAACCAGGCTCTGGACCCCGGGTGATGAAGGCTGTGCCACGGATGCCGCGGCAGGCGCCGATGGTCTCCCCCGCGGCGAGCCGATGAGTCAGCTCTACAATCGCCCGCTCGGCATTACCAAATAGCAGGATGTCAGCCCGAGAATCGAGAAGAACGGATCGACGGACTTTCTCGCTCCAATAGTCATAGTGGGCGATACGGCGCAGGCTGGCCTCAATGCCTCCGATCACAATGGGAACGTCGGCGAACGCTTCCCGCACCCGCTGGCTGTAAACCGTTACCGCCCGATCCGGTCGTTTCCCAGCGGCATCCCCGGGCGTGTAGGCGTCGTCGTTACGCCGTTTTCGATCCGCCGTGTAATGGTTGATCATGGAGTCCATATTGCCTGCGGCAATACCCATGTACAGATTGGGCCGACCCAGGACCTTGAAGGGCTCTGCGCTATGCCAATCGGGCTGGGCGATGATGCCCACCCGGAACCCCTGACCCTCAAGTACACGACCGATCACCGCCATGCCAAAACTGGGGTGGTCAACATAGGCGTCACCCGTCACCACAATGACATCGCAACTATCCCAGCCCAGTAGCTCCATTTCAGCCCGGGTGGTGGGCAGGAAGGGTGCAGGCCCAAGGCACTCTGCCCAGAATTTTCGATAGTTGAAAATGGACGGTGGTGACCGGGAATCCTGGCGGTTGGGCGTTAGGCAGTCTGACAGACCCGGCGTCATGTGTTCTCCTGTTCCAGGGCGGCTTTTCGCACGCTCCCGGGCATATCCAATTTGCCACCACAGTGTTTGCAAAACGCGGCATCGGGTGTGTGTTCGCCGCCCGAACAGACCGGGCAGTTCCAGTTCGCGTACGACGCCCGTCGCCGGCTAAGTCGCTCCCACAATTTGGTGGTGATGATGGCGGTTGGTACGGCCAGGATCGAGTACCCGACCAGCATGCCAAAGGCGGCGATGGACTTGCCCAGGCCGGTCTGTGGAGTGAGATCCCCGTAGCCGACCGTGGTAATGGTGACTACGGCCCAATAGACGCTCATCGGAATGCTGGTGAAGCCGCGTTCCGGACCCTCCACAACGTACAGCAGGCAGGCGAAAACGACGACCACGATCATGACCAGCACAAAGAAAACGAGGATGGTGCGAGCGGTGTTCTGCAGGACTTTCAGGATTTCTGTCAGTTCGGCAAATAACTCCAGAAGTCGCAATACCCGGAAGATGCGCATGACCCGGATCAGTCGGATGATCAGCAGTGGCGCTGCCTCGGGTATCAGCAGAGCCACATAGGTGGGTAACACGGCGAGTAGGTCCACGATGCCCCAGAAACTGGTGATGTAGGCGGGACGATTGTGTACCGACCAAATCCTGATCAGGTATTCCACGGTAAAGGCCAGGGTGAACGCCAGCTCCAGACGCGCAAACAGAACGCCATGGCGGGTGTTGAAGGGAACCACCGAGTCCAGCATAACCACCACGACGCTTGCGACAATGAGCCCCAGTAAAATCAGGTCAAAAGCCTTGCCGGCTGGCGTGCCGGTGCCGAATATAATGACCTCAAATCGCTCTTGTAACGCGGTTTGTTCCCGTTTCACGGCTGCACTCCATGGTCGCGCAGCAGGGGTGTCAGGTGCGGGAGGATGTTGGCGAGCAGGCGCGGCTGGGCATCCTCGGTGGGATGAATTCCGTCGGGCTGCATGAGATCTGCATTCAGGGCGATACCGTCGAGTATGAAGGGGGCGACCGCCGTGCCAGTGGTCTGTGCCACTTCACTGTAGCTGTCCCTGAACAAGGTGGCGTAGCGTCGACCGAAATTGGGCGGGATTTCCATGGACAGAAGAAGAACGTTGCTGTCCTTTGCTGTGGCGATCTCAATCATCTTAGTTAAGTTCTCCCTGACCGTCATGATGGGAAAGCCACGCAAGCCATCGTTGCCACCGAGTTCAATGATAACAATGTCGGGGGTGTGGCGCTCGAGGAGGGCCGGGAGTCGCTGCAGGCCCCCGCCGGTCGTATCACCCGATATACTCGCATTGACAACCGTCCAACCGGGGGCGCTTGAATTGAGATGCCCCTGCAACAGCGCTACCCAGCCCCGCTCGAGGTCCATGCCGTAGGCCGCACTGATACTGTCGCCGAGGACCAGGGCAGTGCCGCCCGAACTGTGGGCGGGTGGTGTGACAGTCATAATACCAATCAGCAGAAGGGCGAATCCATGACTCGTGCCCAGCCGTACAAGTCGCCGGAGGCGTTTATCTATGATCAAAGCCATTAATCTCCAGAAGTCCGTACCGGTGGCGGACGGAACACTGGAAATCCTGCGGGGCATTAGCTTCGAAATCAAGCAGGGCGATACGGCGGCCATCGTTGGTGTCTCCGGCTCGGGAAAATCCACCCTGCTGGGCTTGCTGGCAGGCCTGGACACGGCCTCAGATGGTGATGTGGTTATTGATGGTCAGTCCTTGGGTCATTTGGATGAGGATGCGCGGGCGGCGCTGCGTGCTGCCAAGGTTGGTTTCGTCTTCCAGAGTTTTCAACTGTTACCCGCCCTGACCGCACTTGAGAACGTGATGTTGCCAATGGAATTGGCCGGGCACACCGGTGCGCTGGAGCGGGCCCGCAGTTACCTGGAGCGGGTCGGGCTGGAGCAGCGCCTCGCCCACTACCCGTCCATGCTGTCCGGAGGCGAACAACAGCGCGTGGCAATTGCCCGAGCCTTCGCATCCAATCCGCAGATCCTGTTTGCAGATGAACCTACGGGCAACCTGGACACCAAGACAGGAGAAAAAGTCATAGAGCTGTTGTTCCAGCTTAACCGGTCGGAGGGAACGACACTCATTCTGGTAACCCACGATGAACGGCTGGCTGCTCGCTGCCAGCGGCGTTTCCTCATGGAGAGTGGTGACCTGGTGGAGTCAACGTAATGGCTTCAGGCAGTGCTATGAATCCCCTCATATTGCTGCTCAGGGACTGGCGGGGTGGCGAACTGGGTGTGCTGCTTGCCGCCTTGCTCCTGGCGGTGTCCGTGGTTGTCGGAATCAGTGCTTTCGTTAGTAGCCTGCAGTCGGCGCTGCTCAGTGAGAGTAAGCAATTCCTGGCGGCGGACAGCGTAGTTCGCAGCAGCCGCGCCCTGCCCAAAGACTGGCGCCAGACCGCGGAATCGACGGGACTTGCCACGGCCGAGACCCTTGGGTTTCCTTCTATGGCCGTCACCGACGCGGATGCGCTTTACCTGGCCTCTATCAAGGCGGTTAGCCCGGGCTACCCCCTGCGCGGCAAGCTCCGTGTCAGCAAACAGCCCTACGGGCCGATAGAGGATGCGGTGGGAATTCCCGGGCCGGGGGAGGCCTGGTTGGCGCCCCGACTCTTTGCCCTGTTAAACGTCGAGCTTGGGGACAGTGTCTGGGTTGGCGACAAGGCCCTGGAAATCAGCGGTGCCGTGCGCAGTGAACCCGACGGTGCAGGCGCCAGTTTCGGTTATGGTCCGAGGTTGTTGATGAATCTGGCAGACATACCCGCGACAGGAGTTATCCAGCCTGGGAGCCGGGTCACCTGGCGCCTGCTCCTGCGGGGCGATGATTTGCTCCTCGAGCAGTTTACGGAATGGCTCAGACCCCAGTTGACGCAGGGTCAGAGGCTGCAGGGGGTTGAGGATGGCCAGCCAACGATCGGTCGAACACTCGACCGGGCACAGGGGTTTTTGCTCCTGGCCGGCAGCCTGGGGGTTGTGCTGGCCGCCGCCGCAATTGCGTTGGCGGCGCGGCGGTTCTCGGTCCGGCATACGGATCACGTTGCAATCATGAAAAGCCTGGGCTCAAGCCAGGCCCGCATAGCGCGGCTGTACGGCGGCAGCCTGTTGCTGCTGGGATCGGTGGCGACGGTTTTTGGCTGGCTGCTCGGCTGGCTCATTCAGGCGGTGTTCTTCAGACTTTTTGCCGAACAGCTGGGTGTTGAGCCCGGTGATATTGGCTATGAACCCTTTGTCATCGGGGGTGCAACAGCGCTTGTTTGTCTGGGGTTCTTCGCCTGGCCACCACTGGAGCGGCTTGCACGGGTGCCGCCAATGCGGGTTTTGCGACGGGATGTAGATGCGGGGCAGGCCCAGCGTAGCAGCGACTACGTCCTCGGTGCACTGGCTGTATTTGGGCTTATGTGGTGGTATTCGGGCGATATCAGGCTAACCGGAAGCGTGATTGCCGGTCTGGTACTGACCGTGGGTCTTGGGCTGATTTTGGCGCATCTGCTGCTGGGTAGCGGGCGCGTTCTGGGCAGTGCTGCAGGGAGCGTGTGGCGGCTGGGTTTGGCGAACCTGCGTCGGCGCAGCTCCGGTAACGCGCTGCAAATGGTGATCTTTGCCATCGCGATTATGTTGATGTTGGTACTCTTGATCATCCGCACGGCGCTGATAGAGCAGTGGCAGGCGCAGTTACCCGAGGGCACACCCAACCACTTTATGCTGAATATCGCACCGGCAGAGCGCGGGGATTTGTCTGGGTTCCTTGCTGAGCAGGGCATTGATCCCCAACCCCAGTTCCCCATGACTCGGGGTAGGATAATGGCCGTTAACGGGACGATGCTTGCGGATGACGAGGGCTTGGAGAACGAACGTAGGCAGCGGGAGGCCAATTTCACGCATTCAACGGTATTGCCCGCAGCCAATAAAATACTGCGCGGGCAATGGTGGCCCGCCGACACTCGGGAACACCTGGTATCCCTCGAGCAGGAATTTGCCCAGCGGGTGGGGGCAGACATGGATGATGTGTTGACGGTGCGCATTGGTGCGGAGGAGTTCGAGGCCCGCGTCGCTAGTATTCGTGAGTCTGACTGGCAGAGCATGAGACCTAACTTCTTTGTCATTTTTCCACCCAACCTGTTGGAAGGTTTTCCAAAAACCTATCTCACCAGCTTCTTTTTGCCGGAGGCGGAGAAGTCTGTCCTGAACGCACTGCTGCGGCGTTTTCCAACCGTGACAGTGATCGAGCTTGACATAGTGATTGGGGAAATCCGCAGCATTATAGAACGTGTAGGGCAGGCTATTGAGTTGGTGCTGGGTGTTATTTTGTTGGCCGGCGCATTGGTTCTGGTTGCCGGAGTCCAAGCGAGTGTTGACATCAGATTGCGAGAGAGTGCCCTGTTGCGGGCGCTGGGAGCGGGCAAGCGATTGCTGCTGGGATCGCTGGTCATTGAGTTTGCAGTTCTGGGTGGCTTTGCAGGCCTGCTGGCTGCACTGGGGGCGGAGGTCGCGGCTTGGGCGTTGCAAACCCTGGCGCTGGATCTGGTATACCAAGCCACTCCGGCCGTCTGGCCCCTGGGCGTGCTTGCCGGCGTCCTGTTCATCGGGACCCTGGGCTTGATCAGTTGCCGCAGAGCGGTGGTCGTGCCACCGCTTGTGGTGTTGCGCGAGGTCTGAGCGTCAATTAACCCAGCAGGTGGGCGACAGCGTCACGTTCCTCACACAGTTCCCCGGCTGTGGCATCCATTTTCTGGCGACTGAATTCCCCCACCCTAACGCCCTCGACAATTGACCAGTCGCCGTCTTTGCAGCGGCAGGGGAAGGAGTAGATCAAGCCTTCGGGAATGCCGTAAGAGCCATCGGAATAAACCCCCATGGACACCCAATCATCCCCGTCGGTACCGAGGGCCCAGCTGCGCATATGGTCGATAGCAGCATTGGCGGCGGAGGCCGCGGAGGATGCACCGCGCGCCTCGATGATGGCTGCCCCGCGCTGCTGGACGGTGGGGATGAAAGATTCCTCGTACCACGCCTGCTCGATGGCGTCGATGGCGGCCCGGCCTTGCACCTCTGTGTTGAACAGGTCGGGATATTGGGTAGCAGAATGATTCCCCCAAATGGTCATACGCTTTACGTCGTTGACGGTGGCGCCGAGCCTTTGGGCAATCTGGGTCTTGGCTCGGTTGTGATCAAGCCGGGTCATCGCGGTGAAATTCCGTGGGTCCATGTCCGGCGCATTGCGTTGGGTAATCAATGCATTGGTGTTGGCTGGGTTGCCAACCACGAGGATTTTCGCCGCGCGTGAGGCATGGTCGTTAATCGCCTTGCCCTGAACGGAGAAAATCGCGGCATTGGCCTCCAGCAAATCCTTGCGTTCCATCCCGGGGCCGCGGGGACGGGCGCCGACCAGCAGCGCGTAGTCCGTATCCTTGAAGCCCACCTCCGGATCATCGGTGCAAACGACGCCGGCGAGGAGGGGGAAAGCGCAGTCGTCCAGCTCCATGCGTACGCCCTCAAGGGCGGTCATGGCAGGTGTGATGTCAAGTAATTGGAGTATGACGGGCTGATCGTCCCCCAGCATGGCGCCCGAGGCGATACGAAACAGAAGTGCGTAGCCAATCTGGCCGGCGGCGCCGGTTACTGTGACGCGAACGGGTGCTTTCATAATGGATTCCCCAAATAGTGTGTTCAAGGTGCCTGGGTTATGCGGGCGACACTGCGTTCATCGCACATGCGGGCGGGATTTTCCGGTGCTGGCGGCAAAAACTCAAGTGAACTGCCCCGGCTGCGAAGCTTTTATCAGGATTTTTGGACCCAAAAGCACCGTTTCTATATCATCGACCCTCGTTTCTTCAGGTAGCGGGACATGCCATCACCCACCGGGAACAAGTTGACAGCGATCGAGGTACCGGGCCCAGACACGCCGACCCGACCCGTTGACAGCCGCAAACGCGATTACGCCTTTAACAAGTTGCGCAAGCGGCTGCGGAGAAACGTTGGCAGTGCGATCGCGGATTTTTCAATGATTGAGTCGGGCGATCGGGTGATGGTTTGCCTGTCGGGAGGCAAGGATTCCTACGCCATGCTGGATATCCTGATGCACCTGCGCGCCAGTGCACCTGTTGAATTCGAACTGATCGCCGTAAATCTTGACCAGAAACAGCCCGGATTTCCCGAGGGTATCCTCCCGGATTACCTGGAGAAGCTGGGCGTTCCCTTTTACATACTGGAGCGTGATACCTACAGCGTTGTGAAATCCGTGATTCCGGAGGGCAAAACAACCTGTGGCCTGTGCTCGCGCCTGCGGCGTGGCACACTGTACGGATTTGCAGAGCGGATTGGTGCCACTAAAATCGCGCTGGGGCATCACCGTGATGATATTGTCGAAACGCTGTTCCTGAACCTGTTTTTCGCCGGCAAACTCAAGGCAATGCCGCCGAAGCTTCTGAGCGATGATCGCCGCAATGTGGTGATTCGGCCTATGGCCTATTGCAAGGAGGAGGACTTGGCCCGCTATGCCGAGGCCCGGGAGTTTCCCATTATTCCCTGTAATCTCTGCGGGTCCCAGGACAATTTGCAGCGCCAGGAGATAAAGCAAATGCTAAGGCAGTGGGAGGGACAGTACCCGGGTCGAATGGAAACCATTTTTAAGGCACTGAGCAGCGTGTCACCCTCTCAGTTATGTGACAGGAATATGTTTAATTTCAATGATTTACGAATTGAAATTGATCAAGAAATTCATCTTCCAGAGCTGCGGGTTGTGCAGCTCTGAATGGTCACGCGGCGGCCGATGAAACACCTGTTGACGCTGGAAAACGTCGCCCTGGAGCGGGGTGTGCGGCAGCTGTTGAGCGGTGTACAGCTCAAGGTTGCCCGGGGCGAACTATGGCAAATAGTGGGTGGCAACGGCAGCGGCAAGACCAGCCTGCTGCGCGCAATTTCGGGACTCGCCCGACTCGGGCTGCAGGGTTCGGTCAACTGCTCATCGAGCCTACTGTTCCAGGGCCATCTTGCCGGCCTCAAAGCAGGTCTCACCTGCCGGGAGAACCTTCGCTGGCACGGTAGCGGACGGGTAGGCTCCGCCAAGAACCACATCGATAGCGCGCTGCAAGCGGTGGGATTGGCGGGTTGTGAGGATACGGTGCTCAGCCACCTGTCCGCTGGGCAGCAGCGGCGCGTTGGTCTGGCGCGGCTGTGGTTGTCCGATGCTGACCTTTGGCTCCTCGACGAGCCGTTCACGGCGATCGACGTGCAGGGTACGTCACTACTGGAGACGCAGCTGCAGACGCACTGCCGGGCGGGGGGGGCGGTGGTATTTACCAGCCACCAGCCTACTGCCATCGAAGGGCTGAGGGTGCTCGACCTCAACCAATATGCCGCCTAACCTGACCACTTTCCTGCGCTTTCAGGCCCAGCGGCATTTGCGCAGCGCCCTCAGACGTCCCGGCGATATCCTGAATCCACTGGTCTTTTTCCTGATGGTGGTCACTCTTTTTCCGCTTGGGCTGGGCCCGGATCCGGATGTGCTCGCGGGTCTCGCTCCCGGCATTGTCTGGGTTGTAGCCCTGTTGTCCAGCCTGATTGTCAGTGGCCGCTTGTTCCAAACGGATTATGAGGACGGCACGCTGGAACAACTGGTGCTGGCGCCTCACCCGCTGGCACTGTCCGCGCTGGCGGAAATAATCAGTCACTGGCTGCTCAGTGGCGTGGTTTTGGCGGCGGCCTCACCCATTTTTGCGGCCATGCTCAATATGCCGGTCCAGGCGGTCCCCGTATTGGTGATCAGCCTGCTTCTGGGCACGCTCTGCCTGTCGCTGGTTGGAGCGGTGGGCGCGGCACTTACGGTGGGATTACGCCGTGGCGGCGTGCTGCTTTCCCTGCTAACCATCCCGCTGACCGTCCCCATCCTTATTTTCGGGACCAGCGCTGTGCGCGAGGCGGTGTTGGGGTATGACCCCTCGAGTTGGTTGGCGCTCATGGGTGCCCTGGCTGCGATTGGGTTAATCCTCGCCCCTTTGGCTGCCGCGGCAGGCCTGCGAATTTCATTGGAGGCTTGAGCACAATGTTTTTGGTACCGAACGGGATATAATTACAGGATGTGGGCGTTCATACACAAAATGGGGTCACCCCCCTGGTTCTTCCGATTTGCCACAGCCGTGATTCGCTGGTTGCTGCCAATAGTGCTGCTGGCGCTGCTGGCCGGCAGCCTATGGGGCTTGCTGTATGCGCCCCCCGATTTTCGGCAGGGCAACAGTTACCGCATTATTTTTATTCACGTGCCCTCAGCCGTGGTGGCGCTGGCCGGTTACTACGTCATGGCCAGCGCGGGTCTTGTCAGTCTGGTTTGGAAAATCAAAATGGCAGATACCGCCATGCGTGCCGTGGCGCCGATCGGGGCCGCCCTGACCTTTGTCGCACTCGTTACCGGTGCGATCTGGGGCAAACCCACCTGGGGCGCCTGGTGGGTCTGGGACGCTCGGATTACCTCCATGCTCATACTCTTTTTTCTCTATCTGGGTGTCATGGCGCTGTTTGAGGCTTATGACAATAAAGCCGCCGCAGCAAAAGCCTGTGCCGTGCTGTCCCTCGTGGGCACCGTCAATATCCCAATCATCTACAAATCAGTGGATTGGTGGTACAGCCTGCACCAGCCCGCATCGATCAAGTTCAGCGGCGAAACGGCCATAGATGCCTCCATGCTCTATCCCCTGTTGCTGATGATCGCCGCATTTTATGGCCTATTTGCCCTGTTGGTTTTGTTGAATATGCGTTCCGAGCTCCTCGCCACGCACCGGCAGTCGGCTTGGCTCAGGACGGAGTTGGGTTAATGTATTTTGAGAATATGGCGGCTGTTTGGCATATGGAGGGTCATGGGGTTTTCGTGTGGTCCGCCTACGGCATAACGTTTATGGTTATAGGGCTGATGCTGGCGCTGCCGCTGTTGCGCGGGCGGCGGCTGGCGCGTGCCATTCATGCGGACGAGCGGCGACGGGCTGCTGCAGTCACCCCTGGAGGTGCGAGCAATGCATCCGATACGTAAACAAAGGCTGACCATCGCACTGCTGGTGGTCCTGCTCTCCAGTGCTGCGGTGGGCTTGGTCGGTTATGCCCTCAGGGGCAATATCAATCTGTTCTACCCTCCGGCTGACATTGTCGCAGGCAAAGCGCCTATGGATCGACCTATCCGGGTGGGCGGTATGGTGGTGGAGGGGAGTATTGTTCGATCAGGGCAGGACTTAACCACGCATTTCGACGTCACCGATTACGACGGTACTGTCAGGGTGAGCTACACGGGGATCCTGCCTGACTTGTTCGCCGAGGGTGAAGGCGTGGTGGCGTCGGGCAGGTTGTCCGCAGATGGAAGCTTCAGTGCAACTGAGGTGTTGGCCAAGCACGATGAGAACTACATGCCGCCCGAAGTCGCCGAAGCGCTGGAGGGCAAAGGTCCTGACAACAGACCCTACGGCAAGGGGGGGAAGAGTTGATGCTGGCTGAGCTGGGTCATTTCGCGCTGATAGTGGCGTTCGTGCTGGCCTGCCTGCAGGGCGTTGCGCCGCTGTGGGGGGCCTGGCGCGGAAATACTGCCATGATGCTAATGGCGCCGGCGCTGGCTGTCGGGGTTTTCGTGTTTGTTTTGATTGCCTTCGGTGTGCTGACCGCGACGTTTCTACAGGATGATTTTTCGGTCAAGGTGGTGGCTTCAAATTCCAACTCGCTAATGCCACCCATTTATAAATTTTCAGCCGTGTGGGGCAATCACGAAGGATCCCTGTTGTTATGGGTTCTTATCCTCTCGGGGTGGATGCTTGCCGTAGCCCAGTTCAGCCGCGGATTGCCACTCACTGTCCTGGCCCGTGTCCTCGGTGTCATGGGACTGGTTGCCGTTGGCTTTATCGCTTTTTCCCTGTTGACTTCCAATCCCTTCGAGCGCCTCCTGCCCGGGGTGCCGGCCGATGGCCAGGACCTTAATCCGCTGCTCCAGGACCCCGGCCTGATTATCCACCCACCACTCCTCTACATGGGCTATGTCGGATTTTCCGTCCCGTTTGCCTTTGCCATTGCAGCACTGCTCGCGGGTCGTCTGGATGCGGCCTGGGCGCGTTGGTCCCGCCCCTGGACCAATGTTGCCTGGGGTTTTCTGTCTCTGGGTATCATGCTGGGCAGTTGGTGGGCGTACTACGAGCTGGGCTGGGGCGGCTGGTGGTTCTGGGATCCTGTTGAAAACGCATCCTTCATGCCGTGGCTGGTGGGAACCGCACTGGTCCACTCACTGGCGGTCACGGAGAAGCGCGGGTTGTTCCGGTCCTGGACGGTGCTGCTGGCCATAGCAGCCTTCTCCCTCTCGCTACTGGGGACCTTTCTCGTGCGCTCTGGTGTCCTCACGTCCGTGCATGCCTTTGCTGCTGATCCGGATCGGGGGCTCTTCATTCTCATTTTTCTGGCGGCCGTCATCGGCGGATCGCTGTTCCTGTACGCACTTCGTGCTCCAACGGTTGCGAGTCGGGTGCATTACGGAGCGTTCTCTCGGGAGGCGCTGCTGCTGGCCAACAACTTTATCTTCGTTATTTCCGCAGCTACCGTGCTGCTGGGCACGCTGTTTCCTCTCATCATGGATGCACTGGGACAGGGGAAGTATTCGGTGGGCCCGCCGTACTTTAACGCCGTTTTTGTGCCGTTAATGGCGCTTCTGGTGCCCTTTATGGGGATTGGGCCAATTTCCCGCTGGAAGCAGGACCAGCCGGCACGCTGGCGCCATGAATTACTGCAGCCCGCACTGGTTGTGCTTTTGATGGCGGCGGTACTGCCCCTGGTGACGCATGGATTTAATATTTGGGTAGCCCTTGCGGTGCTGCTGGCGGGCTGGTTGCTGATTGGTTTGCTTCGGGATCTGCTGGAGCGGACTCGCTCAGCCCGAGGTCTGGCGGCTAAAGCGCGTCGCCTGACGCCCAGCTATCTGGGTATGTGGCTGGCTCACCTTGGGTTCGCCGCCATGGTGCTCGGCGTGACGGTTGTCAGCCAGCACAGCATCGAACGTGATCTACGGATGGAGCCCGGTGACGTGCAGGAGATAGCAGGCTACCGCTTTGAGTTTCTCAGGGTGACCCAGGTGCAGGGACCCAACTACGACGCTGACCAGGCAGACTTCCGTATTCTTCGCGGCGAACAGGTGGTTGCGGTGCTGTCACCCCAGAAACGGCGGTACCGGGCCAGTGGCCAGGTGATGACCGAAGCGGCGATCGATCCGGGGGTGTCTCGTGATTTGTTTATTGCTATGGGTGAGCCCGTCGGAGACTCGGCCTGGGCCATCCGCCTACAATACAAGCCAATGATCCGCTGGATCTGGTTTGGTGCCCTGCTGGTCGGTTTTGGTGCGATCACAACCACACTCGACAAGCGCTATCGGCTGACGCAGCGTCGGTCAGCACCGGCTGACAGTCATCCGGCGCTGGACGGTCATGCCAAGGCTTAAGTTATTTTTGCCGCTGGGTGCCTTTTTCCTCCTTGGGCTTTTGCTTTTCCGGGGCCTGTCACTGGACCCCACGGCCCTGCCGTCGGCATTGGTCGGCAAGCGCTTTCCTGAGTTTGAGCTCATGGGGTTGCGGTCCGGGGAGCCGGTCACCCGGGCAGCACTCGTTGGCGATCCCATGCTGGTGAATGTTTGGGCGACCTGGTGTTACTCCTGCCGGGTTGAGCATCCCTTCTTGCTTGACCTTGCTGAGCGGGGCATAAAAATAGTGGGGTTGAATTATAAAGATGACAGTGCCAAGGCCGTGGCCTGGCTCGATGAACTGGGTGACCCCTATGCTATTTCCGTCGCCGATACAGACGGTACCCTGGGGCTCGATATGGGTGTCTACGGAGCGCCTGAGACCTATGTGGTAGACGCCCGGGGAGTGGTACAGTACCGACACGTTGGGGTGCTGGACGCTGGGGTTTGGCAGTCTGAACTGTCGGCGTGGTTCGGTGCGGCAGCGGTGGGAGAAGCTCGGTGAAGGTCATCACGATCCTGCCTTACAGGCGCGTATTGGCCTTGACTATGCTGTTCTGGACCTGCGTCGCCGCGGCAGTCATCGAAACCTACGAGTTCTCCGATCCCAGCCTGGAGCTCCGCTATCATGCGTTGAGCGACGAATTGAGGTGCCCGAAATGCCAAAACCAGACGATCGCTGACTCCAACGCCCCAATCGCCAAAGACTTGCGATTCCTGCTACACCAGCAATTGGAGGAGGGGGCGAGCGATGCGGAGATCCTGGATTTTATGGTGGCCCGCTACGGGGAGTTTGTTCGCTATCGGCCCGGGCTTGACGGCCGGACAATGGTGCTCTGGTATGGCCCTTTGCTGGTGACGATACTGGGGCTTCTTGGCCTGGCTATGCATCTTCGCGGCAGGACCCAAACGGCCCCGTTGACGGCGCCCAGCGAAGGAGAGCGTGCCGCGCTACGAGCGAAAATCAGTGACAGGCTCCAGGGAGGGGGCGAGCCCCGGTGACCTGGTTCTATGCTGCGGGTGTGGCGCTAACTGTTCTCTCGATCACGCTCCTTGTGGTGCCCCGGTGGCATCTGCGACGCTGGCGGGGCGAATCCAATCTCGATTGGCTCGTACTCAGACAGCAGGAGTTGGCCTCTGAATCGGCTGCGGACGCTGATGCGCTCAATCTCGATGCCGAGTTGCGGGTGCTCGACGAGTCAGATACCGAGAAGTCAGTCCAGAACGATCCACCGCTAGCCTCAAGCCGCGATTGGCGGCTGGTTGGGCCGGTACTCCTTGCACTGGTAATCCTGCCGCCGCTGCTCTACCTGCGGCTTGGCGCCATGGAAGATGTTCGCATAGCCGAGGCGCTGGCCAACCTTGAGGAGGCTTCTGCGACGGAAGTGGACGCGCTGCTTGGCGCTATTGAAACGCGATCGGCGGCCAGACCAGGTAACGTTGATTACCTGTCCCTGCTGGGTGAGTACTACACGACTCAAAATAACCATACACGCGCTCTCGCCAGCTACGAGGAACTATTGGAATTGTTTCCCGAAAGCCCCGAAATACTGGCCCGGGCGGCGCAGGCGGAATACCTGTCAGGGGAGCGCATGCTCACACCGAGGGCGAAACGCCGGGCTGAAGCGGCATTGGCGATCAATCCGGGACAGCGGAGTGCGCTGGGCACCCTCGGTATGGCGGCCTTTGAGACAGGCGACTACGCGGAGGCCATTGGCTACTGGGAGCGATTGATGGTGACTGAGGTGCCCGGGACGGCGGGACATCAGATGTTAAGCACGATCATTGCGGAGGCGCGTAACCGCGGTGGTGTTGCAGCGAGCGAAACCGGCCCGGCGTCTGCTATTGGGGTCGTGGTGCTGGTGAATCTCCCTGAGGGCGCCAGTGCAGTGGGCACCGTCTTCATTCTAGCGCGGCCCAGCGGCGGGCAGCAGCGGATGCCCACAGCAGTGGTGCGAAGGTCCGCTTCAGAACTGCCCCTGCAGGTGCGGCTTGATGACGCCGCATCCATGGCCGGGCAGACACTGTCCGCCCTTCCCCTGGTGGATATTGAGGTTCAGGTTTCCCCCGGGGGACAGCCCGGTCGTGCCAACGCCAGCTGGCTGGCCACAGCAGAGTCCGTGAAGCCCTCGACCTCGGCCGAAGTGCGCTTGCAGTTGCAGCCAACGACGCCCTGATTGCCAAATCGTGATCGGGTACCTATGCCAGATATAGTGTTATGGCCCGGCAGGGTATACACTATATGTTGTGTCCAAAGGGTGCCGGCCGGCGCCCACCAGCAGGTAGGTGCATGCGTCTCAAATCCATAAAGCTCGCCGGATTCAAATCGTTCGTTGATCCTACGACGGTCAATTTTCCAAGCAATATGTGTACTGTGGTTGGGCCCAACGGATGTGGTAAATCGAACATTATCGATGCTGTTCGTTGGGTGATGGGCGAGAGTTCTGCGAAAAATTTGCGTGGCGAGGCGATGACGGATGTCATCTTCAACGGTACGACTCAACGTCAACCGGTAGGGCAGGCTTCCATTGAGCTCATATTTGACAACAGCGCGGGCAAGCTGGTGGGTGAGTATGCATCCTATGCTGAGATATCGGTGCGCAGGGTCGTGGGGCGCGAAGGCACATCGGAATACTGGCTCAACGGCAGTAAGTGTCGGCGTCGTGACATAACAGATCTCTTTCTCGGCACCGGTCTGGGGCCCCGCAGCTATGCCATCATTGAGCAGGGCATGATTTCAAGGCTGATTGAATCCAAGCCCGAGGAGCTGCGCGTTTTTATCGAAGAGGCGGCAGGCATCTCAAAGTACAAGGAACGTCGGCGTGAGACTGAGAGCCGGATGCGCCGAACGGTCGACAACCTTGAGCGTCTGGCCGATCTGCGTGAGGAGCTGGAGCGCAATCTGCAACATTTGCTCAGGCAGTCCCAGGCCGCTGAGAAGTATGCAGAGCTCCGCAGTGAGGAGCGTGAGGTCAAGGCCCAGCTGCTGACCCTCCAATGGCGGGAATTCCAGGATTCCAGCCTACAAAGTCGCCAATTGCAGACTGAGCTAGACGTCCGGCAGGAAGCTGAGCGTGCTGATCTGGAGCGGGTGGGCGCCGCTATTGAAAGCACCCGAGTGACTCTGGCAGATGCCACGGACAGGTTTAATGGGGTTCAGGCCGATTACTACTCGGTAGGGGGTGAAGTCACACGGGTCGAACAGGCGCTGAGGTACGAGCAGGAGCGCCGCGCTACCATTGAACAGGACCTGAGCCAGACGCGAGCGGGACTTCAGGAGGCCCGGGGACACCTGAATGCCGATACAGACCGCCTCGCCCAGTGGCGTGAGGAGTTGGAGGTCCTGACTCCCCAGTTGGGGGAGCAGCGTGACGCTGCAGAAGTCGCAGCCCGTGCCTCAGCTGATGCTGAAGCCACGATGAATGACTGGCAGACCCGCTGGGATGACTTCAATCAGCGATCTGCGGGACCAAAACAGGCATCTGAGGTACAGCAGAGCCGCATTGTTTACCTAGAGCAGGTCCTGCAGCGTCTTTCGCAGCGCAGTGGCAAGCTGCGGGAGGAGCTGGAGCTTATATCGGATGACCACGGCGATGGTGAGTTGCCGCTGCTCGAGCAGCGTATCAGTGCGAGTGACGCAGCGGTAAAACAGCAGGAAGATGGCCTGCTGGCACTGGACGAGCAGATCGCCCAGCACAGGGGTGCTATTGTGGCGCTGCGTGATGAGCAGGACGAGGCTCGAGCAAAGCTGCAGCAGCTCCGCGGTCAGGAAGCGTCTCTGCTGGCCCTTCAACAGGCGGCTGTTGAGCAGGATGATGTCGCCGCGATGGGTGACTGGCTGGCAGCTCTGGGGCTGGACAACGGTGGCAGCGTCTACGAGGAGCTGGCGGTTGATGCCCATTGGACACTGGCGGTAGAGACGGTATTTTCTGCAGGTTTGACGGGGGTGTGTACCCGTGATTTTGCGGCGGTTCAGGCGGCCCTGCCCCAGTCTCCCGGGGGAATCAATATTCTGGCTGCTGCTGGAGATCATGTACCCGCTGCAGGTACTCTGGCGGAAAGGGTCAGAGGGCCTGCCGCGGTTCTCAAGGCTCTGTCGGCCGTGTACACGGCAGATAACATCGATGCGGCGGGTTTGTTGCTCGATGGCTTGCCCGAGCACGCGTCTGTCATAACGCCCTCTGGAGACTGGCTGCGTCATGGTTGGATCACCCGGCCGTCAGAGAAAGATGCCAGTGACAGTGTGATTTTGCGAAAAGCGGCCCTGGACGCGGTGCGCGCTGACGTCATTGGACTGGAGGCCTCGCTTGGTGATATCGACGCGAGGCTCAATGGCGCCAGGGAAGGTCGGCAGCTGGCAGAGGATCAGCGGCGCTCGGGGGAGGCAGCCCTCAAGGAGTCGTTGCAACTTCAGGCCGAGGTGGTGGCCGAGCGCAGCGCAAGGGTGGCCGCGGTGGAGCAGGCGCGACAGCGCACCCAACAACTTGAGAATGACCTCGCTGAATCCCGGACCCAGTTTGAGGCCGAGCAGCGCACACTGTCGGAAGCCCGTTCTGAGCTCCAAACTGCAATAGACCAAATGGCGCTCGACGGTCAGCAGAGGGAGGTGTTGAACGGTGAACGCACAGCGCTGGTCACCGAGCTTCAGGGAGCACGGGAAGCGGCCCGTGAAACGCGCGATACGGCACATCGAACCGAAGTCCGTGTCCAGAGTTTAGGCAGTCAGGCGGAGACAGTGGCGAGTTCCATTACGCGCCTCGAGCAGCAGGTTGAGCAATTACAGGTTCGGGTTGATGACCTCGCGGAGCAATTGCCAGTGGGAGATAACCCGGATGCAAAGCTTCAGGCAGAACTTGAAACACTGCTGGCCCAGCGCGTTGATGCGGAGGCGGCCCTGACGGCTGCGCGCCAGCTGGTAGCGGACAACGAACACAGCCTTAGGGAGCGGGAAAAAGAGAAGGTTGCGGCGGAACACCGGCTACAGAGTATCCACGCGGAAATTGAGTCAGGTCGACTGCAGCAGGCTGAGCGCAACGTACGAATAGAAAATCTGGTAACCCAGCTTGGTGAGCTTGGCGCCACCCCAGAGGAGGTGGCGGAGCGGCTGCCGGAGGGGGCGTCTGAGCCTGAGTGGCTGGTCAAGGTTGAGCGCATTGCCGCGCGGATTACGCGCTTGGGACCTATCAATCTTGCGGCCATTGATGAGTATGCCAAAGCGTCAGAAAGAAAGGTCTACCTCGATTCACAGGACGCTGACCTGCAGGAGGCACTGCAGACGCTGGAGGGTGCCATCCGTAAAATCGACAAGGAGACACGCAGTCGTTTCAAGGACACCTTTGACCAGATCAATGCGGGTTTTGCAGAGCTGTTCCCACGCGTGTTTGGCGGCGGTACCGCCAGCCTCGAGATGACAGGTGACGATCTGTTGGATACCGGCGTTGCCATCATGGCGCGTCCGCCAGGGAAGAAAAACAGTACGATCCACCTGTTGTCAGGCGGAGAGAAGGCCATGACAGCCATCGCACTGGTGTTCTCTATTTTCCAGCTGAATCCTGCTCCCTTCTGTATGTTGGATGAGGTGGATGCGCCCCTTGATGATGCCAATGTTGGGCGGTATGCCCGCATGGTCAAGGAGATGGCAGAGCGTGTTCAGTTTATCTTCATCACGCACAACAAGATTACGATGGAAATGGCTGACCATCTTATGGGAGTCACCATGCACGAACCCGGGGTTTCCCGGTTGGTCACTGTTGATATAGAAGAAGCGGCACAACTCGCAGCCAGTTGAAGCCGGCAGGGGGAGGGTAGTTGATGGATCTCACGGTTCGCGACTGGATGATTGTTATCGGGGCGGGACTGATCCTGTTGGTGCTCGTGGACGCCGTGCGGCGGGTGTACCAGGATCGACGCAGTGAGGTACGGCTGAACGCCAAGATAGCGCGGCGGGACGAGGAAGCAGCGGATGCGAATGACGACGCCTTCAACCTGCTGAACGAGCTTCCCAATGGTGGTGCCCGCATAGTCCAGCGCAGTGATCTGCAGGCGGCGGATGTCCCTGAAGAGGACCCGGACGCAATAGCGGCGGTAGAGCCAGGGGTCCCCGCCGGTCCAGCGCCGGGTGACGCGCAGCTTGCCGATGCTCCAGACCTGGATTTGCCGTCTTTTTCAGCCACTGATGTGACGCTGCCTGACACGGGTGATGGCACTCCCATGGTCGAGCAACCACACCATGATGAGCAGGGGCACGAAGAAACCGGAGGTGATGAAGCCACTGAAACGATGGATTGGCTGGAGTCGTTGGAAGTACCTGAACCAGAACCTGAGCCAGAGGTCCGTTTACCCCGAGCCATTGACTCCCATGTATTCGTCCTGAATGTGGCGGCGCGCTCGGAAGCAGGATTTTCAGGGTCAGATATTCTCGGTGTCTTGCTGGCCTGCGATCTGCGTTTCGGGGATATGGATTTTTTCCACCGACACGAACAGAGCGCCGGTCGGGGACCGATCCAGTTTAGTGTTTGTAATATGATGAGGCCGGGGGTTTTCAACATAGACGCCATGGATGAGTTGCGTACCAAAGGCCTGATGTTTTTTGTCACGCTGCCCGGCCCCGAGGATATGCTCAAAGCCTTTGATTACATGCATGAGAGTGCCAAGGCGGTGGCAAAAAATCTTGATGGTGATGTGCTGGATGAGACCCGCAGTGCAATTACGCGCCAGAGTCTTGAGCATATGCGGCAGCAGATCAGGGAGCTGGAGCGGCGCATTGCGATGCAGAAGCGCCTTTGAGGCCAAGGCCAGGTGAGCGACTTTCGGGCGGCAGCGGAAGAATTACGTGAGCGTCTCCGGCGCTGGAGTGCCGAGTATTACCAGGAAGACAGTCCGTCAGTAAGCGATAGTGAGTTTGATCGCACCCTGCTCGCACTGAGAGCGCTGGAGGAGGCCCATCCTGAGCTCATGACGGCAGACTCACCAACCCAACGTGTTGGAGCGGCACCGTTAAAGGGTTTTGATCCCGTCACACATCGTCTCCCCATGCTGTCCCTCGATAACGCCTTCTCCGGGGATGATCTGGTTGATTTTGATCGACGCGTGCGCGAGCGCCTCGGTGTGCCGGCGGTTCGCTACGTCTGCGAGCCAAAACTTGACGGTATTGCAGTAAGTATCGTCTGGGAAGAAGGCGAGTTGGTGCTGGCAGCTACCCGGGGCGACGGCCAAACTGGCGAGGGCATCACCCATAATGTTCGCAGCATCGAGAGTGTTCCGCTGCGTCTGGAGGGGTCCGATTACCCTGCCCACCTTGAGGTGCGCGGCGAGGTGTATATGCCACGTGCCGGTTTTGACCTTTTCAACAGACGCGCGTTGGCTGAGGGGGGTAAGCCTTTCGTCAACCCCAGGAACGCAGCCGCCGGTAGTTTGCGCCAGCTGGACTCGAGTATAACCCGACGCCGTCCGCTGGCGTTCTGCGCCTATGCTCTCGGTTTTTGGGAGGGGGGTGCCCGATCTTTTGCCAGTCATAGCGAGGCAATGGCGAAGCTCAGTGAGTGGGGAATTCCGATTTCTGATTACGGTCGAACTGTTGAGTCGATCGAAGGATGCGAGGCTTATTATCAAGAGCTTGCACTCGCTCGTCAGGATTTAAGCTTTGATATCGACGGTATTGTTTTCAAGGTTGATGCGTTCGCTTTGCAGGAAGCGCTGGGCTCTGTATCCCGTGCACCGCGCTGGGCCATTGCCCGAAAATTTCCTGCGCAGGAAGAAATGACGGTTTTACGTGAGGTGGAATTCCAGGTCGGGCGAACAGGTGCCGTGACACCCGTCGCCAGATTGGATCCCGTATTTGTGGGTGGCGTTACGGTATCCAATGCTACGCTGCACAACGCCGACGAGATCGAGCGCCTGGGCTTGATGACTGGTGATACCGTGGTCATTCGTCGCGCGGGTGATGTCATCCCCCAGGTGGTGGCAGTAGTCGAGGAGCGCCGTCCCGAAGCGGCTGCGTCGATTATATTCCCGGGCCACTGTCCTGCTTGCGCGACTGCGCTTGCCCGGGAGCCCGGGGAGGCTGTATGGCGTTGTGAGGCGGGATTGGTGTGTCCGGCCCAGCAAAGGGCGGCTATTGCCCACTTTGTGTCAAGGCGGGCAATGGACATTGATGGACTGGGAGAGAAAATTATCGACCAGTTGATCGAGTTGAATCTGGTCGCGACGGTGGCTGACCTGTATACCCTCGAGGCCCATACCCTGGCGGAGCTCGAGCGGTTTGGCGAAAAATCGGCGGAAAACCTCGTGGCGGCAATTGCCAAGAGCCGCGAGACGTCTCTGGCTCGTTTTATTTATGCTTTGGGAATTCGCGAGGTTGGGGAGACCACCGCACGCCAGTTGGCGACCTATTTTGGTAATCTGGAAAGCTTGATCGGCGCAACGCCAGAGCAGTTGCAGGACGTTGAGGATGTGGGTCCCATTGTGGCCCAGCATGTTGTCCACTTCTTTGGCGAGCCCGCCAACGTAAGAACCATCAATGGGTTACTGGGAAGGGGTGTGCGTTGGCCGGTACCGCTTCAAGATGAAGGAAATTTGCCTTTGGCTGGCCAGTCCTGGGTAGTCACGGGCAAGCTTGAATCCCTGTCCCGTGATGACGCCGAGTCCGCGCTCCGCGCATTGGGTGCCAAAGTATCTGGCAGCGTAAGTGGTAAAACTACTGCCGTGGTGGCCGGTCCCGGAGCGGGATCCAAACTGAAGAAAGCCCAGTCTTTGAAGGTAGAGGTTATTGATGAGAGCGAATTTCTTTCCCGGCTTGAGGCGTGGCAGGTATGAAGGGCTTTGGTAGGGCGAGTGGGATTTTTCTGCTCTCGCTGTTACTCATTGGTTGTGCCACGTCACCACCGAACGATGTGGACAATGTGTGTGCGATTTTCCGCGAGAAGTCTGGTTGGTACAAGGACGCCAAAAAATCCCGCGCCCGCTGGGATGTTCCTATCTCGGTCATGATGGCGATAATGCATCAGGAATCCAGATTTGTGGCCACAGCCAAACCGCCTCGGAAAAAGATTTGGGGGGTTATTCCCGGCCCCCGACCTTCCGATGCCTATGGTTACTCCCAGGCCAAGGACGATACCTGGAAATGGTATGAGAGAAGCTCGGGGAATTACGGAGCCGATCGTGATGACTTTGGCGATGCGATCGATTTCATCGGCTGGTATAACGACATGAGTTTCCGCCAGAATAGAATCGCCAAAGACGATACGTTTCGACTCTATTTGGCATATCACGAAGGCCACGGCGGTTATGAGCGTAAAACCTACCGGGACAAGCAGTGGCTAATTGACGTGGCAAGGAAGGTTGATGGTCGGGCGCAGTCGTATAACGCGCAGCTGAGGACCTGCGTCAAGGATTTGGAGGACGATGGCTGGTGGCCTTTTTAAAGGCGCATCGGACAGCTATCGCTGTCATGCTGCTGTAATAATTTCGTTATGTAATAGGGTATTTCCCGGGTAACAAGGCCTTTGATGAGCAAGTACAGGGTTCTAGTTGTTGACGATGAGTCGGCCATCCGGGACATGCTGCGCATGATGTTGGAAATCGGTGAGTATGAGTGCGTGGAGGCGTCGAATATCTTCGACGCCCATCGGCTTATGCTGGATTGCAGGCCCGACATTGTGCTTCTCGACTGGATGCTGCCCGGGGGCAATGGTTTAGAACTGCTGCGACGACTTAAAAGTTCTGAGGTAACACGGGACACGCCAGTCATCATGCTCACCGCTAAAACCACCCAGGACAATATTATTCAAGGTCTTGAAGTTGGTGCCGATGACTACATCACCAAGCCTTTTGCGCCCCGTGAGTTGGTAGCGCGGATCAAGGCACTGCTGCGCAGGGCGCAGCCCCGGGAAGATGGATCCGTTTTCGAGGTCGGCGGACTCCGGCTTGACGTTGCTGCGCGTCGTGCATTCATTGATCAAAAGCCCATTGATCTAGGCCCCACGGAATTCAAGCTGTTGCATTTTTTCATGTCTCATCCCGAGCGCGCCTACACACGCAGCCAGATCCTCGACCATGTGTGGGGTACCAATGTCTACGTGGAAGAGCGCACGGTTGATGTCCACATTCGTCGCCTGAGAAAAATTATGCAGGTGCCCGACAGTGATCACAGCCGTCTTATCCAGACGGTGCGCGGTACAGGTTACCGCTTTTCCGTAACTGGATAGGGTGCTGCGTGGCGAGGGATAATATTTGGCGTCGGGAAATGCGGCTGATCCTGTTGCTGATTGCGTCAGGGTTCGTCATGGGAGCGCTCTTCGGTAGGCCGGTTTGGGGCGTTTGTGCGGCACTGATTTTCATCCTGGCGCGCTGGTCTTATCAACTACGGGCCGTGCATCGGTGGATGGCTGAACCCTCGGCAGAACCCCCGGAAACCGGCGGGGTTTGGGGGCTTATTCTCGACAATATCTACCAGCTCCAGCGGCGTAACCGGGAGGCTCAGCAGCGTCTCGAGACAGCCCTGGACTATTTGCAGGATTCCCTGGCAGCGATGCGGGATGCCGCGCTCATTGTCGATGCTCAGGAGAACATCGCCTGGGCCAATGACTCGGCGGAGTTCCTGCTGGGGATAAAGTTTCCGGATGATCAGGGGAGACCGCTGGTTAATCTAATCAGGTCGCCCATTTTCCAGAGTTATTTTGAGGTTGGCGACTTTTCAAACCCCTTGCGGTTGCTGCCCATCAGTGAAGGAGACCGGTGCCTGCATTTTGAGATTGCACGATTTGGTGCCGGGGATCGGTTGATATTTGCGAGGGATGTGACCGAGAACTATCGCCTCGAGCAGATGCGTCGTGATTTTGTAGGTAATGTTTCCCATGAGTTGCGTACCCCACTAACGGTTATAAAGGGCTACGTGGATACCCTACAGGCGATGGATGAATTTCAGAATGCGCGCCTGCAGCGCCCGCTTGAGCAGATGAGCCAGCAAACTTCGCGGATGGAAAACCTGATCAGGGACCTGCTCTGGCTCTCGCGCATCGAAACGGTTGAGACTTTGCGCAAAACTGAGTTACTGGATGTATCCATCTTAATCGAGGAGATTGTGGTGCAGCTGGGGTCGGCCTATCCCGATCGGGAGATCAGGATCAGTCTGGAAAATGACGTACAGGTGCGGGGTGATCGCTCTGAGTTGCACAGCGCACTCAGCAACCTGATCGTCAATGCCTTGAAATACAGTGATTCTGAAGTGGTTGTAACCTGCTGCAGGCACGAGGACCGCGCCGTATTCTCTGTTTCCGACACAGGTATTGGTATTGCCCAGCAGCATATCGCCCGATTGACGGAGCGGTTTTACCGCGTCGATAAAAGTCGGAGTAATGAACGCGGTGGTACCGGTTTGGGGTTGGCGATTGTCAAACATGTAGCGGCCTCCCACCAGGCGGATTTTCAGATTGAATCGGAGCTGGGCATTGGCAGCTGTTTCCGCCTGTCACTGCCGGCCGCGCCAGTGTCCGACGCTTCGTGACGATGCGACGCGCTGTCTGCATTCTGTGTTTACTGCCTCTTGGGATGTCGGTTATTGCGCAGAGCCCCAAACTTAGCATCGTGGGCAGCGACACCATGGCAGTGCTTCTGACCGACTGGTCCAGGGAATTCCAGCGCGCCAATCCAGACGTATTATTCGAAATTCAGGGCACGGGTTCTGCTGCCGCGCCACCGGCTCTCGCTGAGGGCACGGTTAATTTCGGGGCCATGAGTCGGGCGATGAGTGCCAAAGAAATCTCTGATTTTCAGCGACGCACCGGTTTTCCGCCCCGGGGTATACAGGTGGGCAGTGATGATATTGCCATCATCGTCCACCCGAGAAACCCGCTGCGGAAAGTATCCCGTGAGACTCTGGACGGCATTTTTTCAGCATCACAACGGTGTGGTGGGGTCCGCTATGGGCTGCAGTGGTCGGGGGTCCTGGGGGCGGCCCAGGGTTCACCGATGGGCGGGGTAGAATCCTTGACGATTCAGCGTTACAGCCGTACTGCGGTCAGTGGCAGTTACGGTTACTTCAAAAACGAGGTGCTGTGTGGTGGGGACTTCATGCCGCAGGTAATGGAGTTGCCGGGATTTGCAGCGATTGTGGACGCCGTCGCGAGATCCCCGGGAGCCATTGCGTATGTGGGTGCTGGTTTTGTAGACCACCGGGTTCGGGTGGTGCAAATTCTCGATGACGGAGCGCCCCTGCCCGGAGCCTACCCCGGGGAGCCTGATTATCCATTTTCACGCCCCCTGTTTCTCTACCTGGCCATAGCTCCTGAGCAGGCGTTGAACGCGATGGAATGCGCCTTTCTTCACCACGTAACAGGCTCGTCGGGTAGGGCTACCTTGAAGCACCACGGCTTTCAAACCGTTGGTCTTGAAGTGGCGGAAGAGGTGGCCCGTGTTTGCCCGTGACCGGCGATACCTGACAGATTCTCTCTTCGGTTTGCTCATCAGGTCGACCAGTCTGGTGGTTGGCCTGCTTATCCTTGGAATGTTTACCCAAATGCTGCTTGTTGTTTGGCCCATGTTTGCCGCACCGTCGGTGAGTGAGCAGGTATTTGTCGCGGGTATGGAGCCCGGAACAGCCGCAGTCCCAGAAAGTGGCGGCGGCGAAAACCCGGGGGAGTTCGCGGACCGTCCGGTTACAATTGACCTGCCAAGGAAGGCGGTACAGCTTGTTCTGGTGCCGGGCGACAGCGTGATCGCGGTGGAAACCCGGCCGCAGTTGCCAGCCACCACGCCTGTGCGCCGGCAGAGGCTGTCTGTGCTCGAGGGAGCCGGAGCACTGTCTTTTGCCGCGATTGACGTGGCCGAGCGCTATCTGCTCCTGACTTTCAAGTCCGGGATTTTTCGGCTTATGTCCATCCGAGATGACGGGCACCTCGAGTCAGCCTACGCCGGAACGCTGCCGGCACACCGCTCGGTTCGCCCAGTCCCCGGAGGTCAGAGCTGGGTGCTGGTGACCGAGGATGCTCTGGTCCAGGTGCACCTGGTTTTTCTCGCTGCAGAGGCGTCTGTCGCGACCCTGAGGAGCATGCCCGTATCGGATGGCATCGCCCATGCCAGCACGGTATCACCTGACAGACGAGTCCTCGTCGCCACAAGGTCTGGGGAAATTCGACTGTGGCAATTGGACATGCGGAAGCTGACGGCCCTGGACGGTTTGAGGGGCGGCGCCCGTTCCGTTGATTGGTTGTCCCCCGTACTGTTTGAGGTGATTTATTCGGATGGGTCCACGCGCTACTTTGAGTTGGCCAGCCGTCTTGCCGAAATGTCAGTAAACCGGTTGTTTTTTCCGGTGCAGTTTGAGGGTTATTCAGAGCCCGGATACTACTGGCAGCCAAGCGCCACTTCCGATGGTTTCGAGCCCAAAACAAGCCTGATACCGCTACTGCTGGGTACGTTAAAGGCTGCCCTGGTCGGATTGGTGCTCGCGGTGCCTGTTGCGCTGGGCGCTGCTATTTTTGTTGGTTACTACCTGTCCAGTCGACGGCGTGAGCAGGTCAAACCTTTTATCGAAGTGATTGCTTCTTTTCCAACGGTGGTGATTGCCGGGCTGGCGGCGCTCTGGCTTGCGCCCCGCCTGATTGAAAGCCTTCCAGAAATCGTGGGTGGCGCCCTGGCACTCCCCATTCTGGGGGGGGTGGCCCTGCTGATGGCCAAGCACCTGCCGACGTCAGTGACGCGAAGGGGGGAAGTCAAAGTTCTGCCGCTGCATTTCCTGCCCGGATTGGTAATTGTCATCCTGGTCGGTGCGGCGCTGGGTCACTGGGTTGAACAATGGCTGTTCGAAGGTTCGCTTGTGACCTGGCTGCCGGAGCAGGGCATCGCAGTGCAGCAGCTGAATAGTTTGCTGGTCGGTTTTATTCTCGGATTTGCTATCTTGCCGACGGTTTTTTCTTTGGCAGAGGAGGCAATATACGAAGTTCCCCGGGTCGGGGCCGCTGGCAGTATTGCCTTGGGCGCAACTCCCTGGCGAAGCTTTCAGGACGTCGTGCTACCCATCGCGGCGCCGGGAATCATATCGGCGGTTATGCTGGGTTTCGGGAGGGGGATCGGTGAGACCATGATTTTTTTACTGCTCTCTGGCAACGCGCCTGGCACCGACGGCAGCCTGTTCAGTGGCATCCGAAGTTTATCAGCGACACTCGCCATCGAGCTGCCTGAGGCAGCGGTGGGTGGGACCCATTTCCGTACATTGTTCTTGGGTGCCCTTATTCTTTTTGCCCTGACCTTTGTGATAAACACCCTTGGCCACCTGATTCGAAACAGAATCCTCACGAAACACCGGGTGAGCCGATGAGTGGTGACCTACAGCGGATGCGTTACAGCATTGAATCAGTCCGTGCCCGCGAAGAAAAGTTGGGCGCCGTTATGTCTGCGATGACGGCTGTGGCCACACTGCTCGCGCTGCTGTCGGTAGTCATGTTTCTGGGATTTTTGATTTTTCTCGGCGGTGACTGGCTTGCAAACGCCCAGTCCGCAACCAGTGGTGTGGATCAACCGGTTAAATCCAACTTCGAAGTCCTGCTGTGGGGAGGTGCAGAACTCGCTGTGAGCGGCGGCGTGTTTCCCGCCATTGTGGGTACCATTGTCCTGACGTTGGTTATGACAGTCATTGTCTCGCCATTGGGCATTGTGGTGGCGCTCTACCTGACTGAATACGCGGGTACCGGCTGGCATACCCGCTTGCTACGTATAGGCATCCAAAATATGGCGGCGATACCCTCCATTATTTACGGGGTTTTTGGATTGGCGTTTTTTGTGTACGTCATAGGAGGCCGCCTTGATAACTTATTTTTTGCCGGTAACCTGCCCAATCCGACCTTTGGCGCCCCCGGACTACTGTGGGCATCCTTGACGCTGGCTATCCTGACGCTGCCAACGGTGATTGTAGCCACAGAGGAGGGGCTCCTGCGTCTCCCGCTGGCATTACGCGAGGGTAGCCGGGCTTTGGGAGCAACCCGCAGCGAGACTATCTTCCGAGTCGTTCTGCCCGCAGCCACCCCCTCCATAATGACCGGCATCATTCTTGCCGTGGCAAGGGCGGCGGGTGAGGTGGCACCACTCATGCTTGTCGGGGTTGTCAGATATGCTCCAACGCTGCCGGTTAGCGTGGAGGCCCCCTTTATTCACCTGGAGCAGAAATTCATGCACCTCGGATTTTTCGTATACGATTTGACAATGCATGCCCCGGGAAGTGAAGGGCGGGTGGGCATTGTTGCTGCCTCGGGACTTCTGCTGGTGTTGGTCATTGCCACTCTCAATTTGGCGGCACTGTTATTGCGGTTGCGACTCCGTCGAACCTTCCTCCGCACCGGATTTGAGTGACCGATACGCCATGGACCACAGGGAAGCGCTCATCGCCGCATCGACCAACCGCTCCAACCCGAGTGAGGCGGCGCCGGGCATTGAGGTAAAAGGGTTGTCGTTGACCTATCCGGAGGAACCTAACGCACTGACGGATATTAATCTATCCATACCAGGAGGCGAGGTAACCGCCGTCATAGGGCCTAGTGGCTGCGGCAAATCGACCCTGCTGCGATGTTTTAATCGCATGAATGACATGCTGGAGGGTTGCAGTTACTCGGGATCGATTATTCTCAATGGTCTTGATGTTCTCGATCCCGCCACGGACGTGACCGCTTTGCGCCGCCGGGTGGGTATGGTCTTTCAGCAACCCAACCCCTTTCCTATGAGCATTTATGAAAATGTAGCCTATGGCCCTCGAATCGGTGGCGTTCGTCGACGCCGGGAACTCGATGAGGTCGTGGAGAGCGCGCTGCGGCTGGCTGCCCTCTGGGACGAGGTGAAGGATCAGATGAACAGGAATGCCATCGTTTTATCGCTGGGGCAGCAGCAGAGGCTGGTTATCGCTCGGGCTATCGCGGTAAGACCCGAAGTTCTTTTGATGGACGAGCCCGCCTCGTCGCTGGATCCGATTTCCACTTTGCGCATAGAGGAACTGATCTACGAGTTGAAGCAGTCGTATACCATCGTGATCGTCACTCACAATATGCAGCAGGCGGCGCGGGTGTCGGACAGAACGGCATTTTTAAACCAAGGGCGAGTCGTTGAGTACGACAGTACTGACAAGATATTCACAAACCCCGCAGAGCGGGCAACCGAGGACTATATTACGGGACGATATGGTTAATGGTAGACGGACGATTTGACGTGCCCGGGGAGTCTTTCGGTGCTGGTCAGCACATTTCGGCCAGGTTCAGTGCCGAGCTTGAGGCGATCAAAAACGCCTTACTTGAGATGGGCGGCATGACGGAAAGCCAGATCAACCTCGCGACTCAGGCTCTGCTGTCTGGCGCGGGTGATGTGGCGGAAAAAGCGGTGCAAATGGATAAGGATATCAATCGGATGGAGGTTGATATCGACGATCAGTGCGCCCGGATAATTGCGCGCAGGCAACCCGCAGCATTTGATCTCAGGCTTATCATTTCCATCGCCAAGGTCACTACAGACCTTGAGCGTATCGGTGATGAGGCTGCAAAAGTTGCGCGCATGGCATTGAAGTCGAGTATAAGAGCGCC
>CALKDK010000011.1 GCA_938084055.1 uncultured Luminiphilus sp.
CACCTCCCGGGAGACTTCAAAGCCATCCGCCACCGATTGCTGGGCAGATTTGTCGTAGCGGTATCGGGGTGAAATGCGAATATCCGCAGCTTTTAAATCCCGGTCTTCAATGCCAAGCGCTTGAAACCCAGACAGGATTTCAGCAATTTTTTGATCGGTTTCGCGCTGCAGTGACGGTATGTCGTATCCCCGCGCGTTGATGCCCATGGTGATCAGTCCCCTGTCCGGAACGAGATCAACAGTGCCCGTTCCGCTCACATGTAGCACGTCTCGCTGCTCCTGAGCGTAAGTACCCATGCTCAAACTCGTTAAAAGGACCAGCACACAGGCCACGAGCACAGGCTGCTTACGGGTAATGAAATGCGGGAGGGACGGAGTGTTGTTCATGCTGATCCTCGTCGGGTAGTTGTACATTGGAGTATACCCGCGTATCGGTAGTTCCCCGAGACCGGGTTCGTAGCAAGGTGTACCGTTCTTTGCCCCGCTCCCTGGTAGCCGGGGGCCATTAAGTGGGTGCCTTTGCCCGCTTGGGCCACCCGGTCAGGCCCGATAAGGTTTTTTTCCCTGAACGCTGGCATGCCTGCACCCGGGCAGATATCTTTGCAGGTGTAACCGCAGGGTAGGCGAATTTTTCATGTCACACAGCAGTAGGCGTTTCACTTGCGGTTTCTGTGTTTTTTTTGTGGCCGTAATGGCCGGGTCCGGATCGCCTGCCTCGGCCACCTCGGTGGAGACGGCCGGCTTGTCGGAATCGGTTGTTGCCCTAGCCGCAAGTTTGCGTGACGAGGCCTTGTTGGGGACGAGAGCCTTCGAGTGGGTCGAGCAACTGACCACCGAGGTGGGGCCGCGCTTGGCCGGGTCCGAAGCGGAGGCTCGGGCCCGCGAATGGGCGGTATCAGAGCTCGAGGCATTTGGCTTTGATCGGGTATGGATCGAGCCATTTGCGCTGCAGGGCTGGGAGCGGGGCTTGGAAAGCGGGCACGTTATTTCTCCTTTCCCACAGCCACTGACCTTGACCGCACTGGGGGGTTCCGTGGCGACACCAGCGTCTGGCCTTGAGAGTGAGCTGGTCATTTTCCCCAGCCTCAGCGCTCTTGAGGCTGCGTCACCGGGTAGTCTGGAGGGGAAGATAGCCTACGTGGGGCACGCTATGCGGCGCACGCAGACCGGCTCCCATTACGGGTATTTTGGTCGCCTGCGCCGGGAAGGCGCGAGCATCGCAGCGAGCAAGGGTGCCGTGGCCCTGTTAATCCGCTCCATAGGTACCGATAACCATCGTATGCCCCATACGGGGTCGATGCGGTACAGTGCCGACCATCCCCGAATCGCCGCGGCAGCGTTGTCCAATCCAGACGCAGATCAGCTGGAGAGGATCGCCGCCCGGGGTGAAGCCATTCGCGTTCATCTGACCCTCACCCCGCGGTTTGTTGGGGCGGTGAATTCGGGCAATGTGATCGCCGATATCACGGGTGCGGGCGCCCCCGAGGAAATTGTCATCATCGGGGGGCATTTGGACTCCTGGGATCTTGGTACCGGTGCGATTGATGACGGTGCGGGAGTCGGGATAACCATGGAGGTCGCACGGCGTATCCTTGCCACGGGCCAGCGCCCTCATCGCACTATTCGCCTTATTCTGTGGGGGTCGGAAGAAGTGGGCTTGCTTGGGGGCAAGGCTTATCTTGAGAACCATCGCGACACACTCCGCGATCACGTCATTGGCACGGAAAGTGATTTTGGCGCGGGTAGAATCTGGCAGATGACCAGTCGTGTCAGTGATGAGGCACAGCCGATCGTGGATTTGATAGGCCAACTGGTGGAAGCCCTTGGAATTGCACCCGGATCCCGCGAGATTGGGAGTTCCGGACCGGATCTCACCCCGATGGTCAACGCCGGGATGCCCGCTTTCCGTTTTGTTCAGGATGGGCAGGATTATTTCGATCTGCACCACACCCCAGACGATACCCTCGATAAGGTTGAGCGGCGTAATCTGGATCAAAGCGTGGCCGCGTACCTCGTCTTCACCTGGCTGGCGGCCAATACAGGTATCAGCGACTGGGGTTGGCAGCCCCCAAAGTCGTCATATTGACACGGCGGTTCGGCAAACCCGAAAAAACGTCAGCAGTTCCAAGCGCAC
This sequence comes from uncultured Luminiphilus sp., assembly GCA_938084055.1. GTDB lineage: Bacteria > Pseudomonadota > Gammaproteobacteria > Pseudomonadales > Halieaceae > Luminiphilus. The sequence goes on from CALKDK010000011.1 coordinate 2,135, forward strand.
CCATGGAGCGCAGCTGCTGGAGCTCATTGGGTTAAAGCAGATCGGGGTGGGTGAGGTGGCGGCGTTCGGCAAGAATCTGCTGCTGCGTCTTGGAAACGAAGTGAACAATCTGCTCAGTCAACGCTTCCTGACCGTCCTGATACTTGGCCCGCAAACGAAATTGCTCAGGGTCTTCTTCCCGTTCCCTGGGCACTTGTTTGCAGGCAACCACATCGGCTACTACCGACACCGGCGTATTGGTGGTGGGTAACAGGAGTGAGACCTCGATCTCGCTGCCTCGCTCCGCGGGCCGGGTAGTGGTAAATGCGATTCCGGACCCACTGATATTGACGCGACGCTTCCTGCGTCGATTCTCGGATACCGAGAGTTCGTCGCGGACCGCATCAATCTTGTTGTTGAGCAACGATATTAGATGCGACAGCGTTGGTTGCTCGCACGCGGCGTCGGTGAGGGCTTTACCGATCTGGTGGTTGATCTCCAGCAGCGGATCTTCTTCCGCGGGATCCACAGATACCGGACGCCAACCCATGACCAGGGTGGTGTCTACCCTGAAATAGTCGCGACGCTCTATGCTCATAGCGCCTAGCTTCCTCGTCAAATTATCAAGCCGAGGGTAACTCTCCGGTTACTGGGCCTGATTTTGTTGGGCAGGAAATTAGCTGATTTACAGATCGAATAACAGGTAAAAAAACCGGAGATTGGGAGAAGTCACAATATGAACGCCGAGTGATCCCGTCTGGTGGATACCACAACGACCTCCTGTGCGGGAGCCTTTGCAGCCGGCTATCCCGGTTTGGGGGCTGGAGCGCCGTCTCCGCCACCCAGGGGTCCAGGTCCCGACTGTTCCCGGTGCTGCCCGCGGTGTTCTACTAGAAACGGAGTGGCGCCTCAGCGCGCCCAGGGTCGACCCTGGCAGGTGCTGCGATTTTTACAGTCTTCGGTGCAGCCTCGGCAGGGCAGGGCGTCAGAGGGTGGTATGGGTTGTACTAGGGATAATGACATTTCTCCCCTTGGGTTCTGTGGGCTGTCATTTGGCGTGGCACCTGCCGAGCTTGGGTAGGGTTCACGCATCACCGCTGGCCGCCGAACTGTAGTGTGATGATAACGCTGGACTACCGTCGTTTGCCTGCCGCTCAACTGGATAGGCGACCGGTATGATAATTTCGTTGCGCCGCATAAACGGCAGGGTCCAGGGAGGATTGTATTGGTTGAGTGTGGGGGAGCCCATTGTCTCGATGCCCTCGGCCGCGAGGAATTCAACAAGGATTTGCCAGTGTTCTTCCGCGCGTGCGTCGGTGGCACGACCACTGAAGCGGATCACGGCGGCATGGTATGCGGGTTCCTCCCGAAACTTCACCCGCTGATCATCAGGCTCTGGAAGGTCATCCAGCCCGAATTCGGCGGGCATGACAAAAGCCATTTCAGCCCCGCTGCTGGCGGGCATGGAGCGTTGTACGGGTGCCGTCATTGCGATTTCCTGCTCTGAGGCATTGCCGCCGAAAATGTAACCGGCCAACACCCTGAACCCTGAGTTTTGCCCCGAATTCATTTCCGTCATCGCCAAAACCCTGGGTTCATAGTGCCTGATCTCCACGTCAGTGCTGTCCCAGGAAGCGACAACCTCATAGGCGGGTTCCTCGATGCCAAAGGCTAACAAGGGCAGCAGAGCCGTCAATCCAATCAGTAGGTGTTTGGTCAAGCGCATAACGACAGGTCCTT
>CALKDK010000012.1 GCA_938084055.1 uncultured Luminiphilus sp.
GACCCTGATGGAACGCTGGGCAGCCCCGGATGGCAAGGGTATCGCACTGTTTATTCAGCCTCCCGAGGCGGCCCCATAGCGCCTGGGGATGCGCGATTATGGCAACTCGCAATGCTCGAGACCAAGGTCTGCGATGACTGCGGATTCGCGTTTGGCTGTTTGCGCGTTGGTGATCACGGCGGTGCTTGATTCGGTATTACAGAGGTAGCAATCTGCAACCCTGCGCAAATCGTCGAGTGTTGTGTTGATGACCCCTCGACGAAAGGCCGCGCGATGTTCAGCGGTGCGCCCAAAAAGGGCTTCCTGAAAGTGTTTGCGCGCCTCTCCAGCGGGTGATCCCGGCTTGTCGAGGCTACCGATGACACCAAGAATGGCCTCTTCAAGGCTGCTGTGGTCGTGTTTGTTCTCCAAAAACCAGGTGATGGAGGCATCGAAGTCTTCAAGCGTGTCGGTAAACCGTGGGTCTCTGTAGGAGAAGAAACGGAATGCCCCGACATTTGCGTCGTGACTGGCGCCGCCACCGTAGGCGCCCCCCTGTTCTCGAATGGTTCGGTGCAGGAAACCATTCCTCAGCAAGGCCGACAGTACCGTGAGTACCGGGGCATCAGGATGGCCCGCCGGGACAGTGGCGTAGGCCCGGGCACAAAAGTTGACCTGCGTGTTGGTGACCCACACCTGCTGCCGGTGTTCCCGAACGCTCTCGGGGCTCCAGTTCTGGGAGGGGGCCGGCCCATCAACCGCCAGAGCCGCCAGAGCATGGTCTGTCGCGTTTTGTAAATTGTTTTCATCGGCAATCACAGCGATTCGGGTGCCTGAGGTTGATGCAATCCGCTGATGAAGACCTGACAGTTGGGCCATAAAGTCGTCCAATTCATTGTTCGACACTAAACGGTCATCAAGTTCCCGCAAAGACCGTATGCCCTGCAAACCACCCTGGTCATGGGCACGCTTTGCCAGTGGACTCATGCCCGCTGTGGCCGCCGTCATGGCGAGGCTGTGGCCACTCCCGGTGATTGATTGATCGCGTCTGGAGCGGATCTGACTGATCAGTTCTCGAATGCGAGGACCTTCATCGAATCGGGTACTCGCCAAAGTGTCGGCCATGAGAGCGACCTGTCCCTCCGAGCGATTCGCCAACGCTTTTGAGGATAAAAGAAACCATGCGCTGCAGTCCTGAACGTCGGAGCGCGAACTTCGGGTCAACGTCGCGGCGCCGATGGATCCAACCGTAGCGGACTGACGATCCTGTGCCTGCAGGTAGTTGTCTGAACCACAGCCCAATTCACCCATCAATCCAGTCATCAGGGGCAGGGTAGCCATCTCATGCTCTGTCAGGTCGGGGAGTGGTTTAACCCATTGCTGGTACACCAGGCCATTGGTCCCTGTGCTGTAATTCCAAACCGCTCGGCCGGTCGTCTCCAATAGGGATGGTGTCGGTTCCGAAATGGCGGCAGGTATATCGTTGAGAGTGACTTTTGGCAGTATATTGGGATCATCCTCAAGACCCTGCCGCTCCCGTAATTTTTCCGCAAGGTCGAGGATTTCCGCTCTGCCCGCCGGATCAAGGGATGTGGCGAGGTCTCGCAGGCGCTGCTGTTCACTGGTCTCCCGGACCTGGGTCAACGTCGTATCGGGTGCCAGGGTCAGTGTTACTCGATGGCGGTTATCCAGTAGCAGTTTATTGATCAACCCGGGGACATAGTCGGGATCCCGACTGCGTTCACGAATCAGGGTAAGCACGGGTTCCAGGTCCAGTGAGGCGAGTGCGTCACCCCCATGGATGGCCGCGCCCAAGGCCCGTAGCATCAGGTTCAATCCGTAGGGCATGCCGTCCCCGGTCAGTTCCCGCTGCTGAAGTTCTATTTGGTGCAGGATGGCTTCCAGGCGGGATTCGGCTATCCCATCCTTGGCAACGCCCCGAAGGACCTCGAGGGTGGCAGCCTCAAAGGCCTCCAGATCCTGCGGATCACTGCCTTCTATGCCGCAGCAAAAAACCATCTCGCGCATGGATTCCTCAATGCCACACAGCGGCGAGGGAGCACTACCCAGCGGTGTCGTTTCCAGGAAATGCATGAGCGGTGATGCGCTGTTCTCCATCAGCACCGCGGCGAGCACCTGCGCTTCAAGCATGGCAACGAGGTCAGCGCTCTCGCCCAATTTCCAGCCCATGACATGGTGGGTCTTTTTCGCCGTATCCTGATCGGCCTCCACAGCATAGGGATGACAGGCGCGCTGGGGCGCGGAGAATTGATGCTCCAGTGCCACCTCGATCCGGGCATCGGAGTTTTGAAAACGGTGCAGCACCGCCTTTTCAAAATTTTCCTGGTGGTCTACAGCGGGAATATCGCCAAACGTAAGGAATACAGCGTTGCTGGGGTGATAGTGACGAGCGTAAAAATCTCGCAACTGCTGGTAGCTCAGGTCCGGGATCGAATCGGGTGCGCCGCCGCTGTTGAAGTGATAGGTGTTAGTGGGAAAAAGTTCGTAACAGAGGCGATCCCAAAGTGTTGCTGATACCGAGGACATCGCGCCTTTCATCTCATTAAAAACCACGCCCTTGAATACAAGTTCAGAGTCGGGGCTTGTCGGATCATCAAATTCGACCCGGTGGCCTTCCTGGGCAAAGTCCAGGGGATCAAGGCGGGAAAAGAAAACGGCATCAAGGTAAACGGACAGGAGATTACTGAAATCCTTCCTGTTTTGGGTGGCAAAGGGATAGGCGGTCCAATCTGAACTGGTAAACGCGTTCATAAAGGTATTGAGTGAGCGCCTCAGCATCATGAAAAATGGGTCCCGAACGGGATATTTTTCACTGCCGCAGAGCACCGTGTGTTCAAGTATGTGCGCCACCCCAGTGGAATCTTCGGGTACGGTCTTGAGTGCCACCATGAAAACATTTTCAGGATTTTCGCAGCTTAAGTGCAGATGCTGGGCACCCGTGCCCGGATGGACAAATTCCTCCACAGTCAGGTTCAGCGCGGGGACTTTGGTACTGCGCTGCTTTTCAAACGTTGACGTGACAGGAGCTTGCTGGGTGATAGGTTCCATTAAAATTCCAAGGGTGGCTGATTGATTGGGAGCCTGGGTTAGCCCGGTGCCTGCTATTGTAGCGCGAAGCTTGGGTCAGTCACGCTGCTGAAGCTCGATTCGGAATAATTTTGGCCAACGCTTTCCCGTCACCCACACGCCACCTGTTTCGGGATCCAGTGCAATCCCGTTGAGTACATCTGTATCGGCCCGTCGATCGGCTTCAGGGAGCAGGCCATCAAGGTCAATCTCAGACTCTACAAAGCCTGTGTCAGGGTCAATCACGACAATGATGTCAGTCATCCAGACGTTTGCCCAAATTTTCCCCTTGATCCATTCGAGCTCGTTGAGCCTAGTGACAGGCCGTCCATTACGGACTACCTTCAGAGGTGTCACGGCGCCACCGAGAAGATCAATGCGATAGAGATGGTCCGAGCCATTGGAAAGCCAGAGATGATTACCGTTGTGGGTTACACCCCAACCCTCTGAGCCAATATGCCCTACACTTCGTGTTGCCAGCGTTACCGGGTCAAGGATCAACAACTGATTTTCCCGCCAGGTCAGCACAAACAGCCGGTCACCCTGAAGTGTTAAACCCTCCGCAAACACGCTTTGCGGCAGGTCGACCGCCCGTGCGAGCGTCATGCTGGGCCATTGGTAAACGCGCACGGCAGACTCGCCGTATTGTCCGGAACTTACAAAAAGCTCAGAGTTGGCAATGTATAGCCCCTGGGTGAAGTTACGACGTTCCATTGGCAAAGATGCCACTGCCACCCCCCGATACAGTGTGGGTGTGGCGACAGGTTGGGAGTCCGCACAGGCGCTGTAGCAGCTCATCCAGAAAGACAGGTAAACAATTAAAACTCGCTGTTTCACAGGGGATTGCCCTTGACTATGGCACGTTTTAAAAAACGAGCGGGTGCCAGTGCCTGTTGCAAATAGCGGGGCACGGGACTGGGTTCCTGGAGCAATTCACTCACAATCACCTCGGCCGCCAGGGGTGCAGCGGTCAGTCCCCGGGACCCCAACCCAGATAATACGTACAAACCGGGAAGAACGGGACAGGGGTGGTCAATAAATTGCGTTTTCCGGGTACGCCACTTTGAAAAATGGCTATTGAAAAGCTGTTTGTCGGGCACAGGACCTGCAACCGGCAAGTAATCTGTGGTGGTGCAGCGTAGGGCAACGTGGCCAACCAAACCGCCAGTATGGGTGGCGAGATTCAGGTCAGGCAGCAGGGCGGCCAGCTTGTCCAGATTCTGCGTGTGCTCCAGAACTCTTTCCTCGAGACTTTCATCGTTTGGGCCGTAACTGGCTCCCATGCAATGGATGCCAAGTCGGGGGGGTGGGAAATAGCCATCATGGCAGAATGCTGTGCGCAGGGCAGAGGATGTGGGTGTCGCCTTCACATGGGTTGTTTGTCCACGTATCGCCTGCAGTGGCAGCCAGTTGGTTTCTGGAAATTGACTCAGCGTGTGGCCGGCACAGGCTATCAGTACGTCGGCCTGGTGGTTCGCGCCTGAAGCTGTCCGCACTTGCCAGGCTCCCGGTTGTTGCTTGATCCTGCAGTTGTCCAAATTTTCATGGACTTCGATCAGTGGATGACGCAGCCGCTCTTCACACACGGCACGCGGGTTTAACCAGGCGGCCTGTGGAAAAAAATAGGCTTGGCTGACCAGATGAGCTCCGAGTGCGGCGCTCGCGGCTTCAGCAGAGAGCACCCTGAACGGTAGATTTGTATCCGTGAATTGGGCCAAATAATCGAGGGTTCTGGCGTCGTCGGTAATCTGCAGATAGCCAGAAAGTTCGCCATCTCGGCCTGTTTTTAATTCACGTCCGAGCAAACGCGAGTAGAGGCGACAGGCGTGCAGGTAGCTGGCGAGGGAAAAGTCTGTCAACGGGCTGTGTCGCCTGGATGGTCGCGTGTAGGTCATACCCTGCAGATTGCTCGAGCCCCCGCTGGCAACCGTGGCGCTATCGAGGACGGTAACGGCTATGCCGCGGTCAGCCAGAGCCCGGGCGACGAAACAACCCGCCAGTCCGGCGCCGAGTACCAGACCTGTTGCCGGCGGGTTGAGAGACGGTGCGAGATCCCAGGGGGTAGAACGCCACTTTTTGGGCCGTACCGCACCCTGGACGTACTGACCCTGCAGCGACTCACGCTTGGAGCCAAAGCCGGGTCGTTTTTGCACCTGAAATCCTGCCTTCTCGAGACCCCGGCGAACGTCCCCGGCCGCGGTGAAGGTGGCGATATGGGCATCGGGTTGGCTCAGTTCAGCCATCGTGTCAAAGAGCGCTTGGGACCAAAGTCCCGAGTTACGTGCTGGAGCGAAACCATCAAGAAACCAAACATTTACGTAGCGCCTGTTTCTGGAAGCCAGGTCCTGAAGTGCCCCCAGGGCATCTTCCCACCATAAGTCGAGTGTGACGCCCCAATCGCGCCACTGTAAGCGGTGGCAACCAGGGACCGCGCCGGGCCAGTCTGCGCGGAGCCGGTCAGCGAATGGTGCGAGCTCAGTCCACTTGCCCTGGGCCTGTCGCAGTTGCTCAACTTTTAGTGGCTGCGCCTCAAGGCCTATGTAGTGCAGATGGGCGTGTGGACTCCTGCCTGGAGCAGTTTCGCACCACGCCTGCAGGAGCAGCAGGAAATTAAGCCCGGTACCAAAACCCGTTTCTGCGACGACCAGTGAATCAGACCCCAGCTGGTCCTGAATGTTGCTGCCCTGAAGAAAAACATGGCGACTCTCGCCCAAGCCATCGGTGGTTGAGTAGTAAATATCATCGAACGCGCGGGCATGGGGAACGCCATCGCGCCAGCCCAGATCGGGGTGTTCAGCGGGCCGCCAGGGGCTGTTGCCACGATCTATCACGAGTGTCTGCTCCCCATTCAGGCTCTGTCGTCCAATCGAGCGTCCTGACCCAAACGCCTACAAAGCGTACAATACTGTTTTTTGCTGATGTCGTTACCATGAATAAAGACAAGGTCCTAGAAGCCAATCAACTGGCAACCATTGCCGCCAACCTCCTGCACCAGGGTATTCTCGAGGCCGATCGCACGTCGGCAAAGCGTATTTTCAGGGAATTGGAAGCGGGTAGAAAGGTTACCCTGACCAATTTGCGCATGGAGGATGGGGGCACTGTGAGGATGGATCTCAACCTCGACGCTCGCGCCTTCAACGGCACACTTAACTTTTCGGCATGGCGCGATGGTGTACTGGCACTGGTAGCCCGGTTGTCAGATGAACTCAGGGAGGAGAAGCCGTTGCCCGTTTTCAAGCCGCTTGACGACCAAAGCGAGCTTCCCGATTCCGATCGAAATCTGAATCTCATAGGTTGTATCGGCGGAACGACCCATGACGGCGCCGTCAATGCCCTCATGCTGGGCCTGAGTCCAGATCCAGAGCGTCCGGTGGTGACCTTCAGCCTCGTGTACGTTGACCCCGCTCAGTTTTCTGCACCTGACGCCGCGTCGGGGTCGTCAAGCAGCTGAACGGCGGGTGGCGGGATAACGGTAACGGTCTCCTTTTTGCTGGGCGCCATGACGGTGGCCTCCCCGCGGGCAACGTCTTTACCGTCCTGGTTGCGCACAATCGTGGCGATAGTCAGCCAGGGCTTGCTGCTGTGCTTATCGGTGATCTCGAGGGCGACGGTCAATGTATCACCGAGGGTCACGGGTGAGCGAAACTGAAGTGTCTGACCGAGATAGATCGTTCCTGGTCCCGGCAGTTCCATCGCTATGGCGGCGGAAATGAAGGCGCCGGTGAGCATGCCATGGGCTATGCATTCTCCGAACTGGGTGGTGGCTGCATACTCGGGGTCAAGGTGGACCGGGTTGTGGTCACCTGACACTGCGGCAAAAAGCTCAACCTCACGAGTGGTGACCAGACGACTGTAATCGGCGGTATCGCCCACACTTATCTCGTCGAAGGTCAGGTTGGTAATTTCGGTGGCGTTGGACATGCCCATCTCCAGGTTCGGTTTGTTGTGTAAGGATCGAGTGCTACGGGTGCGGCAAGGGTCTCAGGTTGACCCGGTCGTACGCAAGACAACATGATAGCGGCATCTTGATTTATTTGCCCCTGTTGGGGGCGCTGCTGCTTCGAAAGCGCTGTAGGGGATTGCCCCGGATGCGGACGATACACCGGCTCGTTTCCTCCGTCGGTGAGAAGCGTCGCTGTCAGTCATCCTTCAGTGCACGACCATTGGAGTGATTTGCCCCTGGCAACCGCTGGCAACAAAAGCCCACATTAACGCCCACCACACTTACAGGTCTGGTACCACAACATGAGCAGCAAGGTAACGGCAACTGAGCCCAGGGTTGTTCCCCATAACATCAGTTTTCCCAGCGAACTGCCGGTTTGTGAGCGGCGTGAAGATATTCGTCAGGCAATTGCCGATCATCAGGTAGTGATCATTGCAGGGGAAACGGGCTCGGGAAAAACAACCCAGATACCTAAAATCTGCCTCTCTATGGGCCGGGGGAGGGAGTCCCGAATTGGACACACGCAACCGAGGCGTCTCGCGGCCCGAACTGTGGCGCAGCGCATTGCGGAAGAATTGGGTTCGACGCTGGGTGATCTCGTCGGTTACAAGGTCAGGTTCAATGACAAAGTGGCTGACAGCACAGCCATCAAGCTGATGACCGATGGCATTCTTCTCGCCGAGCTGCAACATGATCGCGAGTTAAGGGCCTATGACACGCTGATTATTGACGAAGCTCACGAGCGCAGCCTCAATATCGACTTTATACTTGGCTATCTGCGTTCTTTACTACCCCGTCGCCCCGATCTAAAGGTCATTATTACTTCGGCCACCATCGATGTGGACCGGTTCTCAAGCCACTTCAACAATGCCCCGGTGATTGAGGTGTCGGGCCGTTTGTTTCCCGTTGAGGTCCGCTACCTCGGCGGTCCAGAGGATCTCGAGGACGGGGTTGAAGAGCATATCGCCCGCACGGTGGACGATATAACAGCGGGAAATTTTGGTCCGCCCGGTGACGTGCTGGTATTTCTGCCGGGAGAGCGCGAGATTCGTGACCTGTCCCGGCGTCTCAGGGGCGATGATCGAAGGCAGGTACTGCCACTGTATGCGCGCTTGAGTGCCGCGGAGCAAAACCGTGTTTTCAGGGCATCGGGTGCGGGCCTGCGAATCGTGCTTGCCACCAACGTTGCTGAGACATCGCTGACCGTTCCCGGGATACGCTATGTTATTGATCCCGGTACCGCGCGGATCAGCCGCTACAGTCACCGTACCCGGCTCCAGCGTCTGCCTGTTGAGGCCATCTCACGGTCCAGTGCTGATCAACGCAAGGGTCGCTGCGGCCGTGTGGCATCTGGCGTGTGCCTGCGTCTTTATGCAGAGCAAGATTTTGCAGCTCGGGCAGAATTTACTGATCCTGAAATATTGCGTACCAACCTTGCAGCGGTCGTGCTCAAGATGCTGGAGCTCGGGCTGGGAGACGTTGAAAACTTTCCTTTTGTCGATCCTCCTGAAGGCAAAATGGTCCGCGATGGTCATCGCCTGCTTGAAGAGTTGGGCGCGATTTCAGCGCGGGGGCGACTGACTGCAATCGGGCGCAAAATGACGCGTTTGCCCATTGACCCCAAACTGTCCCGAATGGTGGTTGCTGCGGCTGAGCTGCAGTGCCTGCCGGAGGTGTTGGTTATTGTTAGCGGGTTGGCCGTTCAGGATCCTAGAGAGCGGCCTGCAGACAAGCGGGCACAGGCTGACCAGGCCCATGCGCGGTTCAGTCACCCGCGCTCTGATTTTATGTCATGGCTGAATTTATGGCGTTATTTCGAGTCACAGCGGCAAGCCCTGTCGCAGAATCAGTTTCGTAAACTCTGCCAGCGCGAGTACCTCTCTTTTCTGCGACTTCGGGAGTGGCGAGAGGTTCATGGGCAATTGGTTATTGCCTGCCGGGGTCTTAAATTCCGCGTTGGCCCCGACTTGCCCGAGGACACCCATTTTGAGGCGGTTCATAAAGCGTTGCTCTCGGGCTTGCTGGGCCAGGTAGCCCAGCTGGATGAGGGTCGAAAATATAACGCTACGCGGAATCGGAAGGTGCAGGTTTTTCCGGGTTCCATCCTGCATCGGAAGCCACCCAAATGGCTTGTTGCTGCGGAGATTCTGGAGACATCCCAGGTTTATGCCCGCCAGTGTGCGGCCATAGATCCCCAATGGCTGCTGAGAATCAACCCCGCCATCCTCAAGCGACACTATTACGAGCCGGCGTGGCATATGCGCTCGGGCCGGGTAATGGCGTACGAACGGGTGACACTGTACGGCCTGACGATCAGCGACGGTGGACGTGTCCACTTTGGTGATATCAATCCCGGCGAGTCGCGTGAGTACTTTATTCGAGAGGCTCTGGTACAGGGTCAGTACCTGAAGCCCCCGCCTTTTCTCGCGGCAAACCTCGCTCGGGTACGGGAAGTGCAGGATCTTGAATCTCGCACCCGACGCAGGGATCTGCTGATTGACGAGCAGGCCCTGTATGACTTCTACGATGAGCGCTTGCCCAGACAATGCCTGAGCGCTGGAAGTCTGGGCAAATGGCTCCGAAAGCAGGAGCATGATCAACTGCTCCGTCTGGACCGCTCCCAAATTCTTACGCGGGACCCGGGTGAAGAACTGCAGGCCCAGTTCCCATCGGAACTGCCTTGGCGAGGCGATGCTTACCGGCTGAGCTATTGCTTCGAACCCGGGCGGGAAAACGATGGTGTTTCGGTGACAATTCCACTGCCCTTGTTGAACAGGGCCCCCCGCTACAGGTTCGAGTGGCTGGTCCCCGGGTTATTGCGTGATAAATGTATTGCCCTGATTAAGGGATTACCCAAGTCCTGTCGCAAGCAACTGGTACCAGTGCCCGATGTGGTGGACGCTGTTCTGGCCGAGATTGAGCCCGATGACGTGGGCTTGTGTCGCGCATTGGCCCAGACCCTGAAGCGTCTGAGGGGTATTGATATCAACAATGATGACTGGGACACAGAGGGTTTGGAGCCCTTCTATCGTGCCAATCTTCGCGTTGTGGATGAGCGTGGCAAATTACTGGCCCAGGGGCGTGATATGGCGGCGCTTGTCGCGGAGTTTCGTGAGGGTGGTGAGGCCGTTGCGCCAGCCTCTCTGGTCAATTCCCCAGCCCGGTCCCGGGTTACGCGGTGGGATTTTGGTGACTTGCCCAGCGTATGGCGGACCCAGGCAGCGGGTATGCAGGTGGAGTCCTACCCGGCGCTGGTCGATCACGGTGACCGTGTGGCAGTTGAGCTACACGACTACCGACTTGAGGCGGAATTTCTGCACCGCGGGGGGGTTGCGGCCCTGGGTATGCTCAGCAGCAGTCAAACCGTCAAATATTTACGCAAGCAGCTCTACGCAAGCAACGAAGCGGCGCTGGTTTTGGCCGGTAGTGGACTCAACCGCAAGGCGTTGGTCCAGGAAACAATTGTGGCCGCTTTGCTGGATGTTTGGGGGAGCACGTTACCCCGGGACGAAAGTACATTTCATCAGAGCCTTGAGCAGGCTCGGGGAAACTGGGTTCCAGCAGCGCTCCAGAAAGAGAAAACCATGCTCAATTTCATGACGCCGTTGGCCGAGGCGCTGGGGCATCTTGGTGGCATTTCAGATGCTGAGTTCTCGGACAGTCGCAGTGATATTGAGAACCACATAGCGCTGTTTCTTGAACCTGGTTTTATCGCCAATGCGCCAGCACTGTGGCTGGAGCAGCTACCCCGGTATGGCAAGGCGATTCTGCATCGGATCCAGAGACTAAAGGGTCAGTATGTTAAAGATCAGAAGAGTCTCGGCTGGCTGTCTCCCAGCCTTGCACGTCTGCAGACAGCAGCGGCTGGCTATCCCAACCTCGTCCTGTTATCTCCTGCCGCAGCCCATTACCAGTGGATGATCGAAGAGTTCAGAGTGTCGCTATTTGCACAGCATTTGGGAACGCGATTACCTGTTTCAGCTAAACGTCTTGATGAACAATGGCATAAAGTGACGACCTGGATCGAAGATAACCCAAGATAAAAATCGATACGTATGGGTATTTGTAACAGAGTTCCGATTCTGAACGCTCGTCGCCGCGGCTCAGGTTTGTTAGTGTTTCGTGACTGGGTGTGTTGGGCCCAGTGCTCGGCGATCACGTGCTTGAGGTGGTGCAAGGTGGGTAGTATGCAAAGGGTGTTCATATCTCTTACGGTCGTGATGATGATGGCCGCGCTGCCCGCAAAGGCGGAAGATGACCCTTTTGAGGGCTTCAACCGCGGTGTTTATCGCTTCAACAACGGGGCAGACAGGTATGTGATTCGTCCTGTGGCACAGGGGTACGCCACGGTCATGCCGCTCCCAGCGCGGGTCAGTGTGAATAATTTTTTCAGTAACTTCATTGACGTCAACGCCTCGCTGAATGCCTTCTTGCAGGGTCGATTCAAGTATGGCTTCGATAATTTGGGTCGCGTTGTTGTCAACACAACGCTGGGTGTTTTTGGTTTGTTTGACGTGGCCACCCACATGGAGATACCCCAGTACCAGACTGACTTCGGCCACACGCTCGCGATTTGGGGTGTCGATGCTGGGCCGTTTGTCATGTTGCCTTTCCTGGGACCAAGGACCATGCGTTCGAGCGTTGGTACTGTGTTTGACGCCTACGCTTCACCCACGGGTCAAATTGGGGGCCAGGAAGCGCAGTGGGGACTGCGTGCCGTGCAACTTATCGATATCAGGGCTGGTTTTTTAAGCGCCGATGAACTCCTCTCGGGTGACGAGTACATATTTTTGCGCGACGCGTACCTGCAGCAGCGACGCCTTCTGACCAGCGACGGTAACCCTGTGGATGACTTTTCAGAATTTGATGAAGGCTGGGATGTCGATGACCTTTGATCAGCCCTGACATGGTGACTTGCCAATGAGTAATGACCCTCAGGTCCAGGTTGGGAGGGTACTTTTGGTCGATGACCAGGTGGACCGTGCGGGTGAATTGCTGTCTGCGCTTGCGTCGTCACTTTTTCATTTTGATGTAACCGACGAAGTTCCTGACCTGGAGGGCGCACTCGGTTCCAGCAGCCCCTGGGACTGCGTGTTGTGCCACGTGGGGCTAAGCAACGTTTCATGGGCGTCTGTGCGTCGGGCCATGCGTAATTTTGATGTTCAGGTCCCGGTTATCGTCCTGGCAGATGATAGGGACGTGGATTCCATGACGACTGCCCTGGGCCTTGGTGCAACAGACTTTTTTGTCAAGCCGAGGGAGCGGCCGGGTCTGCTCATGCGCTCAATTGAGAGAGGGGTTAACCACAGGCGCCTGCAGCGCGCTCTCGAGGCCAGCAACAACCGGCTTGAGCATGCCAACACCGAATTGCGTCACTCCCTCCGTGTGCTGGAACACGACCAACAGGCAGGCCGACAGGTGCAGATGGCGCTGTTGCCAGCGGCCCCCCTGCGTCAGGATGAATATTGGTTCAGCCATAAAATAGTGCCTTCGCTTTATTTAAGCGGGGATTTCACCGATTACTTTAATGTGGGTGAGCACCAGATTGCGTTTTTTCTCGCCGATGTATCGGGTCATGGCAGCTCCTCGGCGTTTGCGACCGTACTGCTGAAAAATCTTTTTGCGCGCAAGCGCTCCGACTTTTTACGCAAGGGCGATCACGCTGTGACGTCCCCCAGAGAGATACTCGAACTGGCAAACACAGAACTGCTTGAGTTGGAGATTAACAAGTATGCGACTATGGTCGTGGGTGTGCTGAACTTTGAAACACACCAACTGACCTACAGCGTAGCCGGCCATCTACCGCATCCCGTGTTGCTCGATGCAGAAGGGGTTCGCTATCTGGAGGGAGAGGGACCGCCGGTTGGGCTGATCGAGCAGGCCGCTTATACCGAACACGCCTGTGCCTTACCGGAACACTTTGTGCTGGCCCTGCTATCTGATGGCATTCTGGAGCTGCTGGGACCCGGTAGCCTCATAGAAAAGGAGGCCCTGTTGTTGCGTCGTTTGGCAGGTCCGCTGGACAGTCCCCGAGTGCTTGCCGACCGACTGGGACTTGCTGAGGTGGATGCCAATCATTTACCCGATGATGTTGCCGCACTCTTTATTACCCGGGGGTTCAATTGAGCGAGTGTCGGATACGCGCCGGCAGTGATAGTGGTGCTCATGTGCTGAAACTGGAGGGCGATGTTCGTCTGGTGATGTGCACAGCCCTGGACGAATACTTTGACAGGATGTTTGCAGAACCCGATTTTCTGTCGGTTTGGGTCGATGTCACCGATGCTACCGGGCTCGACAGTACGACTCTGGGTATGTTAGCCAAGCTCGCGATCAGTACTGAAGCCCATTTTGGCTTCAGGCCGGCACTGTTTAGCTGCGATCCAAGTATCGATCGTCTGTTGATGGCTATGGGGTTCGCGCAATTGTTTGATCTAAGGGCAGGCCGGTGTGACGTGGCCTGCATGAAGGACCTGCCTGCCCGCAATGCCAGTGAAGAAGAGGTTCGTGTGAAGGTGATAGACGCGCACCGTACCCTCATGGGGCTCAGCGATGCGAATCGAGCAGCGTTTGATGACTTGGTCAGGACCCTCGAAAATCAGTGACCCGTCGCCAGCAGGCGCTCGAGTTTTTCCTGGTCCGCCGCGAAACGGCGAATACCATCTGCGAGTTTTTCTGTAACCATCTCGTCTTCATTTACTGCCCATCGGAACGCCCGCTCGGCAAGCGGGACGGGTGGTTCAGAAGTGCGGGTTGTTGGGGATAGCCGTCTGGGCAGCGAGGCGTCACTAGCCGCGAGTGATTCCATCAGGTCCGGGCTTATGGTAAGTCGGTCACAGCCGGCCAGGGCTTCGATTTCACCGGTGTTGCGAAAGCTCGCGCCCATGACAACAGTCGCGTAGCCGTGTTCTTTGTAGTGCTCGTAAATTTTGCAGACGGACTGAACGCCGGGATCATCATTGGGATCATTAATAACCAGGTCGGTGTTGGCCAGGTGCCAGTCCAGAATGCGACCTACGAAGGGTGAGATGAGAAAAGCGCCCGCGTCGGCACAGGCCTGTGCCTGTGCGAACCCGAATACCAGCGTCAGGTTACACTGAATGCCCTCCCGTTCCAGAATCTCCGCGGCTCGGATACCTTCCCAGGTGGCCGCTATCTTTATCAGGATGCGATCTGCCGCGATTCCCTCCTCGGCGTAAAGTGCCATCAGCTGACGGGCTTTATTAACCGTTGCGTCCGTGTCGAAACTAAGGCGCGCGTCAACTTCGGTACTAATACGACCGGGGATGATACGGACAATTTCCGAGCCTACCGCCACTGCAAACCGGTCGCAGGCATCAGATTCCATGTCGCCACTCTGCTGCAGATCGCCGACCAGACCCGCGAAGCGCGGCAGTTGCGCGGCTTTTAACAGGAGTGATGGATTGGTGGTTGCATCCTGTGGCTGCAGCTTCTCGATAGCGTCCACGTCTCCGGTATCCGCTACCACTTCCGTCATGGTGCGAAGTTGCTCAAGCTTATTCATTGCCAAATCTCTCCTGGTGATGGTGCCGATACTGGGGTACCCACGCTTGGTGGGTCTTCATGCCGTGATTCTTGTTTGCCTGTCGGCACAACGCGAGACTTCTGCCAATGCCGCGAGAAGCGTATCTGAGCCAGCTCCCGCCTGATGGGCTTCCTGGCTCAATTTTCGACGGAAAAGTCGTCCACCCGGCTGATTGTGGAACAGTCCTAAGACGTGACGCGTTACATGGTTGAGCCGACCGCCCCGGGCAAGGTAGTCATCAACATAGGTTATCAGCCCGAGTATGACGGCCTCCCGACTCGCAGCGGGTGCTGATTGTCCAAACAGGCGGGCGTCCACCTCACTCAGCAGCCAGGGTGTTTGGTAAACAGCGCGGCCAAGCATGACCCCGTCGACCTTGCTGAGGTGGTTCTCACAACTCCCAAGGTCCCCAATTCCACCGTTCAGGACAATAGTCAAATCAGGAAACTGTCGCTTCAAATCATAAACCCAGGGGTAATTGAGGGGGGGAATTTCCCGATTTTCTTTCGGGGAAAGCCCTTCAAGCCATGCCTTTCGGGCATGCACAATAAAGACTTCACAGCCACCCTCGGCGACCGTTCCGACAAAATCTACCAGTTCGGCAAAACTCTCCTGATGGTCTATCCCTATTCTTTGCTTTACCGTGACTGGGATATCAACGCGGCTCCGCATTGCAGCAACACAGTCACGAACCAGTGCAGGCTCGGCCATTAAGCAGGCGCCGAATCGCCCGTTTTGAACCCGATCTGATGGGCAGCCACAGTTTAAATTGACCTCATCGTAGCCATGCTCCTCGGCGAGCTTCGCACAGCTGGCCAGATCCCTGGGCACTGAGCCACCGAGCTGCAATGCGATGGGGTGTTCCACAGCGTCAAAGTCAAGGTGCCGCCCAATATCTCCGTGCAGCAGTGCTCCTGTGGTCACCATTTCAGTGTACATTCGGCCGTGACACGTGAGCTGACGCCAAAAGTAGCGGCAATGCCGGTCGGTCCAATCCATGCAAGGTGCTGTACAGAACAGCCACGGCGAGGTGGGGTCTGACATGGGGATCGCTTTCATTTCAGGGCCTAAATTCATCGGAGCAGGGTGGGGCGGTTCTTCATTGGGTTGCCAGTGCGTACAATACCGATCCACCCCGCCTCGGACCAGAACTTATGCGCAACCCATCAATCTGTGCCGCGTTGCTGGTGAGTGCCATTTCCATGTGGGCTCATACCGCGCGGGCTGATGACGATGCAATGGAATTGCTGACTGAGCCGGTGTTGGCTGAAGAGCAGGAGGCCCCCTCCTGGATTGCCCGCTACATTGCTGAAAGGGTTGACGAATTTTCCGATTCCGATATTGAATTCGCTCGAGCCAGGAGTAACGCTCCTTTCCTACCCGTGGCCTTCACGGGGGTATCCCATTACGACGACGCGTCGGTTCGGGGGTTCCTGGACTCTGGTGAGGATCTCAATTACCAGCAAAGTTCTGCCAGTGTCGCCGCAGGGCTCCCGTTTTTGCTCAACAAGACCGATGCCCTTGTGCTGGGGTTGTACGCCAATCGGAGCGAATTCAAGGTGGATAATCCCGACAGCGACGAAGCTCAGGATTTCCGGGTTAATGTGGCAGCACTTGGTCTGGGATACTTCAAGCAGTTGAATCAGGACTGGCAGCTGATGGGTTTTGTTCTGCCTTTTTACAATGACAGCGACCTGAACACCGGCAGCACCTATTGGCAAACCATGGGCGGCGTTTTTGGCCGCTATACCGCGTCAGACAGGGCCTGGTGGCTGTTCGGCATATTTGCCGACACCTCACCCTACGATACGTACTGGCTCCCCTATGTGGGTGTGTCCTGGACCTTGAATGAGCGGTGGACCGTCAGCGGTGTCATGCCGTGGCCACAGATCATTTACTCCCCGTCGCCGAACTGGTTTGTGGGTGTTGGCGGCATGATTTCAGGTTCGGGTTGGGCCATCGATACCGGTGCAGGGGCAGTCAACATGGACCTTAATGCCTTTGATTTTGGCGTCAGTTTCAGTCACCGCATTTACGGTAACGTGTGGGGCCAGATAAATACCGGTGTGGGCGGGTTACGCGCACTGCAAGTTCAGGACGGTGGTGATATCGAGGGTCCCGAATTTGACATCTCGAGCAGCCCATTTATCCGGTTTGACCTGACGGTCAGGCCCGGCGACCTATTTTGACTAACGGTCCCACCCCAAATTTGGGATAGCATTGGGGACGCCAAAGAGGAACATCTTAGGTATGAAAAAACTGCTGCCAATCACCCGGCGAAGGGCGCTTCAGGGTATAGGAGCCACTCTCGGATCACTGTCGCTGCGTGGTTTTGAGGTGCTTGGTGCGGCGCCAGCCCACTTCACCCATGGCATCGCAAGCGGTGATCCTCTCTCGGATCGCGTCATTCTATGGACCCGGGTGTTACCGGGAGAAGGCTCCCCGCGGCAGCTGAATGGTCGGTGGGAGATCGCCGAGGACCTGCGTTTCTCGAGAATCATTGCAGCTGGGTCCGTGGCAACGGGACCAGAGCGAGACTACACCGTAAAGGTTGATGCTGCTGGGCTACAACCCGGCAGCAGCTATTGGTACCGCTTTGTCTTTGATGGCGTTACGTCGCCTGTGGGTAGTACCAAGACATTGCCTGTCGGGCAGGTTGAGGGTTTTAGTGTGGGCGTGTGTTCCTGCTCCAATTACCCCCAGGGATATTTCAACGTCTACCGGGATATGGCCCGCGCACAGCTTGACTTGGTGATGCACCTCGGTGATTACATTTATGAATACGCAGAGGGTGGCTATGCAAACCCTTATGCCCTGGACACACTCGAGCGAAATGTCGTTCCTGCACATGAAATTCTCGCATTGGAGGATTATCGTCAACGCTATGGGCTGTACCGGACTGATCCTGACTTGCAGGCAGCCCATGCGGCTCACCCCTGGGTCTGCGTCTGGGATGATCATGAACTTGCGAACAACACCTGGCACTCCGGGGCCGAAAATCACAATGAGGGTGAAGGAGAGTTCACTACCCGAATCGCTGTAGCGCGCCGGGTGTACCATGAATGGATGCCTATTCGTACGCCAGCGGGCACCGATCAGGGGCCTATCTATCGGTCTTTTCAGGTGGGTGACCTCGTCGACATCATCATGCTGGATACTCGGCTGGTGGGTCGAGACCAACAATTGGACTATCGACGGGACCTGATAGAAAAACAAGATTCCCCACAAAACTTCAAACACAAGGTCCTCGCTGATCAACAGAGGGCTCTGCTGGGTGAGGCGCAGATGGGCTGGCTCACCAGTCAGCTGGAGGACGGAAGAACCCGAGGTTCAACCTGGCAGTTTCTGGGCCAGCAGGTGCTCATGGGGAAGCTCAATATTCCCAGGCCGTCTGAACAACAGGTCGCCTCCCTGCAACTGCCCGAATTTGCCAGGGATACTATTCTCGGAATGATCAAACTTGCTGAGTTTGAGCTGCCGATGAATCTGGATGCCTGGGATGGTTATCCAGCGAGTCGAGAGCGTGTCTACCAGTTGTTACTGGATCTGGCCATTAATCCAGTGGTGGTTGCGGGTGATACCCACAATGGCTGGGCATTCAATCTTCAGAGTGCAGCAGGAGCGCCTGTGGGTGTCGAGGTGGGTTGTCCCGGTGTTAGCAGCCCTGGGATGGAGAGTTACTTCCCTCTACCTGCCGAGCAAATGTCACAGCTCCTGCGCGCAAGCAGCCCTGAACTGGTGGATTTGGATACCCATAGGCGTGGCTGGTCGAGAATCAGGCTGACGCCAGATCAAATGACCAGCACCTGGCGATTTGTCAGCACCGTACTTGATCGTAATTTTTCAGTCGAGGAGAGTTCGCCCCTGGTCTGCAGGGCAGGTACGCGGCAATTTGCCTGATCGAGTCTATTAACAAGGCAGAACCAGCTTGAACCGCGCGCCCTTCTTGGTATTGGTCACGGAGAGCGTACCACCCGCGTCGCGGACGATACCGTGGGAGATAGACAGACCCAGCCCCGTGCCCTTGCCCACTTCTTTGGTGGTATAGAAGGGATCGAAGATCCTGGTGATGGCGTCCTCTGAAATACCGCCTGCAGAGTCTTCCACCAGAAGCGTGACGGTATCGGGTGTGCTTTTCTCGGACGATACCCTGATCCACCTGTGTGCCCTGTCTATATTGCGGTCGAGGAAAGCATCGCGGGCATTGCTGAACAGATTCAGCAATACCTGCTCAAGTTTTACGGGATGAATTTTGCAGGGTGGCAGTGCAGCTTCCAGTTCACTGCGATACTCAATACTTTCCAAGCGCAATCCGGACTCAACCAGCAGGTGCGCGTTGGCCACCACCTGAGTCAAATCAGCAACCGCACCTTCCTCACTGGCCATGCGCGCAGATTGACGCATGTGGTCGGTAATGGTGGCAGCGCGATCGACTTGGGAGGAAATTTGCTCGAGCTTGCCCGACATGAGGCTGATGGCCTTATTTTTGTCTTTCTCCAGCAATCGAAGGAGTGTGGCTGCTGTGAGTTTGATAGCGTTGAGCGGTTGGTTCAATTCATGGGCAATACCTGCCGCCATTTCCCCAAGCGTCGCAAGTTTGGTGCTTTGCTCCAGTTGCATCTGACGGTGGTGGTCATCGGTTGTGTCAATGAGCGTCAGGATGGAATTGCTGCCTTCCATATGTTGACGCCGCAACTGCAGGCGAGACCCATCGGACATCTGCAGCATCACGGGTCGGAGTGAGTGGTCATAGAAATGTCGCAACCCAGCTATCGGTAACGAGTTATTACTGATTTTCAGTTCAGGGTCCGAGCCAACAATCAAATCAAACAGTGCCTCAACTGTGAGCCCAACGAGCTCTTTTGGTCCTGCCAGACCAAGCAGTTGGGAAAAGTGATTGTTGGCATAGAGAACCTGATTCGCTTTATTAACCAGTACGAATCCGGCCGCCAGCTGTTCTATAGCTGCACCAAGGGCCTGCACCGTGCTTTCGAAGGTGCGGTCGCGGGTGAGATCTGTGATGAAGGTCAAAAAGACGCGCTTGCCATTGATTTCCACGTCTCGCACTTCAACCCGAGCCATGAATTTATCGCCGTCTTTGCGCCGTAGTACCGTGTCGAAACTTTTGTTTGTACTACCTAGGCCCTGTTCTAGGGCAGTCGTCAGGACGGCTTTACGTAGGGTAGTGGTTGACTCCTCGGGCGCTATTTCCGTAACGTGCCGGCCCTTTAATTCCTGAAGCGAGTAGCCGAATATATGTAGCGACGCCGCATTGAGATTGAGAATACGGCCGTCTACGGACAGGGTCACCACCGCCTCCGAGACAGCGTCCAGCGTGGCCTGCAGCAAATTTTCCGAGTTCCTCAGGGCAGTCACATCGGTTCGAAAGCCCGCCAGGTAGCCAGAGGATGTCTGGGATTCCACTATGTTCATCCAGCGCCCATCATCCAGCCTGACCAGCTGGCTGGATTCGGTCTGATTGTGCACGGCCAAACGCTCAGCAATCCAGTCTTCTTCTCTTCCCTTAGCCTGAGGATACATGCCGATCTGTATGCCAGCCCGTAGGGTTTCCTCAAAAGAAATACCCCTTTGCAGAAAGGGTGTAAGACGTGTATCCAGATTTTTATAGCGTCGATTACTGAGGAACAGTCGATCCTCGTCATCCCAAACAACAAAGGCGTCAGGCGCCTCGTCGACAGCCTCCTTAAGTATTGCAAGATCGCGCACCGTTGCGAATGTGAAGGCGATATAGCGCTCCAGAAAATAGATGATGACAATGCTAAAAAGGGAAATATAAACGGTGCGGAGTACCCATCGATACTCAGAGTTTAAAACCCAGTCGGCATTTGGGGTGTCATCCAAAAGTCCCGAGAGCTTTGCCGTCGTGAAACAGCTGAAAATTAGAATTGCCGCGCCAAGCTGCATAAAAGCGACCCGCGCTGTGAAGAATATGGCCCCAACCACTGCCACAAAGGGCAGGTTAAAAAGCGTGATGGCACCGAGGCCGTTGTTTGCGAGGCCAAATGCGAGACTGACCAGCAGCAGGGCTTGTGTGAGCCAGGCCCTGTAGGTATAGCTCTCGCCCCGTTTGCTTAGGTAGGCGTAGGGTGTGCCAAAAATGATCACGGTCCATATCGCCCAGGTGACCATTGGGAGTTCGTAGTCGCTATCGGTTATGGAACGCCAGACCATGACGCTGAACACCAAAAAATGACTCCAGAAAACGAGCCAATAGGCCTTGCTGGCCAGTTCCATCAGGAATTTGGTGTCACGCTGGTCACTGGGCAACGACATATCGTTCTCAAACACGTCCTTGTGTCTTCCTGCTGATTTTTTTCGGAAACCGTATTTTGGGCTGCGCCCACTCCCCCCAGGCGCAGGGCATACAGTACATGGACAGATGCCCCTGCTTACCCAACCCCCCCCCTGTGGTTGCCGGATCTGTTGGGATGTCTCATGCGACCTGCCTCTGGGGGCTCACTCTATTCTATTGATTGTAGGGGTCAACTACAGGTTTCGGTAGACTTGAGGCAGGCGTGGACAGCAAATGAACGTTGGCGAGCCGTCGACGGTGTCCGCTTGTTTACCATGCACCGCAGACGGGAGAGGTAAACCGTGACAGATACAGTAATGAAGACAGCCATAGTAACAGGTGCGAGTTCCGGGGTTGGCGCCGCCACCGCGTTGCGCCTGGCGACGCAGGGCATCAATGTGGTGGTCAACTACTGCTCGTCACAAGCTGGCGCGGATTCCGTGGTGGCACAGGTGGAGGAGTTAGGGGCGCGGGCCGTGGCGGTGCAGGGTGACGTCAGTCAAGTCTCAGATTGCGAGCGGCTGGTACAACAGGCTCTGGACAGCTTTGGGCGCCTCGATATTTTGATTAACAACGCCGGCACAACAACATTTGTGCCCCACGATGATCTGGACGGGTTGACCGAGGCCATTTGGCTGCAAACGCTGGGTGTCAACCTCATGGGCGCGTTCTTTATGACCCGCGCCGCAACGCCCCATCTTGCGAAGTCTGGGCAGGGGGCGGTTGTTATGACGTCAAGTATTGCTGGCCAAACCGCCAGTGGCAGTTCAATTGCGTACTGCGCGTCCAAGGCGGGACTGAACAGCCTGACCCGAACCCTGGCCAAGGCTCTGGGCAAAGACGGCATTCGAGTCAATGCCGTGCTCCCCGGCCTGATTGACGGTGATTGGGCGTTTCATACCTGGGGAGGGGGCAAGGATGAACAGTATGAGGAACTCAAGAGGCGGTTTATTGAGCAAACGCCATTAGCCCATGTGGTGGCACCCGATGACGTAGCGCAGGCAATCCTGTCTCTCATATCAGGGTCACAATATGTCACTGGCCAACTGTTGACTGTGGATGGCGGTTTCACACTGTAAAAACGCATCGCCGCCAGTCCCGGCTCGGGCCAACCCCTGGCACGGTCGGGGGAATATCGGGTAGGTAGGACCTAGAGTGTGAGTGCGGCGCCGGGAATACTGGCAAGCAGTGACTGCGTGTAGGGCTGCGCAGGCGTGTCAAAAACCTGCCGTACCGGACCGGCTTCCACAATCTTCCCCTGGTACATCACCAGGACACGATCGGCGATATGCCGTATCACAGCCATATCATGTGAGACGAAGAGCATTGTAAGTTGGTGTTCCCTACCCAGATCCAGAAGCAAATCAAGTATTTGGGCCTGAATGGTGACATCCAGGGCAGAGACAGGTTCGTCCGCCACGATGAATTCGGGCTGCGTTGCGAGGGCACGACCTATGGCAATGCGCTGGCGCTGTCCACCAGAAAATTCGTGGGGGTATTTGCGGATGAAAGCACGTGCCAGACCCACGTCATCCATGAGTTTGGCGATGTGCCCGTCGAGCTCCCGCCGGCTGCAAATAGCATGTAATAAAAGGGGCTCCGCCAGTGTGTCGTAGACGGTCATGCGCGGATTCAGGGAGGCGAACGGATCCTGGAATATCATCTGCATGCGACGGCGAAAATTTTTGAGTTCTCGCCCCTCGAGGGCGGTGACGTCGGTGCCATCAAAGGTAACGGTGCCTTCTGTGATGGCGGCCAGGCGCATGATCGATCTTCCGAGGGTAGATTTGCCGCTGCCGGACTCACCTACAAGGCCGAGGACTTCCCCTCGGTGAATGCCAAAGGATACGCCGTCGACAGCTTTTACCGGATCGTCTTGTCCGGGGGCGGTGAACCAGGTTCGTAACTCTTTGATGTCCAGCAGAACCTCGCATTCTTCGGCCGAGCCTTCGCGCTCACCGGAGGGGATGGCTGCGAGTAACTTCCGGGTATAAGGGTGTTGGGCGTTGTTGAAGATCGCGTCAGGTGAGCCGGTTTCAACAACTTCGCCCTGTTCCATGACAACGATCTGGTCTGCGATATCCGCGACCACGGCAAGATCATGGGATATAAAAAGAACGCCGATATCTCGATTTTTTTGCAGGTCAGCTATCAATTGCAGGATTTGTGCCTGAATCGTCACGTCCAGCGCCGTTGTAGGCTCGTCGGCTATCAATAGGCGTGGCTCGTTGATCAACGCCATGGCAATCATGACCCGTTGTCGCATACCGCCTGAAAACTCATGGGGAAAGCTATCAAAGGTTGTTTCAGGGCTGCGTATGCCAACTTCATGGAGCAATTCGACGGCTCGCACCTTGGCCGCCTCACGCGTCAGGCCGCGATGTATTCGTAGTGGTTCGATTAATTGTTCGCCGATGGTCAGGAACGGATTGAGGCATGTCATTGGATCCTGGAATATCATCGCGATATCGCGACCACGAATCTTGCGCAATTCACCCTCAGACAGGGCGAGGAGGTCCTGCCCTGCGAAATGGGCTGTACCACCGTCGATACGGCCGGGGGGGGAGGGTATCAGTCCCAGTAAGGCGTAGCATGAGACCGATTTTCCTGAGCCAGATTCACCGATAATCGCGGTGATTTGTTTTTCTGCAACGTTGAAGCTGACGCCCTTCACGGCTTGCTGGGTGCCGTTTCGGGTGACAAAGCTGACTTTCAGATTTTCAACTTTGAGTAGACTCATCAGTCTTTAGACCCCCGAACATCGAGTGCGTCCCGCAGTCCGTCGCCCAGGAAATTTAGAGAAAAAAGTGTCGTGGTAAGTGCCAGTCCCGGGAAAATAAGCAGCCATGGATATTCTTCCATGGTCTCAGCGCCGTAGCTGATTAACAGGCCCCAGGACGTTTGCGGTGGCTGAATACCCAGCCCAAGAAAGCTCAGAAAAGCCTCGAGGAGCATGACCGAGGGGATAGTCAGCGTGGTGTACACAATGATGGGGCCAAGGGCGTTAGGAATCACATGGCGGCGGATGATGGCCGCAGGAGAAAGGCCGAGTGAAATAGCGGCCTCAACAAACTCCTGCTGCCGCAATGACTGTACCTGTGAGCGCATGATGCGCGCCATGGTGAGCCACTCCACGGCACCAATGGCGAGGAAGAGCAGCAAGACATTGCGCCCAAAAACAACCATCAGCAGAACGATGAAAATCATAAAGGGGAGGGCGTAGAGAATATCGACCATGCGCATCATCACCGCATCGACACGCCCACCGACGTAACCGGCAATCGCACCCCAGGTGACGCCAATCAACAAGGCAACGGCGGTAGCGATGAATCCAACGGCGAGTGATACACGCCCGCCATACATTATCTGCGTGAGAACGTCCCGGCCAAAAACATCGGTACCCAGCCAGTGATCTCCGGATGGCGGCGAGGCTCCCAGATCAAGGTTCTGGGCCTCATAGGCATAGGGTGCCAACCAGGGGGTTAGCAGGGCGACCACCATAAACAGCACCAATACGATGCCACCGGCGACGGCCATCCGATTTTTCCGCAGCCGTTGCCAGGCATCCTGCCAAAGCGACGCACCCTCCTCGGCGTTGGCCAGCAGGTCATCAGTCACATGGGTAGAGTCCAGCGTGGTCATCGGCTACCCCCTGAAAATTGACTTCGCAGCCTGGGATTAAGCCACGCAGCGGCGACATCGCTGAGCAGGTTGAACAGTACGATCAGGGAAGAGAGAAAAACGGTGGTGCCAAGAATCATGGTGTAGTCGCGGTTAAAGGCTGCCTGAACGTAAAATCGTCCGAGTCCGGGAATTTGAAAAATGGTTTCGACGACAAAAGAGCCTGCGAGCAGCCCGGCAAAAGCCGGACCGAGAAAGGCGATGACCGGAATCAAGCCGCCACGAAGAGCATGCTTAACCACTACCAGCCACTCGGGCAGCCCTTTCGCTCGGGCTGTGCGGATATAATCCTGGGAGAGTATTTCCAGCATGCCGGCTCGGGATAGGCGGGCGACGTAGGCGGCGTAGGCTGCCCCAAGGGTGATGGAGGGGAGGATTTTATCTCCCGGTATGGCTCCCCACCCGGATATGGGCAGCCATTCCAGGTAAATCCCAAATACCAGAACCAGCAACGGACCCAGTAGAAAAGAGGGCATACAAATACCAATCATCGCTAGGCTCATGGGAATGTAGTCCTGGCGGGTGTTGGGTTTTAGCGAGGCGAACACCCCTGCGGTGACGCCAATGACCAGGGCAATAAGCAGCGCGTAGAAGCCCAATTCGGCGGTCACCGGCAGGCCCGAAAATAAAATCTCGTTCACGCTGCGGCCCGGATACTTGAACGAAGGTCCTAACTCACCCTGGGCCAGGTCGGCGAGGTAGGCGAAGTACTGTTCATGAAGGGGCAGGTCCAGCCTGTATTGTGCCTCGAGCGCCCGCTTGACCTCGGGCAGGACAACTTTCTCTGCATCAAAGGGGCCGCCTGGTGCCGCCCTGACGAGAAAGAAAGTCGCGGTGATTACGATAAAAATTACGGGAATGGCCTGTAGCAAACGACTCAGAATGAAACGCAGCATCAGCGGAGATCCTCGGGCAGCGTTGGCTCGGTACGAAGCCTGACGTACTTGAGATTCAGGGAATCCATGAGGTTGGGATAAATACCCTCAACACTGGGGTGGATCAGGTGTTTGGAGGTGTAGGTGTATATGGGAATGATGGGCATCTGTTCCATCAGCATGGTTTCTGCCTGTTCAAAGAGCGCGTAGCGGTCTTCTCGGGTCTGGGCCCTGGGGGCGCGCTGGAGAATCAAATCGTCATAGACCGGATCGGCGAAGCCGGTATTGTTGTTGCCGCCATCGGTAATGAACAGGTCCAGGAAGTTGTTGGCATCGACATAATCGCCAATCCAGCCCCGCCGAGCGACCTGAAAATCCCGCTGTGAAACCGAGTTCAGGTAAACCTTCCATTCCTGATTCGCGATGGTGATGTCGATATTGAGCTCTGATTTCCACATCTGCTGGATTGCGACCGCAATTTTTCGATGTGCCTCCTGCGTGTTGTAAATGATTTCCAGGCCTGGCCACCCCTCGCCTTCGGGGTACCCCGCCTCGGCCAGCAGAGCGCGGGCTCGTTCGGGATCGTAATCGAAGACCCGGGGCGGGTAGTAGCCCAGTGTGTTGGGCGGTGTGATGCTGTAGGCGGGTACCGCTGTCTGTTGCAGGACGCTGCGCACCAATTTATCGCGATCCACGGCCATGGAAAGCGCTTGCCGGACCTTGACGTTGTCCACCGGCGGACGATCTGTATTAACGAGGTAGTAGTAGGTACCGAGATAGGGCGCCTGAATATAGGGCGTATTATCCAGTTCGCGATAAACCGGGATCTTGTCGAGCGGAACGACCTGCGTGTAGTGCAGTTGCTCAACGCGAAACATGCGCTCCTCGCTGACAACATTTTCCGTCGGGTAGAACACCACGCCATTGAGGCTCACTCTATTGCGATCCCAGTAGAGATCACTCTTGGCCATTTTTATATGGCGGTTGAGTGCCCAGTCCGTGAGTACGAAGGCGCCATTGCTGACAATGTTGCCAACGCGTGTCCAGGGCGTAAACCGGTCAGTCATTTTGCCGAATTTAAGCAGCGTCTCGGGATGTACTGCGAAGGTGCTGTAGTGGTCCATGAGCTGGATGAAATAGGGTGTTGGGGTATTGAGTGTCACCTGCAAAGTGGTGTCATCCAGTGCCTTGACGCCCACCTCGGAGAAATCCTTGATCTCACCTTTGGCATAGCCCTCGGCATTTTCCACCGGGTACAGCATGTAGGCATACAGATTGCCGGTTTCAGGGTGCAGTGCTCGATTCCAACTCCACACATAGTCACTGGCGCTGACCTGCTCGCCGTTGGACCAGCGCGCCTCAGGGTTCAGGTAAAAGGTAATGACCCGGCCCTCTTCGCTGAATTCCCAGCGTTCGGCGACACCCGGTTCAGGTTCCAGGGTGATCGGATTTTTGACCGCAAGGCCTTCAAAAAGCGCTCGAATCAAATGGTTTTCGGGAACACCGGTTACCACATGGGGGTCCAGCCCCTGGGGCTCGGCGCCGTTCCCGTAATGCAGGATGCCATCTCGATTGCCCGAGGCAACGTTGCTTTCTCCAGCGCCACAACCCAGCAGTAAGGCCATTGCCAATAGTGTGATCAGGTTGCGCGGGTGGAACCGGGAATTGAGTCTGTAAATCACGCTGTCCATGCCTGTCTTGCGGAGGTTGTTGGTATCGGAGGCCCTATCCCTGGCCGGTCAGGGGCGCACTATGACACAGACCATGGCCGGCTGTGCAGCCCTTGACAGCTGCGATTACCTGCCCTTGGGTAGGATTACACCCAATCGGAATAGTTCACCCACACCACCACGGTGTGCCCCCTGCCTCTGCTAAACTATTGCCTGTCCCTGGCTGTCCCACCCGGAGTAACGAATAGTGACTGTGCGCACCCGAGTCGCCCCATCACCCACCGGTGACCCCCACGTGGGTACCGCTTACATGGCGCTCTTTAACCGCTGTTTTGCCCATGCCCAGGGTGGGAAGTTCATTCTCCGGATCGAGGACACGGATCGACAGCGCAGTACCTCCGAGGCAGAGCAGGCCGTGTTGGCGTCCCTGCGCTGGCTGGGTCTGAGCTGGGATGAAGGTCCTGACGTGGGTGGCCCCTACGGCCCTTACCGGCAAAGTGAACGGGGCGATATCTACGCGGGCTACGCCTGGCAGTTGGTGGATCAGGGTAAGGCCTTTGTCTGCTACCGAACCGGCGATGAGCTCAATGCCCTGCGCGAGGCCCGTCGTGAGTCGGGTAACAGCACCGCCTTGAAGCCCGCCGATCTGATACTCACTGAGGAAGAGCAGGCCAGGCGCAAAGCGTCCAACGCCCCCTTCGTGATCCGCATGATGGTGCCTGATGGAGCGGGCGTTTGTATCGTTGAAGACATGCTGCGGGGCCGTATTGAACTCGACTGGAGCATGGTAGACGCCCAGATCCTGCTCAAATCGGACGGTATGCCCACGTATCATCTTGCCAATGTGGTTGACGATCACCTGATGGAAATAAGCCATGTCATTCGGGGTGAAGAGTGGATCAATTCGGCGCCCAAACACCAGCTTTTATATGAATATTTTGGCTGGGACATGCCCCAGCTCTGCCATTTGCCGCTGCTGCGTAATCCCGACAAATCAAAACTCAGCAAGCGCAAAAATCCCACCAGCATCCTCTACTACCAACGCATGGGGTTCCTGCCTGAGGCTGTCGTGAACTATTTGGGACGCATGGGTTGGTCGATGCCCGGCGAGCGGGAGAAGTTTTCGCTCGCCGAGATGGAGGCGGTGTTTGATATTCAGCGGGTGTCACTGGGAGGCCCCATCTTTGACGTCGAGAAGCTGAGTTGGCTCAACGGCTTGTGGATACGGGAAAATCTGGATTTGGCCGAACTGGCCCAGCGCCTCAAGGACTGGGCACTCAATAGTAATACCCTTGGAAAAATCCTGCCCCACGCCCAGTCGCGAATGAATGTGCTGTCGGATTTTGTGCCATTGTCGGCCTACCTGGTGTCGGGTTCGCTGCCCATAACGGCCGCTGACTTTGGCGGGGATGACAGCGATAAGGCGCTGACCCTGCGCTCGCTGCAGTTTGTGCTGTGGTCTTTGGAGGTTCAGCAGGACTGGCGTCGAGAGGCGCTGTTTGCAACCCTGAAGTCATTGGCGACGGCCATGGAGCTCAAGCCAAAGGTACTTTTTGCGCCCCTGTTTGTTGCCATCGCAGGTAGCAACTCGGGCTATTCAATGCCCGATTCGATGGCTATTTTGGGCCCGGATATGAGCCGCGCTCGATTGCGCGCCGCCATTGATGTGTTGGGGGGCGTCTCCAAAAAAGCCGCCAAACGGCTGGAAAAAGAGTACGCCGAACTCAGCCTTTCCTGAGCAGTGCCAGGCCAGCCCAAACGGCAAGGAATACTTCAAAGGCAAGGGCGCCCCAGGTGTAGGTGGTAAAACTCGAACTCACGTCAATGCCCAGGGAGCTGTTGGCGACCTGAAAGCTGGAGTCCAGCCCACTCAGGGCAACGCTGGCCCGTGCGGCGGCGAGGGTGCCTATGCAAATGAGGATGAGCCACAGCCCGGGGCGCTGGTAGCCCTTAAGGAAGGCGGAGGCCACCAGCACGGCGCCAAAGCTGCTCTGCAGGCCACCGTACATGGCTGCTATTTCGGCGTAGCCATTATGTGTGGCGATAAAAAGGCCCGCATACTCAGCGGGTACTTCAGGGTTTACCCAGCACACCACGCCATAAACCAGAAAAATGGTGCCGGACAGGGCAAGAAGAAACTTTGGATACATGCAGGCGCTCCCTGAAAAGTGATCATTCGATGCCTGGCGTCAAAACAGGACAGATGCCGGGGCGTTGTGTGCAAAGCATACCCGATCTGCCACTCTTGTGGCGTTGTCGCAACAGGTGAGTTGACAGGGCAGGGGGATGTTACTAGCATGCGCGTCCTTCGGTTTACCGATGCGATGGGGCCATAGCTCAGCTGGGAGAGCGCAACACTGGCAGTGTTGAGGTCGGGAGTTCGATCCTCCCTGGCTCCACCAACCGAGCTAGTCACTATCGAAGAGGTCGCTGATGCGGCTTTTTTGTTGGCACATTGCCGCTTACTACCCGACCATTCTACTGCGATACCTGCGATACTCCGTGTTGCAAGCTGGAGCCCGCTCTGGCGGAGATCGGTCTCTGGCGCTGACCAAGGCTGTTTTCCTGCCTAACCCCCCAACATCCACGATGTAGCAACCCCATGAAAACTCCCAAGCGTATTGTTCCCCTGGTTGAAGACGGCGTTGTCGACGAAGTCCTGCGTCAGCTGATGAGCGGTAAGGAGGCCACCGTTTACGTGGTCCGCTGTGGTGACGAAATTCGCTGCGCCAAGGTGTACAAGGAAGCTGCAAAGCGCAGCTTCAAGCAGGCTGTCGAGTATCAGGAGGGGCGCAGGGGGCGCAACAGCCGGCGCCAGCGCGCTATGGATAAGCGCTCCAAATACGGCCGTAAACAGCAGGAAGAGGCCTGGCAAAACGCCGAGGTCGACGCGCTGTACAAGCTTGAGCGTGCGGGCGTGCGGGTTCCCAAGCCCTTTGGCTGCTTTGACGGTGTGCTACTGATGGAGCTGGTCACTACCGATGACGGTGAAGTTGCGGCGCGTCTTAACGATGTGGTCCTGACCCGGGAGCAGGCTCTGGAAGATCATGCCGTCATGATGGGATATGTCGTCAAAATGCTGTGTGCGGGGCTGGTTCACGGGGATTTATCCGAGTTCAATGTGCTGGTCGATGACTACGGCCCAGTCATCATTGATTTACCCCAGGCGGTGGATGCCGCGGCGAATAATCATGCCAAATCAATGCTGGAACGCGATGTCAACAATATGACGGCCTATTATGGCCTTTCTGCTCCTGAACTCCTGACGACTCGATTTGCCGAGGAGATATGGGCGCTTTACGAAGCAGGTGACCTGCATCCGGAAACGGAGCTGACCGGTCAATTTGATGATGACGGCGGAATTGCGGATGTTGATGGTGTCCTGATGGAGATCCAGGCTGCAATAAAAGAAGAGGAAGAGCGTCTGGCAAGAATTAACACTGCCGACGAGTCCTAACCATGGGCAGCCGACGCTTTGACAGCCTGAACTTACCCCCCGCGCAGTTGCAAAATCTTGAAGCCCTGGGTTTTGAGGCGATGACAGCAATACAGGCAGCGGCACTTCCTGCAGCACTCGCCGGTGAAGACCTCATCGGCGAGGCGAAAACGGGCAGTGGCAAGACGCTTGCTTTTGGCCTGCCGCTGCTGACCAAGATCAACCCCCGGGATTTCGGTGCCCAGGGTTTGATTCTTTGTCCTACCCGGGAGTTGGCTACCCAGGTTGCACAGGAGGTGCGCCGTTTGGCGCGTTATCAGCCCAATATCAAGGTTGTGGTGTTATGCGGTGGGCAGTCGATTGGGGTGCAGGTAGGTTCACTCCAGCATGGCGGCCACATCATTGTGGGAACCCCGGGGCGAATCCGGGACCATCTCCGCAAACAAACCCTGTCGTTGGCGCGTGTCGGGACCGTGGTGCTGGACGAAGCCGATCGAATGCTCGATATGGGCTTTATTGATGACATTACCCAAATCCTTGGGCAAACGCCCCAAACGCGGCAGACACTATTATTTTCAGCGACTTATCCGGAGGATATACGCACGCTCAGCGGGCGATTTCAGAAGTCGCCTACCCTCGTCAAAGTAGCGCCAGCGACGGAGGATGTCCCGATAGAGCAGCGCTTTTTTACCTGCCAGAAAGATAAGAAGAGCAGTGGACTCAAGGTGCTGCTGCAGCACTTTCGACCCGACAATGCCGTGGTGTTTTGTAACACCAAAGACAGCGTTCGGGAAATCGCGCTTTACTTAAACCGGTCCGGTATTGCCGCATTGTCAATCCACGGCGATCTTGAACAGCGCGATCGAGACCAGGTGTTGATCCAGTTTCGACAACAGAGCTGCCGCATTTTGGTCGCCACCGACGTTGCAGCCCGCGGGCTTGATATTGCCGATTTGGGCGCCGTGGTCAACTTCGATATTCCCCATGATCCCGAGACTTTCGTACACCGGATTGGACGGACGGGCAGGGCAGGGAAGGCGGGTCTGGCGCTTACGCTGCTCAGCACATCCGAGCGTTTCAGGCTCGACCGGCTCGGTGACTATCAGGGGTCACAGCCATGCTGTGACGCCCTCGAGACGTTGTCTCCCGCCCAGGAGCCACTGCCGGAGCCAAAATTCGTAACGCTGCTGATTGGTGGTGGCCGCAAGGATAAAGTGCGGCCTGGCGATATACTGGGTGCCCTGACCCGTGACGACGGTATTCAGGGGGGCGCCGTGGGCAAGATAGACGTGATGGATTATTCGGCCTACGTGGCGGTTGAGCGTAGCGTCGTCAATCAGGCGCTGCACTGTTTAAACCAGGGAAAAATCAAAGGTCGAAAATTCAAGGTTCGACCCCTTAAAAATAAATCCCCTTAGTGCTGTCGGTTTGATCCACCCCGCCTCGGATGGCGGGTCCCGGTCTGCGAGTGCCAGTGACGCCAGCTGCTGGCTGTCAGAAAAGCTCAATCATCCGGTCGCGCTCTGCCCCGGGTCACCATCGTAATGCGGCATCTCGTTCCGAAGGCTGAGGGTAATTTGAGAGCGTGTCTGCGGCGTGTGGAGGCCGGCGAATTGACGGCGGGCGAGGTGGCCGAGATACTTACAACCGCCGGCCTCGACTGGAGTGTCAGGCGGTTCTCATCTGCTGAAAGGCCTCTAGTTCGCCGTTATCGGTGATCAGCCAGTGCTGGCGCGCGTTGCCGTCAACCATGATCACCATGGGGTCAGAGAACAGTGGCCGTCGAATAAACTCCAGTTCCCAGCCAAATCGCCGACAGGTGTCGATACGATGACGCTGATCTTCCGTCAGCAGCGACTCGTAACCAAAGGGGACCGGGGGCTTGATTCCCCGCTTGCAACGCTCGGCAACTTCCAACACGTCCTGTGTCATACTAATGGCTTCCATGGTGCACCCCTCCAGTTAGATGATTTCTTAGGAAAATAACTGATGGTGCATGCCTTAGCCATTATGTTAGCAAATAAATGTGATCCAGGTCACTCTCATTTTTCACATCACCCACACAGTGACCGGAATTGGCTTCAACCGCGAGCGGCGTTGACGCCATCCCTAGCGCTCCCATGCCTTGGCTTGCCAATTGGAGCCACAAAACCGACACTGCGCCCCGGGTCTATGCCGGAACAAACCAGTCTGCAGTGCAACAGCAAGTCAACATTCCAGATCATGAGAAAGCTGGCCGCGGCATGCGCGCCCCTGCGCTTGGCCCCAGGCTGCTGTTCTTCAGTGGCGGGTCGGCGTTGCACGGCCTAAGCCGTCAGCTCAAAGCTTTTACTCACAATAGCATTCATTTGGTTACGCCCTTCGACAGCGGTGGTAGCTCAGCGGGACTTCGCCGTGCCTTTGATATGCCGGCCATAGGAGATATTCGGCAACGTTTGCTCGCGTTGGCTGATGAGACGGTCGGGGGCAGCACGGAGGTCTTTAGACTTTTCAACCATCGGCTGGCCAGCGATAGTTCCAACACAGTCCTGCGGCGCGAGCTCGAGCAGATGGCGGTCGGCGATAGCCCTCATACGGCATCTATGCCATCACCCATGGGGCAGTTTGTTGGTGCTCAGCTGACAGCACTTCTGGAGGCGCTACCCGGCGATTTTGATCTGTGGGGCGCCTCTGTGGGCAACCTGGTTCTCACCGGGGCCTACATCGCACAGGGCAATGACCTTGATGCCACCCTGTCTACGTTTTCGAAGGTTGCCAATGTTCAGGGGACCGTGCGGGCCATCGTTAACGACAACTTGCACCTGGCTGCGAGACTGGAAGATGGTCAAATGCTGGTGGGACAGCACCTGCTGACAGGCAAGGAGCATCCACTAATTGATTCGCCTGTGGCATCGATTTTCCTCAGTCGCAGCGACCAGCGCTTCGCAGCGGTGCCAGTCCAACTCCAGCCCGAGACAGGGCATCTGATAGAGGGCGCCGATCTTATTTGTTTCCCGCAGGGGAGCTTCTTTTCGAGTCTCATTGCTAATTTACTCCCCGAGGGGGTAGGTCGGGCCGTCGCTCACAACGGTTGCCCCAAGGTTTTTATCCCAAACCTGGGATCGGATCCCGAGCAGTTGGGCATGAATCTGGATGGGGTTATGGAGCACTTGCTGGGGCAGCTCAAACGGGAGGGAGAGCCCACCGACGCCGTGCTGAATTATGTTTTACTGGACTCCGTGACCGGCCGCTACCCGTTTCCGATCTCGGCGAGTGACCTGAGGAAGTGGGGTGTTGAATGCATTGACCTGCCCTTAGTCACCAAAAAAAGCGCGCCCTACTACGATGACAGGCGGGTGATCGAAGCATTGCTTTCCCTGGTGTGAAAAAGCCGGGAAATTGAATTGAGCAACGAGGCAGGAAGTAAAAATGACAGCAAACCCAGAGTTCGCCAGCCAATTTGCTGAGATCGCCCTGCAGCGGCGCTCCATACGGGCCTTCATGCCTGACCCCGTGCCCAGACGCGTGCTGGACAGTGTCTTCAAGACGGCGCTGCGGGCACCAAGTAATTGCAATACCCAACCCTGGTTTGTCCATGTGGCGACGGGCGCAGCGCTTGAATCCTTACGGGATGAATTACCGGCCCGTTTTGCCGCTGGTGATATCGGTGTTGATCATCCCTATGATGGTAAATACGAAGGTGTCTACCGAGACCGGCAGTATGCCTCCGCGCAGGTGCTCTACGATGCTCTGGGTATTCAGCGCGAGCAGAAGGCTGAACGCCAGGCCTGGTTTCTCAACAATTTTCGTTTTTTCGGCGCCCCCGCCGTCGCATTTTTTACGTTACCGGGTGAATTTGGCCTTCGCGAAGCCTGCGACCTGGGTATGTTTGCGCAAACAGTCATGCTGGGAGCGACAGCCCATGGCCTGGGCAGCTGTCCGCAAACAGCGCTGGGCTTTATGACCCATGTGATCAAGCCGGCGCTGGACATCCCCGGGGACCAGAAGCTTCTGTTCGGTCTGTCGCTAGGTTATCCGGATCGCGATGCCCCCGAAAACAACGCCGTGACAGGTCGCGCAGATTTGAGTGACGTGGTGCGATTTGCCAGTTAGTTGGGTTCAGGGTGGGCTCAGAAATTCGGTGACCTCGAGGTTGAACCCCGACAAAGCGTTAAACCGCAGCGGAGCTGACAGCAGCGCCATTCGGCTGATACCAAGATGGCGTAAGATTTGTGCTCCGGTTCCAATCAGGCGATAGTTCTGGGGCTGCGGCGGTGGAGAACCGCTGCTGAGGAATTGATGCACGTCAGTTAATACCTGATCCGATGACGTGGACTGACCAACGAGGACCACCACCCCCCTCTTGGCAGCCGCCACGTGCGCCATGGCGGAGCGATAGGACCAGCCGGTACGTCCCCCGCCCAGTTTTGTGCCGAAAATATCCCTCAGTAGATCTACTGACTGGACCCTGACCGGCACAGATTGGTCCCCGTCCACAGTGCCTCGTTGCAGGGCAAAGTGGAGTGTGTCGTCAATCAGGTCCCGAAAAGTATGGAGGGTAAACGTACCCCACTCGGTACTGACGTCGTGGCTTTCCCCGGGCTCGATGGACTGCTCATGAATCGATCGGTATTCGATCAGGTCCGCGATGGTTCCCATTCTTAAATCGTGTTGCTGGGCAAAGACCTCCAGTTGGGGACGTCTTGCCATGGTGCCATCGGGATTCATGATCTCAACAATAACGGCGGCGGGTTCACACCCCGCCATGCGTGCCAGATCCACGCCGGCTTCTGTATGCCCCGCCCGACGCAGCACTCCGCCCGGTTTGGCAACAAGGGGAAAGATGTGTCCGGGTTGCCGAATGTCAGCGGGAAGGGCTTCGGGGGCAACAGCTTTTAAAATGGTGTGTGAGCGCTGCTGGGCGCTGATGCCGGGCCCGACCCGTTCGCTGGCGTCTATTGATACCGTAAAATTGGTTTCATGCTGGGATCGGTTGTCACGCACCATCAGGGGAATGCGCAGGGTTCGGGCCCGCTCGGGGGTGATGGGCATGCAGATCAAGCCACAGGCCTCAGTGGCCATGAAGTTGATGATTTCAGGCGTGACTTTTTCAGCCGCTATGATGAGATCACCCTCATTTTCACGGTCTTCATCGTCCATCAGTACCACCATGCGGCCGGCACGAATGTCATCAATAAGTTCAGGAATGGAGGCGAGGGACATCAGCGTTAGCCCACGCGCTCGATAGCAACAGCCGTTGCTTCTCCGCCACCGATACAGAGCGCAGCGATACCGCGCTGCTTGCCGTAGCGGGCGAGGCTGTGGGCCAGTGTTACCAGAATCCGTGAACCGGTAGACCCGATGGGATGGCCCTGGGCACAGGCGCCACCGTGCACATTGACCCGCTGGTGGTCCAGGTCAAAGGCCTGCATGGCGAGCATGGTGACCATGGCGAAGGCCTCGTTAATCTCCCACAGGTCGACCTCTCCGGCCTGCCAGCCGGTCCGCTGCAGTAATTTTTCAATAGCGCCCACGGGCGCCAGCGTAAATTCCTCCGGAGCGCGACTGAATCGGGCGTGGGCAACAATGCGTGCCATGGGTGTAAGACCGTGCCGCTGTGCGGCCGCTTCAGACGCGATGAGTACCGCGCTGGCGCCATCAGAAATTGAGCTTGAGTTGGCGGCGGTGATCGTGCCGTCCTTGGCAAAAGCAGGACGCAGTGAAGGTATCTTATCCGGTCGTCCTTTCAGGGGTTGTTCATCGTGCTCCACGACGTGTTCGCCGCGGCGGGTACGCACTGTGACCGGCGCAATTTCCTCAGCGAGCAGCCCTGTCTCTGTGGCCACTTTGGCGCGTTCCAGGCTGGCAATGGCGTACTCGTCCATGGCTTCGCGGGTCAGCCCGTGGGCATCGGCTGTGGTCTGGGCAAAAGTCCCCATGGCGCCCCCGGTGTAGGCATCCTCCAGACCATCGAGAAACATGTGGTCAAAGGTCTGCCCATGGCCAAGTCGGATCCCTTTACGGCCTGACAGCAGCAGTTGGGGGGCATTGCTCATGCTTTCCAGTCCGCCACTGACAACCATCTCGTTCGTGCCTGCGGCGATGCTGTCCACGGCGTAAATGGTGGCTTGCATACCGCTTCCACAGGCCTTGTTCACGGTGACGGCTCCCGTGCTGCTGGGGATGCCTGCGCCGATCATGGCTTGGCGTGCGGGACACTGCTTGAGCCCCGCTGGTAACACACACCCCATGAAGACCTCGTCGACGGCGTCGGCAGCAACCCCGGTCTTGTCCAGCGTGGCGCGGATGGCAGTTGAGCCCAGTTCAACAGCGCTGACCTCGGCCAGATCGCCAAGCAGCCCACCCATGGGCGTTCGTGCGCCCCCTACCAAATAAATCGCTTCAGTCATTGTTAAGGTTTACCTCTGTGTCATTAGGGAGCGCATTTAGCCACACACCAGGCGCTACGTCATCGGCTCACCGGATAGTGCACATTGTAGCGCGCTCGTGCCCGGGGCGTCTTAATCGGAGCCGATCTCTGCGGCGGGCACTGGCCCCAGAGCAAAGGTCTTGCCGCGCACGGCCCTGCGGTACTGCCTTGGGGTAACGCCTGCCAGCAGTCGAAAGCGCCGGGAAAAAACCGACGGATTATGGAAACCCACCTGCCAGCCGATTTCAGCCACTGACAGATTACTGTTCAGCAGCAGGGAACGGGCCTCGTCGACACGGATTTCATGTTGGTATTGAACAGGGGTCAACTGGGTCGCCACCCTGAAGCGTCGATTCAGGGTTCGCGGTGTCATGCCGCAGGCCGCTGCCAGCTGGGTCAGGTCGAGGGTCTCGCCAAGCTTACTGCGGATGAGCCACTGGCAGTCAAGGATCTTCTCGTCCTGGTGCATCTCGCCCGGAGCGCCCAGTTCATGGGGTGTGAAGCGGCGCCTGATTTCCGGTGAAAATTGATTCTCAATCAGGGTCGCCGTGTCCCGGGAGAACAGCTGACCCGACAGGTAAACCATCAAATCGGCGATGGAGTTGACTGATCCCACGCAAAAAACCCGTTCTGACTGGGTTATCAGTTGGTCTCGGCGCAGGGCCACATCGGGATAGGCGGCCGCAAATTCTTCGAACCAGTGCCAGTGGGTGGTCGCGTTGTTTCCCGCGAGCACCCCGGCCTGAGCCAATAGGAAGGAGCCTGTCCCCACGCTGCACACCCAACTGCCGCCGCGCACACAACGTTTTATAACCTCCAGCTGCCAGGCGTGATGATGCAGTACCCATCTGGGGTTTCGCCAAATGGCGGGCACGAGTAGAACATCGGGTACCGATACACCGTCGTCACCGGTAACGGCAAGGGACAGGCCTTCAGCGAGTTCTAGCTGACCGGTTTGCTGCGCTACCACATGCAGTTGCACCGAGCGGCGGGGGCGCCAGGCACTGGCATCCGCGGCAGCCCTCAGGATTTCCAGGGGAAGGGTGATCGAGGTAGCCAACATCCGTGGATGTGCCAGCGCGAGGAGCCGAATGGGTTTGGGTGTTGCCATAGCGCTTACCACGGGAATTTTTGTCAATTATGGCTTAATAAGTAAAAAATATGGCTATATAAGTCAAAAAAATTACCTTTGACGCCCTACACTAGCGGCCAGGATTTGTTGCTGCTGCAACGCGCCCAGTACGAACTGTCGGTTGCGGTGGGGTGGTAGTGGTTATGCCGGTACTCAGGAGATAGTGCTCACATGCTTCGCCTTCCCATTCTCGTGGCCGCCGGTGGTATCAACAGTGCCGGGCGAACCTCAAATCGGCGTGCTTTCAAGCGCATGGTTATTGAAGCGCTTGATCGCCGCGGCCGGGACGAAACCCGGACCGCCCTGGCGGCCCTCATGGGCACTGAAGACTGGGCAGAGCAGGACTCGGGTACGCTGGTGCGTCGTATCGAAGACAGTCATTTCGATCCCGGTGCGGTTCCCTGGGCGCGTCGGGTGCTCACTGAGACGCCCCTCGATGCGGAGATGCCGCCGACCCAGATCACAGAGGGTTTACCGGAGGAGTGGTCCCCCCGGCCCGGGGCCGGTAAGCGTACGGCGATCTCACTCAAGAAGGGCAGTGAGATTCTGGTGCCGGGTGCCCGGGATTTTGAAGTCAGTGCCGCGGGACTTCTTCCAACCGGATTCGATCCCGGTAAGTTGTACCCGTCCCGAAATCACCCGAGGGGCCTGCAGATGACGGTATTTGCGGCTTCAGACGTCCTGGCCGACCTGGGTGTTGACTGGTCAGAAGTTGCGGCACGCGTGCCCGCCGATGGGGTAAGCGTGTATGTCAGCAGTTCCATGGGCCAGCTCGACGAGAGTGGGTCCGGGGGCATGCTGCGAGGTCGTGCTCTGGGTAGGCGCGTCACATCCAAGCAGTGTCCCCTTGGCTTCGCAGAAATGCCGGGTGACTTTATCAACGCCTATGTGCTGCAGTCCCTGGGTAACACCGGTCCCGCCGTTGGGGCCTGCGCCACTTTCCTCTACAACCTGCGCCTTGCCGTGCAGGATATTCGCAGTGGTCGTGCACGTGTGGCTATCGTGGGCGCTGCTGAGGCACCCGTGGTCGCGGAGGTCATGGAGGGCTATGCGGCTATGGGCGCTCTCGCTTCCGACAAGGCATTGCGAGCGCTTGATGGGCTGCCTGACAATGCCCGGCCAGACCTGCGCCGTGCATGCCGTCCCTTTGCCAATAATTGTGGCTTCACCATGGCTGAGTCAGCCCAGCTCATGGTGCTGTTTGATGATGCCCTGGCACTCGAGTTGGGTGCCCCGGTTCTGGGGTCAGTGCCCGATGTCTTCGTGAGTGCGGATGGCCCAAAAAAATCCATCAGTGGCCCCGGGGTGGGTAATTTCGTGACCTTTGCCAAGGCTGCGGCGGTGCTTCGGGATATGTTGGACGATCGGAGTTTTGCGCGGGAGGGCATGGTGCAGGCCCACGGCACCAGCACGCCACAAAATCGGGTCACCGAATCTGAAATAGTGAGCCGTGTCGCCACTGCCATGGGGGTGGATAACTGGACGGTAGGCGCCATCAAGAGCTTCATCGGCCACTCGCTGGGTGCCGCCGCGGGTGACCAGCTATCGGCCATGCTGGGCGTTTGGGAGACCGGCATCATGCCAGGTATCACCACCGTTGATCGCCTCGCCGATGATGTTGCAACCGAGCGATTGACTTTTCCACTGGCCACATCAGAAATTGCCGCGCCGGCCTACGCGCTGGTCAACAGCAAGGGTTTTGGCGGCAATAACGCAACCGCCGCGGTGCTCGGGCCCGGGAAAACCCGCGATCTTCTGGCCCGTCACCACGGTGAGCGTAGCCTGTCGGCCTGGGAGCATCGGCATGACTCCGTGCAGGACAATCGAGGGCGTTTAGAAAGCGAACGACTGCAGGACCAGTGGGCCCCGCAGTACCATTTCAATGAAGGGGTGCTGGATAACGCGTCGGTGCGTCTTGATGCGGATAGGATTGTACTGGGCAACAGGACCATCAAACTCCGCACGGATTTGCCTGATACCTGGAAACCATGAGCTACAACACGGGGCGCTGGCACTGGTATCCTTAGCGCGCATTCGTTTATGGCTCTATCAATCATGTCAGTAGTCGACGCGCTTCATAACCGTAATTCCCATTCCAAGCTGATTGAACCCGGACCTGATCGGACGCAACTGGAGGCCATCATTACGGCTGGCCTTCGTGCTCCCGATCACGGTCGCTTACGC
This sequence comes from uncultured Luminiphilus sp., assembly GCA_938084055.1. GTDB lineage: Bacteria > Pseudomonadota > Gammaproteobacteria > Pseudomonadales > Halieaceae > Luminiphilus. The sequence continues at coordinate 40,253 of CALKDK010000012.1, forward strand.
CCCTGGCAATTTATCGGAGTTGAGAAGGAGCGTCGTGCTGCGCTTGGTAAAACCTTCGAACAGGCCCTGCTGTTAACCCATCCCGATGCGAGTGCTGCGGAGCGTGACAAAGCCCGCGCCGCACCCCTGCGCGCGCCCCTTATTGTTGCCGGTCTGGTGCGGCCGGTAGAGCATCCCAAGGTGCCCCGGGTTGAGCAGGTAGCGGCGGTGGCCTGCGCGCTCTTTGCCATGTCGTTGGCTTCAGAGTCACTCGGCTTTGGCACGATGTGGCGAACCGGGCGTTATGCACAGGATGCATCGGTTATCGGTGACCTGGGCGGTCGACCCGGTGATGAAGTTGTGGGTTTCCTCTATATTGGTACGCGCCAGGGTGATACAAAGCCGCTACCCGAAGTTCAAATAGAGACTTATTTCAATTACTACTGACGGGCTCCGCATGGGCCCACTATGCTCATGACGGCGTCCGATGGGGACTGGCTACCCCGCGGACTGCCTGGATGATGCGACAATTAACGGAGAAGCAACGTGTCTGATTTCCCTGCAACAACAACCCTGGCGCTGCGTCTTGAGGATTACGTCCTTGAGGTGAAATTAAATCGGCCCGAGGTTGCCAACGCCATGAATTTGCCGATGTGGCGAGAACTGCAGGAGGCCTTTGAATGGGCCGACGAGTCCTCCGACGTGCGGGTCGTTGTCCTTTCCGGCGAGGGGAAACATTTTTGTGCCGGCATCGATCTGGCCATGTTTGGCAATATCCAGGTCGACCATGAAGATCCCAGCCTGGCCAGCGAAAAATTCGTCAGGCATTTGCGGGGCCTGCAACGCAACCTGCAATCCCTCCGTAAGTGTCGCAAACCGGTTTTGGCAGCGCTGCACGGGGCCTGCGTGGGTGGTGCCATTGACATGATTTGCTACACCGATATGCGCTACTGCGCTGCGGGTACCACCTTTTGTGTCAAGGAGATCGACATTGGGATAGTTGCCGATGTGGGCACACTGCAGAACCTGCCCGCGCTGATGCCTGAGGGCCTGGTGCGCGAACTGGCATTTACGGGACGAACCATGGATGCTGAAGAGGCCACCCAGAGTGGTTTTGTCACTCGACTCTACGCCGATCGGGAAGCACTGATGGCAGGTGTTCTTGGTATTGCCAGGGAGCTGGCCAGCAAAGCTCCGCTCGCGCTTCGCGGCACAAAACAGGTGCTCAATTACACCCGGGACCACACTGTCGAAGATGGCCTGGAGTACGTGGCCATCTGGAATGCCAGCATGATGAGCAAGGTCGAAGTCCAGGAGGCCATGACCGCCAAACTGGAGAAACGGTCTCCAAAGTTCATGGATTGACTGCCCATGGCGATGTTTTTTACCCAGCGAATACTGCCGGGACCGGTCTGGTTACACTTTTTTCTGGTGGGCGCGGTGCTCTATGGCGTGATGAGCGTCGTCTATCCAGCGCCGAAACCCGTTCTCGGCCCTCCCAACCCGTCGCGCCTCGATGTGATGGCCGAAAGTTATGCAAAGATGGTGGGTGCTCCCCCTTCTGATGGCGATGTAGCGCGATTTATTGAGCTGGAGCTTCGGGACGAGTTGCTGTTCAGGGAGGCGTTGGCGCGCAAGTTGCACCAGCTTGATCCCGTGATAGAGCAACGCATCCTGCGCAACATGCGTTTCCTTGATCCCGGCACCGTGGTGGAAGAGTCGCAGTTGGTCGCCGATGGGTTGGGGCTCAATATGCACCTGACTGATGAGGTCATTCGCCGTCGTCTGGTACAGGTCATGACGCAACTCCTCATCGCGGGGGCGGGCCTTGAAGCGGTGACTGACGGCCAACTGGCGGCGGCCTACGAGGCCCGACGTGGGAGTTTTCTCGAGCCCGCCCGGGTGAACTTCAGCCATGTTTTTCTCGGTGAAGTCACCCGTGAGGAGGCCCTTGAGGTATTGGCAGATATCGAGGCGCGGGCGTTGCCTGTGGGCGAGGCCATCCGCCTTGGTCGTGCCTTTCTCTCGGGGTTTAACTTCACAGGCCTGAGTTGGGCGGACGTCGGCTCGCGATTGGGTCGGGAGTTTGCAGCAACGCTCCGCAGCCGTGTAGAGGTCGATGGCGATGTGGGTTGGATGACGCCGGTCGAATCGGTCTATGGCATGCACCTGGTCTATGTGCAGTCCTATGAAAATGAACGTCCGCAGACCTTCGATGAAGTGGCCGAGAAGTTGCGCTGGGATCTCAAAACTGAGCGGGAGCAGGCAGCACTGGACGCGGCCGTCGCAACCCTCATGGCGCAGTATGAGGTACAGCGGTCGTGAGGTATTTTCTGCTCTGCGTCCTGATTGCGGTGAGTGCCCCGACCGCTGCCCATCGCTTTGCCCCCTCGCTCCTTCAGATACAGGAATCGGGCACGGAGCGTTATGCCGTTACCTGGAAAACGCCCATACAACAGGTCAGTGATATTCCCCTGCAGCCCGAACTACCTGCGATATGCACCAGAGAGGCAGAGTCCCCCTGGATCCGGGAGGGCACGGGTAAGCTGCGCCAGACGACCTATCGCTGCGAGGGAGGGCTGGTGGGTCAGGTGGTCGGTGTTTCTGGGCTCGGGCCCAACCAGAGTTCGGTTATGTTGAATCTGGCTTTGCGTGAAGGCGTTGGTCACCAGGCCGTACTCACTCCAGAGTCGCCCAAGTTCACTGTGCCGGAGGAGCCGGACCGCTGGCAGGTGGTGGGGCGCTACAGTGCGTTGGGTGCGGAACATATCTGGGCGGGGCTTGATCACCTGCTGTTTGTGTTCGGCCTTTTGCTGCTGGTGGGTCAGGGGTACCGGCTGGTATGGACAATCACTGCCTTTACCGTGGGCCACAGCATCACCCTCGCCATGGTCACTCTGGGGGTTTTTGATTACCCGGTGGCGTTTATCGAGTTTCTGATTGCACTGTCCATTTTCGTGCTGGCACTGGAGCTGACCCGGGAGCGTGGGCAGTCCCGGCTGTGGCGTCAGCCCTGGTGGCTGGCAGGTGTATTCGGCCTGTTGCACGGCATGGGTTTTGCCGGTGCGCTCGCGGAAACAGGCTTGCCCCAGGGTAACCTTCCCCTCGCGCTGTTGTTCTTCAACGTGGGTATTGAGCTCGGCCAGCTGGCGTTTATTGCCGTCTTGCTCCTGTTCGCGATCGCCCTGAGACGTGTGGTGCGCCAGCCGCCTGCGTCGGTGTGGCTGCAGCTGCCAGTTTTTGTGCTCGGAACCCTGAGCGCCATGTGGTGTATTGAGCGGGGGCTTGAGGTGCTGGGCTAAACAGGCATGCAGTACCAAGTGCCCCTGCCCGCGTTATTCCCCGGGTGGCTGCCCCGGCCAGTTGCTCATAACGATCATTGGGTGAAACGCGAGTTGGATGCCTTCGTCGATGTGGTTTTCGTTTTCAAGCACATCCTTGCGCCGCACCCAACCATTACCCGATCGAGTGTCGATGGCGTCTGTGAGGTCGATGCCACCCAGCCCTGCGAAGGCCTGCTCCAGGTCGATATTGTAGACGCTGACCTGTAATGACACCGCGGACACCGGGCGGGTCCAGTCGAAATCGGCCGAGACGCCATCGCCGGGTCCTTTCAGTGAGGGTTTGCGAGAAACACCATTGAATCGTGCAATGCGATTCATACCCCCGGCGACAACCGCGTCGTGCTCCACGAGGTCGGTGAAGACAAACCCGTCAACATCTGTTTTGTCGCGCATGTCGTCCCGCACGGACTGGACAATCTGGATAAATGTTTTGGTATTGATGCGTCCGGTACTGGGATCCACCGGGTCGCCATAAATGAGCGTTGCGTTGTTCCAGCGCTGGGAAAACTCCCGTTGGGGCAGGATGTTGTAACCGTTGGCTCGGAGATAGGCGGCAATGCGGCCGTCAACCATGCTCTCCGACTTCTTGATGTAGTTGCGTGAGGGGGCACCAATGTTGATGTGGGCGATAACGACATTCTTGATGGGCTGCTTGTCGATAACCGCCTGATTCAGTTGGTTGGGATTGGTGGTCGCGTTGTATCCACCCCCCACGGTTGTCTCGCAGCCTGAAGCCAGAAACAACCAAAGGGCAGTTAACAGCCCGAGCGTCAAAGTGACTGGGCTGGCAGTTAGGCGTGGACCTGTGTGCTGATGCATTGCAATAATCCCTTACAAAAGAGGTCACATGCTAGCAGAGGAGGTGAGTCCGTGGGTACGGTACTCCACGACAGTGTCTTGGGCGAGGGGCCCGATGTGGTCTTGTTACACGGTTTGTTTGGGCAGGGTACAAATTTGGGGGGCATTGCCCGGGGTTTGCAGGGTGCTTACCGGGTCCACAGCCTGGACCTGCCCGATCATGGGCGTTCCGGCTGGACTGCCGCCCCGTCAATCCCCGGTTATGCCGAGGCTGTCTCAGACTGGATGGCGGCGAGATCGATATCGAGGGCCCATTTTGTCGGTCACTCCCTTGGCGGTAAGGTCGCAATGGCCCTGGCGTTGGCCTGTCCCACTTTGGTGGACCGCCTCGTGGTGGCGGATATTGCGCCGGTTGCCTACCAGCCCAGCCACGGCAATATTTTGGCCGGTCTCGCCGCCGTGAGTGCCGCCGGCTGTGCCAGTCGGGGCGATGCCGATGCGGTGCTGCAAGCCCATGTTGAAGCTCCGGGGGTCCGTCAGTTCCTGCTCATGAGCCTCATGAGAACCGAGCACAACCGAGCAATGGATTGGCGACTAAATCGTGAGGGACTGACCCAAGGCTACCCGCGCCTGCTGGAGGCCCTTGAGGAAAGTACACCTTTCGACGGCGAATGCCTGTTTATTCGCGGCGCACATTCGGACTACGTAAAAGAGGGTGACATGACGGTTGTGGCCCGTCTGTTTCCCCACTACCGATTGGTTGCCCTTGCGAATTCGGGGCACTGGCTCCATATGGATGAGCCCGCGCAGTTCAATACGCAGCTCCTGGCATTCTTGACTTGAGCTTGTGACACGATTGTTAACAGACCGAGTTTCATCCACAGGGTTAACCATCCACAGAACCTGTGGATAATTTGGTGGGTAATTTGTTCAAGCGATGCAAAAAGCCAACAGCCATAGGCGTGAAGTCAAATTGGTTAAATTTTAACCAATAGCAAAAAATACATTAATAACAGTTACTTAGAATGCCTTTCTTGAGCTTAACTGTGGGTTCGGAGCGTAACTGGCGCTCTTGGGCGGTCACCAGACCTCGTGTGCATAAAGCTATTTTGGCGTCAAGCACAAAAGCTAAATTAGCGGCGCTTATTTTAAGAATTTTTGTCGCATATTTATTAAGATTTTATGAAAACGGTCACACTAATCGCCGGTGCAGGCTTTAAATTGCTGGCCGAATTTGCTAGATGCCCCGGTAGGTGCAACCGACCGTGCAGGTTTCCCGGATTTCCACCGAGTCCAGTTCTGGCAGGCTGGGTTTAAGATGATCCCAGATCCATTTCGCCAGGAGTTCGCTGGTGGGATTTTCGAGACCGGGAACTTCGTTGAGATAATGATGGTCGAGTTGCTCTAGCAGGGGCGCAAATGCGTCCTTGATATCGTCGAAGTCCATCAGCCAGCCAGTCGCAGGGTCCACCTCGCCCGAAACGGTGAGTCGGACCAGAAAGGAGTGCCCGTGCAAACGAGCGCATTTGTGGCCTTCGGGGACGTTGGGCAGCCGGTGCGCTGCCTCAAATCTGAAGTCTTTGTATAATTCCATGGTGCCACCGAGTTCGTGAGAGAGCCGCCTTGGCGCATGGGCAGGTCCAATTTTGAGTGCCGCAGGCGGTGCGGCGGGAGTGTACACCCATAAACAGACTTTTGGAAAAATCGCGCTAAACATTGACAGTGCGGGTGCCGCACTTATAATGCGCCGCTCTGGTTTGGGGTGATTAGCTCAGCTGGGAGAGCATCTGCCTTACAAGCAGAGGGTCGGCGGTTCGATCCCGTCATCACCCACCAACTCCCTTGGGGAGGTTGACCAGACGCAACCGGCACTTGGTGTCGTCTACCTGGAGCGGTAGTTCAGTTGGTTAGAATACCGGCCTGTCACGCCGGGGGTCGCGGGTTCGAGTCCCGTCCGCTCCGCCATCTTTTCCAGACGCTACTTGCGGCTCCGAAACCCTTTGTTTCTCCAGCGGCGGCTAGCTACGCACATCTGTATTGGCTCCAACTACGCACATCAACTACGCACACTTGTTGTGCGAGCTGAGTGTGGTGAGTGTAGTCGCGCTTCCGCATTGAATCCCCCAACCCAAGACCCCCAGGGGGGGGCCTGTTGCCTTCTGCCGCTCGCGTGGGGTGCTCCCTCCGCTTGCAAAGAGGAGTTTTCGAGAGCTGAGCAGCCCCGTTAGCGCATCGTGGGGCTTGGCGCGTTCAGCATATAACTTGGCGTGATCGGCACAGCAGCCTATTGATCCAGTCCCCAAACTCACTTCCTCTCTAGGGTTGCATTGCCGTATCCAGCATCAGCGTGAGTCAGTGGCTCTCTATTGCCCTTGGGCACCTCTTTCTTCAGATGACATGGAGTCAGCTATGAAGCGTATAAACGCACTCGCGGTACTTGGATTCACCTTGTTTATTTCGATGATGGTCTCTGCTCAGGCTCAGGCTCAGGCTTTTGATGCCGATGGTTTGAGTTATAGCGTTACCGACACGGTTGCGAATACTGTCGAAGTAAAGGGTCGCGAACCGGGCAATACCGAGACGGACATCACCATTCCAGACAGTGTGATTCCAGACAGTTTTTTCGACAACAACGTGACTTACAGCGTGACGACCATTGGGATTGATGCTTTCGGCAGCAACGCCCTCACCAGCGTGACTTTTAATGGTGAGTATTCGGAGAGTATAAGCAACCGTAGCTTTCGGGATGCTTTCGCCGAGCCTTACCCCGAGTTTCCATTTTACGCCTGCCCGTCTCCATCTTGGGATGGCGTACTGCTTGAAGTGGCGGGAGGGATCTTCTACATGGTGGAACAAACCCCTGAGGCTTGCCCCATTGTTGACCCCGTTGCGCTCGTTGCAGACCTCAGTGAAGTCGTTGAAGGCCTCAACACCAAACAAGGCATCTCCAACTCGCTGGACGCCAAACTGGATGTTGTTAAAGGCGCACTGAGTGACTTGAATGGGAACAACGACGTGGCGGCTCTGAACGCCATGTACGCGTTCTGTTACAACACTCAGGCGCAGTCGGGTAAGCAACTGGAGACAGCCGACGCTGATGCCCTGATCGCCAAGGCTGACGCCAT
>CALKDK010000013.1 GCA_938084055.1 uncultured Luminiphilus sp.
GTGGCGGCAGGACATTCTCCTACAATCCCTGGTGCATCAACCTCAAATCGCTCAGCTAACACCAGGCTTGGGCCTGCTTCGAGCGGCGTGATCTTGGTGAACCGTTCACCTTGAAGCGACTGACCATTTATATCTTCCAGAGCACCAACTACTTCCACAGCGAGCGGCGGCGCATTACGAGTGCCGAAAGAGCCAGCGAGTAATACGGTACGCTGCTCCTGCATTTCGAGTGCTGGAGCAAGTGTTGCACAAATGGGCGTCACCAATTCTCCCGATGCCGTTTCCACCTGAAATGCGTCCGCCATCACGCTATTCGAATCAATTTGCACGCTGAATACCACGGGCATTCCGTCTTCGCCCGCAACGGCAATGGGGCAAAGCACATTCGCCCCGGCAGGCAGGGCATCGAGCCCGTGGTAGGCAGAGAGGATTTTGGATTGAGGTTCCTCTAACACGAGTTCGTTTTCGTCAGCGCATGCGAGAACGAGGCACACTGTGGAAAGGAGCTGAGTGAATAACGTCATCATATTGTGATCCAATTGAAGAGCAAGGGGGCAGACTCTTTGATCCGAATTTGTTTGTACGGATCAAGCGCTCTGACCCGTCGATTCTCTTCTTAATCTGTCTCAGAGCAGGTCAAAATCTACCCCATCTACCCCATCTGCCTAGCGCATACTGTCACACCAGACATGTCCATCAGTTGCTCCCAGACTTTTTTGAGATCTTTCGCAGTGCCAGTCTCACCAAGCGAAGCACCCGCATTCTGGAAATACCGTATCAATTTATATTGAGGGCCATTGGACAAACTAATATCGCCGTTCTTCGTGCCTTCTGTACAGAGATTTAATACAGCTGCCGTCACCCACTCCGGCGCAAACTTTGCTTAAACGCCGGCGTCAATCTGCGGCATCAAGCCTTCAGTCATTCTGGTAAAGGCGACCGGCGCAATGGCATCACAAGAGGCATTTTTTTTCTGGCCTTCAATGGACTGCGCTGGTCATTCGCAGGTGTTCCGATGAAATCGGGGTGTTCGTCGCCAACACCTCTTGAGGGGGTGAAGTCCTGAATGTTGCCCGCCGCCTGGATTGGCTGGTTGGCTGCGGTAGGGCTGTGGTGCAACTGGAAGTCACCGCACAGCAGACATACGCTGATTCAACTGGAGTTTACCTTCGTCTTGCCCTGCGGATGGCGCAGCTTGCTTTCTTCGCATTATTTTGGCAGTGTGTGTGTCAATAGGTAATTGAGCGTGTTGGATGGCCTGTTGCAATCTCCGGGAGGTAAATTGAAAAAGTTAGTGATCGCTGCCGGGGTGCTGGTCACCCTCTTGGGCATTGTTCTGCTATTCCTGCCAAGCCTGTTGCACAGCGCGGGCCTGCATCCTGAATACGACGGCCCAACAGCGAAACTGCCTGGTAAGCGTGCGTTGATCATTACCACCAGCCATGGCGTGCTGGCCGCGCCCGGGGAGAGTGAGGGTCAGGCTACGGGCGTGTTCGGCTCCGAGATGACCCACCCGTATTACACTTTTCTGGATGGTGGCATGGAGGTCGACATCGCCAGCATCAAAGGGGGTGCGATACCCATTGACCCCAGCAGTTTTTATTTTGTGGTGAAGACCCCCCACGATGACCGCTATCTCAGCGATCCCATTGCCCAGGCCAAGGTCAACAACTCGATCCCCATTGCCGACGTCGATATCAGCCAATACGACATTGTCTTTATGTCCGGCGGCTGGGGTGCGGCCTACGATCTCGCCCAGTCCCCGGTGCTGGCCGCAAAGGTGAGCGAATCCTACTACGGCGACAGGCAGCCAGTGATCGGCGGGGTCTGCCACGGCGTTCTGGGGCTGGTGACTGCACGGGGTCGGGACGGTCAGTTACTCATCGCTGGGCGCAGGATGACCGGTGTGACCGACAAGCAGATAAAGGAGCTGGGTATCGAAGTGACCCCGAAGCACCCTGAGACCGAGTTGCGTAAAGCCGGTGCCCGGTTTGAGAGTCAAAACGCGTTCAGGGATTTTTTTGCCACCCATGTAACGGTCGATGAGGAAAGCCGTTTCGTCACGGGCCAAAACCAGAACTCAGGGCTGGAAACAGCGCATACTATGATGCAATTGCTATCCCAGCGGGAGTAAGGACATGAATAAGGTACTGAGTCTTCTTGTGCTGTTGTGTGGTGTGCTGATGATGGTGACCGGCGTCCAGTGGCTGGTGGTCCCCGGTACCATCGCGCCCCAATTCGGTTTGGAATTGGCGGACGGCGTGGGGCTCAGTTCCCAGGTCGGGGACATGTCGGCTTTCTTCCTGACCCTGGGGGTTTGCACCTTGTTGGCACTGACGCTCAAGCAACGCCTCTGGTACTACCCGGCGATCCTGCTGGTGTCGTTGACGGCATTGGGTCGAATCCTGGCCTGGCTGCTGCACGATGCGGCCCTGGCGACCCACTTGATAGCGCCTGAGATTGTGATGGCCCTGCTGTTTTGGTTCGCTTCCCGACGTCTGGCTGGAGACTGACTACCCCGTGTTGAAAGGGCTTCTGTACCTTGCCAGCGCCGTAGTGCTGTCCGGTGCCGTGGCCGGTACCGCGGCGCCGGCGCAAGACAGCGGAGACGCTGCGGCTGCGATAGTTCCGCATCACCCCAGCGAGGCCCCGCGTCCCAATATCGTGCTGATCCTCGCCGATGATTTGGGTTTTACCGATCTGGCGTCCTACGGCAGCGAGATCAACACGCCGACACTCGACGCCCTGGCGGACCAGGGCATCCGCTTCAGCAATTACCACTCGGCGGCCAACTGTGCCCCGGCGCGGGCCATGCTGCTGACCGGGGTCGACAGCCACCTGGCCGGGGTGCCGAATATCCCGGAACTCATCGCGCCGGAGCAGCGGGTCAACGCCCACTACCAGGGTGTGCTGGGCAACAACGTGGTGACCGTGGCCACGCTGCTGGAGGATGCGGGCTACCGAACCTACATGGCGGGCAAATGGCATCTGGGTATGGCCCCGGAAAAACGACCGGTGGCCCGGGGCTTCCAGCGCACCGTGGCCATGATGGATTCCGGGGCCGACAACTGGGAACAGCGGCCGTACCTGCCCTTGTACGACCGGGCGAATTGGTTTGCCGATGGCGAGCGGTTCATGTTGCCCGAGGATTTTTACTCTTCGGAATTCCTGGTCGACAAGCTGATGGAGTTCATCGGCACGGACAGCAATCAGGCCGCCCCGTTTTTCGCCTACCTGCCTTTTATGGCGGTGCATATGCCCGTGCAGGCGCCCCAGGAGTACATAGACCACTACGCCGACACCTATATCGAGGGTTGGGACAAACTGCGCAAGCAGCGCCGGGAGCGGGCCGCCGCCCTGGGCATCATTCCCCCCGACGTACCCATGGTCAGAATGGCCACCACCGGTGATTGGAGTGGATTGAGTGCAGAAGACAAGGCCTACCAGGCCAAGCGCATGGCGGTGTATGCGGGCATGGTCGAGGCCATGGACGCCCACCTGGGTCGCCTAATTGCCTTCCTTAAGTCCCGTGGCGAGTACCAGAAAACCCTGTTTATTTTCACGTCCGACAACGGCAGCGAGGCCAGCGGGCCGCCCGATCCCCGCAGCTTTGCGGCGCGCCTGGGCACACGACGCATGGGCTACAGCGTCGATGGGGACACCCTGGGCCTGAAGGGCAGCTTCGGCACCATCAGCCCCGGCTTTGCCAGTGCCGCAGCCAGCCCCCTGGCCTACTACAAGTTTTACGCCGGGGAGGGCGGCATGCGGGTGCCCCTGATCATTGCTGGCGATCCCGTTCCGCTCAAACAGGCCATCAGTCCCGCCTTTGCCTGGGTCACCGACATTGTCCCCACCATACTGGACTATGCGGGCGTGCCGGCACCGGCAACTCGCTACGGGGGCCGTCGAGTGGAACCCATCACCGGCCGCAGTCTGCTGCCGGTGTTATCGGGTGAGGCGATGGCAGTGTACGGTGCCGAGGATACCGTGGGCTACGAACTGACCGGCCACGGCGTGTTGTTCCAGGGGGATTACAAACTGGTGGTCAACCAGGGCCCACTGGGGGATGGCCGGTGGCGCTTGTTCAATACGGTCACCGACCCCGGCGAGATGATGGATCTGGCCGCCAGTGAGCCGGCGCGCTTCCAGGCCATGCTGAATGCCTACCAGGCGTACCGGGTTGAAAACAAGGTGATGCCGTTGCCCGAGGGCTACACCCAGATGGGCCAGTTGCTGCGCAACATCCTGCGTAAGGAGTTGGCCTCTACGGTCATTGTCGGGCTGCTCACCCTGTTATTGCTACTGCCCTTTGGCGTGGCTTACCGGATGCGCAGGAGGAACCCGGCGTGACGGGGGACTATACACTTTACGCGCTGCCCCATTCCCTGTACTCCGGGCGGGCCCGGTCGTACCTGATCAAGCGGGGCATCACATTCCGGGAGCTGTCCACTGGGCATGAAAGTTTCAAGAATGAGGTTCTGCCCAAGGCACAACTACCGACCATTCCCACCCTGGTGACGCCCCACGGGGAGGTCATTCGGGATGGCGCTGCGATCATTGCCCATTTTGAGGAACCCAGGGGCTGGCCTAGCTTGCCGACCACCCCGCGCCAGCGGACCGTGAGTCTGTTGTTCGATGTCATCGGCACCGATGGCCTGTTGCGCCCGGCCATGCACTACCGCTGGAACTTCCCCGACGACAACCTGGCCTTCGTACGCCGTCACTTCCTGCACGCCCAGCGGGATACCCCTGAACGTGAGGCGAAAACCGACCACATGATGGATCGCATGCGCCATGCGGCGCGCATTTTCGGGGTCACCGAGGCCTCCCAGTCCGTGGTAGAGGCCCTGTATCTCGATGTGCTGACAGCCCTGAACGACCACTTCGCGCAGTTTCCCTACCTGTTCGGCGATCGCCCCAGCCTGGGGGACTTTGGCCTCCTGGGCCCCCTGTATGCCCACCTCGGCCGGGATCCCTATCCGCTGGGGCTGATGCAGCGCGAGGCCCCGAGCCTGTACCGCTGGGTGGAGCGTATGAACCGTGCCGACCGGGATGCCCCCGAGTTCTTCGGTGCCGGGGAGGATTTTTTGCCCGGGGATGCCATACCCCCAACCCTGGTCAGGGTGCTACAGGTTTTGGCCGAGGATTTCGTGCCCGAAACAGCCGCCGCCGCGGCCACGCTAAAGCCGTGGCTGGCTGCAGAAGCGCCAGCGGCGGGGGAACCCGCGGTGGGCCGCCTGGCGACCTCACCGGGTACGGCGCAATTTGACCTGCGGGGTGTTCCGGTTGAGGCCATTGCCCAGCCCCATCGCTTTTACCTGCTGCAGCGGGTGCAGTCCTGTTATGACGCCCTGGCCCCGGATGCCCGGCAGGCGGTGTTTGCATGTCTGGTGGAGGTGGGCATGGAAAAGGTACTGGCCCTGCGTTTGCCGCGGGAAATCTGCCGCAACAAGAACCTCGAAGTCTGGGGGGAGCTAACTTGAGAGGATAAGCTATATGAATAAAATCCCGACCTGAGCAAGAGAGGCAAAATATTTCTATTTGATATAGATTACCCCTGCGTCATACAAACAATAAATTAAGTAAAGAGGATTGATGCCATGCACAAAGCTTTTTTGAAGCCCGCCCTCGCTGTCGCCGTCGCGACAACATCCGCCACTTCCCTGAGCGCCGAGCTCGAGGAGGTCCTCGTTACAGCCCAGAAACGAACCCAGAGCTTGCAGGACGTACCCATATCGGTGACGGCCATCAGCGGTGAGTTTATTGAGGACGCTTCAATACGAAGCTTTGGTGACCTCAGTGGCTACGTGCCGAACTTTTCGGTGACGGAAAACGCCGTAAACACCATCATCACCATGCGGGGTATCTCCGTCGGTGCGCAACAGTCCTTTGAGCAGTCGGTGGGCGTCTTTGTCGATGGTGTCCACTACGGCAAAAGCCGACAGGCGCGCCTCGGGCTTTTCGATCTGGAGCAGATTGAAGTCCTGCGCGGCCCCCAGGGCATCCTGTTTGGAAAGAACACCCTGGCCGGTGCGGTGAACGTTCGTACCGCAGCACCCAAAGTGGGTGAAGGCCTGACGGGCCGGGTGGCCGCCAGTTTCGAAAGTGACAATGGCCGCTATTTCGAGGGTCATATTGGCACCAGCCTCAACGACACCACGGCTATTCGTCTCTCTGCGGTCAATCGGCAGATCGACGGCTATCTCGACAATTTGGCCCCCTCTGCGCCATCTTCCGATGCGCCCTCTACCGACGAAACTATCGCCAGGCTCGGTTTGCAGTGGGAGCCCTCCGAAAATACGACCGTTGCCCTACGTTACACCTACAGCGACTACGTGCGTGAGGGTGGCACGGCCACCGTAACGACGTTCAGTCCGTTACCGAATGTTGCTGCTTCCAACCAGGCGATGTACGCCGTCATGGGGATTGCCTACCCCGGCTTTGGAGCCAGTCAGACCGATATTAATCGCGACGCCCTGTCCATCGGCGGTGCCGCGTTCAGCGGCAGTGACGGATCCGAGCGACTGGAGGGTACCGACACCCAGAACCACGAATTCTCGCTGAACTTTGAGCACACCTTTGACAACGGCATGACCCTGGCGGGTATTACCGGCATCTCCAATTACGAGTATGTGGATGGCATCGACGCGGACTTCCTGCCGGTGCAATTCATCGGCCGTAGCGACGATTCCGAGTTCAACCAGATCAGCCAGGAATTCAGGCTGTCGTCCAACCAGGAAGGTCGGTTCACCTGGGTCATTGGGGGCAACTACGTGGAGTCCGAGCAGGAGATTGACCGACTGGTTTCGGTGGACGGGACTCTGGGACAGCCCGATATCATGCGGTTCATCACCGGTGGTGGTAATCCTGCAGTGGGGACGCCCACGTTTCTGGCCTACACGCCAGGGCAGTTGGCCTTCTTTGAGGCCATTTTGGGTCTCCCAGGTGGTTCTTTGCCTTATGGCCTGGAAGGCCTCACCATGTATTCTCAGGTGGGGCGTCTGTCCCGTTGGACCCAGGATACGGAATCCTGGGCCGCCTTTGCCCAGGGTACCTTTAACCTCACAGATAACCTGAGCATCACCGCCGGCCTGCGTTACACCGAGGAAACGAAAACGGCCTACGCCCGCACTGACATCACCCAATTTGCTACCGGGATAACCAATCCGGTGGCCCCGGAGGTGAACCCGCTGCTGCACACCTTGATGGGTGCTTCCTTTGACAGCTATGCCCATGAGTTCAATGAGGAGCGGGACACCGACCAGCTGATCCCGGCGGTGTCCATCGACTGGCGCCCCGGTGACAACCATCTGCTCTATGTCAGTTATTCCGAAGGGTTCAAGAGCGGTGGTTTTAACTCGGTGGATGACCAGAACCCGGTCTTCCTGCCCGACGGCACCATCCTCCGGGATCAGCCGGGAATTGGTTTCCAGTACGATGATGAGACTGCCTGGTCGGTGGAAATCGGCGGTAAGCACACCTTCCTGGACGGCTCCCTGCGCTTCAACTGGAATTACTTCAACAGTGAGTATGACGACCAGCAGGTCTCGACCTTCGTAGGCCTGGGCTTTGTGGTAGCCAACGCTGCAAGTGCTGAGATTTCCGGCTTGGAGATTGATGCTGCCTGGCAGATTACCGATAAGTTCCGAATCAACGCGGCTGTGGGTTTTGTCGATGGCGAATACGGTTCTTTCCCGGGCGCGGGCTGTACAGCACCCCAGCAGGATGCCCTGCGAGGTCTGGGTACGTTGACACCCAACTCGCCGGTGACCTCGGTGACTGTGGACGGCCGGGACTGTCAGCAGTTGTTCCTGGGTAATGGCGTGGCCTCAGGTGCGGTCCAGGACCTCACCGGCGCCCAGATCGGTGCCGAGTATTCGGGTTCTGTGGGTCTGGAGTTCGTCCAGCCCATCGGTGCCATGGCCTGGTTTACGCAGGTGGATTTCAACTTCACGGATGATTTCGAAACCATGGGTTCCCGGAACCCCGTTGGCCGGGAGCCCGGATTTGAGAAGATCAACCTGCGCACCGGCCTTCGGGGTGACAACTGGATGCTGATGCTCTACGGCCGCAACATCACCGACGAGCTCACCGCCACGGGTTACTTCGATATCCCGCTGGCGGGGGGATCCTACGGGTCCTATCGGTCTCGGGGTGAAGTCTGGGGTATTCAGGCCGCCTGGGAGTTCTAGGCGCCGGGGCTGCTCAGGAGAGGCGACCTGATGGTCGCCTTTTTTTTGCCGGACTGGCTACTTCGACGGCGCTGCGGTCCACTTCACAGGCCCCACGTTGCCAATACAGCGGCCGCCAGGCCCGTTTTTGCTGAGGTTTGCGGAATCCTCTATATAATGACATTATATATGCCATTATATAAAACGTCGGGATAAACAGGGGCAGTTGCCGAGTTTGCAGCGCCTGATACTTCAAGCCGTCCAGCGGGGAGGATTCTTTTAATAGCAGCGTCTGCCCGCGACGTCCGGTTGCCCATGCATATCGAGGCGGAGATGCCCTGTGTCACCCCTTGTGGCAGCGCAGTAGGTAGGTTTCTGGGAGTAAGGATCCAATGATCGATTACAAGAAAACGGGGGGACTCCACGTCGTCACATTGTCCCCCAAGGCGAGTATGATTTGCCCGGACTGGCAGAGTTTGATGCTGGATCTTCTGGACAAGATTGAAAAAGATTGCGGTCAGGGCACTGCACTGGTGCTGACCGGGGAGGGCAAGTCTTTCTGTACCGGACTCAACCTGGAGATCGTGGGCACCCTTGATGCTGCGGCAATGGGTTTGTTTGCCCAAAACATGGGTGACATTCACCGGCGACTACTGCAATTACCCTGCCCATCGATTGCAGCGATCAACGGTCATGCCTTCGCCGCAGGCGCTTTTCTTGCCCTGTCCTGCGATTATCGGATTATGCGTCAGGAGCGTGGGTGGTTCTGTATTTCTGAAGTGGATGTCGGTGTCCCCATACCGGCGTCGATGATGGGTATTCTCCAGGGTAAGTTGCCACCCAACACGGTTCGGGACGCGGTTTTGATGGGCAGGCGGTATACCGCCGATGAGGCCATCGCGGCGGGGATCGCCGACGGTAAGGCAGCAGAACCGGACCTGCTTTCCAGTGCGGAGCTGCTGGCCAGCCAACTGGCCGGCAAGGAACCGGGTATCTTCAAAACGCTAAAGCAAACCTGGGTAGCACCTATCACCTCCGGCTTTAAAGCGGACAACGACTCGAGGGCATCATTGTGAAACGGTTGCTGAAGTGGAGTGCAGGTGCAGTCCTACTACTGTTGGTCTCTGTTTTTTGGCTGGGCTTTCTCTCAGCCCGTCCGCCGTTGACGATCGACCCCACGACCCTGGCGGGGGATGGCAGTGTTCCGGACTATTGCCAATTACCCGTGTTGGATAACTCAGGAAAGCGCGCCGCGGATATCCCCAAAGGTAATACACCAGGCTGCGGCTACAAACATTTTCCGCTGCCAGTGCTCAGGGAATGTACTGAACCGTTGGTAGCCGGTGCGGATGATATCCGGGGTCTTTGGCGTGGTGTTGAAGGCGGTCGTGTTGGTCATTTGGAGCGCGTTGAACAATGCGGAAGCCGTGTCGTCATTACCGCGGCCGGGATCATTCACGACTATGGACCCAATGCCACCGCAGGGTTAAATACTGACGATACCGAAGGGGCCGTACTGTTCACGGCGGGTGGCCGTGAATTCTGTATGCGGACCTCCTCGAATATGATCTGGGAGAAGGGTATTCTCAACTTTTATGTGTTTGGTTGGGGCCCCCGAGTAGTGCAGCGCTACCGGGAGGCAGACCAACTGATCTGGGAGTACGCTGACGGATCGGTCACGCGCATGGAGCGGCTGTGCCGGCTTCCCGACGAACACAAAACACCCCGGGCGCGAGGTCCTAGATTCAAGCTCTGGTGATGACGGTGAGAGCCGTGGCTGCACCCGAAAAAAAGTCTAGCCCAGAGCCGAATGTAAAAACGCGTAATGTAGTGGAGCAGGCACAATGAGTATGATTGAACTCTGGGTCGATAGAACTGACTTTCGCAACACTCGGACGGTTCGCGCCGACTGTCCGGAGCCTGCTGAGGGAGACATCCTGGTCGCCATTGATAAATTTGCCCTCACTGCAAATAACGTCAGTTATGCGGCCTCGGGCGACATGATCGGTTATTGGAAATTTTTTCCCACCGATGACGACCCCTGGGGCAAGGTGCCTGTTTGGGGCATGGCGAATGTTGTAGCAAGCCGTTGCCCGGGTATTGCCGTGGGGGAGCGGCTCTACGGATTTTTCCCCATGAGTACGCACCTGCTGATGAGCCCGGGCAACATTCGGGCTGAGGGATTCAGCGACGCGCGGTCCCACCGACAGGCGCTGCCAGCACTCTATAACCAGTATGCCCGGACGCAGGCTGAGCCCGCTGCTTTGCAAGCGGTGGAAAATGAACGCTGTGTTTATTTTCCTCTATTTATGACCGGGTATGTGATTACCGATTTGCTGGCAGATCATGAGTGGTTCAGTGCCGACCAGATCGTCATTGGCTCTGTTTCTTCAAAGACGGGCTTCGGGCTGGCCAGTTTCATAAAGGCAGCCCGGTATCCTGGGCAGATCGTCGGCGTTACATCGGCGGGTAATAAAGCCTTTGTCGAATCGCTGGCTATCTGTGATTCGATCGTGACATACCAGGACGTGGCAACCCTCGAGCAGCGACCCTCGGTCTTCGTTGACATGGCCGGCGACAAATCCACAAGAATCCAATTGCACCAACGATTGGGTGACAACATGAAGGCCAGTCTGATGGTGGGCGCCACCCACTGGGACGCCTGGCGACCCGACGACATGGCAGCTCCCATGCCGGGAAGTCCCCCCGAGTTCTTCTTTGCGCCGGCGCAAATCGATAAGCGCAATAGTGAATGGGGGACGGGTATCCTGATGGAAAAGGCCTATGCAGCGAGTACCGAATTGGCGGTCTCCCTGAAGGGTAAACTGGATCTGCGGTTTCGGAAGGGGGCAGAGGTCTGTGCAGAGAATTGGCTTCAGCTACTGGATAACAAGGTATCGGGTCAGCAAGGCATTCTCGTATCCCTGCGTATGGAGGCTGATACGGACAACGCGGTCTAGCGCCGAGTTCTGATGCCCCGTGAACGGTGGGCTGCCGGACCGCTGGCTCCCTGAAAGCAGCATGACGTGGGCCGCAATCCAAATGCTGTCCGTGTGCCGGCACCCTGCAGGCTTTGCTTCAGAGGCCGGCCGTCGTGTCGTTCAACAAATACCGGTAAAGAGGAAGTCGTCATGGAAGTTGCCAACAAACTCAATCCAACCGAAGCCCAGATCGAGGGGTTTCTGGACCCCAGCGCGAAGGGGCCTATTTGTATGGTCAATTTGCTCAAGTTCAGGGAGTATGCCGAGTATGAGGATGGTCGAGAAACATCGCTGTCCGGATTTGAGGCCTATACCCTTTATACAGAGGGCGTGGTCGAGTGTTTGAAGCAAGTGGGCGGCTACCTGGGTTTTGGCGGGCGGGTAGAGCGTCTTATGCTCGGTGAAGTGGAAGAGTTGTGGGATATGGTGGCGCTGGCCGTCTATCCGTCGCGTCAGGCGATGCTGGAAATGATCCAACTCCCGGCCTATCAGGAGATTCATGTCCATCGGGATGCGGGCTTACTAGGGCAGCTCAATATTGAAACGGTTGATTTTGAGGGCAGTTGGCTGCCGCGGATGACAAGAAAATAGGTGCGGGAGATATAGGGAGATGAGATCTGGGCTTGTTATTCTGTTACTCGCGTCGCTGGTGTCGACGGTGCATGCCGAGCCGGGCCTGTTCGAAGAGGATCCGCCTCTAAGTGCCGTACTTACGGCGCCCTTCAAGACGCTTTACAAGAATCGAAAACAAGATGTGCGCCAGTACGCCGACGGGCGGTTTTCTTTTGCGGCAGGAGACGGAGAAAAAATCGCGATACCCGTGCAGGTGAAAATACGGGGTAACTTTCGGCGGCTTAATTGCAGTAATCCACCCTTGAGGCTGAATTTTAAAAAGCGCGGTAACGACGGTACGCTGATGGAGGGGCAGGATAAACTCAAGCTGGTGGCGCCGTGCAAGCGCAATGACCGGTATGAAGAGCTCATCGCGTTGGAATACCTGGCCTACCAAATCTTTTCGCGAGTCAGTCCCTATTACTTCAAAACACGCCTACTTGATATAGGGTATGTGGAGACGGCAAAGCAGGGTAAACCCTGGGTGACCACGGCTTTTTTTATCGAAGACATTAACGACGCTGTTGCTCGCAGTGACATGGAAACAAAAACCGTGGAGAAAGCCAGCCGCCGAAAGCTCGATCACACGCAAACGGCCATTGTAGAACTGTTCCAGTTTTTCATCGGCAATACCGATTATTCGACGCTTGCAGCCCGGGAGGGCGATGATTGCTGCCACAACATGCGCCTGCTCGGGAGAGAGGGCGATGATGTATTGTTCCCGATTCCCTACGACTTTGATTTCTCTGGCTTTGTGGATGCCCCTTACGCCTACCCTGCCGAGCAGTATCCGATAAAAAAAACCACCCAGCGCTACTTTTCAGGATGGTGCAAGGAAAGCCGTTTTTTCTATAACGCCATAGCGGTCTTCTCGTCAGAGAAAAATGTTATTTACAGCGACGTGGAGGCCTCGGGTTTGCTCAGCGAAAAGACCCTGAAAAAGACCCTGGCTTTCATGGATAAATTCTACGAAGTGATCAATGATGAGGAGCGGGTTCAGTCTGAAATCATCGACCGATGTCGGGGTAACGTCATACCTGCGCCGGCCTGAAGAGGTTCTGTGGGGTGTCGTTACCCGGCGTCACCGCCGGGGTAGTCAGTTGGGTTCTGTTGCTTCCTTTTGCGCTTCCAGCGCAGCCTCTTCCAGTGCAACAACGTAGCGGTCAATACGCTCGGGGTTTGCAGCCGTATCCCGTACCTGCATAAGGTAGTCTGTGATCGTCAGGGCATTGGCTTCCGAGGGTAGTTCAAACCAGTCGCCACCCACCATGGCAGTCAGTTGATCACCCTCGATTTTCAGGGCGGAAAAACCATGTCCGTAATGCCCCGACAGGCCAACATCCACCATCAGCAATTTGCCGCCGAAGCGGGGCAACACCACCGGTAGCGCCGGGGTATGTGCGACCACCATCCGCTCGACACCAAGGGCCTGCAAAACGTCACTCAATGCTGCGTCTCTGGCCATGGTTTCTGCACCCTGGCTCCAGCCGCGAAACCACAAGGGTCCCTCGGCGTCATAGAGGATACTCTCATCGGCGTTGGCATAACCGCCGGCCATGGCCTCGTGTACCGCTGCATTCATGTCTGCTACCGACATGGACGCATAGGCGGGTGATATTCCACCATGAACAAACAGCGAGTTGCCGATGACCGCGACGGTCGGCCGTTCCATCACCCATTGACCGTAGGTGCCTGTTGCAGCCCAGGCCATCCGGTGCTCGACATACCCCAGCGGGTGCTTTGCCTCCCACTCCCTGCGCCAGGTCTTGTCAAAAGCGGGACGTTCTTCCTCGGGGAGGTTCTCGGTCAGGTACGTCACAACCTGTTTGTAATAGTTGGAGCGAAGGGTTTTTGAGCTTCGGGTTTTGAAAGCCTTGTATTCACCTGGGTGCACGTATCGTAAATCATCCATGACGTTCATCATGTCGTGGTTACCGATCAGGACAGTGACGGTGCCGCCGTCCTTGGCTGCTGATTCCTGCAGCTTAATCAGCAGGTCCATGGTCTTCCGGGTATCGGGCCCGCGATCAGGGAGGTCACCCAGTTGCACCAGGTGTGTGTCGCCCCCTATCCATCGCTGTCGGGAGTCAACCAGGCCAGTGGCTTCCAGGATCTTGACGAACTGACCGTGATCCCCATGGACGTCACCCACAGCGATGATCCGCTGTGGGTTGGCTTGAGCTGCTGAGCAGAGACCGATCGCGAGTCCCGTAGCTAGAACGAGGGTGAGGAGATACCGAATCACGATGGCGTACCGTTATCTCGGTTGGCCTTTGCCAGTGATTTGGCCTGTTTCCGATCTGCCAGATGCTGCGACTCAAGACCATCACCGAAGATGCAGACCAGCAGGCTCGATAGCGTGAAGAACACGGTGATAACAGCGGCGATGTCGAGGGCCTTGATACCGGCGGCGATACCGACGGCAATGCTCACGAAAATAAACAAGGTGTCGAAAGTATCGCTCAGCGCACGTCGGAATTGAACGCCCGCGACGATGCCGGCCAGGCTGAAGGCGAGGGCGAGGCTGTGTTGGACAACGATGACAATTCCCGCGACAACACCGGGCAGGATCAAAGTCGTCTCGTCAAGGGAATGGTCATGTTCCCCCCGCCTGTGGATCGCCCGGTATACCCACGAAACCGGAAACATCAGGAGCATTGCACCCGACATGGAGAAAAACAGGTTTCGGGCATCGTCAAATAGCAGGGGAGGCACCTCCTCGGGCTCCTCATACCCGTCTTCGATTTCTTCATCAAAGTCGCCGCTGAGCATCGCATCTTCGAGCTGCATGATCTCAAGCTCCGCCCCGGAGGACAGCTGATCAACGCCACCCACTGGGAGCACCGTAATGAGATTGGGAAAGCTCGCCAGCATTGCAAAAACAAGGGAAAAGAGTGCAGCGTAATAGAACGAGACCTTGACAAGGACGGCGACTAGAATGCGCCGGTCCTGGCTGCTCGCTAGCCCGTCACCGCTCATAGGTTACTCCGTTGGCAGGTTTATCGCTGTTCGCCAGTGTACGCTGCCAGCGTGTTTTCTGTCACGCGGCCCCCTCCAGGATCAGCCCAATAAAACGAGTTCCCTGCGATGGTGTCGGATCGATCTATCCGGCACGGGCTTCGTCTCGCCAAACCGCCGCTCACATTAAGGGACGGCTAGTTGGGCGGAGGGTCTCCGATGCCGCTGAGTGCGGTTGTGAAAACCGGCCCAATGGGCCGGTTCAGGAGGCTTCGATGCGGGCCGCTGTTACTCCTCGGCTTCCTGCTCCGCATTAGCATCGATGATGGTCAACGCCTCTATACCAGCGGGTGTCTCGTGCGAGATCGCGCCAAAATATTGCTGTCCCGGTAAAAAATCACTCCAATTCAAGGGTTATCAGCGGCGACAGGCCTAGTTAAATACTACCTCGTCAATTGTGCAGGTTTCACCATTGCCCCCTGAGCGACAGCGGAAGGTCAGTGTATGGCCGCCCTGTACCGGGACCGAATCGCTAACGCATGTCTCCCCCGGGCCCGTTTCATAGGATTTCATCACCTGCCCGTTCACCATCACGTGGAAATCATCACCACGATCCAGCGCTGAAGGGTAACTGTAACGATAAGTGGCGGAGCTCGCGCCCTCGGGTACCACCACGCTCATTGTGCTGTCCGAGTCGACGCCTCTCGAGTGTCCTGCGCGGGCGCCGTAGCTGCCGACGCAGGCAGCTGCCGAATCCGCGGTCCAGGGCCGCTGGGCATCACCCGAAAGCTGGAAGTCACCCAGGGTGCCGTCCTCAAAATCTGTGCCGCTGCTGGGGTCGCCCGGATCATCGCCACCACCACCCCCCCCGCCGCCATCGGGGTCGATTCGTGGCGCTGTGGCATGGGCCAGACCGCCGGGAAACAGCAGGGCGGTCTGCTTCACCTCGCCCAGCCTGTCCATGGAACAGGCGGTGTCATAGTCTGGCACTGAACCATTGCCCAGGCCGGTGGCGGCGCTCATTTTGCGGACCATAAAGGTATAGTTGTTGTATTGCTGGCATTCGGTCATGCCGCCGTCATTAAAGGGCGCCGCCGAGTGAAACAGCGACGCTTCAATATGGGCACTGGAGACCATGATGCTGCCCCCGGCGGCTGTCTCGATGCTTTTCAGAGCCCAAAGGCTGCGGTCCTCAGGGAAAAACAGGTCCTGGTTGCCCATGGGGTCCTGCTCGAAGTGCGCGTGCTCAACGGCCTGCCCACCCCAGGTGCTGGTCGGGGTGTGTATGTAGTTCTCCGTGGCGCCGCCCCAGTAAATGACCCGCAGGGAGGGCATCAGACCGTCGTTGGTGTAGACCCGGTGGGAGTCATAGGGGTGGTTGGGGTTGCTGTCCGCTCGCCAGGGGCCGGCAATTTCTTCAATGGGGCCTTCTACATAGACATCGGAGAGGGGGCCGTAACCCAACAGGTCGCTGTGGTATGACGTGCCATTCCACTCATGGCGGGTAAAGTCCCGCGTGGCTGTGTCGTAGGAGAAAGTTCCGGTTATGCCGTAGCGGCAGAACTGGTCCTTACAATTATCAACGGGAGCACCATCGTCTCCCTTCCAGTAGTATCCGGCTGCGGCGTAGTAGCCACCGGCGCACATGCCGACATAGTGTCCTCCCTGGTCGAGGAAGCTGGTCAAGGCAGCTTTGCCACTCGAGCCCAGGCTATCCTGAATTTCGTAGGCACTGCCGCCGGGCATGAAAAACAGGGCAGCCTTCGCCAGATCGTCGGCAGTGCAGGCATTGAATTCCGACAGGTTAAGCGTCGCGTATTGGATATCGGCTTGGCCGGCCCAGGTTGTGCCGCCTGCGTTCAGCGCAGTGGCGCTGCCCGGCGCACGGGCGCCCGTCTTCCAGAAATCAATGAGGGCTTCCGCCCAAAGTCGGCTGCTGGCGCCGGTGCCGGTGCCAATGTAAATCGCCACGTCAGTGCCGTCGACAATCTTGCAGCTGCTGCCGCCACCTCCACCTCCCTTGCCGGGTTTTCCACCCCGGGCTGCAAACGAGGGTGCTGCTACCAACAGTGCGCATGCGAGTACCGCAACGAGCACAATTCTTGGCAGACAAAGGCCGCCAAACTTTGGATTGGTGGGGAAAGGTCGGGATACCTGCATGGTGCAACCTCGCTTCAGGTCCATGTCGGCGCGCTGTCTACACTGGGTCAGCGGCCAGCAGCCATAAGTAGGGAGTTATCAGTCCCAACACCGAGGGGGTCGGGCTTTCTTGCTACGCCTCATTCTAAATGTTGCTCTTCCTTGAGCGGTGACCACCGCGGCAACGCTTTATCAAGCGCCGCATGGATTTGGCCCTGCGCTTTTCGTAATGTAGAGCATATTAAATTTTGTGCAACGGTTATTTAAATTTTGTATTGGGGCGCGATGTGCCGGCGGCCGTATTGGGCGGCTCCGAAAGCCTTTTGTCGTATTTGGCCCGAAGCGCGTCTGTGGGGTCTTTGTTTCCAGGGCGGGGTGATTTGCGCATTGGGTCGGGCCAAAAGCATCTCGCAGCCGGCCTGAGGTGCCATGCTGGGCTTGGTCCTGGGACGTGCGGCACGCGTAACTGAGCTATTACCCACCCTGGAAGTAGGTCAAAAAAAAGCCGCGAATGATATCGCGGCTCTGGCTGGTATGGCGTCCTTAAAGCGCGAACTTAATCCGTCCATACCAGATCTGGCCACGTGGATCATGGTGCTTGGGATCGTAGGAGAAGTTCGCCGCATCAAAAACCTGTGGCGCGTCTTCGTCAGTGATATTCTTGCCACCCAGGGTGATGGTGCCTTGGCTGTTACCAATGCTGAACGTGTACGAGTACTGCAAATCCAGGGTCATCCAGCTGTCGATGTCCTGGGAGTAGCCATTGGCCAGCAGGGCATCGGGTACGGTACGCGTGGTTTCGTATTCCGAGGTGTAAAAACCAAGCAGTGCGATTTTGTGATCGCCTATGCGCCAGTCTGCCGTCACATTGACCTTGGTTTCCGGTATGGAGCGGGCGAAGTTGTCGTAGTTGAAATAACCGGCCACATCCTGAACCCCGGCAGCGCCCTCACAGCCGCGCGCATTGGCGGCTGTGCAGGGGATTTCGTAGCTCAGAAAGTGGGTGGCCGACATGCGCAGTCCGAGTTCACCCACGCTGGATGGAACCGTCCAGTCTGCCGTCACATCGATCCCATCGGTCGTCACTTCCTGTGCATTCAGATAGGCAACGTTGACACCTGACAGGGTGCCTGCGGAGTCCCGGACGATATCGGGACCATTGGGGTTGTTATTGAGCTTGCCCTGGGCATTCTCCACGGTGATCACGTCTTCATACTCAAAGCGCCAGTAGTCCAGTCTGAACGTCAGGCTGTCCGTGGGTGTAAAAACCGCTCCCAGATTGAAGTTGTTCGACGTCTCGGGTTTCAGGTCCGTGCTGCCCTGGGAGTTCACGCGAACAAAGAGTGCACTGCTGGATCCGCTGGCCGGATCCACCAGGCCCTGCAATGAGGTCTCCTGATTGTAGACCTGTACCAGGGACGGCTCGCGGAAAGCCGAGGATGCTGAAGCGCGCAGCACCAGCCAATCTGTCGCCTGCCAGCGCAGGGCCAGCTTGGGATCGAGGCTGCTGTCTGAGCTCAGGTCCTCGTACCGAACGGCGACGTTGGCTTCCAGTGAGGATGTTAGTGGGAAGTTGGCTTCAGCAAACAAAGCATAGGAATCCCTCGATTCATCTACCGGTAATCCACCACCCAGAAAGATCAGGTCAACCGGAATCGTGGCACCGGTATTGGGGTCAATGGTTTGGGTGTACAGCTCGTTGCGATTTGCCGAGTAGCTCTCTTCACGCCACTGAGCTCCAGCAGCAAAGCCAACTGGCCCCGCATTCATTTCAAACAGGTCGCCGCTGAAAACCAAGTCAGCCACCGTCAGATCAGCCTGTTTGTTGGTGTAGGTCTGATAGCTCAGCCAGTCAATCAGTTCCGGTGAATTCGCATTGGGGTCGAAGGGACTGAAGGATTCAGTACCGCTGGCGCCTCCGTTTCCTACCAGGGCTGCACTGAGTCGCGATGCAATGGTGTCGGGTTGATAGACATCGCGATCGCTTTCTGAATAGGTTATGGCTCCCATCCAGCTCCAGCCGCTGTCCAGATCGCCCTCCAACTGCAGGGAGGCACGCAGGGTATCGCTCTCACGGGGAGCCAGGGGCGAGGGTGCTTCTGCGCCGAGGGGCCGTCCGTACCAGCGCACTGGCACGTTGAAGGGGCTACCCGCCGTCCCCGGCAGTATGGTGGGAAATGTCAGTGCCGGATAGGAGGGTGACTGCGGATTATCTTTTACTTCGTGGCGTGTCCAGCCCAGTTCAGCCGTCAGCAGCAGCGCATTGGAAAAGTCATGGGTGAGGTTGCCATAAAGCTGCTGCTTTTCTTCCTTGTTGACAATGTTAAACCGAGGACCGTAAACAAAGCCGC
Source organism: uncultured Luminiphilus sp. (assembly GCA_938084055.1). Classification (GTDB taxonomy): domain Bacteria; phylum Pseudomonadota; class Gammaproteobacteria; order Pseudomonadales; family Halieaceae; genus Luminiphilus. The sequence continues at coordinate 19,213 of CALKDK010000013.1, forward strand.
ACTTGCTACCCCCGCCAGTTCCCGGACCGAATGCATCCGCGGGCACAAAAGGTCCGCTCAGGGCACCGCCGTTCGCGCTGCAGGCGGGGTCGGGCACTGTTTCCACAAAGTTGTAGGTTCCGGCGTAGTCGCCGATCCCTGTGGCTCCGGGCCCCAGCGCCAGAAAACTTCTACCCAGTGAACTGATGGCGTTTTCAGTTGTATAGGGCCGCTCTGCGGAGCTCAATGGATCCTGGCTGATGTAGGTGCCTGCCAGAGTCAGGTGTGTTTGTTCATTACCAAAGCCGGCGAGAATGTTTACATCGTGCTTGCCAGCACCGCCATCGCTGATCTCCTCATAGCCGGTGGAGAACTCAACGCCCTCGAAATCATCGCGGAGAATAAAATTGACAACCCCAGCGACGGCGTCTGAGCCATAGGTTGCGGTAGCGCCCTCTTTTAAGATTTCAACGCGTTCCAGCGCCGCCATTGGGATTGTGCTGGTATCGACAAAAACACTGCCATCGTTGGCAGTCGCCGCGGTAATGGTCTGTCGCTTGCCGTTTACAAGGACAAGCGTAGAGGTCAGGCCCAGGCCACGCAGGTTAACGTTGCTGGTGCCTTGAGTCTCGCCGGAAGTAAAGGAATCTGGATTGTTTTCGGCACCGGAACTGACCGATAGTTTTTTGGTAAGCTCACCGATATCCACGGCACCGGAATTGGCAATATAGTCGTTCGATAAAACCTCTACCGGCGATGCTTCGTCCTCACTGCTCGACGCGATGTAAGTGCCGGTTACGAAGACCTCTTCAACAACCATGTCGCTGTTCTGTGCCAACACTTCATAACTCACAGCGAGATACAAGGGCGCAAACGCAAAGCTCGCTATCTGCCGTGTAACTTGTAAATTCCAACACGCTTTGCCGCGCATATGACCTTCTCCACATCAAATCCAATTTTTATCGGTCAGCTCATCCGTGCCGATTGGCGCAGTATTTTACCCGGCTTCGAGAGTGATCGGATGCGCATTAGTACCCTTGCGCGATGCCCCAGGGTGGACCGGCCAGGGCAGTAGAGCCATGGCGAGTGGCGCCGGTTCGGCCGTCGTTTTATAACATCTGGCAGGGAACAACGGTCACGGAGCACCTGTCAGGCTGCAGTGGAGCCGGTTCATGCCTCGGATCCAGCGATCGTAGTCAGCGGTTTTGCGCTGCATGTATTGCGTCACCTCGGGATGGGGAAGGATTAAGAACGATTCTTTTTCCAGACCTTGAACGACGCTATCTGCAACCTCTTCGGGTTCGAGCATGCCGTCAACCGCAGCGGCCTGAAGTCCGCCGTTGTCCATTTGGTCATTTTCGAGGGTCGTCATTGCGGTGCGAACCGCCTGGGGGCAAAGCATGGAAACCTTGATGCCCTGATGTCCGTAGGTCAGTGCAAGCCATTCGCCAAAACCTACGGCGGCATGTTTGGTTACGCCATAGGCAGCGCCACCGACTTGGTTGAGCAATCCTGCCGCCGATGCCGTGTTGAGGAAATAGCCGCTTCCTCGAGCAACCATGCGCGGCACTAAATGCCGTGCTGCATAGACATGCGACATTACATTGACCTCCCAGCTGGTCTGCCACTCGGAATCGGGAGACTGCTCGCTGGGTGCCAGGCCCAGCCCGGCATTACTGCAAAAGAGATCGACGGGGCCGAATTCCGATTCGGTATTTTCGATGACCCGCTGTATGTCGGCCTCCAAAGCCACGTTTGCCGTCATCGCCTGGCAGCCATTATCGCTGGCTGTCCGGGCAACATTTTCCCCATTTATATCGACGGCGACGACCTGCCGGGCTTGTTCCCTGACAAACCTCTCTACCAGCGCCCGGCCGATGCCACTGCCCGCCCCAGTTACCACCACCACTTTATCTTTAATCTTCAAATCGAATGTCTCCGGTGTTCTGAAAGTCGCGTCAGTGCGCTACCCAGGTTCCATTGAGCGCTTTGTGTTGTCGGTCAAGCTACGTCGACTGATTGAAAACAGGGCTGCGCTTCTCCAAAAACGCCAGCATCCCCTCACGAGAATCGGGCGTGTCCATATTATCTCTCACGGCTTGGGATTCAGCAGCCAGCAATTCTGCGAAAGTGCGCTCTTCACTGCCTACGATAACATTTAACATGCTGCGCACGGCCCCTGCGGGTTGCAGCGCCAGTTCCTGGGCAAGTGCTATGGCACGGCCTTTTAATTCCGACAAGGCCCAGACCTCATGCACCAGCCCTATACGGTAAGCCTCTGGACCCGAAATTTTCTTGGCTCGTAAAATCAAATCGAGAGCGTGGTCCCGACCTACGCATCGGGTGAGTCGGGCACTACCTCCCCAAGCCGGCACAGAGCCCAGGTCCATCTCGGGCAGACCGATCTGCGCACCACTCTCGGCAGCAAGCCTGAAGTGACAGCCCAGCGGTATTTCCAGTCCACCGCCCAGGCAGTAGCCAAAAAGCGTTACGACCGATGGCTTACCCATTTGTTCAATCGCCTCGATGAGTCGATGGCGCTGGGCAAAAAGTGCATCTGCGCCGCCTTTTCTCGCCAGCCCCTCCGGCAGTTGCTTGAGATTCATGCCGACTGAGAAATTATCGTCACCTGCAGCAGTCAGAACCCAACTCCTGATGTCAGGGTTGTTAGCAATGTCATTTACAATGTCTTCCAACTCGTCGATGAACGCGAGTGACATACGGTTGTACGGCGGATCGTTGATGGTCACGATGGCGACAGCACCATCATGCAATACAGAGAGCTGTGAGGACATGGCGTACCTTTTTGATGTGGCGGGAGAATTCGGTTTGGGTAGAAGGCGCCCAGATTTCAAGTTGTTCCGTATCGCTAACTGAATCACGGCATACCGAGGGCTTTTGCCTCCTTTACCAGCACCGCTGCCACCGCAGGATGAGCCCTTACCTCGGCGATCAGCGCCGCGAGGCCAGGCCAGCGGCTGCTATCAACCTCGTAGCCCGCATAGGACGCATTGATGAAGGGTGAGGCGACACTGAGGTCGGCCATGGTGAAGTCACCGAAGAGCCAGCCCCCACCGGAGCTGTGCCCCTCCAAATGGTCCAGCATCGGTGGCAGGCGGTCGTTGATTATCTTGGCAATCAATTCCTCGTCGGGCTCCTGCTTGAACGCTCTGGGTCGCATAAAGCGCTGGAAAAATATTCCCGCAGCCATTTCTGCGACCGCGCCACCGCAAAGCTCTTCAAGCCAGTCGGCCCGAGCCCGGGCAGCAGGATCCCCGGGGTAGAGCGCAGGTTCGGGGTAGGCGCTTTCCAGGTAACGACAGATGACCTTTGAGTCAGACAGGGTCAAGCCGTCGTTTATGAGGGCGGGTATCTTGCCCAGGGGATTGATCGCCAAGTAGTCCTTATCACCTGAAAAAGGCATTTGCGGCACCACCTCGTAGGGGATTCCCTTGATATCGAGGGCGATGAAAACTTTTCGGACAAAGGGCGATCCATGCACGCCATAAACTGAAATCATTGTAGCTTCCTCTGCTGCTCGGCCCCGGGTTTTAAGAGCCCCTCAACTTGAGATGACCCAACTTATCAATCAGTAGTGCCAGTGAGAAGAGCATTAAGCCAAGCAGCAGCCTCGGGTCTCCCAGATTTATACCTGGCTCTATCGGATACGCGATGGTCTTCTCCAGGGCTGCGAGTTTGAACTCGTGCGGACCGAGAATATCGGGGTTGCTTATGATTTCCATAAATGCGCGACGGCTGCGGTACCGCATAAGTGCCCCGTCGGTCCAGCGCTCTGCCTGTTCAATGCCATGAATATCAATGACGGTATAAACCGCCGGGCCAGCGATAACGGGATGACAGGCGCGTTTCAGCAGCTCCGGCCACATATGCTGCATGTAGAGTCCCAGGAGGGTGTCGGCGTCTGCGGATGGTGGAGCACCCGCCGCTGGAGGGGGGCTTTGGTTTTTGTCGAGGGCGTTGACCATTATGAACTCGCGACCCGTATCCTCGCGCAGAAATTTTGCGTAGTAGTCCACGCGCTCTTGAGGCAGCCCATTGGCCGTCATGGTGGCAATGAATCGATTCACCTCAGTCTCACTCAAGGGCCCTCGCAGGTCGGTGTACCAGACAAAAAACAGGACGTAAGCAAGTGAGGTTGCCAGCCAGGCTTTTGAGGAAAAGCGCATATTGCACCCCCGTCGATTAGGATTGGGCCGGTCGCGAACTGACCACGGGTATCGTCTGTCCCGTTGGGAATTCCATAGCTCTGCTGCTACTATCGCATACCCCAACTACTCCTGTATAGTTATTGACATTAAATATGTCAATAACTGGGTTACAGCCTCGTTTAAGACGATAACTACGGAGCCTGGAGGGCGGTTGTGTCGAATGAAGAGCGATTAATGCTGGTGGGTGGTACCGCGTCGCCGTATACCCAAAAAATGATTGCCCTGCTGCGCTATCGGCATATTCCCTATGCCATGACCTGGGGACAGCCAGAAGAGGTTTGCGCGTCGCTGGGGATCGCCCCTGTAAAGCCTAGCTTCATGCCCACGGTATTTTTCCCAGAGGGGGACAGTCTTAGGGCAGAATGCGATTCAACACCCATCATTCGCCGGCTCGAGACCATGTACCCCGGTCGGTCCGTGCTCCCAAACGATCCCGCGCTGGCTTTTCTTGACTATCTCATCGAAGATTTTGCTGATGAATGGTGTACCAAGTATATGTTCCATTATCGCTGGCACCCCGCTGCTGACGCCGATAATGCAGGCACGTTGCTGCCCTATGGATTTGACGTCAGTCTTGACGCTGCGGTTCACGAGCAATTTAAGGATTACATAACCAAACGTCAGGTTGAGCGGCTTTATGTGGTCGGGTCAAACGATACGACAGCACCCATTATTGATGCCAGCTATCGCCGTTTTTTGGCGGCTATGGAAAGTCACTTGGCCAATCAGAACTTTATGTTGGGGTCGCGGCCCGGTGCCGGTGACTTTGCTCTGTATGGGCAGCTGACCCAGCTGGTAGGGTTTGATCCTACTCCCAGAGCCATTGCCCACGAGATTTCGTCGAGGACTGTGGCCTGGGTTGACCGGATGGCTGATCAGAGTGGCCTTGATCCGGTTGTTAATGACTGGGTCTCACTGGAGGACCAGCCAGTAAGTCTCGGCGCGATTTTGGCAGAGCTGGGCCGAGTGTATGCGCCTGCCCAACTGGCCAATTCGGCAGCTGTACAGGCCGGAGAGAAAAGCTGGACCTGCGATATCGATGGTGTCCAGTGGGCACAGAAAACCTTTCCCTATCAGGCGAAATGCCTCGCCTGGACCCGGCAGGCGTATTTGGCTCTCTCTGACACCGATCGGGAGCGTGTGGACGGGGCGCTGGCGGGAACTGGAATTGAAGCCATGCTCGTGACAGACAGTTAATCATTGACCGTTTAAGGAAGCAGCCATGACAGCGCGTCCCATGGAAAATCGTGTCACCCAAATACTGGGCACGGATTACCCCATCATTCAGGCACCCATGGGCTGGATTGCGCGGTCACAGCTGGCCTCGGCCGTCAGCAATGCCGGGGGTATGGGAATCATAGAAACCGCATCCGGCGAGTTTGACATCATCAAAGAAGAGGTCGCCAAAATGCGCGACCTTACCGATAAACCCTTCGGCATGAATGTGGCGCTTTCCTACGTGAAGGGCTCGAATATTATTGACTTCGTTATCCAGCAGGGCATCAAGTTCGTTACCACCTCCTCGGGCAGTCCGGCGGTCTGTACCGCGGCATTCCAGGAGGCTGGTATTAAGGTCTTTCATGTGGTGCCTACCTTGGACCTTGCTTTAAAGGCCATCGATTGTGGCGTGGACGGACTTGTGGTGGAAGGCGGGGAGGGCGGGGGATTTAAAAATCCCAGCCCCGTTTCCAGCATGGTCCTGTTACCACTGGTTCGGTCTCGGACGGAGCTTCCCATTATTGCCGCCGGTGGCATGTGCGACGGGCTGTCCATGGCCGGCGCATTCGCCATGGGTGCCGAGGGGTTGCAAATGGGTACGCGCATGTTGAGTTGCGCCGAATCACCTGTGCACAGCAACTGGAAACAGGCGGTTGTAGACGCCCGTGAGACGGACACCGTGTTTCTCAATCAGCAGTCTCGTCCTGCCCTGCGGGCCCTGCGTACCCAGCGTACCGCTGAATTGCTGCCACAGGGTGCATTTAATGCCATGGAACATTTCGCCGGTGTCAAGGAGCTCTATTTCGGGGGCGACATGGAAGCCGCGATCCCACTCTCGGGGCAGGTGGTGGGTCGCATTGACGAGGTCAAGTCAGCCCGGGATATTCTTGAGGAAACGGTCTCTGGATTTTACCGGGAGCTGGGGCGGTTACAGGAGCAGTACGGTCACTGAGCTCGAAGACATGCCAATCTTCAGGAGATCACCCCTTATCCTGTACGGGTCCAGTATTTCCTACTTTACCGGTAAGCTCGAAAATTACTTTCGCCTGCGGGGCATACCCTACCAATTCCAGTCCATGCAGTTCCCCGCTATGAAACACACGCTGGAAGACGCGGTTGGGCTGATGCAGATGCCCGCCGTGCAACTGGCCGATGGTCGGTGGATGACGGATACCACCAAAATCATTGACTGGTTTGAGGCGCAGCTCGGTGGGAATCCGCTGGTTCCCGATGACCCCGCACTGGCCTTTGTCTGTCATTTGCTGGAGGACTGGGCCGACGAATGGTGGTGGCGTCCTGCAATGCACTACCGTTGGCACTATCCTGAGGGCGCTCGCTTCGCGTCGAGACATCTGGCCTCAGAGCTGACCGGCGCTATCAGGCTGCCATTGTGGTTGAAGTGTCGGTACTTCATGCACCGGCAGCGGCGCGGCTACACCACGGGTGACGGCCTGAACCCGGAGAATATTCCAGCAGTCGAAGCCCAGGTGCACCGACTGTTCGAACAGTTGCAGAATACTTTCAGTTCGCGGCCTTTTTTGATGGGCGCCAAGCCGTCTCTTGCCGACATCGGTTTTTCCGGACCTTTCTTTCGCCATTTTGCCCTGGACCCTGTGCCCCTGACTATTCTGCGCGAAAAAGCTCCTGCGGTGCTGGCGTGGGTTAAACGCCTTTGGGAAGCGCGCCTCGACAGGACTGAGGGTGGATGGTGCACCCACCTGCCGGCAGATCTCGAACCCATGCTGGAAGATATGGGAAGGAATTACCTACCCTACCTGTGTGCCAATGCCGAGGCGGTCCGCTCAGGTCGACGGCGCTTTGACGTCGAGGTTGATGGTGTTTTTTATCGGCGTGCTCGCTATTCTCATTATCGCGTCTGGTGTTTGAGCGAATTGCGCTCAAGATTTGCGCGGCTCGGCGAAGCCGATCAGCAGGCTGTGATATCCCTGCTGGAGGCCAGGGGATGCTGGCAACCCCTATGGCGAACCCGGGATCTCCCGCTTTTGCCCAGCCAGGAAGCAGAGCTGCCCTTCCGGGGCGGCACCAAGATGATAGGCGTCAACTAAGGTTCGATGAACGGTACAAGACAGGAAGGGATGAGCACATGGGATTCGCAGTAAGTGACAGTGTTATCGCGCTCAATGAACAACTAAAGACTTTTATGGACGCGCATATTTATCCCAGGGAGCAGGACTGGCATGACTGGTGTCTCGATCCGGAGAATCTTTGGCAGGTGCCGCCCTGGTATGACCAATTGCGCGATCAGGCGCGGGAAGAAGGGTTATGGAACCTGTTTCTGCCCCACGAATATGAACCCTGGAGTCCGGGTCTGAGCAATGTCGAGATAGCCCCCCTTTTCGAAACCATGTCCAAGGTAATGTGGGCGCAGGGTGTCTTCAATTGCAACGCGCCTGATCGTGGGAACATGGAAGTTCTGGCTAAATACGGTACCGAAGCGCAGCAGAAGGAGTGGTTGGAACCTTTGTTGGCGGGGCAGATCCGCAGCGCCTACGCCATGACCGAGCCACAGGTTGCGTCCTCAGACGCGACCAACATGGAACTGGAAATCCGCAGGGACGGCAATGACTACGTTTTGAATGGGCGCAAGTGGTGGACGACCGGCGCTGTCGGTCCTCGCTGCAAGATCATGCTGGTGATGGGGAAGTCCAATCCTGAAAACGAGCGTCACCGACAGCATTCCACAATACTGGTGCCCCGTGATACGCCCGGAGTAACGTTGGTGCGAACGCTTCGGGCCTTTGACAGCCTGCACTCTCCGGGAGGGGAAGCGGAATTACTGTTCGAAAATGTGCGGGTTCCGGTCAGCAATATGATCAAGGGGGAGGGCTGTGGCTTTGAAATAGCCCAGGGACGACTGGGCCCCGGGCGTTTTCAATATGCCATGGGCTTTGTGGGTATGGCCCAACGCTGCCTGGAACTGATGTGCAGCCGTGCCCAGGAACGGGTGGCATTCGGCGAGGCCCTGATTAAAAAAACCTCAGTTCAGCATGAAATAGCCCGCAGTCGATGTGATATCGAACAGTGTCGACTGTTAACCCTGCAAGCCGCTGAGGTCATGGATCGGGAAGGTCTTGATGGCGCACGGCCCTACATTTCAATGATAAAAATCGTCGCGCCGAAGATGGCACAGGAAGTCGCCGATCGGGCCATGCAGATTTTTGGTGGTATGGGGGTGTGTCAAGACACCCTCATCCCGCAAGTTTTTACCGTGGGTCGGTTCTGTCGCATCGCCGACGGTCCTGACGAAGTGCATATGTCCCAGTTGGGGAAGATGACGGCCCGCGAGCTCAACAAGTAACCAGGGAGCATGATAATGATTCGAACAGTTTTACTGCTGATGACACTGATGACCTCTGCGCCCCTCCTTGCGGAAAATCTTGATGGATTTTGGCAACACGAGAAGCAGCCGTTGTGGATAGAAGTTTCCACGGCTGGTGGCGGGGCTAAGGTGGTGCGCAACGACAATAAGCCCGATGCAGTTGGATTTGAAATGCTCCGTAACCTGGAGAGGCAAGGAGGCGAGGGTGACGGTTGGACTGGGGAAGTCTACGCAGCACAGCTCGGGGAATTTAAATCTGCCAAAATTTCTTTGCTGGGGGCAGATCTGATGCAGTTCAAAGTCAAGGTGGGTTTTATGAGTCGTACCGTTGAGTGGCAGCGTGTAAAGTCAGTACCGGAGTCTTAGCTGCCAAAAAACATAACGGAAAAGGATTTGGAATTGAAATGGCGGGTTTGTTTCAGAACATAAAGGAAGTTGTCCGAGTGTTTGGCGAGGCGCGGCACATTTTGCCCGCGCTCAAATTCAAGATGCCAAAACACGAGGAGCCTGTATCGTTGGTCAGCGTGTTTGAGGACACTGTGGCCGCTTACCCTGATAGAACAATGCTGATTTTTGAGGGTCGTGAATGGACTTACAGTGAATTTAACGCTGCAGTCAATCGTTTCGCCCGCGTGTTGCAAGGGCAGGGTGTCACGCGAGGTGATAGCGTTGCATTGTTCATGGAGAATCGTGCCGAGTTCATTCTCAGCCTGTTTGCTGTCATGAAAATTGGCGCAGGCTGCGCGCTCATCAATAATAGCTTGACGGGAGCGGGCCTGGTTCACTGTGTTGAGGCGACGGGAGCCAGCCATTTTATACTCGGAGAAGAGCGTACCGCGGTGGTAGAGGCCTGCCGAGAGGCGTTGGGATTAAGCCAGCAGGGGGCATATCTCTGGTTTGCTGATGCGGGTGAGGGCGACTGTCCTGAGTGGTGTGTCGATGCAAATGCCACTATGGCTGGGTGTGATTCCGACAACATGCCGAGCACCCGCGAGATCACTGCGGGTGAGGTGGCGTTCTATATTTTCACATCGGGTACCACTGGACTGCCCAAGGCGGCCATTATGCTGCACAGGAAAGCACTTGCCGCAAGTACCGTACTTGGGCGTTTGGGCTTTCGGGTCAAACCCACGGATCGCCTCTACCTCTGTTTGCCCATTTACCACCTCACGGGCCTGGGCCCCGGACTGCTAGCCTTTGTCCTGTCGGGTGCTTCGGTCTATGTTCGGCGTCAGTTTTCGGCCTCAAAGTTTTGGTCCGAAGTACAGCAGTTCAGAACCAACAGTTTCATATATGTCGGTGAGCTTTGCCGGTACCTGAATCAGCAACCCGAGCGTCCTGAGGAAAGAGACAACCCTCTGGAAAAAATGCTGGGTAATGGCCTGCGTCCCGATGTATGGGACGCCTTCAGGCAGCGTTTCGGCGTGGCGAGGATCTGTGAGATTTACGGCAGCAGTGAGGGCAACGTTTCTTTTGCCAACCTCTTCAACAAGGATAAAACCATAGGAGCGACCTTCGCCAAGGTAGCGCTGGTCAAATACGATCAGGAAAATGACGAGATCCTTCGTGATGCGAAGGGGTGTTGTATGGAGGTCAGCAAGGGGGAGCCGGGTTTGCTGTTGGGAGAGATCACCTCTGACTATGCATTTGATGGTTACACGAATAAAGAGGCGACGTACAAAAAGGTTGTCGGTGACGTCTTGAAGGGGGGAGATCGGTGGTTCAATACGGGTGATCTGGTGCGGGAAATTGACGTTGGGTTTGCATTGGGACTGAGGCACTTCCAATTTGTTGATCGTACGGGCGATACGTTTCGCTGGCGTGCAGAGAACGTTTCAACCAATGAGGTGGCGGAAGTCCTCAATCAGCACCCCCAGGTAGCGGTAGCCAATGTCTACGGTGTCGAGGTGCCTGGTGTTGAAGGCCGCGCCGGTATGGCCGCACTCGCGGTGGAGTCGCCAGATATGTTTGACCTTGAGGCATTTACAGCATTGGTCGACAGGGAGCTTCCCGTCTATGCGCGACCAGTGTTCATAAGGTTGCAGGAGTCTCTTCAAACAACCGGCACGTTCAAGCTGGTCAAGACCGAATTGCGGGAAGAAGCTTTTCATCTGGAGCGTACCGGGGGTGACTTCGTGTACGTGAGACCGCCCTCCGGAGGGGGTTATCAACGCCTTGAGCAAAATTTCTACCTGAGTTTATGCCAGGGTACAGCGGGTTATTAACGCCCTTGGATGGGTTAGCGGGGAGTACAGGATGACGATTGGTGTAATTGCAACGATAACCGTACAGCCGGGCAAAAATCAGGAGTTTGAAACGGCATTTCTTGCGCTGGCCCAGCAGGTCCGTGAGTTGGAGCCCGGTAATTTATTTTATGCCCTGCATCGAAGCACCACGGACCCACAGGTTTATAAAGTCATGGAGCAGTATGTGGATGGGGCAGCGCTGAAGGCCCACGGTGAAACCGCACACTTTGCCGCCGCCCTGCAGCAGGTTGGAACATTGCTCGCGGGCCCTCCAGAGGTAGAGCAGCTTGATGTCGTGGGTTAGTCGAAATCAAAGAGCATGGTGACCGCCGATATGAACACAGTGGTCACCCCGGGAGCTGATTAATGGTGTCCACTGAAGATAGCGCCACGGACGGCAGGCGCCAGAGGAGCGAGCGGAGTCGATTGGCGATTATCGAGGCTACTCTGGCGCTCATGTATGAAGGCGTGCTCATTCCAACTGCACAGCAGATCGCGGACAGAGCTGGTGTGGGCATTCGTTCCTTCTTTCGCCACTTTGGTGATATGGACTCGCTTTTTACTGAGGTTGATGAACACGAGAGGGCCACCTATGAATCGCTTTTCGCTGCAGTAGATCTGTCGGGAGCGCTCGATGAGCGCATTCCCCGAATGATTGAGGTCTTCTCGGAGGGCTTTGAGTCAGTGACAAATATGGTGCTTTCGACCCTGGCGATGCGCTGGCGATCCGAAGTACTTCGTAAAAATTACGCCCGGAACCAGCGACAACTGGCCAAAAAGATAGAGCAATGGTTGCCCGAGGTTAAACAGTTGGGACGAGAGGATCGTCATGCTATTGAAGCCATTATGTCCTTTGACTTTTGGTATCGCCTCCGGGAGCACCAGGGGCTTGGCAAGAAGGCATGTCGGAAGCTGCTCCACCGTCAGGTAGCAAAGTTTTTCTCGTAAGATTAGGAATGTCAGAGTTCTGCAATGACTACACAATTTGAGGATCAGGGGGGTGCTGCCGCATCGGACCCCAGTCGTGTGGTGCGGTGGCTCACATCCAGACTCATGACGCGCTTTTCACGGCCCGAGCGCAGTATAAAACAACGCGCGTCGGCTGAGCGTCAGCGACGTAAGGCGGGTTTGCCGCATCGCGTGGAATACTTTCACCAGGTTGACGATGGTTACAGTCATCTTGCGGGGCAAGTCCTGGAAAGATTCCGGGAGCGATATGATGTGGAGTTGGTATGTCATCTGGTTAACGCTCCCAGTGGCCGTAACGCCGCCGAGCCCGAAATGCTGTCGCGTTTGTCTCGCTACGACGCCCGTCAGATCGCGCCCGGCTATGGACTGGACTTTCCTGAGCACACGGGGCCGCCCATTGAAGAACTGCTCTGCAAGGCACGGGGTATTCTGGCAGCGCACCCTCCAGCAGATCGCGTGGCACTGGTTGAGCCCACGAGTCGTGCTTTGTGGCGAGGCGATCACGAGGCAATGGATGCGCTGGTGGCTGATCATGGGCTCGCAACTGATGCAGCTACAGCGAGCGCTTTCGCCGCTGGTGATACCCGCAGGGCGTCGTTACACCACTATTCCGGGGCCATGTTTTACTACGGTGGCGAATGGTATTGGGGTGTCGACCGACTTTACCATCTTGAGCAGCGACTAGCCGAACTGGCCTTGGACAGGCAGGCGGGTCAGGCGTTGTTGGCACCCAGGCAGGAGCCTGATTGGGGTGCTGTAAAAGACGACGGCTCCCTCACATTGGAGTTCTTTGCTTCACTGCGGAGTCCCTACACCGCTGTCATTTTTGATCGGGCGGTCGCTTTGGCCAGGGACTCCGGTGTTACGCTCAAGCTTCGGCCGGTACTACCTATGGTCATGCGTGGGGTACCGGCAACCCGTACAAAAGGGATGTATATCTTCATGGATGCCGCCCGGGAGGCGAGGGCGTCTGGCGTCCGCTACGGAAATTTTTATGACCCAATCGGAGATCCGGCGCGACGCTGCTACTCGCTGTATCCCTGGGCCGCCGCGCGGGGTAGAGGCACAGAGTTGCTGTCCAGTTTTCTCACCCATGCTTTTGCCCTCGGCGTAAATACCCTGACGGAGCCGGGTCTGAAAAAAGTGGTGGAGGCGGCAGGTCTCGAATGGTCCGAGGCCAAGACCTATTTAGGCAGTAAGGGTTGGGAGGGTATGCTGGAAGAAAACCGTGTCGCTATGTATGAGTCAGGTCTCTGGGGTGTTCCCAGCTTTAGGTTGCTGGACGGGGGCGGTGCACCGGTAGTGGCTCTGTGGGGCCAGGATCGACTTTGGGTGATCGCTCGGGAAATAAAACGGCTGCTGGCAGCTGAATAGGTGCCAAGCCGCCCTACCAGGGCGCATTCCCCACCGGATCCTGCACTAGTTTGCGCGCCACGGACATTCTATGAACCTCATCGGGCCCGTCATAAATTCGTGCGTAACGGGCTTCACGGTACATGAACTCCAGAGGGGTATCTTCGGTAACCCCGAGGGCACCGTGAACCTGGATAGCCCGGTCAATCACGTTATGTAACATGCGCGCTCCCCAGAATTTTATGAGCCCAATTTGAATGCGGGCCTCATCACCGGCGTCCATTACACGGGCAGCATCGAGTGTCATCAGCCGAGCGGCCTGGATCTCAGCCGCCGATTCGGCAATGTAACGCTGAATCTCCCCCTTCTCTGACAACAGGGAGCCATGGGCATAACGCTGGCCCGCGTAGTTGCACATCAGCTCGAAGGCTCGCTGAGCCTGCCCGAGCCAGCGCATGCAATGAAATATGCGTCCCGGCCCGAGCCGTTTCTGGGCTATTGCAAAACCCCTGCCGCGCTCTCCCAACAGGTTTGCGGCGGGGACGCGCACATTATCGAGCCGGATCTCACAATGGCCGCCTACGGTATCGCCCATGGTGCGAACGACGCGTTCAATGCGGTATCCCGGGGTATTGGTGGGGACGATGATGGCTGAAAACTTGCGATGCCGCTGCGCTTCAGGCTCGGTGTCGCAAAACACGGTAGTGAAGGCGGCTGCATTGGCGCCCGAGGTAAACCACTTTTGGCCATTAATCACCCATTCATCGCCGTCCAACACGGCCTTGGTCTGCATGAGTGTTGGATCCGAGCCGGCAACGTCCGGCTCGGTGAGTCCAACCGAGGGATAAATCTCTCCGGCTACGAGGGGCTCCAGCCAGGCACGCTTGTGTGCCTCGCTGCCAAATTGATGCAGCATGATGGAGTCCTGCATGGACAATGATCCCACCGCCATCTGGCCAAAATAAGACCGACCAATGATTTCATTGAGCTGGGCAAACATTAGGAAGGGCAGGCCGCCACCGCCCAGTTCAGACGGATGCCCCAAAGCCCACAGCCCCTCTTTCTTGGCCCGTGCCTTGAGCCCCACCAGAGCTTGATGGCCGCCCTCGCCCAGCAGCACCGATTCCAGGGGGATCACCGTGTCATCGATAAAGGCCTTCATGCGGGCTTTGAGTTCCGCCAGTTGCAGGTTCTCGTCGCCACTGGTCTGGGGAGCATTTTTTCCCATAGTTCGTCTCTCGTCAGTCATCGCGTTGGCAGTTTATCCGAGTCGCCGGGGACGGGTTACCCCAGGCATCAGGAGCGGGCCCATCGATACAGGGGCCATCCCAAGCACAGTGCGACCAGGAAAACGCCAAGCTGGGTTGGAAAGGAGAAGGCCGAGTAAATTAATGTCCAGCCGGTGATGGCGAGAAAAATAATGGCCGGAAGTGGAAATAGTGGCATATGGAAAAGATCTTCCGAAGCGGCCCTGGGTTGGCGCTGCCGACTGATAAACAAAGCCACCACGGTGACAAAGGTATTTGCGGCCATAAGCAGGCCGGCAAAAATCAGAATCTGCTCAAAGGTTGATGACCATAGGAACAGAAGGGCCACCCCTCCCATAAACAGCACTGCGTTTCTTGGGAGTCCATCTTCAGCGACCGTTCCCAGCCATTGGAATTTTGGGTAGTCACCGCCGAGGCGCAGCAAGGCTCTGGGGCCGGCGAGAATCATGGCGCTGACCGTTGAGATGAGGATTCCGGCCAGAACGAGCGCCACGATAACGGCACCGGCATCGCCCAGCAAGTAACCTGCCACGACGTAGCCTATTTCCACTTGGCCTCGCAGAGCATCCAGGGGTGCCGATATCAAAAATACGAGATTCAGTGCCAGGTAAAGCGCTGTTACAAACCCACATCCAGCGACTAACACCAGGGGCAAATACCGCCTGGGGTTGTCCATCTCTCCGATGATGTAGGTGGCTGCATTCCACCCTGAATAGGCATAGGTCACATAGATAAGCGCTACTGCGGTATTGCTGCTGAAAAACGCGGTCATGTCCGCCGTCGGGGTGGGCGCTAGCTGGCTGGTAAAGGCCGGGTTGTTGCCTACCGCAAATGCTATAAAACACATGATGAGCAACAGCTTCAGCAGGGTCAGATAGACCTGTCCGGCACCACTCTCTCGTCGGTTGCGGGTGTGTACCACGATCAAACCCGCGATCAGCAGAGTGGCTGACCATTTGGGAGCTACCGGAACCAGTGCTGCTTCCAGGTAGTTACCGAAGGTCAGTGCAGCGAGCGCAATCGGGGCTGCAAAACCAACGGTGGCCGAGACGCAGCCTGATACAAAGCCAGCGTAGGGATGCACCAGCTCGCTTAGAAAATGATATTCACCGCCAGATTTGGGATGCCGAACGCCCAGTTCGGCATAACAAAGTGCGCCACAGAGCGCGCACAGCCCTCCGAGTGCCCAAAGCAGCAAAATGACTCGAGTGTCTGAGATCGACAGCAGTTGGAAGCCGAGACTTGTGAAGACACCAGTCCCGATCATATTCGCTACCACAATAGCAAACGCTACCCTCGGGGCGTAATACTTCAAGGCGAACCCATCCAGCCAGCTGCCGTGTAGTGCTTGGTAAGGATCATCAAGTGGCGTCCCGTCCTGTGAACAATCCGGTTCCCGTCAGCAGCGATAGTGTCATGCGTGGGGATGGGCTGCCAGATCAGAACGATCCCTGCGCAGGTTACTGAGGCCCAGGTCGCACGCTGGCACTATAAAATCAGTGTTGCTATCGTCCGGTGCCATGCGCATTGCCATTCTCTACAACCGAGACATCTACAGTAACGAAGCGCTCAACCGCTTGCTACCGAGCCTGGCTGGCCATGAAGTGGGACTTTTTTTTTCCACCGGGGTAGGTTGAGGTGGCGGGCGGGAACCCCGACTTGTGCGACTGGGTTTTGTGGAGCAGACCCTGTTCAATGATCTGCTGTTTCCCCTCGTCGAGCGCTGCAATATTAGAGGAGCCCGGCTGACGTTCAGGCAGCTGGCCGATCGGTACGCTATGGGTGACCCACCCCTGCTGGATGTTAACTCCCCGGATGGAATTGCCGCCTTGTCGAGGTTCCAGCCCAACCTAATGGTCTGCATTCGTTATGGGCAAATACTGCGTGGCAACGTGCTGAACCTGCCTGATCTCGGTATTCTCAATTTGCACAGCGGGTTGCTCCCCCAATACCGAGGTGCTGTGGCCAGCTTCTGGTCTCTGCTCCATCACGCAGATGATTTGGGAATGACCCTGCACTGGATAGACAGCGAGGCCATCGATGCCGGCCCCATCATCGCGACTACAAGGCAACCCCTGGACAGCGGGCAATCCTATTTTAGACAAACCCTGTCGCTGTATCGGGAGGGTGTGGCAGCGTTGATCAACACCATAGCAACCATAGCCAGCGGTGACACCCCGGCGGTAGTGCCTGCGGGGGGGAGGGTGCCTATTTTTCAGTCCCCGACGCGGCTGCGCTTGACCGCTTTGAAAGCGCAGCGGGCGTACTGTTCGCAGAGGCCGATATACGGGGCCTGATTGAGGACCTTATGTTGCGTCACTGGAGGGCCGGTTCTGGGGCCCTTTCCTGAGCCACGACCGCCGTGGCGGTAATTCCTCTCGATATAGGGCTCGCCTTTGAACTGCTGCTGACACGAACTTTTGTACTTTAAATCCTGTGAAGGTGACGCCCTCGAGGTCAGACGTTGTGTGCTTGGGCAGGTCGATAAGCATCAGTAATGCTGTTTGCTCGGTTCAGGGGCTGGTTCGTTAATTTGTACTTTGCATAGCGATGGCAGTTGATCGAGAATGGGGTTCATATTTTCCATGGGCAAGTGATGGGCTGGTTCAAAAAGTCGGCGTCAACGGAACGCAACGGGCGATTTCCCGACGATCCGCCAGAAGTGCGCGGTGCGGGAGACAGCAGTGAGCACCGCCGGGTAGTCGATATGCTTATCCTCATGTGTGAGGGCAACTACCAAGCCATGGTGAGTAATACAGAGCTGGGCGCATCCTGGGTGGGACGGTTCGCCCGAACGGAAAATGAAACTGTTTTCCTTGAAGTGCAGTTAAACGAGGTTGAGGCGCTGCTTGATCCAGGGGCGTTTTGCACCGTTTCCTTTACCTATGAGAATCATGCCCAGGTATTCCTGACGACGGTAAAACAGTCGTCACTTATGGAGGACAAGGGCCTGGCTATAGAGCTCTTTGTACCAGACGCGATCCACGCAGCGGGTCGTCGAGAGCTCTACCGCGTCCCAGTGTTAATAGATACCGAGATGGAGGCCCGGGTTACCGCTTCATCGGGTGCGGTTTTTTCCGCCCGGGTGCAGGATATTAATACGAGTGGTGTCCGTATCCGACCGAATCAGGAAGCCATGTCCTTTGTTGGTATCGGGGAGCAAATCGAGCTGTTGCTGACTTTGGGGGAGTTAACAGCCCACCGGGCTGCGGACGTCAGGCACAAAGACCTGCGTAACAGTGCCTTCGGTTTGCACTTTCTGGAAACAACCGACACCGTAAAACAGCAGCAGATACGGCTGATAGTCAGGGAGGCCGAGCGGCGCTACCTGCTCAGGATCAACAGGCTGGACTGACTTCCGGTTGTCCCTGTGGCGCGACCTGATCCTGCCGTTGGAGCGCGTTGCCTCGAAACACCACGTCCCCACCGACAATGACACACGCTACTCTGGTGTTCAGCAGGTCCCCCTCGGGCACGGTGAGAATGTCCTGCGAGAGTACCGTCAGGTCCGCGTATTTACCGACCGCTATGGAGCCTTTTTCGGCCTCTTCAAAGGCTGCGATCGCGCCCGCCATGGTCATGGCATACAGTGCCTCCTCCCGACCCATTTTTTGCCCCGTCTCGTACCCTCCCGGGGGTTGCCCGGATAGCTGCTTACGTGTCACGGCGGCATAAAAGTTGGCTACTGGGTTTGCCGGCTCAACGGGGGCATCTGTACCCGAAGCGACGGTAACGCCAAGATCCAGAAATTTTCGCCACATGTATGCACCCTCCTCAATCCGAACCTGCCCCAAACGATGGATCGCCCAGGGCCTGTCCGAACTCAGGTGGATGGGCTGCATGGAGGCGATGATGCCATGTTCGGCAAAGACCGAGGGATCTGTCGATGTTAAATGTTGTGCATGTTCAATGCGGAAGCGGGAGTCGCGGTCGCCTTCCAGGGCGTCTGCGAATACCTTCAGCACCTCGGAGTTAGCGCGATCACCAATAGCGTGAACATTGATCTGCCAGCTACCTGCGCGGGTACGCTTGATAAGGGCGGCCAAGTCGTCCATGGCATAGGTAGAAACGCCGCTCGTTTCTGAAGCATCGCTGTACGGCTGATGCAACCAGGCGGTTCGTGACCCAAGGGCGCCGTCGGCCTGTATTTTAATGGAGCGCACGGTAAGCCGCTGCTGCTCGCTGGCCAGCAGGTGGCCACGCGGCAACCACGCCTGAAGGGCCCCAGCGTCCGTTCCGTCAACCATTGAATATAAGCGCAGCGTGAGATCACCCCGTTCGGCCAGAATGCGCTGGGCCTCAAGGTCGACCTGGGTGACGCCTGCATCATGGGCCGAGGTAACCCCAGAGCTGAGAATATGGTGCTGGGCAAGTTCCAGGTAGTCCAGAGCAGTGTCCAGCTTGTAGCGGGTGAGGGGAGCTACCAGTTGAATTGCGGTCTCGTGCAGTATACCCGTGGGGTGACCAGCCTTATCCTTGACGATGACGCCGCCCTCGGGTGACCGCGAGTTCTTGTTGATACCAAGTACCGTCATGGCTTTCTCGTTGATCAGAACTGAGTGACCATTGGCGTGCTCCAGAAGAGCCGGATGGTCAGGTACAGCTGCAGACAATTTGCGATGATCGGGGAAACCCTGCACAAGCGTATCGGGCTCAACCTCCCACTTGCTCTGGTGCCAGCCGCGCCCCAACACAAGTTCGCCGCGAGGGCTGGTGGCGGCGCGAGACCTCATCTTTGCCACAATATCGTCGTAACTCATTGCCCGGGTGAGATCGACCCTTTTTAGGGCGCTGCCTATAGCGGCCACGTGGAGGTGGGCATCGATGAAGCCGGGGTAGCCTACATGTTGGCCCAGATCAATGATTTGGGTATCGGGACCTGCCGTCGCCAATATGCTGTCGCGGTCACCCACCGCACTGAACAGGCCTCTCTGTACGGCAGCGGCCTCTGCTATTGGCACCTCGGCGTCGAGGGTGTAAATCCTGCCAACAAGGATTTGCTCTGGTGCTGCCGTGGCGGCAGCCGCCATAAACGCCCCAAGGAAAGCTGCGGGCTTTTTCGCAATTCGCCGTAGGTCGAATGCCAGCGTCATTTTTGCTCCTTGTTTTTTGCGAAAAAAAAGGGGGCAAATGCCCCCTTGAACCTTACACAAGCCGTTAGAAGTTGTAACGGTAGCGGGCGTACCAGAATGCACCACGGATGCTAAAGGGTGAGTACTGGCTGTAGGTATTACCCAACACGGTGGCTGAGTTGAAACCCAGGTTAGTGATATCAGTGGCCTTCTCGCCGCTGTTGTCAAATACACTGTTGCCGCCGATCAGGATGCTGGAGTGATCCCCGATAAGATATTCAAACTCCAGGTCCTGCAGGTACTCGCTATCTAAGATGGCTTCAGTGCCGAACACGTCATTCTCGAAGCTGTCATACCAGTCGTCGTAAAAGCTGACGCTGGCAAGGAAGCGCATGTTATTCACGGTATGGTTAGCCGAAAGGTTCCAGCGCGTCTCCGGGGTGGTCAGTTCGATCTGTCCTATGCGGCCAGAGCCGATGCTCCGTCTAGCAGAACCTCAATGCGTTTCATGGCCAGCGCAGGGATTGCAGCAATATCGGGCCCCTGGGAACCGTTGGAGATGCCGTTACCCAACCAGGTGATGACAGAGGCGCGGTGGCGGCGCTTACCGTTGACCAGCACCAGCGTATGGTCAGGCGCCAGGCCGCGCAGGTTAGCTGGGCGGGCCAGGGTGGCGGCGTCACTGATGGGCTGATCATTGACGTTATAGGAGGGAATCACGTTCCTGAGCAGGTTGCTCATATCCGTATCGCCCTGATTGTTCATGGCATCGCCACCAATGACATCCACAGGTGCCGGGGAAGACATGGCGGATCGTCCTTCGGTACGGGTATCCGTAACGACGACTTCTTCGGTGATTTGGTCCTGTGCCAGAGCAGTGTTGGTTGTGGCTACAGCGGCAGTAGCCACGCCCTTGCTGCTTCAAAAGTAGAAATGCAGGGAACTATTTCCGCTTTTTCCCCGTGAAGATTAATCCTGGCTGAGTTGACCGGTCGCTCATAGTGTAAGGGCACCGTATGGTAAGCCCGGGCGGTTGGGGAAGCGGGCAGTCAGCGCCTCAGGTTTGCTGCCCTTCCTCGACACGGTACGGGTGAGTTGGACTGATACCTACCCTCCGGTTCCGCGGGCGGCAAAGGATATTGACGTGGTCGGCAACAGCTGCGGAGAGGGTTTACACTGAGCGGGTTTGGTTCTTGGTATCACAATATGTCGAGACAGGATTCCGCCTTCGGTTTGGTTGGTTGGTCCGCTGCCCTTTTAATCATGGCGCTGGCGGGTTGTGGCGGTAGTGGGGGGGGGGAGCCGGCCGCATTGATCCCGGTCACAACGGTGCCGCCCGACCCGACGGGTTTGTGGGTGCAGGGGGGTGATGGCCTGGGGCTGTCGGCCTACCGTGAACAGATGACGACCATCAGTCCATCGGTGGCGGCCCCCGTTGCATTGGCCGACACGGCGCCGGCCTTTGATGCCGAGGCGGGTGGGGGTGTCACCACGACCTATACCCTGGAGGCTGATGTTGATGAGCATGACATCGTAAAATATGACGGCCGTGTGCTCGCTGTTGCGCCCTCGCGCAGCGGCTGCTGTTATGTACTTGAGGATGCATCAGCCGCCATAGCGCCCCAAGCCAGCGAAAACGCCGATGGCATTTGGCTGTACAGCACCGACCCTGTTGCCGGTTCGACCCAGCGACTCGCCGAGATCAGGTTGGCCCCCGAGGAAACGGTAGAAGGACTGTATCTGACCGGGGAAACGTTGCAGGTTTTAATCTCCACAGCCTGGTGGGGCAGCTTTGGCGACGCCCTAACCTACCCCGGGTACTGGCAAGCCCAGGAGGTGACCCTGCTGCAGTACGACCTGTCGGATCCTGCTAACCCGGTGGCTACGGCAGCCCTGTTTGTCGAGGGTGGCTTGGTCACCTCC
Organism: uncultured Luminiphilus sp.; assembly: GCA_938084055.1. GTDB lineage: Bacteria > Pseudomonadota > Gammaproteobacteria > Pseudomonadales > Halieaceae > Luminiphilus. The sequence continues at coordinate 40,810 of CALKDK010000013.1, forward strand.
CGGCGGGTGGGCAGCAACATTCATCTGGTAACCCGTCACACCCCCGAGATTGAGGGGCTGATTGCCTACCCCCAGAATGAGGCTGATGTCGCCACTAATGAGGAACTGCTGGCGTCGGTGACCGAGCAGGACGTGCTCCCGGAAATCCGATTTGGGGACGATATTATCTCGCCGCTGTCCCTCGATGACTGCTATCGGATGGATGCCCAGCACCCGCTCGCAGCCCCACTGCCTTCAGACCCGGCGGTGACCACGTTCCTCACACTATCGGCCGAGACTGGAGAAGTTGTGCAGGCCGCCTGCACCCTAGAGCCCGTGTCCGGGGTCTACGCCAGTAGCAGTCACCTTAACCTGACCTATGTGAGCCACGGCGACACCGACGCTACCTTCGTCCACCAACTGGAGCTGGCTGATTACGCCTACCGGGGCTCGGGAGTGGTGCGTGGACAGCTTTACGGCGGCGGCAACAATGACTTCAGGATCAGTGAGTACCAGGATGTGTTACGACTGGTCACGACCCTTTTCACGGATGACGAAGAGGATCGCTTTGACCACGTGCTGTCGACGCTGTCCGCCTCTAGCGAGGCCCCCGAGCTGGATCTCCTGGCCAGTCTTCCAGAGCCTGGCGGAGAAGAGCTGGGTAAGGCCAACGAGGATCTCTATGGCGTTCGCTTTATTGGCGAGCGGGCGTATCTGGTCACCTTCGAGCGAGTCGACCCCCTGTATGTGATTGACCTGTCGGACCCCGCGGCGCCCGTGATTGCCGGTACCCTCGAGGTGCCCGGCTTTTCTGACCTGCTGCATCCGGTGTCTGAGGATTTGCTGCTGGGTATTGGCCAGGTGATGGTCGAGGACCGCCGCTACGCGAAAGTGGAGTTATTCGATATCTCGGATCTTGCCCACCCGGGCAGCAGGGATGCCATCCTGCTCGGGGTCGCGCTGGATTACAGTTTCAGTCCGGCGCAATACAACCGTTACGCCTTCACCTACCGCCCAGGTTCGTCCACTGACCGATTTACCGTGCCCTACAGCACCGGTGGCCAAACCTTCGCGGGCTACCACTACGAGGGTCGTATCGCGCTGATGGAGGTTCGGCACACCGATAATCCAGCCCAGGCAGCGCTGGTGAACACGGGTGAAATCCTGTTGGGGCCCCACTCGGATGTGTCGGGTGAAACTCGTGTGGTTCTCGACGACGAGGCGGTCTTTGTCATTAACCACGGTAGCGTCTACAGCGGCCTGTGGAGCAATCCCGCAGCGGTGGTGAAAAGCAAACCCTGAGCCAGTGACTGCTGCTGGTTCATCGGGTCGGAGCTGCATGGGCATGGGTTGATCCCCGCCACTGTGGGTGCGGGGTAGACATCGGCGGTGGAGTGGACCAAAGACCGGGCCAGGCAGCAATCAAGCTTGTGCAGCGCTAACCGAGACCGCAGGGTCAGATTGCTGATGAGATCAGAGGCTGAAGGCCTGCCGGGCGACCCGGGCAATGATCTGCAATCCTTCGGTCACAGCTTCATCCGGTGCCGCGTAGTTGACGCGGATGCACTCCTGCTGGTGACGCCAGCCCTCAATTTTTGTAGGGTAAAAGTGGTGTCCGGGTAACACGAATACGCCGTGGCCCATCAGCTCCTGGTACAGCTGGTGGGCGGTGATGGGCAGTCCCTCAAACCACAGCCAGAGAAAGAGCGCCCCTTCGGGCTTGTGCACCCGCAGTGGCAGGTCGGCCATGGCGTGTTCAATCACTGCCAGCGCGTGATCACGCTTGCGCTGATAGAACGGCCGCACTAACCCTTCGCAAACCGCTTGCAGTTGTTTGCCCTGCAGCAGGGGGGTTAGAAGGGTGGGGCCGAAGCGGCTGGGGGCCAGGCTGTTGATGGCGTTGTGGTTGCGGATCAGCGTAATGACCTCGGGGTGGGCTACCACGATGCCCGTGCGGATACCGGGCAGGCCCAGTTTCGAGAGGCTCAGCAGCAGGATGGTGTTGTCATCCCAGAACGGGGTCGCCTCGGTAAAAATCATGCCCGGGAAGGGCAGGCCGTAGGCGCCGTCCACGATCAGCGGTATGTCAGCCTTGCTGCAGGCCTCGCGCAGCTGGGCCATTTCGCCGTCGGTGATGACGTTGCCGGTGGGGTTGGTGGGCCGTGATACGCACACCGCACCGTAGCGGTCGCCGAGTTCCAAGCCCTCGAAATCGACCCGGTATTTGAATTGGCGGTCGGGCAGCAGGTCGATCTCCGGCCGGCGGCCATCAAAAATAGGCTGCTCGGCCAGTCCGACATCAAAATATCCAACGTATTCCGGAGTCAGTGGCAGCAGGATTTGCCGGTGGCGGCCATCGGCGAAAGGCCCTGCGAAGCTATTGAACAGCAGGCCGAAGCTGCTCTGGCTGCCGTTGGTAACGGCGATATTTTCGTGGCTGACGGCCCAGCCCAGAGAGTCGCGCAGCAGACCTGCCAGCGCTTCTCGAAAAGCGAGGTTGCCCCCGGGGCTGTCATACTCCCCCACCATCCGGCCAAAGGCCTGGGCATCGCCAGCGAGGTCGGCCATAGCATCGCGCAGCATGGCCTCCACCTCGGGGATGTGGGCGGGGTTGCCGCCCCCCAATTGGTAGATGGGACCCTCGGCGGCCGTGGCTTTACCGAGGTCCTCCATCAGCTGGACGGTGCCCGCGTTCTGTTGATAGCGGTTGGCAAAGGTGGAAAAACGCATGGGGTTTACGGCGTGGTGACGCCCTCGGGCGGGTAGGTGGTGCCGGCCAGTTTGGCATAAAACGCCATGCGTGGGCGGCGGTAGCCTTTGTCCCATAGGGATTTGGCGATGGCATCAGCCGCCTGTGTGTTGCCGTTGGCGAGGTGCCAGTTCCAAGTCACTTCTTGGCCCCGGCAGGTTTGATCGACGTCCGAGAGTCCTGCTTGTTCGAGGTTTTGCGGTATTGGATCGCCCGCTTCAGGCTCAAGTTCTTTGGATAACCAGTAGGCAGACCACTGGTTATGTATTTTGGCTAGACCCTGCTCAAGGTTTGGCAAGAAGCTTTTGAATTCCCGTAGCGCTGAGGCGGCCTCTTCCACTTGCCCGCTGGCCAGGGCTTTTTCAGCCCTGCTTTTGTACCAGGCGGCTGCCAGGCCGGGGGGCAAGTCGTGGTCAATTACGTCAGTGCCTACAAGGCTATCGAGAATCTGCGCTTCAAGGGTTGTGGGGGGCGTATCCCTGGGCGCCAAGAAATCCAGCCGAAATAAATCCAGGCCGTTAGCAAATACCATTTCAGCCATGTACTGGTTGGTTGGGTCCTCAATGGCGATGTTGCTGCGCAGGGCGTAGGCGGTCAGGAAGTCTCGTCTGGCATCTGCCGGGCGGCCGACAGCTGTATAAACGTGCCCAACTTCGCTCTCCAGCGACGCGAGGTCCTTGCGGGTCTCAATGCCTGCCCGACCCATTTGCTGCTCGATGGCAACCCGCTGTCGTGAGCTGGAAAGAGCCGCTTCAGCCAGCGGCAGAGCTTTTTTGACGTCGCAGGTTTCATTGTGGATGCGTTTCGCGAAAATAAGCGCGCCCATATGGGCTTCAAGGATGTCAAGTGCGTCAGGAAATCGACCGATAGCATGCTTTGCAGCAGCCACGGTCTCTGCCAGTAAATTTTCCGAATTCAGTTCGGGCAGTAGGTGGGGTGCACTGCGTTTGAGCTCCAGCCGCATCGTTTGCCGATAAACATTTTCAGCTGTATAACTAATATTCTCTGGATCGATCGCATTAACAGTCGCCATCAGTTTGTTGTATGCCTTGATAGGCGCCAAAGCACTCTCATAGTCACCATCGTAGAGTCGATTCGCTCCAACCCAGTAGTGGGCCAGGCCCAGTTCGTACAGCAGGTGAGTGTTATCGGGGCTTTCGTCGCTGAGCTGCTGATAAATGTCTAAAGATTGTTTTAGCACCGATAAAGATTTATCCGAGCCATCCTCCTGGTCCATATAGGCGATGCCTTGCTGTCGCAGCAACTTAGCGAAACAATCAAGTCCCCCGGTGTCCAAACTCCTGGTAAGCCGTTGCTGCAGATAGCCCAGTGGCTCCTCGGCGAGGTCAATCATCAGGTGCAGGGGCAGGCCCTTAACACTCCTCAATTCATCCCATTTATTGGAAACAAAGCACACCACAGCCAGGCCTTCCCGTGCTTCCTGTCGTTGCTGCAGCCAGTTCCAGTAGGCACCGACTGACACGGCAGTGAACATTACTCCCAGCGACAAATAAACGGCGCGTAGTTGCCGTTGGCGCTGCAGGTCCCGGCGGGCGAGCTGGTCGAGGCGCAGGTCCAAAAGACCGGCGATGAGCTTCAGCCGGGCCAGGCGCTTGCCATCAGCATGATCCCGGGGGTCCGCGGCCAGGGGCTCCAGGGCGTTGCCCTCGGTATCGGTCAGCAAGGGCTCTGGGAAAGCCTCCGCGCCCCCGTCGACCAGCAGGCAGAAGATACGGTGGGCTTTGCCCAGTGACTTGAAGTGCTCTATCTCGGCACCGACCCACTGGGACTGTATGGCGTTGGGAGAGCAAATCACGATCAGGGCATCGCTGCGTCCCAGGGCGTCCAGCAGGTGCTCGCCGAGATTGGATCCTGCCGTCAGTTCCTCACGGTCCCGGAATACGCTGCCAATCCGGCGAGCAAGGTTGGCCTCCCGGGCCACCTGGGCAGGCAGCCGGTACCGCTCAAGAGCCCGCTGCAGCCAGGCCGCCCACTTTGCATCGCGGTGGGAGTAGCTGATAAAGGCAGCGAATCTCGTGTCCTCTCGCATGGGCAGGCCTTGCGCCCTGTCACAAGAACATTGCGCTTCCGATTATTTTTCCAAAGACAGGCTACCGCAATTTGGTGTAGTGGTACTCCTTTTTCGGGCAGATTTTTTGGGCCGCACCAATTAAAGAGCTACACCAATTTAAAAAACAATAGAAAAGTTAATATATCTCCCGCCTAGGAAAGTCCGGGCAGCAATAGTTGTCATTGAAATTTAAAAAGCGATACCTGGGTCATTTCGTCCTGAGCATCCTTTCCCTTTTTTACGATATGGCAAAGGGTCAGGACCTTTAGTTTTTTACATGACTAGGACGCAGTTGGACAGGACAGTCGGAAGCCTTTTTGAGATTCGAATGACATCGGAATGGCTGCGTTTTAAGGTGAGGGCCATATTTCCCTGAGGAGGTTAAATTTTTGATATTGTAGTAGGGGATTGGAATAGCCAGCTTTGCTTGGGGCATGCGCCCCAGCGATGGAGGATGTCCTATGTGCGGAAGCGCCAATGGCCGCCAGTCAGATGGATGGTTGGCAGTGATCGTGGCTGGAGCCTTGATGCTTGTTACGGGTAGTGCCCGAGCCGAGCCGCTGGTGGGTGAGGTGGTGCTGTACGCCGGTGCCAACTGTCCCGCAGGATGGTTGCAGGCTGATGGCACGGTACTCAAGCAGGTCAACTACCCGGAGCTCTATGCGGCGATTGGAACAACACACTGTGCCTCGGTGGGT
>CALKDK010000014.1 GCA_938084055.1 uncultured Luminiphilus sp.
TTGGTACGAGTGGCAGCGGCAGCCGGCAGGAAAAATACCCTGGTTCCACCATCTACAGGGTGAACTGCTTTATTTCGCCGGTATTTACAACGACACCAGTGGCTGTGCCATTGTCACCCGGAGCGCACTGGAAGGCATTGCACATATCCATCATCGACAGCCCGTTTTGCTTGACCCCCGGGGTGTCAGCCACTGGCTCGAGGGTCATGATCTGTTTGCCAGCGCCATCACCCATGACATCCAGTGTCATCCGGTGAGTCGTCGCGTTAATCGACCGGTCAATGATGACGAGGGTTTAACAAATGAGGTGACTCTGGAAGAACTCGAGGCAGGCAAGTCCGACCCGCAGGGACAGGACGGCGACCTGTTTGGCCAAGAGTGATCGCGTTCCCAACGTCGATGCACTGGGGTAAGTGTGAGAAGTTATTGAGTGTCTCTTCGAACATACGGCAGATTTGGCTACATGCGGGTGAGGCTTAGAAATTCATCGGGGTCAACGAGATTGCTGCACTACCCTCTTCGCCGTAGGCAATGTCTTGTGGAAAGAGGTCCTCGTCGAAAAGGAAAGTTGTTTCTTCCGGATACGTGTCTTCGATGATCGCGGAGCCCCTGATGGTGGGATTGCTACGGTTGCCTGACACCAGGATTTGTGCGCTGACAACAGCGACCGCCTCGCGCTCGGCTGAGTCGCGTACTGTGAATCGAATGTTACCCGTGCAGAGGGCATTGATGCTGTAGCGGCCTTTGCCATAACCCTTGAATATGTATAAGGCGCCGCCGTTCAACTCTTCTATGGGCACGCGCAGCTGCTTCAGTTCTACCTTGCCGGCGCCGTCAAAAGCCAGCACAGCGGTTGCCATGTGATTGGCACTGTCGAGGGCGGTGGTGGTGAGGGTAAGGGCAAAATCACCGTTGATATCAGATTCGGAGCAGTCCGCAGCCGCGTAAGCACTGGCCATCAATATCGGCAGTAAAAGTAGTCCTCGCATTTTTCGCTCCCTGGGTATTCTTTGTGGTGACCAATTAAATTATGGGGCTTTAAGCCTGGGTGATGTCAAGTTACGGACAGGTACCACCTTGTCAGTGCTTCAGGTCGGCGAGTTCGGCCTCCAGGCGCTGCCGGGCTGTGGCCCTTGGTTTGGCCCAGCGGGCAATGCCCAGGTAGACGACCGGAGTGAGGTACAGCGTAAAGATGGCTGCCAGCCCCAGCCCTCCGAAGACCACCCAGCCCACCGCTTCCCGGGCCTCGGAACCCGGGCCCGACGCCAGAATCAATGGCAGCGCCCCGATAACTGTGGATACCAGTGTCATCGCGATAGGACGTATCCGGGTGTGGGCTGCTTCAACAATAGCCTCCCTGACGGCATAACCCTGATCACGAAGTTGATCGGCGAACTCCACGAGTAAAATGCCGTTTTTGGCAATCAAACCGATGAGCATGACCAGGCCAACCTGGGAATAAATGTTCAGTGAAGTCCCCGTCATGTACAGGGAGAATATCGCAGCCGCGAGGCCAAAGGGCACAATCATCATGATGACGATCGCCGACGTCACACTTTCAAACTGTGCGACCAGAACGAGGAAAACCACCAGCAGGGCAAAGCCATAGCTCATTAACGTATCGCGAGTTGCCTCATCAAGCGCTGCAGCTTCCCCGCGGGTGATCACCGAGATATCAGCCGGCAGCACTCTCTCTCCCAGCGCCATGAGGTCGTCAATGGCGGTCTGCAATGCCACGCCGGGTTGCACCTCAGCATCGATTTCAATGGCCCTGCGTTGCAGCCGCCGATCGAGTTGTCCGGCGACGCCACGCTCTTCAAGTGTCACAACACTCGACAACGGCACCACAGCATTACCGCTGGTACGCACGTAAAGGTTGACGAGGTCGCTGGGGTCATTGATTTTGTTAGCGCCGGCCTCAAGGATGATTGGGACGGTTTGGTCATCGACATTGAGGTCAATTACGCGGTAGCCGTCCACCATGACTCGGAGAGCCTGTGCCACATCATCGAGTGGGATATTCAGGTCGGAGGCGCGCTCACGGTCAATCTGTACCGAGAGCTGGGGTTGAGAGGGGTCGTAGCTGATTCGAGGGCGGCTGACCGTGTCGAGCTGCTCGCGGATGGCCTCGCTGTAACGGCGTGCCGCCGCATAGAGTACATCGTAGTCGGTGCCCAGCAGCGCAAGACTGACACCGCCATTGGAGGCCCCGCGGATGTTGAGTGAATTACCGCTGAAAATTCGCGTGGTCATACCGGGTAGGTCAGCAAATAACGGATTGAGCTCGGCGGCGATGGCCTGCTGGGTCCGATCGCGTTCCTGCCATGGAACCAGTCGAGCATTGATAAAGACAATATTGGGGTCCCAGCGGCCGACAACCGTGTACAGGCTTTCGATTTCACCATTGTCGATCAGGGGTACCAGAATGTTTTCCAGTCTGTCCCCCTGCCGCTCGACGTAGGCGAGGCCAACGCCGTCAGGGCCGCGCGCAAAAATATTCAACATGCCACGGTCTTCGGGTGGCAGCAGCTCCCGATCGAGTTGCCAGTACAGTGTGCCGGCGGTCCCTGCAGCGCCAACACAGATCAGCAAAGCCACCAGAGGCCAGCGCAATACCAGATTCAAGCTGCGCACATAAAACCCGAGCAGGACCTGCCCGACCGCCTCGCTGCGGCGGGAGCGGGGGGTGTGGGTAGCCAGTTTGGCCATTGCCGCAGGTACCAGGCTGAGTGCGACGAATGAGGATACGGCCACAGCAATGGCGAGCATGAGGCCGAACTCTCGAAATAATCGGCCCGCTGTGCCGGGCAGAAAAGCAATGGGGATGAAGACTGCCACCAGGACCGCGGTGGTTGCCACAACGGCGAAGAATACCCGGCGGGTACCGACTATAGCCGCTACGCTGGAGGGCTCGCCTGCGGCACGACGGCGCTGAACGCTCTCCAGAACTACGATGGCATCGTCCACGATAAGGCCGGTGGCAAGTACCAGAGCCAGGAGCGTAAGAATGTTGACTGAGAACCCCAGCAGCCAGCACGCAGCCATAGTGCCCAGCAGGGAAATGGGTATAGCGATAGCGGGTATGAGGGTCAGTCGCATCGACCCCGAAAACAGTCGAATGGTTCCTATCACGACCAGGATGGCAATACCGAGGGTAAACAGCACTTCCCGAACTGCGCCCCTGATGAATACGGCATTGTCCGAGATTACGACCAGCTTCAGGTCTTCGAACCGGGTGTTGACCTCTTCGATGGCTGATTGGACTCCTGACGATATTTCAATGGTATTGGAGCCAGCCTGTCGAACAATACCGATGCCCACCACCCGCTCACCATCGAGACGCACGATACTGGTGGCGTCCGCGGGGGAAAAGGTAACGGTGGCCACGTCGCCGATACGAATGCCGTCGCGAATGACGAGGGACTCGATGTCGCGTTCCTTCGTGACGGCAGCGTCGGCGCGGACCAGAAGCTGTTGTTCTCCGGCTCGGAAGCTGCCAGCAGGTACATCCAGGGGAGCGCCACGCAGCACGTTGGCGACATCCGTAACCGTCAGGCTATAGCTGGTGAGACGCAGTGGGTCGAGTATCACGCGCAGGACACGCTCCCGGGCACCGAACAGAGGTACGTCGGCGACGCCGGGAAGCGATATAAAGCGTGGCACGATATCCTGTTCAATCCGCCGTGTGAGGGCTTCTTCGCTCAGACTTTCGCTTTTGACAGCAATTCGGACAATTTCATCGCCCTGTTGGTCAGCCTTGAAAACGGACAGTGCCTCGATTGCGTCCGGGAGGTCTCTCTCGATTCTGCTAACGGCTTCCCGGACATCAGATGCGGCTTTGTCCACGCTGGTGCCCGGACGGAACTCTACCCAGATGCGGGTATTATTTTCTTCGCTCGCGGAGTTGATTTCCTTGACGCCCGTGACGCGCGCCACAGCGCCCTCGAGAAGTCGTGTTACCTCGGTATCCATAGTTTCCGGAGAGGCACCCGGCAGCTGCGCACGAACGGTGACCAGAGGTCTATCGACGTCGGGCAGCTCGCGAACCTCAATGGCCATAACGGCGGCAATGCCCGCGATGGCTATCAACAGGTTGAGAACCAATGTCAGCAGCGGGCGTTTGACCCCGAGTTCCGGTAAACCCCCCGTCCGCCCCAGCCCGGGTAATTCAGCCATTATCGTGGTCGTCCGGTACCGGTAGGGTTTCTGCTGCAGTTCGCGAAGCGTCACCATCACCCAGTACTGGATTTAGGTCACGAAGGTTGGCGCCGGCCCGCACGGCCTGTACACCCTCCGTAATGACTCGTGTGCCCAGCGGAATATCGGCCTCAATCAGGATTTCGCCCGCCAGGCGTTTGACCAGCTGGACGTCCCGACGAGCGGCTTTGCCATCTTCTTCAATCCAGATATAGGCACCATCAGCACCCCATTGCACAGCGACATCCGGAACGGCGCGAAACGTGCCCCGCTCAGCCCTCACGCTTATTTCAAAAGCCATGCCCGGGCGGTACTGGTCTGTTGCATTGTTGATGGCGGCTCTGGCCGTGTAGGCCCTGGATGTCGGGTCAATACGTGAATCCACGGCAATTATTTCACCGTTAAGTGGGCGATCTGCGCCGTCCCACAGTCTCACCTCGACCGGGGTACCCGTCTGGATTTTATTCACATAGACCTCAGGCACTGCGAAATTGACCAACAGTTGACTGCGGTCGTCCAGGGTGGTGACCTGTGTGGCGGTATCAATCCGATCTCCAGAGTCGATTTCAGTAATACCCACCACACCGGTAAAAGGAGCTCGGATAAAACGCCTGTCCAGATCCACTCTGGCTTGGTCAAGAGTGATGCGCGCCGTATCCGCAGCAGCGATGGCGCCATCAATCTGACTCTGGGGAAGATTGGCGTTCTGCTGGTTAACCTGCCGGTAACGGCGCACCAGCCGCTCGGCATCCGCCAACTGCACCTCAGCCAGCTCCACGGCCAGCACTTCATCTCGGTTGTCGAGTTCCAAAAGAGTCTCGCCCGCGGTGACCCGGGCATTGGCGGTGAAATGGACAGCACGCACAATACCTGCGGCTTCGGGGTAAAGTACGACGCTGTGCAGGGCTCGGGCTGTGCCTACAGCCTGAATAGTTTCGATCAGGAGTTGCTCGTTAATGGCCTCGGTGACTACCGTGGTGGCACCTGAAGGGCGAAAACCCGGCCGTGGACTCTCTCCATTGTCACCGCACCCGGCAATAAAAATGAACGCGGCACAGCACACCGTGCCCAGAATCTTTCGGGGCTTTCTGGCTGTGTGCTCTCCACGGATGAACGCCAACATAGATGACCAATATCTGTTCGGTATCCTCAATACGCAGGGTGAGCGCCTGGGGATCGAAATTATCGAGACCCCCATGGTACCTGACGCCAATATACCTGACCGCTTCCCTTTAAGTCGTTTTACGTGATTTGTACCGCACGGGCTGGCACATCGCCCGTGCGCCAACTAGGTCGGCGGAGCGTTTTCATACCCAGGCAAAATGACCTCGATCAAGCGCGGCCCCTTTTCCCCCATGGCATCGGCAAACTGGCTATTGAATTGGTCCACGGTTTCAGCGCGACTCGCTGTCATACCCATGCCCTCGGCAATTTTGACCCAGTCAATTGTAGGATTACTCAGGTCAAGCAGGGATTTGGCTTTTTCTGTTGGGTGGGCAACACCCACCCGCTCCATTTCGATGTTGAGTATGGCGTAGGAGCTGTTGTTGAGTAACACCACGGTGATATCAAGGTTTTCCCGAACCATGGTCCACAGTGACTGCACTGTGTACATGGCTGACCCGTCTGCCTGCAAAGCCAACACCTTACGATCCGGGCAGGCCACCGCCGCGCCTACGGCCAAAGGCAGGCCCTGTCCAATGGCGCCGCCGGTCAACATGAGCCAGTCGTGGGGCGCCGCATAGCCACTGAGCACAAAGGCGCCCATGCCGTTGGTCGCGCCTTCGTCAGAGACAATGGCCTGGTCGGGCAGGTGGTTTGCAATTACCTTGCCCAGCTCCAACATAGTCATTGGGCCGGGCTCAAGTTCCTGAGTTTTTTGGGCCTGCAGAACCCGTGGTTGCTCAGGCGCTGCCAGCGCGTCAGCCAGCCTGGTCAGCGCATCCAGTGCGTCGGTTCGAACGTCCGCCAGCGTGGACAGCTGGGTGTCACCGGCAGCGAGGTAACTGGGTTTTCCTGGATAGGCAAAAAACGACACTGGCGCTTTGGAGCCGACAACAATGAGGGTATCCAAATCTTTGATAAATTCCGCTGCCTGCTCGCCAAAATAGGGTAGCCGTTCAACGGGTACCCGGCCTGCACCGCGCTGCATTCGCGCGCAAAAAGTCTCGGAAATGAGTCGGGCACCGGTGGCCGCCGCGATTCGGCCAGCCTGCCAGAGGGCGTCGGCACGAAGCGCCCTGCCGCCGAGTAATAAAGCCGTGACCGATCCCTGCCGCAGCGCCTCGGCTGCGTCCTGTATGGCACGATCAGGCGCTCTGGGGATATCGGGTAGTTGCGGCGACGTTGGCTCGATTGCTGCCCCACTCCAGGCGTGATCTGCGGGGGCGATAAAGCTCGCAACCTGTCCGGGGTAAACGCTGGCTGCCTCCCAGCCCGCGATGCCTGTCCCTGCGAGCTGGTCACTACTCTCTGAGGTGGCGATCCAATCTGATACGGGGGCAGCAAAACCCAAAATGTCGGAGGTCAATGGCGCATCGTATTCAAGGTGGTAGGTAGCGTGGTCACCAATCATATTCAGCACCGGCGACTGGGCGCGACGGGCGTTGTGCAGATTCGCCGACCCATTGCCAAAGCCAGGCCCCAGATGGAGCAAGGTGAGGGCGGGTTTGTCCGCCATTCGGCCATAGCCATCGGCGGCTCCCGTGACGACACCTTCGAATAATCCAAGAATGGCACGCACTCGGGGTTCACCATCCAACGCGGCTACCAGCTGCATTTCGGAGGTGCCGGGATTGGCGAAACAAACCTCCACACCCGCATCCGCCAGCGCCCTGATCAAAACATCTGCCCCTGTGCTCAACCCAGCCCCCAAAGTGTGATGTAAATGGATAGATTAGCATTTGCAGGGCGGCTCGGGGTGGACTGCCCAGCTTGAATTTGAACTTCGCGTATGTTTTTCTACTCGACCGTCGTGCGCAGGAGCCCTCCAGATTCCTTATAATCCACAGGGCCAGACGGCACGGATGTGCCTGACGTTTGCCTTTACACTACGTTGCACCGGGCCGGGCTCGATGGGCCTCCGTGTGCCAGGCACCCAAAACATTCCCCCTCGCGGCCACCGTGCCTCACTGGTCAGCGTGGGCCCGGCGGCGATCGTTCCGGGAGCTCCCCGTCCCTGCTTTGGCAGGAGTCGACGTAGCGCCCGAGATTAAACACTGATTGAGAGATTCCAGATGATTCCAAGAACCTTATTTGACAACGAGCACGAACAATTTCGCGAATCATTCCGTCGATTTCTTGAAGCAGAAGCAGTCCCTTACTACGAGCAATGGGAAAAAGACGGTGAAATCGACCGCGCGCTTTGGACCAAGGCGGGTGCCCAGGGCTACCTGTGTCCAACAGTATCAGAGGCCTACGGTGGTGCCGGGGCAGACTATCGCTACAACGTCATCGTAGGAGAGGAGCTGTCTGACCTGGGGATGGCGGGGGTTGGTTTCATTCTTCACTCCGATATTGTCGTGCCCTACATAGCAAACGTGGGTAACGAGGCCCAGAGACAAAAATTCCTGCCAAAATGTATCAGCGGCGAAATAGTGACCGCGATTGCAATGACCGAACCGGGAACCGGATCGGATCTTCAGGGAATACGCACCTCGGCGGTGGATTGTGGTGATCATTATTTGCTCAACGGAGCCAAGACCTTCATCAGCTGCGGTCAGCAGGCAGATGTGGTCATAGTGGTTTGTCGTACCAACAGTGACCCCGAGGCGGGTGCACGGGCTTTCAGCTTGCTGATGGTGGAGAGGGGTATGGCCGGCTTTGAACGGGGTCGTAATCTCGACAAGGTAGGTCAGAAGGCGGCTGATACGTCCGAACTCTTTTTCAACGACGTCAGGGTGCCCAAGGAGAACCTGCTCGGAGAGGAGGGGATGGGATTCATGTACCTGATGCAGGAACTTCCCCAGGAGCGACTGAGTATTGCCACCTCCGCGGTTTCGGCCACGGAGGCTGCGCTGGCGATGACCGTGGACTACGTCAAGGGCCGCACTGCATTCGGTAAGCGCGTTGCCGACTTTCAGCACACACAGTTTACCCTCGCCCAGCTCGACGCCGAGGTTACGGCTATGCGGACGTTCATTGATCGCTGTGCCGAGTTGCATTTGACCAGGCAGCTCACCGCCGTCGATGCCTCCAAGGCCAAACTGCTGGCCACCGAGCTGCAGTGCAAAGTGGTTGATGAATGCGTGCAACTGCACGGTGGTTATGGGTATATGACCGAGTATCCAATTGCCCGTGCTTATGCCGATGCACGGGTTCAGCGTATCTACGGTGGTACCAGTGAAATAATGAAGTTGATTATTGGGCGTGACCTGCTTGCGGCTTGAGGGTAGGGCCTTCCATCCGTATCGGGCAATGTAATTAAAATCGAGGAGTAAGCCATGTCCAAGGGTCCACTGGCGGGCGTTAAGGTAGTTGAACTGGCGGGAATTGGTCCGGGTCCCTGCGCAGGGATGATGCTCGCTGATATGGGAGCTAATGTGACGGTCATCGAGCGTCGCTCGCCGAACACCAACGCGGCCCCCACCAGCGAACAGATGGCGGCCCAGACGTTCTACAACAGGGGCAAGCGCTCGATAGCGGTCGATTTGAAAAAGCCTGAGGCCACTGAGCTGGTACTCAAGTTGGTTGAGGACAGTGATCTGCTGATTGAAGGCTTCCGACCCGGGGTAATGGAGCGTCTTGGGCTGGGTCCGGATACCTGCCTTGCTCGTAATCCACGTCTGGTATTCGGACGCATGACGGGGTGGGGCCAGAGTGGCCCGCTGGCCCACGCAGCCGGGCATGACCCCAATTATATTGCGTTGAGCGGTGCCCTGTGGCCCGGTGGCAGTGCTGATCGCGCGCCCACCGCCCCGCTGACCCTGGTAGGGGATGTTGGCGGTGGCACCATGATCCTGATCTTTGGCTTATTGAGTGGGCTCATTCACGCGAGGCAGACGGGTGAAGGCCAGGTTGTGGATACGGCGATTACCGACGGCTCTGCTTATATCGCCTCACTGCTACGCATGATGCATAACACGGGGCAGATCAGCGATGACCCCGGATCGGGCTGGGCTGATTTCGGTGCGCCTTGGAACGACACCTATGCCTGTGCCGACGGTGGGTTCATTACCGTTTGTCCCCTCGAGCCCCAGTTCTACGCAGAGCTGGTAACGCGTCTTGGTCTGGATGGGGATCCACTGTTCGCCGATCAGTGGGATAAAAGCCAGTGGCCGGCAGCAAAAGCTCGGATGGTTGAAATGTTCGGGGGCAAGACGAGAGATGAGTGGTGCGCACTGCTGGAAGGCACCGATGTCTGTTTCGCGCCGGTCCTGAACATGAGTGAATCGGTGACCCATCCCCACAATGTCGCGCGGGAAACGTTCCTGACCCTTGACGGCGTGGTGCAGCCGGCGCCGGCGCCGAGATTCAGCCGCACGCCCCCCGAGGTGGGCGCCTGCCCGGTTCCCGGCCAGCATACCGATGAGATTGTTGCTGCGCTGGGTCTTGATCGCAGTGCATTGCGGGAGAGTGGGGCGATTTAGCCAGTGGGTTAGTGGGACTGGTGCTACCTCACCACGCGCGGCCCGGGAGAGAGCCCCGACAAACTGCAGTCCTGTATTGGTTGCCTGTCAGGTGGCGATTACAGCGTGGTGCGCATATCACCCAGATAGTCGAGTTTGCCAAGGGGTACGCCGAGTTGGCGCAATATGGCGTAGGTGGTGGCGGCATGGAAATAAACGTTGGGCAGGGAGAAGCTGAGCAGAAAACTATCGGTGGTGAAAGGTATTTGGAGCTTGCCGGCACGAAACAGCATATCGCGGCCCCCGAGGGCGTCGATGGCCTCACGATCCTGACTGGCCAGGTAGGCATGGGCCTCTGCCAGCAGTTCAGTGAGCTTTTCCCAGGTAATATCCTGGATCGAGGGCGGGGGTTCGAACAGGCCAGCTTTCATACCCTCGAGAGCGCCCATCGAGTGGTGCCATACCGAAATGATTTGGAAGCTTAGGGGCAGCATGTCCTCTCTCAGCCGAAAATTGAGCGCCTCCTCGAGATTGAGAATACCCTCTGAGGCAGACTGCTCAGCCTGCGCAAGTAGGCCGCTGACCGCTTTTACAGTTTGTAGATATGACCCGACGCTGGCGTCGTATAGGCTTAGGGACATGACACAACCTTTGCTATGGATTTTAGGATGGCTACCGTGTGGGTAGTATAGACGGAGAACTTATGGAAACGGCAGTAGATTTCAGCGAACACGCTTATTACCCCCGGCTGTTTATGCCTCTGGACCTCGGTTTTACGACCCTCCGCAACCGCAGCATTATGGGCTCAATGCACACGGGATTAGAGGAGATGCCAGATGGTTTTGATCGTATGGCAGCATTCTATGCCGAGCGGGCGGCTGGTGGCGTGGGAATGATTATCACCGGCGGCATCGCACCAAATGAAGAGGGTGGTATTGTCGTGAAGGATGAGCAGGGTAACCCGGCGTTCTCCGCATCCAAGCTCAACAACGACGACGAGGCCGCGGGTCATCGCAGGGTCACAGATGCCGTGCATCAGGCCGCACCCGATGCAAAAATTTGCATGCAAATACTGCACATGGGACCGCTTGCTTACAACGACCAGCTGGTAGCGCCCTCGGCGATCCGTTCAAGAATAGGCGCCTACACGCCTGTTGAACTCGATGCGGCCGGAATTGAAAAGCAGATCGCCGATCATGCGCACTGCGCCCGGCTCGCTCAACAGGCGGGATACGATGGTGTTGAGATCATAGGTTCGGCAGGTTATCTCCTGTCGACGTTCCTCGTAGAAAAGACCAATCAACGCACCGACCAATGGGGGGGCAGCTATGAAAACCGCATGCGTTTTCCCCTCGAGGTGGTGCGGCGGGTGCGGGAGGCTGTCGGCGCTGATTTCATTGTTATTTTTCGCATTGCGGCAATGGATATGCTGCAGGGCGGTATGAGTTGGGAGGAGGTGGCACTGTTATCACGGGAGTTAGAGCGCGCCGGCGTCAGCATTATTTCGACGCACTTTACATGGCATGAATCCCAGGTCCCCACCATTGCCACGATGGTACCGCGAGCGGCTTTTACCGGTGTGACCCATCGGGTTCGCCGCGAAGTCTCGATTCCGGTCATAACGTCCAATCGAATCAACACCCCCGAGGTAGCCGAGGCCGTTCTCGAGCAGGGTGATGCTGACCTTGTTTCCATGGCGCGACCGATGCTGGCTGACAGCCAATTTATGCGCAAGGCTGAGGAGGGTCGGGCAGATGAAATCAACACCTGTATCGCCTGCAATCAGGCCTGTCTCGATCATACCTTCAATTTTAAAACCACCTCTTGCCTGGTAAATCCCCGGGCATGTCACGAAACGCTGTTGAAATATGAACCCACGGACAGCCCAAAATCGATCGCCGTTGTGGGGGCTGGTCCGGCCGGCCTGGCTTACGCTACGGTCGCCGCAGAGCGGGGGCACAGAGTGACCTTATTTGATGCCGCGGCGGAGATCGGTGGTCAGTTCAACCTCGCCAAGCAAGTACCGGGGAAAGAAGAATTTCACGAGACATTGCGGTACTACAACAAGCAGTTGGAAAAACTTGGGGTTGACGTCAGGCTGGGGGTTCGTGTCGATGCCGACAGGATTGCCGGGGAAAACTTCGATCACACGATCGTAGCTACGGGGATCAGTCCCCGCCAGCCAGATATCCCCGGCATTGATCATCCGATGGTGATGGGCTACGTAGAAGCGATCAACGGTACCCGTCCTGTCGGTAAGAAAGTAGCTGTCATTGGTGCCGGTGGCATTGGTTTTGACGTGACCGACACCATCACCCACGACGGTCCCTCTGCAGCCCTTGATATTGGTATTTTCGCCCGGGAATGGGGCGTGGATTTTGAGAATCACCCGCGGGGCGGAGTGACTGGGGTGGAACCTGTTGTTGCGCGAGCGGACCGGGAAGTCTGGCTGATGCAGCGCAAAGAGACCAAGGTAGGGCGAGGGCTTGGAAAAACCACCGGCTGGACGCACCGGCTGACCCTGGGTCGACGCGGTGTCAACATGCTCAACAGTGTCGAGTACCTGGGTATTGATGATGCCGGCTTGCATGTCCTGATTGCGGGTCAACCCCGAACCCTCGAGGTGGATACCATTATCATTTGCGCGGGTCAGGAGCCATTGCGCTCCCTGTATGACGCGCTGCAGGCGCGCAACCTGTCATCGGAGCTGGTAGGTGGTGCCGAGGAAGCGCGGGAGCTCGACGCCAAAGAAGCGATCAACCAGGCGAGCTGGCGTGCGGCCATGATCTGACCCTGTCATCCCATTTGCATCAGAGTCGGTGCCTGTTGGTGGCCGACAGGGTTGCTGATTCTGTGAGGGCACTTTGGCGTGGGGCCTCGGGTCGCCCGGCGGCCTGCTCCTGTCGTAAGCCCGTGCCGCTCAGTCGCTCCCAGAGCGGATGAAATAGCGGCTCTCCACGAGGGGTTCGCGGTCCAGGTCTGAAAACAGTGCAGCGTGCAGGATTTCGTTGGCGAAGTCCTCGGCCTGGTCTAGGTAGTGCGGGTGGTCCGGATTGTCAAAGTGATTTCCGTACTGGTGCGTCCCGAGGATGCTCTGATCCCCATTGCTATCCCAGCGCACCAGGTAGTAGAGCCCGTCTCCGCCCGTAACCCTATGAAAAGTCTTGTCGTCGCCGGGCCCGGCGTAGGCCGCCCGCAGGGTGTCGGGACCGCCCGCCATTGGGTAAAGCACATCGCCCCGCCCGTGGCGGTTGAATTCGCCCCAGGTTGGTCGGAGCTGTCCGGTCATCGAAGTGACGCGTTTGGCGCAGGTCTCCAAAGTTTCCAGGGGCTCCGGGGTTGGGGTTCCGTTACTCTCGCTCAACCACTCGGCAGCAAGGATACAGACCGCCAATGGGGCGTCCCGGTTTGCCTTGTCGGTGGCTCGGTTCCATTGCTTCAAGACACGCTGTGCTTCCTGAAGTTTGGGGTCGGTGAGTTGCAGGGCGACCACTGTGCCTAAAAAATCCATACCGCGGTAGTGTTCCGAATAGACGTTGTCATGTTTGATGGCCAGCAACTGGCGAGCCGACACGGTGTCAAGCTGGGCGAATAACTCCAGACCGCGCACGGCGCGGTTGGTCATGCGCGTTTGCCAGCCGCCGTGGGGAGGGGCAGTCCCTGGATCGGGATTGCTGCCTGCCTCAGAAATTGCGAAGGGCGTTTGGTTGGTACTCAGGACAAACCCTGATGGTGGATTGGTGACCTGCGGTAGTCGGTGCGTGGGATAGAAGTCATGCCATATCAGGTCCGAGCGATCACCCGGCAGATACAGGGTCCAGTCCCAGCCGGAAGCACGCCGTGGCAGCTGTGCATTGTGCATGAACTGGATGTCTCCTGAGGCGGCCGCAAACACAAAATTGAAGCTTTGAATTCGGTTCATGGCCATTGCGTCGATCCATGCGGGAAGGCTTCTTGCCCGGTTCATGGCGAGCCACTGCTCAACCTGGCGAAGCTCTCCCATGCCGGCATATCTGACCGCGTAGGTGCCGTGGCCTGTCTTGAGTACCGGACCGTGCACAGAGCGGTAGACCGTTTCAGTAACAGACCAGGGTATAAAGCCCCAAATCAGAACGTCAATCTTTACGTCCTTTGTTTCAAGATCCAGCCATTGACCGTCCAGTTGGTAGCGGTTGGGGTTATCTGGATCGACATCGAGAACATAGACATCCACCAGATCGGGCTTGTTCACCGTGGCCGCCCAGGCGGTTTCAGGGGTGAACCCAACGGCGATCGCTGGCGCACCTGGGAATAGCCCTCCCATGACGTTTAATCCCTGGGCTGACTGCAAATGGGCCTCGTACCAGGCGACGGGCCCCGTCAGTGGCTGGTGGGAGTTAATGACCAGCATTGTTGAGCCGTCCGAGCTGCGGGTGGGCCCGACGGCTATGGCATTGGAGCCAACGGGTTGTTTATCCAGCGTAACGCTGCCCGCCGTGCTGAGAGCCCTTGCGCGCTGGTCTGCCAACAGCTCTGTGACCGTGCTTTCGAAGCCGTAAAATAGGATATGTCGCAGCATATGACCGGCAATGACATCTTTGCCGGTGAGGGGAAGAATATCGAGATCCACAACGTTGGGATGCTCTCGGGCGTACTGTGTGATACCGGCGGCGTATGCCTCCACGTAATCCCGCGTGGCGGGTTGCAGATCGGCTTCATAGCGGCGATCGAGGTCCTCCCACAAACCCAGCCAGTGCACGAGGTAATCCTGCTTTGCGGCATCCGGGCCGAAAAAGCGGCCGGCAATCCCGCGGTAGTAAGGGATCGTATTTTGGATGACCTGCCAGGTATCCTCCGCCATGGCATAACCCAGTCCAAATGCGGTATCGGCATCGGTTTCTCCCATTATGTGGGGAACACCCCATACGTCCCGCTCAATCTCTGCCTGCCAGGCTGCAACAGATCCCGATGCCAGGGTCAGTAGGCAGGCGAGGTTGAGGGTTAAAAACAGCTTGAACATGGTCTGTCTCCGAAAATCGATGCCATGTCGGGGTGGATGGATGACCCGGTCGGGAGTAGTGACATGGCGGTTGTCATCCTGACCACAGAACCCGGGATGCAGCGCTTACATGGGATGCTCGGGAGTGTTTTTGCAGAAGCCGGCCGGGAGCTTGGTGTTGTCAAAATGATTTAATTTGTGAATCCTCTGCTGATGAGGCGGGCTGCGTTCGCTTATAGTTGGACCCGGGTGGGCACCGGGTCTGCCCGTGGATACTAATATACTGGAATACTTTGGCTGTGGACTTCATTCAACTGGCGGTACCGTTTTTTATTCTGGCGATGGTGTTGGAGCTCATTTATGGCATCGTTCGCCGACGCAATACCTACAGGTTGAATGATGCGTTTAGCAGCCTGATGCTCGGTATACTCAGCCAGGCGCGCAAATTTATTGTGTTGGGTGTCGGAGGTTGGATATTTGCCTGGGCCGCCACTGCGACCGCGATACCCCAGTGGCCTGTCGATACGCCGTTGACCTGGGTTAGCGCATTTGTGCTCTACGATCTCTGTTACTACTGGCAACATCGTTTAGGGCACGAGCGCCAAATTCTCTGGGCCGCACACGTCGCGCACCACCAAAGTGAGGATTACAACCTCTCGACCGCACTGCGCCAAACCAGCACGGGGTTTTTACTGGGTTGGGTATTTTACCTCCCACTCTTCGTCCTCGGAGTGCCGGCTGAGGTCGTCGTCACTGTGGGTGCACTTAACCTGATCTACCAGTTCTGGGTACATACCCAACACATCCCAGAATTGGGTTGGCTTGAATGGGTTTTTGTCACCCCCTCCAACCATCGTGTTCATCACGCCCAGAATGATTGCTACCTGGATCGCAATTATGGCGGGGTCTTCATCATCTGGGACCGGATTTTTGGTAGCTACCAGAGGGAGCTTGCCGATACGCCCTGTATCTACGGTATCCGGGGGCCAATCAAAAGCTGGGATCCTGTTGTTGCGTTGACCCATATTTACAGGGATATGTTTAACGATATGGTTCGCACCCGGAGTGGCTGGGATCGGTTGCGGGTGCTGTGGGCGCGCACCGGCTGGCAACCCCCAGATGTTCGCCTGCGCTGGCCGCGGGAAAAATCAGACCTGTCCCAGTTTTCGAGGTTTGATCCTGAGATCAGTCTGGCAAGGCAATGGCTCGGGGGCATTCAGTTACTGGGAGCGACCGTCTTTCTGGTCTGGGGGCAGCTGACTCCGCTGCCCGATTCCGCCTACTGGGTGTGGTGGCTTGTGTTGCTGTGGACGGGGGTTGCGACAGCCGGCTGGCTGCAGGGAAAATCCTACAGGACGATGCTCCTCCTCGATGGTCCCCGGCTGGTGGTCATTGCTGTGGTAGCGGCGCTTGTGCCCTTGAACCCGGCAGCGTTCACCTTCGCCTGGCTATGGTTGGGAATGTCCTTTCTGATACTGGCCTGGGAGCACAGGGCGGCGGTTCGGGATGAGCCCGTAAGCGCCTGACCCAACCTGTTGTTCCCTGATATTGCTGCCCCCTGCCTACGCCCTACGGGTTTCAATGCGCATCGAAGGTCGGTCGGGGGAGTCAGGAGGTTGGCTGGGCAATAGCAGTAGCGGATGGCCTCACAGTGATGAGATGTAGGCCGCTATATTATCGATGTCGGCATCAGCCATGGACTTTGCCACCGGCCACATCATGGCAGACTGGGCACCGCGGGCCTCGCCATTGCGGTACGCCGTGAGTTTCGCGGCGATATCGCTACCGGCCTGTCCCTGAAGTTTGGGACCAATACCACCTTCACCATTGCCGCCGTGACAGGCTATGCACTGGCCATAGTATTTCTCGCCCAGGGCTTCCGGCGATGCGGCGGCGAGAGCTTCCTGTTTGCTGCGCTCAATGGCAGCAATGCTGCCACCATTCTCGGCCTTCCAGGTGTCGTAGCATTCCCCGACACAGCGGTTGGTGTTGCCAGTCCAACTCGGGTCGT
Source organism: uncultured Luminiphilus sp. (assembly GCA_938084055.1). Lineage (GTDB taxonomy): Bacteria > Pseudomonadota > Gammaproteobacteria > Pseudomonadales > Halieaceae > Luminiphilus. The sequence continues at coordinate 16,754 of CALKDK010000014.1, forward strand.
TGCTTTGGGTGCCCGCCCAGATCAGGCCTGAGATCACGAGCAGGAAAAGTACAATGGCCGCGTTGGTATTCATGGTGAAGCAGGCTCCAGGTCAGTAGGTTTTGGGTATGCTGTGCGCCGCGAATGGTAATGGGTTTTGCCGTGAAGGAGAAGTCGAGCGCTGTGCACTATTGCCGAAGCGTGAGTGTCTCACCCCGTTGGATCATTTCCAGGTTTTTCAGGAACGACATGCCCAGCAAAACTTCATCTATGGCGAGGCCGGGAGCTACGCTGGCGCGCACATTGTTTTGCTCAATGGCCCCCAGTTGCACAGAGCGCAGCCGCGTCAAATAGCCTTCCACGTTACCGTTCGCGGTTCGGGTCATGACGGCTTGTCCTCGCGGGGCGCCTACCTGTTGCGCCAGGCCCGGCGACATGGCGACCCCCGTGGCTCCAGTGTCCAGGAGGAAGGTCACCGCGACACCATTAATGGAGCCGTCAGCGACATAGTGACCCATCCGGTTGCGCTGCAGGACTACTTCGACGCGTCCGTCTTCAGCTCTTGTGGAATAGACGTCTCGGTTGGGGTTTTGCTGGTCCGCCAGTTTGCCCTGAAAAAATACGGTGAGCATGCCCAGGAGGACGAGCCAGGCAACCACTGCCATACCGCGCCCCATGCCCCGGGTCGATCCTGCATCAGAAGCCTGCCTGTTGTCATTCTGGCCCAATGTTTTCCTATCCTTCTACCTGACGCGATGGGCCGGCGATCGGCCTCTGGACCCAATGCAGTTGAGTCATTCTAGCGGACCCTGCGGCGTAGCCGGTCCCATTTTGTTGATTTGACTGCCGGGCGGGGCAATCGGGCTCCTTTGTGCCAGCCGATATTCGTCAGTCTGCGCTCCGCAGGGTGATGATTTGCACTGATTTGATCGGTCTCCCCGTGTAATCCGTATGAGCAGGTAGTCCAAAATGCAAGCGAAAACCCTGGCCCAGTTGCCCGTACAGGAGCCCGCAGCGCCTAAAGCGCGGGCGGGGCCACGGTTGTAAATGCGGGCGCAGTTTGTACACAGACGGCCCCAGGATCCGTTACCCTTGCCAACCGCTAACCGAGATAACCCAGCGCAAGTTCCCAGAGGTTTGATATGTCCTACCCTTACACCGGTGCCCAGAAGATCCGGTTCGCAGATACCGATGCCAATGGCCACACATATTTTGCTACCTATCTCATTCTTGCAGACGAGGTATCCGCCGATTACTGGGCGGAGTTGGGCTGGGACTTCAATGAGATTCATCAACAACCTACCCTGACGTTTACGGTCAACGCCAACATAGACTTCGTCAGCGAGTGCCTCGGTGGCGACTGGGTAGATGTGGGCGTACGGTTTTCCCGGTTGGGCAAGAGCAGTTTGACGCTGGAGTGGGAGATGACCAATAAGCGTACGGGCGAAACCGCGGCTCGGGGCAGCTTTGTCAGCGTTTTTGTCGATAAGGGCGATCGCAAGAGTTGTCCAATTCCCCCGACACTACGGGAAGCCATTCTCCAGCGTCAGCCTGAGTTGGCGTGATGATGAGCAAGGGGACATCATCGGGCAACCCCCAGGGCAAGGGCCTGGTACCCGTACTGGATGCCTTGAATGCCATGCAGCCATGGCAGTCTGAGCAGAAGTCTGGAGAGGCAATTCTCCGGGATTTTTGTCTCTCCACACTGGTGCTCTCTGCACATTTTGATTTCCGCGTGGTGCCCGGGAAGACCTACTACCTGTACCGAAGGAATTCGGGATGGCAATTATCCCTAATCTCCCCCGATGAGTGGGGGGATCGCCGCCCCGGAGCTTGGGTAGCAAATTGTGATCTTCGCACCGACATGACCTGGAGTGTGGTGCTGGCAGCTCATATCGGTGAAGACCCTGACCTGGTCAGCGCTCTGGAAGTCCATCTCCGTGGCTTCCTGGCCCGGATTGATGGTGCTGAGAATCTCGAGTCCGCTTTGCCTGTCTATGAGCAGCAGTTGCCCTACCAGCAACGGATGATGGCGACCGCCCTGTCCTCTTCCCTGCAAACGTCATTGTTGCTCTCAGGATTATCGGGACAGTCGGGCCAGGCCCTGCTGGGTGGCAACATACTCCGGGCATTACTTATTGAGCCCGGCTGAACATGCAGCCGGTATCGCTTCGCCGGGTCTTTTTTGTCGTTGTTGGCAGCGCTGCTGTGCAGCGGGTCATGCTGCACACACGGATTGCCCGTGCCGTGCGCCGAAGCCCGGGTTTTACTACCCTGACGTAGCCTGTACCCCGCGCCATTGACCGGTTCCACCGTGACCATGAATTCGAAACACCGATTGGCCGAACTGCGCAAGGCCCTGGCGGACGTTATTCCTGAAGCCAAGCTGGAGACCGCCACGCTTCCGGGCGGCGGGGGCCTGGTACTGACACTCCTGCAGGAGAGTTACCCCCAGCATCTGCTCGATAGTGACGCCCTGCTCAGAATAATGAATGAACCCCTGTACTGGGCGTTTTGCTGGGCCGCGGGGCAGACCCTGGCACAGTTTCTGCTGGAGCATCCCGACTATGTCGAAGGTCGTCGAGTTCTGGATTTTGGTGCGGGTTCAGGTGTTGTTGCCATGGCGGCTGCCCGAGCGGGTGCCGGGTCAGTGGTCGTCTGCGACAGCGATACCCTGGCCCAGAAGGCCTGCCTGTTGAACGCCGACCTAAATTCGGTAGATATCGAAGTCATAGGACAGCTGAGCGAACTGAGTGGGGCGGTAGACATCGTTCTTGCGGCGGATGTTCTCTACGACAGAAGTAACCTGCACTGGCTGGCGCATTTCTTCCAGTTGGCACCGCTGGTACTGCTCGCAGATTCTCGAATGAAGGACTTCGCTTGCGAGGGTTACCGTTTGCTCGAGCGCAGAATCAGTCATACCCTGCCGGATCTTGATGAATCCGAGGAATTCAGAGCCGTAAGCGTGTATCTTGGTCAGCGTTCAGCCGATCAGCAGGGAACTGTTTAACATGCCCGACCCGGCAGTAGTCAGTGTCACGTGGCTTCGCGCCAACCTGGATGCGCCGGGAATTCGTGTGCTGGATGGTTCCTGGCATATGCCGGCTTCGGAGCGAAACGCAGCTGAAGAATTTGTCCAAAAGTCGATACCGGGTGCGGCATTTTTCGACATTGAACGAGTTGCGGCCACAGAAAGCGACTTGCCGCACACCTACCCCAGCGCGGATCAATTTGCGACCGCCATGCAAAGCCTGGGCATCAGGAACTCCGATTTCGTGGTGGTTTACGACAGTGTCGGGTTGTTCAGTGCGCCCCGGGTCTGGTGGCTGCTGCGCCTGTTTGGGCACCGGCGGGTCGCAGTGCTGCATGGGGGTTTACCTGCCTGGGAAGATAGCGGCCTGGCGACGTCACCCGGCAACCCACCACCCCCCGGTGATGAACGGTTTACCACGCATTTTAATCCCGATCTGTTGGCCACCTTCGACCAAACCCTGCGCGCTGTCCGTGACAGCCAGACCACGCTACTGGATGCCCGTTCTCCGGGACGCTTTGCCGGGTCGGAGCCGGAACCAAGGATCGGACTGCCCAGTGGCCACATGCCCGGTGCCCGCAACCTACCATTTAACAACTTGTTGGATCCCGGTACCGGCGCTTTGCGGCCGTCGGAGGAGCTCAGGAAGGTCTTCGGCGAACAGTTACTGGAGTCAGAAGGTGAGATCATTACCAGCTGCGGCAGCGGGGTCACGGCCTGCGTGCTCGCCCTCGGCCTTCACACCCTGGGTAGGACTGCGCGGGTTTATGATGGGTCGTGGTGTGAGTGGGCCACCCGAGCGCCCGGGGACATTCAGATAAGTGCGTCCTGATCCCGGATGCAGCGGTTGATTGAAGTATGATCAGTCCGGGCTTGACAGCCTGAACACCGCTTTTGGTGTGTGATAAACTAATGTTTAATAAATAGAAATTCCTATGAAGCCAGAATTTAAAGATCAGTAGCTTTGAAAAAGCAAACGTTTTGTCGTATCTGTGAGGCAAGCTGCGCCCTGGAGGTTTCGGTGGAGGCGGGTGCAGTTTCAGAGATAGCACCTCGAAAAAGTCACCGGGGCACCCTTGGGTTTGCCTGTATGAAGGGTCTCGTGCAGGGAGAGATGTACAGCTCGCCGGATCGGCTGCAAACGCCGCTCAAACGTATCGGTGATAAATATCATGCCATCACTTGGGATACGGCGCTTAGGGAGATCGGCGCAGCCGTCAGGGCTGAACGTAAAATAAGCCCGCATCGCATTGGTATGTATGTTGGAACGGCGGCCGGATTCAGCCTGTTGCACCCGATCTTTGCCCAGGGTTTTATGGACGGGATTGGATCCAGGAATGTTTACAGTTCAGCGACACAGGACTGTGCCCATCGCTTTGCTTCTTCCCAAGCCATTTACGGGTTTCCCTTTACCCAGCCCTTTCCGGATCTGGACAAGCTGGAGTTTTTGTTGATCCTGGGCACCAACCCCGTGGTCTCCAAATGGACGTTCCTGCAGGTGGCCCATCCGGTGCAGCGCCTCAAAGACATCCGTAAGCGCGGTGGTCGCATCGTCGTTGTGGATCCCAGGGAGACGGAAACCGCCAAGGTTGCGGGTGAACATCAGCCCATCACGCCGGGGTCCGACGTCTATTTCCTGCTGAGTTTTCTCCACGAACTCATCAAGTTCAGGCCGCCTTCAGATGTGTTGGATGCCAACCATTACGATGGTATTGACGCGTTGTCCGGTATCGCTGATGAATGGCCTCCTGAACGCACCGAGGCAATTACTGGTGTGGCGCCATCTGATTTGAGGGAGCTGGTGACGGCGTTTTGCGCCGCGCAGGGTGCGGCCATAGCAACGGGCACCGGCCTTGGCATGGGAGGTCAGGGGACGTTGGCCCAGTGGTTGGTGGAGATCATAATCGCCCTGAGTGGCAATCTCGATAGCAGCGGCGGCCATTTGGTGGGGCGGGGTATTTTTGATTTTGCCGCGGTCGCCAAGCGCAGGGGACTGTTCTCCCGCGACGTGCGTTCCCGTGTCGGCGGGTTTCGCCAACTGAACGGTGCAATGCCCGGCGGCATCCTGGCTGATGAAATTCTCACCCCTGGAGATGAGCAGTTGACTACGCTCTTTGTCACCGGCGGCAATCCACTCCTGACGATGCCCAACGCCAAGCGGTTGCGCTCAGCACTGGGGGCCCTGAAGCTTCTTGTCGTTACCGATATCTACCTCAATGAAACCGCCAGCGAGGCCGACTATGTGTTGCCCGCCACTTCGCCGCTTGAGCGACCTGATTTACCGTTTGTATTTCCTCTTTTCCTGGGCCTGCAGTCCATCCCCTACCTCGCAGCCACCGACGCCGTACTGACACCTTTGGGTGAGAGTCGGGATGAGGCGACCATCTACACGCAGCTGGCATCTGCTTCGGGAGTGGGACTGTTTGGCTCGAGAGCCCTGCAGTGGTTGCTTGGCGCTGTCACCCGTTTTAATCAATGGCGCGGTAAGGGCTTGCCACAACGGTGGTTATTGGACCGAATTCTCCGGCACAATGGTGCTCCTGGCTTTGCCAAGCTGCTTGAGTACCCAGATGGCTACCCCATTGAAGGCGCAAAGTCCGGTAGTTTTTTGGGTAAACGTGTTACCACTGAAAACGGTAAAGTACAGCTTGCTCCGCGCGAATTTGTTGCGAGTGCGGCAGCATTGCCGGCAGAGACCCGGGATGAGGGACGGGCGTTCAGACTCATTTCCAAGCGCCGGCATAATACACATAACAGTTGGACCCAGAATGTGGCCTCATTGACCCAAAGCGGTAGTGAAAAAACGAATGTCGCTTACATGCATCCCGATGATCTTGCGGACCTCGACATTGGTGTCGGTTGCGCTGTGGATATAACTTCCGAGGTCGGCGCAATCCGATTGCCCGTGGCGCCCCTTGCGACCTTGTCGCGGGGGTTGGTTTCCGTGCCACACGGATGGGGTCATCAGCATGCCCTGGGGCTCAGGATCGCCAGTCAACTCCAGGGCGCCAATGTCAATATACTGGCGTCCGATGGCCCCGCCGCCCTCGAGCCACTCTCAGGTATGGCCCATCTGACCGGTATCCCAGTGTCTGTTTCCAGTTCGAGTGACGTCGTAAACAAAGACAGCTGGTCAGGAATCTGATTGATATGGTCATAGCGATGGTCGTCGATGCCTGGGACCAGCCTTTTAATGGCACGGTAGTCTCATCCCGCCGGTTTGCGGAAGCGCTGGTAGCGATGGGCGTCACTGTTCGGGTTCTGGCGCTTGAGGGACAGGAACGGCCCATAGCTGGGGTTGATCTGTATGAATTCCCCAAATTATCAGTCCCGGGTGTCAATGGCATCATGGAGGCGATGCGCGTTCAGCTAGCCAAGCCTGAGCGCGCTCTGGTGCGCAGGGCGCTCGCAGGAGCAGACCTTTTACACGTCCAGTTCCCGCTGTTCCTGGGCGGCATGGCCATTACTGAAGCGCGGCGCATGCAACTTCCGGTCATAGCGTCATTCCACCTTCAGGCCGAGAATATACTGCGCAACCTCAAGTTGCCCACGCCGCTGCTTTCCGCGGGCGTCTATGCGCTTATGCGTCATTTTGTCTTCCAGCGGTGTGATCTTGTCCTGGCGCCATCGGAATTTGCCCGTAAGCTCATGCGCGAGGTGGGCATCACTGTGCCCCTTGAAGTGCTGTCAAATGGCATCCCGACGCAGCAACTGCGCGCCTTCAGGCAGAGACATCATTTGCCCGAGCGGGTGGAGGTACTCTGTGTGGGGCGACAGGCTCCCGAGAAACGTTACGACATTATTCTCAGGGCCCTCGCAAACGTGGCTGAGCCCCGTCGATTTCATGTCACCTTTGCGGGGATGGGCCCAGAGCGAGCGCATCTTGAGAACCTGAGTGCTCAGTTGGGTGTTGATGCGACATTTGTTGCACCATCTGATAGCGAGCTTGATAGGCTCTTCCAGGGGGCGGATCTGTTTCTCCATTCGGGAGAGAGTGAACTGGAGGGTATGTCTGTCATGCAGGCCATGGCGGCCGGTGTTCCCGCCATCGTCTCCGACTCCAAGGCTTCGGCCGCTGGAGCACTGACGGGCATTAGTGAGAGTCGTTTTAATTATCCTGACGCCGGGCATCTTGCTCGCAGGATTGATCAGTTTGCAGCAGACCCCGAATTGGTTCGTCGCATCAGTCATGATAACCATGAGGCGATGTTGAAACTCGATCACAAGCAGTCTGTGTTGGCTCTGTTGGGTATTTATCGCCGTCTGCATCCCGTTTCCTGGTTACGGGAAGGAATCAATGAGGCAGCTTGAAGCCTGGGTAACCCGTTGCTTCGATCACCCCCTTAACACCCTCCTTGGCTTGCTGGGCATCACTGTTGTGGCTGGTCTTTTTGGAGCCGGCAATTTCCAGCTCAACTCCTCAATGGATGACGTCATAGCACCCCGCTCGTCAGATCAGTGGTTCAGCGACGATGAGGCACTGAAGGCCGCCTTTCCCCAGCTCCGTGATCTGGCTATCGTGGTGGTCTCGGGAACCTCGGCACCAGAGGTTTCCCGAGCGACGGACCAGCTACTCGCCGCCAGGCCAGCGAATATTGCTCGTGATCAGTTGGCAACACCCATGCGCGAGTCAGCCATTCGGGAAGCCATCGCGTTCTATCTGAACAGTGACGATTTCAGTAACCTGATCGATTCGGTGGCGCTCCTGACCACGCTGAGCACCACCCTCCACGATGTCGGGGCATTGACAGGTGCGCTGGGTATACTCGCCAGAGAGCTCCCTGAGACCGCGCCGCCACTGCTTCTGGATCTATTGCAAGGGCAGGAGACCTCGCTGGATGACCTGGCCGCCCTGTCAGACTCGCCATCCGCTGTTGAAGGTTCCGATGGTCTGTTTTATGAGCTGGTGTTGGTCAACATCCTGCCCGATTACGCTGAGCAATTCCCGACGGCCGATATCGTGTCGAGACTTGAGGCTTGGATCCTGCCTATCGCTGAGATTCATACGGGTCTCTCGATCGATATAACAGGTGATGTTGTCCTCGCTAACGAGGAAATTTCCGATGCCCTGGGCGGTGTCAAGCTCGCGGCTGCATTGTCGACGGTTTTTCTGGTTCTGGTGGTAGCCCTGGGCGTCCGCTCATGGGTCCTGACGTTGGGAATGGTCTCACTGGTGGCCATCGGCAGTCTATGGACACATGCCCTCGCGATGATCACGGTTGGTCAATACAACACCCTGTCCCTCGCATTTTTGGTGATGTTTTTTGGCCTGGGTGTAGATTTCGGACTTCATTACGGCCTTGCGGTTCGGGAGGCCAGCCCGCACAGCAATGCAGTGGGGCAGGCGGTTCGTAATACAGGTGTGGCCCTGTTGCTCTCTGCCATGACGACCGCGCTGGCGTTTCTGTCCTTTACACCCACCGAGTACCGTGGTCTTGGTGAATTGGGGGTGATTTCAGCCGGGGGCATGCTGGTGGCAATTTTTCTCACCGTCACCCTGCTGCCCGCTTTATTTGGCTGGCTGGGCCTGCCTGACCAGGGCACCGCAGGCAGCTCGGAATGGAAAATTAAGTGGCCATCGGTTCGTGTGGCGCTGGTGTTGTGGGTCATTCTTGGGATCGCGGGTGCCCTGAAAGCCAGGGATGCAAGTTTTGATTATTCTGTTGCGGGTCTGCGTGATCTGGACACGCCGGCCATGACGCTCCTGGAACAGCTGCAGCGGGCTGGGTTCAGCACGGATTACAGTATTTCAACACTTGTAGAACCCAGTATCATCCCTGATCTCAAGCCAGCGTTGCTGGCCCTCGATGCAGTAGGCTACGTTGCTTCCATCGAGGACTTTCTTCCCGACATCGGTGCCCTCAATCGGGAGGAGCGGCTGTCGGAGCTCCGGCTGGCCCTTGATCGCCTGGCAGACTTTCCGCCCCTCGAGCCGGCGATGGTCAGGGCGCAATTGGCGGGTCTGGACCGGCAGCCTTCATTGGCCGCTGACGTCAGGGAGCTGGTAACAGAGCTCGCGACGTACGACGACCAGAAACTGTTGGATCTGGACCAGAATATGCGCCAGGCACTGTCAGGGTGGCGCGGGGAGCTAGCGCCATTATTGAGCAGCACTGCGCCGCAGTTGGCTGATTTATCCCCTGAGTTGCGCGGTCGCTGGATCATGCCGGATGGCCGATATCGCCTTGAAATAGGACCCGCTTTGCCCACCCATAACAGGGAGGGCCTTGATTATTTTGTCAATGAGGTCCGCAGGGTGGTCGATAATGGCGGGGGTAGGGCAGTCATCGAGCACGGTGTGGGAGGTGTTGTTGTCAGGGCCTTTACCGAGGCCTCACTCCTCGCACTGGTCGGTATTGCGGCGTTACTTGCACTCTACTACCGCGGCTTCGTAATGCCAGTCGTCGTCATTATCCCGCTGGGACTGACGACGGTGCTGACTTTCGCGGTGATGGAAATCATCGGCCTGTCACTCAACATGGCTAATGTGCTCGTGGTACCGCTTATTTTTGGTTTGGGTATCGACTCGGCGATACATGTGGCGCACCGTTATCAGACGCTGGGTTCAATGGAGCGGTTGATGCGGTCCAGTACGCCACGGGCGGTGCTGCTGTCCGCCGTTACCACGGTGGCTACCTTCGCTTCACTGATGACCAGTGCCCATCGCGGTGCCGCATCGCTGGGACAGCTGCTGACCATAGCCATACCCATCATGGTGCTGGTGACATTTTCACTGGTCCCTGTTTTGATGGAATATCTCAAGCACTTCTTGCCGCGCCCGACAAACAGCTGACAGGAACCATGACTATGCAGGCAATATGGCAGAGGCCGGACTCCAATATCCCCAAAGCAGAAGCGCTGGTTCGAGTGACGGTGGTATACGTTGCAGCCTTGTTCGCGGCTGGATTGGTGCTGGCGTACTGCGAGGCACACCCACTGTGGCGCGCACTGATTGCCGATCTGGTGGCAACGATGGTTGTCTTTGCCGCGAGTCGCTGGCATCGAAACAGCAGTTTCTATGACCCCTTCTGGTCAGTTATCCCACCGCTGCTCATGTTGTGGTGGATGACGCAGGGGAGCAGCGCGTCACTCACCCGCGAGTTTATTGTGTTGGCACTGCTCCTGTACTGGGCCACACGGCTTACCAGTCACTGGGCTTACTATTGGCCCGGTCTGCATCATGAAGACTGGCGTTATCCGATGCTGCGTGCCCGGTCGGGTCGCGGTGAATTTTTTATGGACCTGATGGGTATTCATCTGTTCCCAACGCTGCAGGTGTTCATGGGCATGCTGCCGGTTTACGCGCTTACTGTACTGGGTGAAAATCCGCTCAACATGTGGGATCTATTCGCTGCTGCGGTTACTTTCTCAGCAATCACACTGCAGATGGCTGCTGATTTTCAGCTGCACGCATTCGCCGACAGTGCAAAACCGGGGGATAGCCTCGATACCGGACTCTGGGCTCGCTGTCGCCATCCAAATTATCTGGGTGAAATAGGGCTGTGGGTGGGTCTGGCACTGTTCGGGTTCGCCGCTTATCCGGTAGGCCTGCTCTGGGTCAGCCTGGGTGCTCTCGCCATGATCCTGATGTTTCGCTTCGCGAGTATTCCTATGATGGAAGAGCGCTCGCGCCAGCGCCGACCGGAATACGGTGCGGTGATGGCCCGTATACCCATGCTACTCCCCCGTATTGGCGGTAAGCCCCTTGATCGTTGAAACATCGCGGCTGCTAATGCGACCACCGGTTGCTGAGGACTGGCCCGGAGCACAAAAGTTTCTCACCTGCGCAGAGACCATGCGCTACCTTGGCGGTGCCCAGCACGAAGCGGATGCCTGGCGAACTTTCGCCGGCTGGCTGGGTATGTGGCAACTCACCCCTGCGGCAATGTTCGCTGTAATCGAAAAGGCTTCAGGGGAGTGGATTGGTCGCGTGGGTCCCTGGTATCCCTTGCAATGGCCGGCGCGTGAAGTTGGCTGGGGTTTGCGCAGGGCGTGGTGGGGCAAGGGCCTCGCTTTTGAGGCTGCCCGAGCTTCGATCCAACATGCCTACGAGACCCTCGGTTGGGAGACCGTCAGCCACATGATCGATGACCGCAATGTAGCATCCCAGCGGTTAGCGGAAAAACTGGGGTCAAAGCCCACGGGTCGGGTCGAGCTGCCCGGCAGTTTGGGCGGCTTTGAGGTAACTGTTTGGCAGCAGTGTTGCCGCGCCAGCGCCTGAAGCGTGTCGCCCATTGAGGCTTCATCGAGCCCCAAGGTCGTCGAAATCGGAAATTTTCTGCCCAGACGGGGAATGCACGGCTGTACTAACATCGTGCGACGGGAATTGCCGGCCCGTGCGTAACAGGATGTCACCAGCGGAAAAGGGGAGGGCAGGATGCTAGGCCAAAAGACTACATGGGGCTTCGCGCAGGTTGCACGGCGAAGGCTAGTCGCTGCCCTCGCCGTGACCCTGTCGGTCGTTGGCCTGAGCGGCGTGTCGGGTGTTCAGGCCGCGTCGGGAACCTTCAGTTCTCTATTGAACTCGGTGCAGCAGGTACGTGGCGGCGCCTTCGAAGATCCTGATGACCCCGACGGACTCGATGCGGCGCCGTTTGCCACTCGAGCGAGTACCGTTCGTTTCCTGTCCCAGGCTACATTTGGAGCGACACCCGACGATATTGAGTCCCTGGTTGGCACGTCGGTGTCGAGTTGGCTACGGCAGCAATTTTCAGCAGCGCCGTCGGACTACCTGGCAACGGTCGAGGATTACCAGGCACAGCTACCTTTCTTGCAGTTGAACCCCTGGAATTCCCAGGCAACAACCTTTGCTTTTTGGCGGCACAGCATTGGTGGCACAGATCAGCTAAGGCAGCGCATGGCCTACGCCCTGTCACAGATCTTGGTGATCTCAAATGCCAATAACGATGCGTTGGAATATTTCCCGGGAGCCGTGGCCTATCACCACGCTCTGTTGACGGAGCACAGCTTTGGTAATTACCGGGAGCTACTCGAGGACATCACCTATTCCCCCGGTATGGGCTACTACCTGACGTACATGTTCAATCAAAAGGCTGACCCCGAGACCGGACGTCAGCCGGACGAGAATTATGCGCGGGAGCTGATGCAGCTGTTCACTATCGGGTTAATAGACCTCAATGACGATGGCACGCCAAACTACAACGCCGACGCGGGTAGCGAGCCGATCGAACTGTATACCAACGCCGACATTACCGGGCTCGCCAAGGTATTTACGGGGCTCCGTCTATCGGTGAGTCCTGATGAGGTCCGCGCATACCCCGAGGCACCCCAAGTACTGGCGAGTTGGCGGGAGCCCATGGTGATCGACCCCGATACGCATTCAACCACCGCCAAGACATTTCTCGGGCTCAGCATTCCCGAAAACACCAGCGCTGAAGACAGTATTGATCTGGCGCTTGATCACCTGATGGGTATCAGCAGCATGGGTCCTTTCCTGTCGCGGCAGTTAATCCAGCGCTTTACCACGTCCAATCCGAGCCCCGCGTATGTCGCAAGAGTTACCTCGGTCTTTAATTCGGGACGCTATACCCTTCCAGATGGTACTCCCCTGGGCACAGGACAGCGGGGTGACCTTGCCGCGACCCTGGCGGCGATTCTGCTGGACTCCGAGAACCTGGCACCCGAAGATGCCAGCACTTACGGCAAGGTACGTGAGCCGATATTGCGGTTCACTCAGTGGGCGCGGGCTTTCAGCGTCGGAACGCTGACGCCGGAGTACACCCTTGAGCTTTATGACCTGTCCTCCCAGTCCGGGATAGGGCAGGGGCTGCTGCAGCATCCGTATCGTGCATCTTCGGTATTCAACTTCTACCGGCCCGGTTATGTAGCCCCCGGCACCGAAAGCGGGGCCGCGGGAATGACGGTGCCGGAGTTTCAGATTTCCAATTCAGCAACAATTCCTGCGTACTTAAACTTCATCACTTACTTTGCCATGGGAGAGACCCAGCGCGCTGATCTGTCGACTTACCGGGAAATTAGCGGTCTTACTGGCGTGTCTTTTGAGCCGGAGTTGGCGCGCAGCAGTTTTGTTCCGGATTATGCCGTCGAAGAAGCGCTGGCGGATGACGTCCCTGCACTGGTCGCCCATCTCAATCTTTTGCTGGCAAGCAACGCCTTGACGGCAGCTTCCCGTGCGGAAGTCATCGAACTGGTAGCGGGAGTGCCTGTGGATAGTGGCAATACCTGGCGCACGATACGGGCGGGCCTGGCGGTAACCCTGGTGATGATTTCCGCTGATTACCTGATTCAACGCTGAGGAGGTTGTCATGGTAAGCCACTACAAGCGCAGACAGATACTCTCTACCGGTGCGAGTCTGCTCGGATTACTCGCGACCGCGCCCTACTCAAAAGTACTGCAGGCGCAGACTGCCCAGGATGATTATCGCGCGCTTGTTCTCGTGTTCCAGTTTGGCGGCGTGGACTGCCATGACGTGATCATTCCCTACGACAACGGTGCCTATAGCGCCTACGCCGAGATCCGCCGTGACGTATTGGCCGCGCATGGGAATGGCCGTGCCCGGGATGCCTTGTTACCGCTGGGCTCCTCAAGTTCTGCTGCCCATGCCGTTCCCCCTGAACTGTCAGCCTTCCACGGCTTGTTCGAGGAGGGATCGGCGGCAGTGATTGGTAATGTTGGGCCCCTGGTGGAACCCGTTGATCGTAGTGCCCTTGACGCGGGTAGTGTGCTGCTGCCGCCGCGCCTGTTCTCCCACAATGACCAACAGTCGGTTTGGCAGGCGACGGCGCCGGAGGGAGCCCAGGTCGGCTGGGGGGGCTTGTTCGCCGATATGATCACTGAGCGGGGTATCAGTCCGGATTCCACGTTCACGGCGCTGACGACGGCTCGGGACAGCCTGTTTGTCACGGGTTATGACACCCTGCCCTATGTGGCGGGTTCAGGCCGTATCAGTCTGGATCTGGGTAGGGTAGTCAGCAACAGCTCAGGGGGTGATCTCAGCGCCCTGTACGCGGCTACGATTAAACAGGGTCAGTCGGCCGAGCATATTCTTACCCGTGATCTTGCCAATACAACGGTTGATGGTTTTGCGGCCAATGAGGAATATCTATCAATCATTGAGCAGGCGCCAGACCTGGGCGTGATTTTCCCGGGCACGAGATTGGGCGACCAGTTCGATCGGGTGGCGCGCATCATAGCCACCCGTGAGGAATTTGGCGTAAATCGCCAGGTCTTCCTGGTGGGCGCCTATGGCTATGACACCCACAGTGCCCAGGCCGACATACTCCCGGGCCTGCACGGCGACCTTAACAGCGGGGTTGCTGCTTTTACTGAAGCGCTGAAGAACATGGGCGTCTTCGATCAGGTGACCCTGGCCACGGCGTCAGATTTTGGCCGCACGCTGAGGGCCAACGGCGATGGCACGGACCACGGTTGGGGTGGTCATCATTTTGTCGTGGGCGGCGCGGTCAACGGCGGACAGCTTTATGGGTCGATTCCGGACCCCATATTTGAACACGTCCAGGATGCCGGCAGTGGGCGACTTATCCCGACAATTGCAGTGGATCAATATGCAGCCAGCCTCGGACGTTGGTTGGGCCTCAACGATTCCGATCTGGAGTATGTCCTGCCTAACTGGCGAAATTTCAGTGCTGATCCCCTGGCGGAGCTGATGCTGGGATAAGGTAAATGCCGGGGTTGTGGAGGCCGCGCTGCAGTTATGTTGGGCGCTGTCCCGCGGCGCGGGCGTTTGTTCGAAGGGTCTCGTTTGTCCGTTGTATGGGCAATGCCTGGCCGGGTCCCCTGTGCCCCGGGGGTTCTACGGTGGCAGCCCATGGACTGGTCCGCTACGGGCTCAAGCAGATATGCTAGGGCTTTGTAGCCAGCAAGGATCGCCATGTCGCCCCCCAGTTTCATAGAGACATATCGCGTAGAGCACGGCGTCTGCGATCGCATCGTGGCATTCTTCCGGGATAACGAGAATCTAGCGCAACCCGGTCGCCTGGGGGAGGTGCCGCGGGTGGATAAGCGCATGAAGGATTCCCTTGACCTCAGCGTTCCCATTCGCCTCTACGGCCAACTCGATCCGTTCTTTGAACAATTGGGTGGTTTTGTGAAGGCTTATGTCGACAAGTATTACTACGCGTCAGGCGCCAATGGGCTGGGCCCTTTGGGCTTTTCTGAATACGCAAATATCCAGTGGTACCCCATCGGCGGTGGTTACCCTGCCATCCACTGTGAGCGCGATCGGCTTGAATACTGTCACCGGGCATTAGTCTGGATGCTGTACCTGACTGACACGCCGGCCGGTGGCACTGAATTTCCGCATCAGCAAACAGTCACCGAATGCGTCAAGGGTGACGTCATACTCTGGCCCAGTGATATGACACATATGCACCGGGGAGTTGTTTCCCAGAGCCACGAGAAGATGATTTTTACCGGCTGGATTGACTTCATTACCGCTGAGCGAAGCCAGCGAAGCTGAAACGTTCCGATTCCTGCCGGGTCGGCCAAGATTGCGGGCTGGCTTAGCTCCTCCGTAGCTCCCCCCAGCATGTGAACGCATCGAGGTGACTATTGACGGTTGATCTGCCTTATATGACGCTATGGCCGTAGGCGGGTACGGGTTAAATGTTGCGGTATCTACCGATACCCTGGTGATTGCAGACTGATAGATCCATCGAGAGGCGCAGATATGGTGAAGCCAGCATTTCCTGGTCTCATGCAGGATGTCCCACTGACGATCCCCACGCTGTTGGAGCATGCCGCAGTCAATCATGCGGGGACCGAGGTTGTGGCACGTATGCTCGATGGGTCGGTCTACCGCTACACCTACGGTGATATGGCCTGCCGGGTCCGTCAGGCGGCCCACGCCTGGCAGCGCCTGGGTATTCGCCAGGGCGAGGTGGTGGGAACGCTGGCATGGAATCACCACTGGCACATGGAGTGTTTCTATTCCCTGCCCGGCATAGGCGCGATTTGTCACACGGTCAATCCCAGGCTCTTCAGCGAACAGATTGTTTACATCATCAATCATGCCCGGGACCGCTTCCTGCTGATCGACCAGG
Organism: uncultured Luminiphilus sp.; assembly: GCA_938084055.1. Lineage (GTDB taxonomy): Bacteria > Pseudomonadota > Gammaproteobacteria > Pseudomonadales > Halieaceae > Luminiphilus. Next base: position 32,808 of record CALKDK010000014.1, read on the forward strand.
ATTTTGTCGACACGGTCGCCCAGCTGGTTGATCAACTCACCAGCGTCGAACAATTTATTATTCTGGGGAGTGCGGGGTGCGTACAGGTGCCCCCGGAGTTGGGAGAGGTGCTCTTCTACGATGACCTGATTGCATCCGAGTCTACGAGCATTGACTGGCCCGAACTGGATGAGCGGGCCGCCTCAGGCCTCTGTTATACGTCAGGTACGACGGGTCATCCAAAGGGCGTGCTCTATTCGCATCGATCAACCGTGTTGCATTCAATGGCTATTGCCCAGCCCGACAACCTCTCGCTGTCGGCGCTCGATACGGTGATGCCGGCAGCGCCGCTATACCATGCCCAAAGCTGGGGGTTGCCCTATGGCGCCTGCATGGTGGGTAGCAAGTTTGTTTTGCCCGGTCGACATCTTGACGGTCAGCACCTGCTGGAGCTTATCTGCGATGAAGGGGTAACGACCGGTTGTGGTGTACCAACAGTGTGGAGCTTGGTCCTCGAATATGCCGAGCAGAACGATCTTAACTTGGGTCAACTGGAGCGTTTGCTGATCGGCGGCACGGCCCTGCCTACCAACATCCGAGACCGATTGAAGGTGAGGGGGGTTGCCGCGGTCCAAATTTGGGGTATGACCGAGACGAGCCCCATGGGCACTATTGGGCGGGTCAACCGCTTGAGCAGTGCAATGCTCCCTGATGAGAAAGAGCAGCTGCTTCTCAAGCAGGGTCGATTGCCCTACGGCGTGCAGATGAGGGTCAAGCTACCCGATGGTAGTGAAGCGCCCCGTGACGGACAAAGCGCGGGGGATCTCTGGGTCAAGGGCCCCTGGATCGCGTCGGGTTACCTGCACGGCGATGGCGGTGCAATGCTTGATGCGGACGGTTTCTTCCCAACCGGTGATGTCGGGCATATCGATGCACTGGGCTTCATGAAAATTACCGATCGCTCCAAGGACGTGATCAAATCAGGGGGAGAGTGGATAAGCTCAATAGACATTGAGGATATTGCGGCTAATCACCCGGCTGTGGCGCTGGCCGCCGTGGTGGCTGCCTACCATCCTCGCTGGGATGAGCGCCCGCTTCTGTTTATCACGCTCAATGCGGGTGCCAGCATAAGTGAGTCAGACATGCTGGCATTTCTGGAGGGAAAGATAGCGAAATGGTGGACCCCCAACGCCGTACTTATTATTGATGAAATGCCCATGACAGCGACAGGTAAAATTCGCAAGCTCACGCTGAGAGAACGATACTGGCGCCATCTCGCAGCGGATGAACAAAGCCATTGAAAACCCAGCCATGCCCCTGACCATTGCAACTCCAGGCCCCGAGCGGGACCGCGCCGACATACTCTGGCAGCCAAGCGCAGCTCAAATCAAGGGCACAGCGGTCTTTGGCTTTATGGAAGTTCTCGAGCAAAAGGGATGGGGTGATTTCTCAGATTATGCGAATCTGCATCGCTTTTCGGTTGAGCACCGGGAGGCATTCTGGAATGCGGTATGGGATTACACGGGTGTCGTGGCAGAGCACAGGGGCGATTGCATTGCTGAGCATCCAGATGAGTTTCCCTGCCAACCCCGACCCAGGGTACGTTGGTACCCCCAGGCGCGGCTGAATTTTGCTGAAAATTTGCTGCGCTATCGTGATGATCGAATTGCGTTGGTATCCCATCTCGAGAACGGTCGGCGTCGCACCATAACGTATGCACAGCTGTACCGGGACGTTGCTCGGGTGGCAGCGGGTTTGCGCAGGGCAGGTGTCACCGCTGGTGACCGTGTGGTGGGCTTCATGCCCAATATTATTGAAACAGTTCAGGCCATGCTGGCTACAGCGAGTCTGGGTGCAATCTGGTCTTCATGCTCTCCTGATTTTGGTATCAATGGGGTACTGGACCGGTTCGGTCAGATCAAACCCAAGGTGCTGTTCAGTGCTGATGGTTACTTTTATAACGGCAAGGCCTGCGATTCGCTCGACCGGCTGGCGGCGGTCACCGCGGCGATAGACAGCTTGGAAGCCGTGGTGGTGGTACCCCTGCTGTCGGAGCACCCCCAGCTGGCGAATCTCACCGGCGCATGCTTGTGGCGTGATTTCCAGGTGGGCGATGTGGATGAGCTGGAGTTTGCACAACTGCCCTTCGATCACCCCCTCTATATCATGTATTCCTCTGGGACTACCGGCATGCCCAAATGCATTGTTCACGGTGCCGGAGGTACGTTGCTTCAGCACCTGAAAGAGCATCGCTTGCATGTGAATCTGGCCAGGGATGACGTGTTCTTTTATTTTACGACCTGTGGCTGGATGATGTGGAACTGGCTGGTTTCAGGATTGGCCACCGGTGCCACACTGCTGCTCTACGATGGCTCCCCGTTTGCGGATAACGGCCAGGTGTTGTTAAAAGCGATTGAAACGGAAAAGATTTCTGTTTTCGGTGTCAGTGCCAAGTACATCGCCGCCTTGGAGAAAGCCGGTATCGTTGCCCGGGAGAGCGCAGATCTGGGCAGTCTGAACACGGTGTTGTCGACGGGCTCCCCGTTGTCCCACGAGGGCTTCGACTATGTCTACAAGACCTTCAAAGCCAATCTCTGCCTGTCGTCGATAAGCGGTGGCACCGATATTCTGTCGTGCTTTGTTGGCGGGTGTCCCATTTTGCCGGTGCGAGCCGGAGAAATTCAGGCGCCTGGGTTGGGCATGGCCGTGGCAATATGGAATGAGAATGGCGAGCCCGTTGCGGGTGAAAAAGGCGAACTGGTTTGTACACGGCCATTTCCAAGTATGCCCATTGGTTTCTGGAACGATCCTGACGGTGCCTTGTATCGCAGCGCCTATTTTGCCCGGTGGCCCAATATATGGGCGCACGGTGATTACGGGGAGCTTACCGCTGCCGGAGGTTATGTGATTCACGGTCGATCCGATGCGGTGCTCAATCCAGGGGGCGTTCGAATTGGCACTGCTGAGATATACCGTCAGGTTGAACGGCTGCCAGAAATAGTTGAGAGCATTGTTGTGGGGCAGGACTGGGCTGATGATGTTCGTGTCGTGCTCTTTGTCGTGCCAGCGGCGGACGTAAAGCTTGACGACGCGCTCCGCGAGAGAATCCGAGGGGTAATCCGAGACAATGCAACCCCCCGACACGTTCCGGCAATCATACTTCAGGTCAATGATATTCCCAGAACGTTAAGTGGCAAGATCGTAGAACTTGCGGTGCGTCAGGTGATTCACAACAAGCCTGTAAAAAATACCGATGCACTTGCGAATCCTGACGCGCTGGAGCAATTCAGGAACCGCCCCGAGCTGCTCGTATAAGCCCATCTGGGTAACGCCGGATTGAATGACAGTGTTGTGCTGCGCTGTGCTAAACCCGCCAGCTGTCAGGCGGCGCGCAGTGCCCGCCCCAGGGTTTGCTGCCCCAATGCCTTCTGAGGCTCGCCATTGGCCCAGGCGAGCACGCCGTTAATAAATACCGAACCGACAATGCCCTCGGGACGATTGACCATTTGGTGGTGATCAAATATTTCCCGGTATTCCAGCCTGCGTGTCTGGTCTGGCTCCCATCCGTCCAGGGCATGTGGGTTGATCAGCACCATATCGGCGCGTGCACCCAGGGCAAGGGAACCTGCGTCAAGGCCAAACAGCCTTGCCGGTTCCTGAGTCAATCTCTGAACCATGCGCGAAACGGTGGCCTCATCCCGCCCTTTGGCCAACTTCAGCGACATCAGGTTGCTGTCAAAGAAAGCCATGTTGGTGATGTGTGCGCCAGAGTCGTTGAAGCCGGGCAGCGCGTGTTCGTCCAGCAAGTAATCCAGGGTGGCCCTGTTGCCCTCGTTGGCAATGTCGGCATAGAACCGAAAGGTTTTGTCGTAGCGCCGCATCATATGCAGCATGAAATCAGCATCGTCGCGAAGAGTGGCCGGAAACTCCTCGAAGGCCGATTGTTCAGCTCGAGAACGCGCGGCGGATTCGTCGCCCGCCTTGAACCGCTGGACACGCTTCATCACGTCAGCCATTGACTCGCCATCCCAATTATTAACGGGTGCGCCGTCAAAGATGAGTCGTTCCGCATCCCTGACCACAAGGCTGTCGGGAAACCCCTTACTGGCTTTCCAGCTGGCAAAGTCGCCCCCCGTTCTGCCGTGCATCCACTCCTTGCGGAACAGCTCAATCCAGTCGGGATCATGGAGCAGAGCACGACGTCCCTCGATATCATCGTATTCCTTGGCGATCAGTTGCGAGGTCGAAGACATTTCCTCAAAAAGCGGGCTGACGATCCCGTCCGACCACACCCTGAAGTTTGTTCCCAGTGCCTGGAAGTGGAGCTTGCCCTTAAACAGCCAGGTATTGAAAAGACTGGCCACTTTGAGAAACAGTCGGCCTGCGCGGGGCGCTGCCGTCATCTCCATCGCCGACAGCGCTGATGTTTTCAGTGGTTTGCCGAACAGGCGACCACTGGTCAGTGAAAAGTAGACAATGGCCATCAGTCGATTTTCGATGATAGGTGTGGTCTGCCAAACCCGATCATACTTGCGGACAATTTTCAGGAGCCTGCGCAGCTCACGGAAGCTGGCAAACTGTGTGGGAATCCGCTTGGTTGTATTGGGGTCGTTGGAGAGATAGTGAAAGGGCAGGCCATCGGTACTCAGCCCCAGATAGCCCTGCTGCATGGCTGTTTCCAGCAGGTCTTCCATTTTCTTGAGTTCTTTTTCCGTGGGGGCCCTGCTAACGCTGGCGTCCAGACCCATAACCTCGACCCGCAGCATGGAATGGGGAACAAAAGTAGCGATATTGGGTCCGAGGGGTAAGCTGGCGAAATGATCGATGTAGTCCCCGGTATTGTCCCAGGTAATCTTCTCGGTGACCTTGCGAAGCACCGCCTTGGGTATATTTTCTACCCGCGTAAAACAGTCGACGATCGGTTCCTGCGTGCCGGATTTCTGACTGCCAAAGCTGGTGCCGAGGCTGCAGTTTCCGACCAGCACCGTCGTCGTGCCGTGCCGCACCACCTCGGGAAGCGCCGGTTCCACATCGACTTCTAGGTCAAGGTGGGTGTGGATGTCGAGCATCCCCGGGAGCAACCATTGTCCCGAGGCCTCAATCACCGACTCCGCGTGACCCGCCGGCAAATTCTCTCCCCGCGCGACAACCCGTCCCTCTCGTACGGCAAGATCCTGAACGCTTGGCAGGGCACCGCTACCGTCAAATAACTTGGCGCCTTTAATAAGCAGGTCCCACGTTGCTTTCATCTTCTCCCCCCATGCAGCGAAGCCAGGGCTCCGCTCTGAACCGAGCGGCGAAGTTTAGCTCAGTTAGCGACGGGGTGCTCACTTCAAAGTTGAGTCCCCCCTTGCCTGAGTTGGGCTGGCGGGATCAGGGGGGGGAATGGCCTGTGGCCCAACCTGTTACAGCGTCGACTGCGCTGAGCATAAAGGGTTCGAAAAACCAGTTTTAAATGGACTTTTTGGACGCATCTGAGCGACATAAATGGATCAGAAAACGACGTCGAGAAAGAGGGATTATGCACAGTTGGAGACGCCGTAAACTGGCCCTTGTGCGACCGTGGTTTGATCTCGACTTCCGTTCGAACTGGTTTTTTCGGTATTTACCGGGCATGGGCGCGCGCAGTCGCCCTCGGGGCCGCCTGACTGAGGCGCCAAAGTTTCTCTGCAACCGGCTCCATTTGGCCGCTGGCGGGTGATGGGGGTGATTGCCATGCTGGTTAATGTTTCCAATAATGCAGGGTCGCCAGTCGTAATGGGGTTCCCTTCGGGGTTGGCCTGAGGGTTGCGACGGTGTGGTTTCGGTTCAGTTTAGGGGGGCTGACTGGGGTGATGTCAGCGGCCAGCCTTGACTGTCTGAACCCAAGTGCAGGCGAACCCGCTAACTAAGCGGATGCCACAAAGTCAATTGCCCACTCGCTTACCAGTATTCAAGGAACGTTGAATCATGCCCACCGATATTGAAATTGCACAGGCAGCAATACCCAAGCCCATTGCAGACATCGCAGCGGGTCTCTCGATTCCCGATGAGGCTCTTGAGCCTTACGGCCGAACCAAAGCCAAAATCAATCTCAACTGGTTGTTGGAGCAGCCGGTTCGCCAGTCAGCTCGAATGGTTTTGGTAACTGCAGTCAGTCCAACGCCGTCGGGTGAGGGCAAAACCACCACAACTGTGGGTCTGGGTGATGCCCTTCGTCACATCGGTAAAGATGCCATGATTTGCCTGAGGGAACCCTCTCTGGGTCCCGTATTTGGTATGAAGGGTGGAGCGGCCGGTGGTGGCTATGCCCAGGTCATCCCTATGGAGGACATCAACCTGCACTTTAACGGCGACCTCCACGCCATCAGCGTGGCAAACAATCTGCTCGCCGCACTCATTGACAATCACATTCACCATGGCAATACCTTGGGTATCGATGTGCGGCGTGTCACCTGGAAACGCGTGCTGGATATGAACGATCGAGCGCTGCGGGACATCACCGTTGGCATGGGCGGCGTGGGAAATGGTTACCCGAGACAGGATGGCTTCGATATTGTCGTCGCCTCGGAAATCATGGCCATTTTTTGCCTGGCTACAGACCTTGCCGACCTCAAGGCGCGTATCGGGCGGATTGTGGTGGGGTATACCCGGGAGAAGCAACCGGTCCGAGCGAGCGATCTCAAGGCTGAAGGCGCACTCACTGCCGTGCTCAAGGACGCACTGTCGCCCAATCTGGTGCAGACGCTGGAAGGGACACCAGCGTTTGTTCACGGCGGACCCTTCGCAAATATTGCTCATGGTTGTAATAGCGTTATCGCAACAACCGGTGCTCTGCGACTCACTGACTATGTTGTTACAGAGGCGGGATTCGGTGCAGATTTGGGCGCCGAAAAATTCATCGATATAAAATGTCGGTCTTCGAATCTCAGGCCGTCGGTGGCAGTTCTGGTAGCAACGATCCGTGCCCTGAAATTTCATGGGGGTGTTGCCAAGGAGGATTTGAATACTGAGGACCTCGACGCCCTCGCTGCGGGCATGGTCAACCTGGAGCGTCATGTTACGAATATTCGTGATCACTACGGCGTCACGCCCATCGTTTCGATCAACCAGTTCGTGTCGGACACCGATGCTGAACTTGCTTTACTGGTTGAGCGGGTAGAGGCTATGGGAATCCGGATCGCTGTTGCCAGCCATTGGGCCAATGGCGGCGCAGGGGCTACAGAACTCGCGCACATGGTGGCCGAGGCCTGTGATGCCGATGAGCGGTCGGCGAGCAGCGGGCATGACACATTTGTCTATCCGGACTCGGCATCACTGCTTGCCAAGATCGACGCTGTAGCGACCAAGATTTATGGGGCCAGTGAGGTGACTGCCAGCAGTAAGGTCCGCAACCGGCTTCACGAGCTTGAGAATGAAGGTTACGGCGCCATGCCCGTGTGTATCGCAAAGACGCCCTATTCCTTCTCTACTGATGCCCAACTCCGGGGAGCACCCTCTGGTCATGTCATGGATATCCGTGAGGTGAGACTCTCAGTGGGTGCTGGGTTTGTAGTCGCAGTGTGCGGCGATGTCATGACCATGCCGGGACTACCCAAAGTGCCCGCGAGTGAGAATATCGATGTTGTTAATGGTCAGGTAACAGGCCTTTTTTGATGCCGGTCCATGCCACCGATCCCCGGCCAATGTTGCGCATCAATAACGTGACCGCAACCGGTTCGTCCCCTATCGATCAATTTGATCGCGTTGTGGTCGAGGCTCCACTTGCCATCTCAGTTGATCAGCAGACTTTACTCACCACCATGCGTACCCCAGGTCACGATGAAGAACTGGCGGCCGGGTGGTTGCTGAGTGAGGCGAACGTAGGGGCGCCGGCCGACATCGTCAGTATCGAGCGCGTCGGGGCATCGGAACTGCAGCAGTGGGGCGTTGATGATGCCGTGGACACCATCCTGGCAGAGCTGGCACCCGGTATTGAGCCGCCCAAGCCCAGGGCCTACCTGACGTCCACCTCCTGTGGGATTTGCAGTAGTGATGTGCTCAACACGACACCCAGTCCCAAGGTGCCGTTGCACAGTGATGACTGGTCAGTTACACCCCAGGCAGCCCATGATTTAATAAGTGGCATGCGACAACAGCAGAAAATGTTCGACCTGACCGGTTCACTCCATGCCGCAGCCCTCGCGAGCCCGTACCACCAAATACAAGTCGTTCGCGAGGATGTCGGGCGGCACAATGCGGTAGATAAGGTCTTCGGGACAGCCCTTCTGGAGGGTAATTTCCCGCTATCTGATCACCTCCTTGTGGTCAGCGGTCGCGTTTCCTACGAAATTGTGGCAAAAGCACTCAGCGCATGCGTGGCAGGGATTATAGCGGTATCGGGTCCGACGACCCTCGCCGTAGATCTGGCGAGGGCACACGGCATGGTCTTGATTGGTTTCACCCGGGATGATCGAATGAACGTTTACTCGGGCAAGGAGCGGGTGGAACTGTGACACACCCCGATAGTGACAGCCCAGGGCTGAGACAAACCATTCTCTCGCTGGCCGAGCCCATAGTGGCGACTGAAGCAGGCCCAGTATTACTGTGTCTTCAAAAAGTGCAGGCGCACTACGGGTATGTCCCCGAGGGATCGGTGTCCGTTATTGCTGAGGTCTGTAATTTGACCCGAGCTGATGTGCACGGCGTTTTGTCCTATTACAGCGATTTAAGGAAAACACCGCCCCCGAGGGTTCCCGTGCGCCTGTGTGCTGCGGAGGCATGTCAGGCCGTTGGTGGCAGGGCACTTGCTAAAGCCTGGCGACAGGCCTGCGAGAGTGATCCAGAGCTTGCCGAGGATACTGGGATAGATGAACCGGTTTTCTGCCTTGGTAACTGTGCCCTGGGTCCAGCGGCCCTGGTTAACGACGAACTCCTGGGATGCGCGGATGTTGACCGGCTCAAAGCTGCCGTTGTCATTGCCCGGAGTAAGGTGGCGCTATGAGTATCTGGTTCGTACCGCGTGACGCAGCCGCCCGATCCGTTGGCGCAGACCAGATCGCCGAGGCATTGGAAGCCCAGGGGTTGGAAGTGGTGCGAACCGGGAGCAGGGGCCTGCTCTGGTTGGAACCTTTGGTGGAGCGGGCTGACTCCAGAGATGGTGTTCGTGTGGGCTGGGGCAACGTCAGGGCGAGCGATGTGACGGCATGCCTCCCTGAAGAGTCTGATGAGTCCTACCTCGGGGAAGTTGAGCAATTAGACTACCTGGCCTGTCAGGATCGCTGGATCTACCAGCGTGTCGGTGTGATCGACCCTGTCGATCCTGCGGATTTTATTGCCCATGGTGGTTTGTCCGGATTGAGACGCGCCCTCGATATGAGCCCTGATGCCGTTGTGGATGAGGTCTTTGAGTCGGGCCTGCGCGGTCGTGGTGGCGCCGGATTTCCAACCGGCATTAAATGGCGCACGGTTGCACAACAAAATCCTGCAGTCCATGCCGGTGATCCTGCCGATGCGCCGCGCCATAAATACATCTGTGTTAATGCCGACGAGGGAGACAGCGGTACCTTTGCCGACCGTATGCTTATGGAAGGCGACCCTTTTTGCCTGCTTGAGGGCATGGCCATTGCGGCCCATGCCGTGGGTGCTGACCTTGGCATCGTTTACCTGCGTTCCGAGTATCCTGCGGCTATCGCAGTGCTTACAGAGGCCATCATCAAGGCTCGGGAGTTGGGTTGGCTGGGTCAGGGTATACTGGGTTCGGACTGTAATTTTGACGTCACGATCCGTGTGGGTGCGGGCTCCTACGTCTGCGGTGAAGAAACAGCCATGCTGGAGAGTTTGGAAGGCCGTAGGGGCATGGTCCGCGCGAAGCCTCCCCTGCCAGCTATAGAGGGGTTGTTTGGTACCCCTACGGTTATCAACAACGTCCTTACCATAGCCAGCGTACCCTCCATACTCGCGCGTGGTGCAGAGGCATACGCGGCACTGGGTGAAGAGCGCTCCCGGGGGACACAGGTATTCCAGCTTGCGGGCAATATCGCCCGGGGCGGTATTGTAGAAGTGGCTTTTGGTATTTCTGCGCGGGAGTTGGTGCTGGAACTTGGGCAGGGCACGCGTTCGGGTCGTCCACTGAGGGCGGTGCAGATCGGTGGTCCACTGGGTGCTTATTTGCCGGCCGATGCATTGAATATACCGATGGCCTACGAGTCTCTGGCCGCGGCGGGTGCCATGTTGGGCCACGGTGGTCTGGTAGTATTCGATGATACGGTTGATATGGCGGAACAGGCGCGCTTTGCCATGGAGTTCTGTGTCGAAGAGTCCTGTGGCAAATGTACACCCTGCAGGATTGGGGCAGTACGCGGTGTTGAAGTTATTGACGATCTGCTGGCGTCCGATGACCCTGCAGCGTCAGAGCGGCTGTTGCGGGATCTCTGTGATGTGATGACTCAGGGATCACTCTGTGCGATGGGGGGGCTGACCCCGCAGCCGGTCTTGAGTGCTCTGGATCAGTTTCCGGAAGATTTTAGGGTTGGGGGCGGTGTGCAATCTCCTGCAACCCGGGGAGTGAGTCATGAACAAGCCAATTGAAGTTGACATAGCAGACCTCGATCTGGGTACGCCTCTCAGGCTGTCGGACAGCACGGTCACCGTTCTCATTGATGGGACGCCCATAGCGGTGCCAGCCGGGACCTCCGTAATGCGCGCGGCCAGCCTGGCGGGCACGCAAATTCCCAAACTGTGCGCAACTGACAGTCTTGATGCCTTTGGTTCCTGTCGTATGTGTCTGGTTGAGATCGAGGGCCGCAAGGGCACGCCCGCGTCCTGTACGACACCCTGCGAGGACGGTATGTCTGTCAAAACCCAGACTCCGCGACTGGACAAGTTGCGCAAGGGGGTGATGGAACTCTATATCTCAGACCATCCGCTGGACTGTCTCACTTGCTCAGCCAATGGTGACTGCGAACTTCAGGATACAGCCGGAGCCGTTGGGTTGCGTTCAGTACGCTATTCCCCGGCTGGAGCGAATCACCTTGATGCGGGCACGGATAGCTCCAACCCTTATTTCAGTTTTGACGCCAGCAAATGCATTGTCTGCAGCCGCTGCGTCAGGGCCTGTTCGGAAGTGCAGGGAACGTTCGCTTTGACCATCGCGGGACGCGGCTTTGATTCAAAAGTGTCGCCAAGTGAGGAAAATGCTTTTCTGGACAGTGAATGCGTATCCTGCGGTGCCTGTGTCCAGGCCTGTCCCACGGCTACCCTGCAAGAGACCCGCGTCATTGACCTGGGTGTCCCGACAAGGAAGGTTAAGACGACCTGCGCTTATTGCGGTGTCGGGTGTTCCTTTGTTGCTGAACTGCGGGGTGATGAACTGGTCCGTATGGTGCCGGACAAGCAGGGTGGGGCCAACGAGGGCCACTCCTGCGTGAAGGGCCGCTTTGCCTGGGGGTATGCCACGCATGCCGATCGGATCACCCAGCCCATGATCAGGGACAGCATTGACAGCGAATGGCGGCCGGTTGAATGGTCGGAGGCCATCGCCTTCGCTGCCGATCGGTTCAGGGCTATCCAGAAGCAATACGGGATTGACGCTCTGGGCGGCATCACGTCGTCCCGCTGTACCAACGAAGAGGTCTACGTCGTACAGAAAATGGTCCGTGCCGCACTGGGTACCAACAATGTCGATACCTGCGCCCGTGTCTGTCACTCGCCCACCGGGTATGGTTTGAAGCAAACTTTTGGCACGAGCGCCGGTACTCAGGATTTTGCATCGGTACAAAAATCAGATGTGATTATGGTGATTGGTGCCAATCCCACCGATGCCCATCCCGTGTTTGGCTCACGAATGAAGAGACGGCTTCGACAGGGTGCAAAGCTGCTCGTCATCGATCCGCGTTCCATCGACCTGGTCCGCTCGCCCCACGTCAAGGCTACCGAGCACCTGCAACTGCAGCCCGGAACAAATGTCGCTGTGCTCAATGCCCTGGCGCATGTGATCGCTACCGAGGGCTGGGTTGATGAAGCCTTTGTTGCGGAACGCTGCGATACGGCCTCATTTGCCGCCTGGCGTCGCTTCATTGAGTTGCCGGAAAACAGCCCTGAGTCCCTTGCAGAAGTGACTGGCGTGTCTGCAGAGACCCTTCGCTCAGCAGCCGCTATCTACGCCCAGGCTGGCAACAGTGCCATCTATTACGGCCTCGGTGTTACGGAGCATTCACAGGGCTCCACCATGGTGATGGCGATGGCTAATTTGGCTATGGCGACAGGTAACATCGGTCGTGATGGTGTGGGGGTCAACCCCCTTCGAGGCCAGAACAACGTGCAGGGCGCCTGTGATATGGGCTCCTTCCCCCACGAATTCAGTGGTTATCGCCATGTTTCTGATGATGCGGCCCGGGAGCTGTTCTCAGCGTTGTGGGGCGTCGGCTTACGTAAGGATCCTGGCTTACGGATACCGAATATGCTCGATGCGGCGGTTTCGGGTCAGTTTCGGGGCATTTACATCCAGGGCGAGGACATCGCCCAGTCTGACCCCAATTCCCAGCATGTTGAGGCTGCACTTAAAGCCATGGACTGTGTGGTAGTGCAGGACCTGTTCCTCAACGAAACATCAAAGTATGCCCATGTATTTTTGCCGGGTACTTCATTCCTCGAAAAAGATGGAACCTTTACCAACGCGGAGCGGCGAATAAACCGGGTCCGGCCTGTAGTGCCTCCGGCGTCAGGCTTATCGGAATGGCAGGTCACCTGCGCGCTTAGTGCGGCCATGGGCTATCCCATGGATTATGCCAGTGCCTCGGAGATCATGGACGAAATTGCCGCGCTGACGCCCACCTTTAAAGGGGTCTCCTTCGAACTTCTTGACGCGCTTGGCAGCGTGCAATGGCCCTGTAACGAACAGGCGCCTGAGGGGACCCCCATAATGCATGCCCAGCGTTTTGTGCGCGGGCAGGGACAATTCGTTACAACCCCCTATGTGCCTACCGATGAGCGGTCCACGCGCAAATTCCCATTGCTATTGACGACTGGAAGAATCCTCAGCCAGTACAACGTGGGAGCGCAAACCCGTCGCACGGCTAACTCTGTCTGGCATGCCGAGGACATCCTGGAGATTCATGAATCTGATGCCGAATTGCGGGGTGTTGCCCAGGGTGACTGGGTTGAGGTCTCCAGTCGCGCAGGCAGTACCCGTATGCGAGCGCACATCAGCGACGACATCCCGGCCGGTGTTGTGTACACCACCTTCCACCATCCGGTGAGTGGCACCAACGTGATCACCACAGATAACTCTGATTGGGCGACCAACTGTCCCGAATACAAGGTCACTGCAGTACAGATAAGGCCGTCTGCAAGTGCGGCAGCGCCAGCATGATGCTGGATTATACGCAGCAGCATTTGGTAAAAATGGTCAACCAGATCGCGAGTAATGTCCCGTTGCGGGAGGATGTTGCGGGTCAGATTGTCGACCACGTAACCCGATTTTGGACGCCAACCATGTGTGCTGACTTAACTCAGATTGGTCGCGATCAGCCCGAGATCCTCGCTGCTGAGGTGCATGCTGCTCTGGCACTTCTCGAGACATCAACAGCCGGGGCCTGAGGGTTGGGCGGCTGCGGGTGGTTGGCTGATTTGGCCGTGGCATGTTGGGATTTTGAAGATCGGGCCATGACGCTTTTAGGCGATTAAATGTCGCTAACAAAACAGCGCTCTGCAGTGAAAAGGCGCCAAATTTCACCCGATAAAAGTGACCTGAATTGAGAGATTTCTGAGGAACCACCCATGGCACAGCTACCCGAACATGCGCGCGTCATCATCGTTGGTCAGGGAGGCATCGTTGGTGCCTCGGTGGCCCATCATCTTGTCGCTGCGGGCTGGGACAATATTGTCGGTCTCGAGAAATCAGCAATACCCACGGATATCGGCTCCACGTCCCACGCCTCCGATTTTTGTTACATGACCTCCCACGACAAACTCAATGTTTTTACCAGTACGTACAGCCGGGAGTTCTACAAGTCCAGGGGGAATTTCATCGAGATAGGTGGCATGGAGGTGGCGCGTAAGGGTGACCATGCCCAAATGCAGGAGTTGCTGAGAAAGGTGGCCTCGGGCAAGGCTTTCGGTACCAATGCGCGCATGATTTCTGCTGCGGAGGCCAAAGAGCGGTTCCCGCTTCTCGAGGAAGACCTGATTGAAGGTGCCATGTGGGATCCTGATGCCGGCCTTGTCACCCCGCGCTCACAGAAGGTGGCGGGTGATCTGGTCGACGAGGCCGTGGCGGCAGGCAAGCTCAAAGCATTTCCCTATACCCCTGCCCAGCGCATCCTTGTCGAAGACGGTCGCGCAGTCGGGGTGGAGACGGCCAAAGGGACCATCATGGCAGACTACGTGGTTTTGTGTGCCGGCATTTGGGGCTCACTGGTTTCTCACACCGCGAACGTAAAGCTGCCTCTGATGCCCGTAGAGCATCCGCTGCTATTCTTTGGACCCTGGGATGCCCTGGAAGGCACAGGGAAGGATATTGTTTATCCACTGTTTCGTGATCAGGGCAACTCGGCTTATGTCAGGGATACCGGTGATCCGACCACGCCGGAGGGCGGTCTGTTGGAGTGGGGCTACTATGAGCCCTTCGAACCGCGCATTGTTGAGGCCACGGCCATCATGGAACCCGAGGATGCGCGCATGTCGCCCTCAATGAATGACTTGGCGCTGGACCAGGTGCTTGATGCTTATGAGCGTTCGGTGGAGCTGACACCTGTTTTGGCAGAACTGCCCTGGGAGGAACGCCGCTCCTTTAATGGTTTGCTCTCTGTGACCACCGATGGCGGTTCAGTGATTGGTGAATCCCCTGCAGTCAAAGGCCTTTGGCTTTGCGAGGCCGTTTGGGTTAAGGACGGTCCGGGAGCTGGCAAGCTTCTCGCAGACTGGATGACCGACGGACGCACCAGTATGGATCCGCACGGTGTCGACCCTGCGCGTCATTACCCGATTCAATTGACGGATGAATTCATTCGTAACCGCAGCTATGAGATTGCCCAGAAGATTTACACCCCAGCGGTTCACCCCCGGGAACCCTATGCCTCCTCCCGGGTTCTGCGCACCAGCCCGTTCTATGAGCGCGAGGTGGCGTTGGGAGGGTACTTCATGGAAGTCGCAGGTTGGGAGCGCGCCCATGGCTACGCGGCCAATGAGGCGACGCTACTTGCGCAGTACCGGGACCGCGTGCCAGTGCGTGAAGCTGAATGGGACAACCGGCATTTCTGGGAGGTCTCCAACGCGGAGCATCTTGCATTGAGCGACAGTGTGGGCATGATCAATCTGTCGCATTTTGCCATCTTCGATGTGGTCGGCCCTGATGCCGAAGCCCTCATGGAGTACTTGTCGGTGGCCAAGGTGGGTGGCAATACCGCCGTGGGCAAAGGGGTGTATACCCACTTCCTAGACCATGTCGGTGGGATCCATTCGGATCTCACTATCGTGCGTCTTGCGGAGGACGCCTACCGAGTAATTTGTGGTGGCGATACCGGCCACCGAGATTACGTCTGGATGCAGCGTATGCGCGATAAGCTGGGTTTGGTTCATGCCGAGTTCATCGATCAAAGCGAGCAACTGGCGACTCTGGGTCTCTGGGGCCCGGAGGCCCGGGCGACCCTCCAGAGGTTGATGGATGACCCTGAGAGTGTCTCAACTGAGACCTTCCCCTATGCGACGACCAAGGAGATCGATGTCTGCGGTGTCAAGGTGTGGGCGTTTCGCATCTCCTATGTCGGGGAACAGGGATGGGAACTTTATTTTCCCTTTGCCGACGGGCTCAAGCTTTGGGATGCCCTCGCGGACTTGGGTGTGAACCCCGTGGGCATTGAAACCTATGCCAACAGTCGTCGCCTGGAGAAAAGCTTACGATTACAAAATGCCGATCTTGAAATCGACTATAACCTGTACGAAGCAGGCCTTGCCCGACCCAAAGTGAAGGCCAATGACTTCCACGGCAAGGAAGCGTACGTCGCCCAGCGGGCTTTACCCGAGCAGGCAGCCTACCTTTGCACTTTGGTTCTCGAGGACACCACGGATGATGCGGGCACGGTGCGCTATCCCGTGGGTCAATGGCCGCTGCTGGATGCTGATACCCTTGAGGTGGTCATCGACGCCCACGGTCGCCGCTCCTACACCACCAGCGTTGCTTACGGACCCTCACTCGGGCAGAACATCGCCATGGGCTACCTGCCGGCAGCCCGTGCCAAAGAGGGAGATGCGGTTGTGATGGAGTATTTCGGCAACTTCTTCCCTGCAAGAATTGTTGCGGTGGGTTATGGTGCGCTGCTCGACCCTGATAATGAGCGGGTCAAGAGCTGATCAGCGGTTGGTGGCGGTCTGACTAGGAGGCGTCTTATTTCGCCGCATAGCCTGCCGCTTCCAACCTTGACGTTACCGTTGGCCGGTTGACACAATGGCACGAGAAGTTCCCACCGGATGTCAGCGACGCTGTGAAGGTCAGTAGAAACCAGATTACATTTACCGTACTCGTCATCGCGGCGACCGTCGGGGTGACGCTCGCGGTGTCCGGATACTGGATGCAGTGGCAGGCCCGCAGCGGTGGTTACGGGGGTTTCAGTGAGGCCCCGGCATTGATTGCACTACCAGAGCCTCGACCCCTCGCTAAATTTACCCTTGTGGACGACGCCAAGAATATTTTTGATTTTCAGGCCCTGGAGGCACGTTGGTCATTTGTCTTTTTCGGGTTCATGTACTGTCCGGATATTTGTCCCACCACGCTTCAGGATCTTAGCCAGGTCAAACGGGAAATCCTGGCCATGGGCATTCCCGACGAGGCTGTACAGTTTGTTTTCATATCCGTCGATCCCGCACGGGATAAAGGTGAGCAGATCAGCAAATACGTGGCGTATTTTGACGCCGGCTTTTTGGGCGCAACGGGTTCAATTGGCCAGCTAAACAACCTGACGCGCCAGCTGGGAGCGCCCTTTATGGCGGGTGAGAATGCCGGGGATGACATCTATGAAGTCGTTCATTCAAGCGCGGTGTACCTGATTGATCCAAGGCAGCGCTATGCCGGCCTGATCAGTTCACCTTTTGTTGCCTCGGATGTTGCGGAGGAATTTGCGGAGCTGTATCGGGCCGCCAAGGATGGCAGCCCGGAAGATCAATCAGGCTGACCGCTCAGCCGTTCTTTTCCGCATGCACACCATCAACCCGCTCAGGTACGGTTTTGTTGTGGTCAACCAGCACAAATGCAAACACGTACATCAGGACTGTTAACAGCAACAGGATGGTGGCGTGGGGAATATAGTTAGTGCTCGAGTCTTTCTGACCGCCCATTGTTTCCTACCTACTTTTCCAGTGACAAATAATGGTTCCAACCCGCATCAATGTGCTGGCGGGGGCGCTGGGCCTGTTTGCACCAGTTCCTGCAGGAAGTAGATGGCCCGGTTAAAGAACGTCCAGTCTGCCTCCAGGGATCCGATGGCGACGAACGTGAGCAAGAGCAGCGGCGGCAGCAGTATGAAATACACCATGGCCAACCGTTCCCAAACCATATGCATGAACACTGCAATGATCAAGCCAGCCTTCAGAACCATGAACAGGAGAATCAGGAACCAGCGCATATAACCCTGGATCTGGTAATAGTCCACGGCGTAGGACATGGCACTCAGTACGAACAGCAAAATCCATATCTTGAAGTACACCCCAAGCGGATGCTGGATGGCCTCTTCTTCCTTTACAACAGGCTCGTGCCCATCAGCTACGTGTTCCATGACTACTCCCTACCAAAGATAGAAAAATGCAAAGATAAAGACCCAGACGAGATCAACGAAGTGCCAGTACAGGCCCATAATCTCAATCTCCTCGTAATTTCCGCCCCGTTTCGTAAACCACCCGGGTTGCCGGTCGTCGAGATGCCCTTTGGACACCTTGTAGGCCATGATGAACAAGAAGATCACCCCAATGGTGACGTGGGTACCGTGGAACCCGGTCACCATGAAGAATACCGATCCAAACTGGGCCGCTCCCATGGGATTGGCCCATGGTCGAACGCCTTCATCAATGATCAGTTTGCTCCACTCGAATACCTGCATGCCAACGAACGTGGCACCCAGTACGGCGGTGGCAATCAGCAGCCAGAAGGTCTTTCTTTTATCCTTGCGGTAGCCGAAATTTACCGCCAGGGCCATCGTGCCACTGCTGGTAATGAGGACGAAGGTCATAATGGCGATGAGAATAAGTGGAATCGGGGCGCCGCCAAAACTCAGCGCAAATACCTCACTGGAATTGGGCCAGGGGTCCAGGGTGGACATCCTGACGGTCATATACGACGCGAGGAAACAACCAAAGATGAAGGTGTCACTTACGAGAAAGATCCACATCATGGCCTTTCCCCAGGGTACGCCTTTGAAGGCGCGCTGGTCAGACGACCAGTCTTCAATGACACCCTCCAGACCAGGTTTCAGTTCCAGTGAATCGGACGCTACATTCTGTGCAGACATGACTGGTCTCCCTTACTAAATTACACCGCAGATCCGCAGGAGGATCTCAAAATTATTACCGCTGAATAGCAGGCCGAATACCAGCAGCCAGACGCCGAGCAAGTAGTGCCAGTACAGGGCGCAGTTGGAAATATTGGCCTCCATTTTATGGGTATCCCCGGGCTGGAACGCTCTTTTGGTAGCGCGAACCAGAGCCAGCATGCCACCGGCCATATGCAGGCCGTGGACACCTGTGATCATGAAAAAGAAACCGACGGATGGGTTGCTGAAATCTCCCAGCACCAGGGTCGTCAATTGCTGCCAGGCGGTCCACTGACCCACCAGAAAGAGGACGGTCAGGATACCGGCAGCAACAAGCCCATTTCTCACCCAAAGTATCCGCCCCGCACGGGCGCCCATCAATGCAAACTGCAGACAGAGGCTGCTCAGCAGTAACACGCCCGTATTTGCCCAAAGCAGATTAATTTGTGGGGTAGGGCGCCAGTCCTGGTACAACATCCGACCGCCGTAAGCGACGATCATCAACAGGAAAAACACGCTGACCACGCTCAGTAACATTTTTAACGCGGAGCGTCGGGATTTCAGTGCAATTTCTGCCCCGGAGAGGGCCGGTGCTACCGGGCCGGTATCCGCAATCCAGGGGGTTTCGGAAAAAATTCCTGTGCCAGTGCTCATATCTCTCTCCTCAGGCCGTTACAGAGCGCGGTGGGACGTTCTGAGGAATGAAATCCTCCTCGTGCCCGGGCACGCTGTAGTCATAGGCCCATCGATACACGCAGGGCAGTTCCTTGCCAAAGTTGCCATGCTCCGGTGGCGTGTGCTCGGTCTGCCACTCCAGCGTCGTGGCATTCCATGGGTTCCCCGGAGCTTTCTCGCCCTTGAAAGCACTCCAGATCAGATTCCAGAGAAACACCAGTTGGGCAAAGCCAACGACGAGGGCCGCAATCGTGATGCTGGCATTCACCGCATGGGCCGATTCTGGCAGGAAGGTGGTACCGGTAATTTCAAAATACCGTCGTGGAACGCCCATGATTCCCAGGTAGTGCATGGGCAGGAATACGAGGTAGGACCCGACGAAAGTGGTCCAGAAATGGAACTTGGCCATACCTTCGTGATACCAGCGACCGGAGATCTTGGGGTACCAGTGATAAATCGCGCCGCAGACCACCATGACCGGCGCAACAGCCATAACCATGTGGAAGTGGGCGACGACAAAGAGCGTATCGGACAGGGGCATGCTGACCGTTGAGTTGCCAAGGAACAATCCTGTCATGCCACCATTGACGAAGAACAGTAAAAAAGCGATCGAGAAAAGCATCGGTGTTGTCAGGTGGATGTTGCCCTGCCACAGCGTCAGTACCCAGTTGTACACCTTAAGGGCTGTGGGAATTGCAATGATCAGCGTTGTTGTTGCGAAGAAGAAGCCAAAGTAAGGGTTCATTCCGCTGACATACATATGGTGAGCCCAGACCACAAAGCTCAGCGCGCCGATAATCACAATAGCCCAGACCATCATTCGATAGCCGAAAATGTTCTTTCGGGCATGCACGCTGATCAGATCGGATACGATACCGAAGGCGGGCAGCGCCACGATGTACACCTCAGGATGTCCAAAGAACCAAAACAAATGTTGGAACAGCAGAGGGTTACCACCCACATGCTCAGCCTCACTACCCATCGATACGATGGCAGGCATGAAAAAGCTGGTACCCAGCAGGACATCCAGCGCCATCATAATGGCGCTGACAAACAGGGCCGGGAAGGCAAAAAGGGCGAGTACGGTGGCCGTAAAGATACCCCATATGGTGAGGGGCATTCTCATCAGGGTCATACCCCGCGTGCGTGCCTGCAGGATTGTCACTACGTAGTTCAATCCGCCCATGGTGAAGCCGATAATGAAGACAGCCAGAGACGCCAGCATAAGCAGGATGCCGGCCTCTGATCCGGGTGTTCCCGGCAGGATGGCCTGGGGCGGATACAAGGTCCAACCGGCGCCTGTGGAGCCGCCACCGACAAAAAAGCTGGCCGCTAACAGCAGCACCGCTGTGAAATAGACCCAGAAGCTGATCATGTTCAGCCAGGGAAAGACCATATCCCGGGCGCCCACCATGAGTGGTATGAGATAGTTACCAAAGCCACCCAGAAACAGCGCCGTGAGCAGGTAAACCACCATGATCATGCCGTGCATGGTGACGGCCTGCAGGTAGTAGGCGGGATCTATGAAGGTAAAGGTATTGGGCCATGCGAGTTGCAGG
The DNA here is from genome assembly GCA_938084055.1 of uncultured Luminiphilus sp. Classification (GTDB taxonomy): domain Bacteria; phylum Pseudomonadota; class Gammaproteobacteria; order Pseudomonadales; family Halieaceae; genus Luminiphilus. Next base: position 53,497 of record CALKDK010000014.1, read on the forward strand.
CGCATGAACCAGGACAGCACGAGCGCAACAAGCCCAATGGCCAGTGCAGTTGCCGCGTACTGAATTGCAATAACCTTTGCATCCTGGCAGAAAACGTATTTACCCAGCCAGGTTTTGGGATGGTAAAGCTCCATCTCCCCAACCTCGGCTGGCCGTACAAAAATGCTCTCATCGTGTGCAGTGTATTCCATGATTATCTCTCGGTTTTGTCTGCTGTGTTGGCTGTGCCGTGGGTTACAGGGTATTGATGTAGGCGACCATGTCGGTCACGGCTTCATCGTCTACCAGGGTATTTGAAAGAAGCCCCATCTGTAGCCCGTAAAGGTCGTCACTGTGCCGGCCGCGGATGCCCGCCCGGAACTTCTGTAACTGTTCAGCCATGTACCAATCATCCAGATCAGTCAGTGCCGGCGCATTGACCGTCCAGACACCGCGACCATCACCACCGTGGCATTGAGCGCAGGTGGACTGGTAGAGGGCGGCGGAGTTGGCCGGATCTCCAGCGATGGTGTCGGTCAGTTCGGCGCCGGGCAGGGTATTGATGTAGGCGACTACGTTTTCAATGGCGCTGGCATCAGCCAACGTCATGGCCATGGGTGCCATGGTCTGGCCCCACACATCGTCTTCATGGGTACCCCTGACACCCCGTTTAAAGTGGCGCAGCTGGCGCTTCATGTACTCGGAATCCATCCCGGCAAGGCGGGGTGCGTGCATTGCCGCATTACCCTCGGCATTCGCGCCGTGACACGAGCCGCATACTGCATAGGCAGCCTGACCGGCAACCAGATCCGACGATAATGCGGTCTGGGTTTCGGCAAATGTGGGTTGATCTGCCACCCAACGGGTGTAGGTTTCGGTATCTTCAACGACGACTCGGCCGCGCATGGCGTAGTGACCCACACCGCAGAGCTCCTCGCACAACAGGTCATAACTTCCAACTTTATTGGGCTCAGCCCAGATGTAGGAAACCTGCCCGGGAACAAAGTCCATTTTCACCCTGAATTGGGGCACAGTGAAGTTGTGAAGGACATCGGTAGATCGCAACAGGAACGTCACCGGTTGATCCACTTCCAGGTGCAGTACCGGGTCGTACACGATGACATCGTCTTTTCCAAACGGGTCTGTGGGATCGATTCCCAGGGGATTGTCTGCGCTGGTATGGCTGACATCCACCGCACCCAGCTTGCCATCGTCGCCTGGAAGCCGGTAGGACCAATTCCATTGCCGCGCCAGAACTTCAACTTCCAGCGCATCGTCGGGTGGCGTGACAACGTCTGCCCATATAAAGAGGCCGGGTGCCAGCATGGCAGCCACGCCGACCGTGGTCAGGCCCGTCAGCCAACTCTCCATTTTTACACTCTCGGGTTCGTACTCGGCCCGGCGCCCTTCCTTGTTCCGAAATTTGATCACGCAGTAGGCGATAAACCCGTTGACCGCGACGAAACCAATGCCGGTAACGATAAAAGTGAGTGTCACCGTATCATCCATTGCGCTCCAATTGGATGCGATGGGTGTGAAATACCAGGGACTCAAAAAGTGAAACAGGACCGTCCCGAAAACCAGGACGAGCAGAACAATTGCAAATACCATAAACAACCTCATGTACGCTGTGTACAAGGTACACCAGCGTCCCCCAATGCGCGGTCGCCCGTGACAGGACCCCAATTACAACACTGTCCGTAGCTTAGGTAACCGCTTCCCCCATATAAGACATCCGTTACTCTGGACGTCGTTTTGCGTTTTTACTGCATTTATCGTTTACGACAACGATCTCGTTATCGGGCGGCTACTGCCGACCGCATTTATCTGTCAGGCCCACTTCCTGAATTTATCCCAGTTTCGCAGCAGCATCATGAGTGGTCCCGTGTGGGTCACCTCGGTACCAGCGCGTTCGAGCGAGGGATGCTTCTTCATTACTGACTTCAAACATTTCTCGTCCTGGGGCGTCGTCTCGACGAAAAGTACGTGCTTGCCTGCCGCGAGTGCTTTCTCAAAGCGGCGGAAATGACTGTTGGGTGCCTGCATGCCAATAAAGCCGGCCTCCCAGGTAGTAAAACCGAAGGCTACGATGGCGAGGAAAATAAAGGGCGCCCAACCGACCTGCGCGGCAATACCGGAAAGATGGGATACGGTCAGTACAATAGCGGCGGCGATCGCGCCCAGGACAGCGCCGATCTCGCCGGCATGGATGACGTCCGTTTTCAGGAAACTGCCGACCGGGTTCACGTCGCGCGCATTAACGGCCACGTCGTCATTACTGAGTAAATAAATCTGGGGCCTCGCGATGCCGCTGGCCTCAAGATCATGTTCGACCTGTTCCAAGTTGTCCAGGTCGCTACTCATATAGTAGAAGCGCTTCATGAGCCCTCCTTATTTTTTATTATCGTTTGGACCGCTGGTAAGACCCGAAGTCAGTGTCGTACTGACGGTCCCTCTGGTACCACCTCCGCGCTTCTCTGAGCCCGTGAGTCATCTGAAGACAGCGCTTCATTGGCAGTGAGTATAGTGCGCCAATTACGAGAATGAAAGTCAGTTTCTCAATCCCGTTCCGAGCTCGCCTGCCAGGCCAGGAATTGTGAAAACCCAACCTATTTTGCAATTGACACCGACGGGGTGGGTCGCAGTCCGGTGGGCGTGCAGCTTGCGACGATAGTCTTTGCCAGTGAGCTGGGCGGCCGGTTGATTCAGGCCCCTCTCCAGTAAATCGGGCCAGGTGCGCAAGGGTGCTCGGGGAGAGCTTAACGGGGGCAAGATTTTTCACCCCGCTGTATGGTTTTCTGTTCGGGATTGGACCACACTAGCGCCTGAATTGGACTTGTGGGGCGGCCAGGGAGGGCGATGAACCACTGATAACGATTGACCGCCGGGAATGTACAGTGCATCCAAGCGGGGAGTCGTTATCCAAGGTGTTCGGTTTTCAGCGAACAGCGTCCTGCAGCCACTGCCGACCAAGGGGAGGGTATGCCGATGCGTGACAACATGCGTCCGAGTGACGGGGCCACCCCTTATCACGTCGGATTTTTGCTGGTTGAAAATTTCACCCTGATCTCACTCTCCAGTGCGCTGGAACCCCTCCGTATTGCGAATTTGCAGTCGGGCCGTTCCCTCTACCGTTGGGGATTGGTCGGGGGTGGCCCCACGCACCAGGTCTGCAGTGACGGCATTCCGGTAACACTTGATTACACCCTCGAGAGTGCACCCACATTTGACCTGGTTATCGTCGTGGGGGGCATCGGTATCGAGCAGAGCCTGCCCCGTCCCCTCATCAGCTGGTTACGCAAACAGGCCCAGCGTGGTGTGGTGATGGGTTCGGTCTGCACGGGTGCCTATGCACTGGCGGCTGCCGGGTTATTGGATGGTTATCAGTGCAGCGCTCATTGGGACTGCCTGACCGTCCTTACAGACCGTTTTCCCCGAATTGCCTGTAACAACCAGCTGTATACGCTGGACAGGGATCGAATGACCTGTACGGGCGGGACCATTCCCATGCACATGATGTTGGCACTGCTTTCATCCCGGCACCCACAGGCCCTGGTTGATGCGGTGGCCGATATGTTGGTCTGCGAACGGTACCGTGCGGATGTTGAAATGCAGCTGGTGCCCATGTGGTCCCGCAAAGTGGAGATGCAGCCCAAGCTTAAAGAGGTACTGCAACTCATGGAAGCAAACCTCGAGGAGCCGATTCCGCTGCAGGAGCTGGCAGATTTTGTCGCCTTGTCCCGGCGCCAGCTGGAAAGGCTGTTTCTCAAGTACTTGCACTGTACCCCTTCGAGGTACTACCTCAAGCTGCGTTTGGACCGCGCTCGACGACTCGTCAAGCAAAGCTCGCGCTCTATTGTGGAAATTACCTCCATGTGTGGTTTCGTCTCTACGACCCACTTCAGCCGCTGCTATCGAAAATACATCGGGGTTTCGCCGCGGGTTGACCGACTCAACTGTCAGCCGGAATTGCAGCCCGCGGCCAACGAAGCCCTCAGTGCATGAAGCGCCAGAACCTTCGGTCCCTGGAGCGCAGGCATCTTGGGGTGGCAGCTCGCCCTGAGCACTGGCCTCCCGGAGGCTCTGGTTACTCGATGGGTGTGCGGGCCACTTCTTACTAAAGTCGTTGCTGACGCAACCGCCCGGGGGCTGGCTGGCGGGTCTCTTATCTTGCGGACCCGGCGCCCGGGGCCACGTAATCGTGACGCAGGGTATCCCCGATCGCTGCACTGCGGGCGTCAGCCACCAGGGCGTCGACATTGCTGCCGGTCAGCGATTGGAGAAATAGCACCAGGGCGGCCTGGTCCTCCCGGGGAATGTGCAGAGGGCGGATACGGGAATCCTGCGCGGGGTCGCCGCCGCCGCCTTCTGCGTAAAATTGCACGACGGCCTCCAAGGTGGCGAGGGAGCCATCGTGCATGTAGGGTGCTGTGAGTCCCACGTTACGCAGGCTGGGGGTCCTGTAGCGCCACCGATCTTCAGCCGCGCCACTGACTTCCACCCGTCCATCATCGGTAAATTTTTCTGTTTCCACGTCGACCTGCGGGGTGACGTAGACACCAGGTGCTACTTGCAAGCGCTGCGGTCTGGATCCCCGTTGCGCCCGCAAAAATCCGGTCCCCGTATTGTGGAACATACCATCGGTGAACAGAGCTGTTTGTTCACCGATGCTGTGGCAGGACTGGCAGCCCTGGGTCAGGAATACCTCAAAGCCACGGATTTCCGGTGCCTTGAATCCGGCAACGCCATCGGTGGGTCTCGTGGTTTGGAAATACCAGCGGTCAAAGGGGGAGTCACCGCTGACCAGTGCGCGCTGGTAGGAAGCAAGGGCGCGGCCCAGATTTTTTTCGGTGAGACCATCTGCAAAGATGGTGTTAAAAGCAGTCGAGTACGCAGGGATATCCTCCAGTCGGCGGATCACGGCTTGCCTCGAGGGGTTTGCCATCTCATTTCTCGCCAGCAGCGGCGACCAAACCTGCGCCACCAGCGAGGACTCCCGACCATCCCAAAAGAGCTGGCTCAGGAAGGCCACGTTATATAGGGAGGGTGCATTGCGGCGTCCGCCCCGACCTTCGTCACCCACGGGTGTCGCCAGTTCGTTTTGCGTAAAACCCTGCTCAGGCACATGGCACATGCCGCAAGACAGGTTGGAATTGGTGGACAATCTTCGGTCAAAAAACAGGGTGCGCCCGAGGTCAACCTCCGCCGCCCGCAGTGTCATGTTGGTTCCCGGTAGCCCCTTTTGTATCGCATTTGCGATGTCCGCCAGGGGGAGTCGTTCACCAAAAGTTTCCAGAATGGCTTCTGAGTTGGTGGCGTAATGGGGCGATTCATAGCCCTCCCGGTTGTCTGCCATTCCCACTCTGTATTCCGATTGCGCCCAGACGTCTCCTCCTGCATTGACAGTGAGAAGGGCCAAGCCGGTCGCAACCATCTGAACTGTTGCAAATACAGCGGTGAAAGGGTGCTGTTTCTTTTTCGAAAGTGCTAGGCTCATGGCGTAAGGATAATGCATTGGAGAGAAGACCATGATTCGAAAGTTAATCGGCATAGTGACAGCCCTCATTGCGGTGGCCGCACCCTTAGCCTGGGCAGATGAGACGTGCATGTCGCCCTACATGGCAAAGATTGTGGGGCAGGAGGACTATGTCTATATCTGGACGCTGGGTATGGAGGGCGTGGGCGATGGCGAGGACAAACTCGTAACGGTCGATGTCAATCCTGAATCGGAGAGTTTTGGCGAGGTTGTACACAGCCTGTCCGTCGGTGGCCGTAATGAGGCCCATCACTCGGGTCTCACAGATGATCGCCGTTATCTTTGGGCTTCGGGCCTCGATACCAGCAAGATCTTTATTTTCGACATTCATACAGATCCTGCGCAGCCCAGAATACATCGCGAGATTGATGACTTCGTTGCCAAAACAGGCGGCATTGTGGGGCCGCACACCAACTATGCGCTGCCGGGCCGGATGCTTATCACTGGATTGTCCAACAACCGTGATCATGGCGGTCGTACCGGCATGGCCGAATACACCAATGATGGTGACTTCATCACCAGCGTCTGGATGCCCACCGATGACAACCTGCAGGGGGCGGTGAAATCCGGAAATTACGCTGACGGGTACGGCTATGATGCCCGAGCGCTGCCGCGCCGTAATGTTTTGGTCACGTCATCTTTTACCGGCTGGAACAATTACATGATGAACCTCGGGAAAATGATGGCTGACCCCGAGGCGATGAAGCGATTTGGCAATACGGTTGTTATCTGGGATCTGCACGCCCGCACGCCCAAAAAAGTGCTCGACGTGCCCGGTGCGCCCCTGGAACTGCGATGCGCCTGGGGTTCCCGCTCTAACTACTGTTTTACTACGACGGCGCTCACGTCCAAAATCTGGCTTATTCATGAGGATGAAGCGGGGGAATGGCATGCGACGGCGGTGGCTGATATCGGAGACGCCAGCAAGATACCCCTGCCCGTGGATATTTCCATTTCCGCAGATGACAACCATCTCTGGGTCAACACCTGGAACGATGGCAAGGTACGACTTTTCGATATTTCGAACCCCCATGCCCCGGAGCAGGTTTTCGAGAAGCGCATCGGCGAACAAATCAATATGGTGTCCCAAAGCTGGGACGGCGAGCGCGTCTACTTCACCTCCTCACTGCTGGCGAATTGGGACAAGACCGGTTCGGGGGCGGGGGATGACGGCGATGTGCAGTACTTCAAGCTGTTCCATTGGGACGGTGAGTCTCTGACCCCGGAGTTCAGTCTTGATTTTGTTGAAATGGGATTGGGGTCGCCACACCAGATGCGTTTTGGTGCCCACGCGTTGTACGGCCAGCCAGCGACCAAAATGGACCACGATGGCATGGCAGCGCGCTGAGGCAGTGCGTCGTGTCCTGACTGGGCTGTTGGTCTGCTGTTGGACAGCCACCATGGCGGCTGCCCCCCATGAGCACACGCCGCCCGTGGTGCTGGCGCCCGGCTACGAGGAGCTTGAATTTGTGCCGCCTGTTGCCGGGACTTACCAGCTTCCCCCTATGGGTGACGCTGCGGATGGTCCTGTGCTGGATACGCTGGGTAAGGCCGGACGATTGCATGATTACCTGGGTGAAAAAGCGACGGTCCTGAGCTTCATTTTCACCACATGCAATGACGTAAATGGCTGCCCACTGGCAACCTATGTCATGAGTGGCGTGCAGGCGGCGGTGCTCGAAGAGGCGAGCCTCGCGGACAGTGTCCGACTGGTCAGCTTCAGTTTCGATCCGGAGAAGGACACGCCGGAGGCGTTGGGCCGTTACGGAGACCAGTTCAGATCCCAGGGCTTTGACTGGCAGTTTTTAACGACAGCTTCCGAGGATGACCTGCGCCCCATACTGGACGCCTATGACCAATGGGTTATTCGGGATTACGACCGGGAGGGCAACTATCTGGGTACCATGTCCCACGTGCTGCGTGTGTACCTGATTGATGCAGACCGACAAATCCGGAACATCTACAGCACCTCTTTCCTGCACGCCGACACGGTGATCAACGATCTTAGGAGCCTGCTGCTGCAGTAGCAGCAGGCTCCGCAGCGTCACCAGTACGGGCTTTCCCAAGGAGCCGATAAATAACCATGTCGATGGGACTTGCCCTACACTATTTGGTTAGCCCGCGGCGCGGGTATGGGCGCATCACTATCGGCTTTGCAGTGGTCTGCCAGTGTCGGTCAGGCGGTGTCCAACCCATCTTCGTCGCTGCACAGAACGACGTTTAGAACGCAAGGAATCCATGATGTACATAGACGGTCAGTGGCTCACCGAGGGTCCGAACTTTGAGGTGGTCAATCCTGCCACGGGGGCCAAACTTGGGTCAGTTCTGGATGCCAGTACTGATCAGGTTCAGGCAGCCATCACAGCAGCAGAGGGGGCGCTGCCTGGCTGGTCCGGTGCGACCGCCTACGACCGCGCAACGATTCTCTATCGTGCCCATACGCTGATGATGGAGAGGCAGCGCAGCCTGGCTGAACTCATGACCGCGGAGCAGGGCAAGCCACTCAAGGCCGCAATGAACGAGGTGAAATACGCGGCGGACTTTTTACTGTGGTTCGCGGAGGAGGCCAAGCGAATTTATGGGGAAACGATCCCCTCCGCGCGCCCAGACCAGCGTTTTCTTGTGCACAAACAGGCGGTCGGCGTGGTGGCTGCCATCACACCCTGGAATTACCCGATTTCAATGTTGACCCGAAAACTGGGGCCAGCGCTCGCGGCGGGCTGCACGGCGGTCTTGAAGCCTGCGGAGTCCACGCCACTGTGTGCCATTGCTGTATTTGAAATCCTCGATGACGCGGGACTGCCGCCTGGCGTAGCCAACCTGGTGACCGTCAGCGATCCCAGACCCGTGGGCGACTTGTTTTGTACCCATCCCGCGATCCGCAAATTGACCTTCACCGGCTCTACCGCGGTGGGCAGGCATCTGGCGCAATTAGCAGCTCCCCAGTTGAAGCGTGTGTCCATGGAATTGGGTGGCCACGCTCCGTTTATCGTATTTGATGATGCGGATCCCGTGCATGCAGCCAAGGGTGTTTCACTGGTGAAGTTTTTGAATACCGGGCAAGCCTGTATCAGTCCAAACCGCATTTTTGTACAGCGCGCAATTCTTGAGCCCTTCCTCAAGACGCTTGAGGCGCGCGTGGCAAGACTGCGCGCCGGGGATGGCACGGACCCGGCAACCAGCATCGGCCCCTTGATCAATGAGGCGGCTGTCGCAAAAGTTGATCTACAGGTCCAGGACGCGATAGCCAAGGGTGCAACCTTACACACCGGTGGGTATCGCCTGGTCGACGGGGGGCTGGAGCGGGGATGTTTTTATGCCGCCACCCTGCTAAGCGCGGTCAGCCCTGACATGCTCATTTATCGTGAAGAAACATTTGGTCCAGTAGCGGCTGTCATTCCCTTTGATGAAGAAGATGACGTGGTCGCAATGGCCAACGATACCGAGTACGGGTTGGCGGCCTATATTTACACCCAGAATCTCTCACGGGCGCTGCGAACCTTTGAACAGCTCAATTTCGGCATCATTGGTATCAACGACATCAATCCCACCAGCGCAGCCGCACCCTTTGGTGGTATGAAGGCAAGCGGCCTGGGTCGTGAGGGTGCCCGGGAGGGTATTGATGAGTATCTCGAGACGAAACTCGGGGGGCTGAGTATCTGAGCGACTGGGTCGATTGGCGGCGCGCAAACGCGCTACCCGCGCAGGTCGCTGGTTTGGCGCTGAAGCTAGGAGAAGTGCGCCACCTCGTCGTGGAATAGCGTTTCGTCGGGCACAATTCCCAGGCCCGGTCTGGTGGGAAGGGCGATATGGCCACCCAAAATTTTAATGCCGCCGTGCACGTCGTAGTGACCCTCGATATAGGGTTCGGCAAGCCAGGTGCCCTCAAACAAGCGGGGCGTTACGGTCGCGCCGGCCTGGGCACAGGCCGCTGCGATGATATCGCCCCCCCAGGCGTCGTCCACGGTGTGGGGAATGTGGCACGCTTCACACATGTCCCGGAACTTTGCCAGTTGCGTCAGGCCACCTATCCGGGTGACTTTCATCCCAAATCCGTCGACGAGACCCCGACCCACGGCCCGGACGGCTGTGGCCAGGCTGGTTGCACTCTCGTCTATGTAGACGGGATGGTGCAGTCGGCTGCGGATACTGGCAATTTCGTCGAGGGAATCGCAGGGCTGTTCAAAGACAAATGGAATATGGCTGCAGCTTCGGCTGAGAAGTAAGGCGTCACGGGTCGTCAATCCGCGGTTGCCGTCAATCGCAAGGCGCATGCGCCCGCCAATGCGCTCCCAGACCTTGATGACGCACTCAATATCAATTTCTACGGGCCTACCGCTGATTTTGACCTGCATACGGGGGTAGCCCTCCCGTGCTTTTTCCTCCGCGATTCGCGCCGTTTCATCAGGGCTGCCAACCGGGCTGGCATAGTAGGAGGGGATGCGCTCGGTCACAGCTCCCCCCAGCAGGTGCGCGACGGAGCATTTCATCTTCTGGCCGAGCAGGTCATAGATGGCGATATCGATGGCAGCCTTGGCATAGTTGTGTCCGTTGAGTAAACCATCCATGTGGCGTTGCAGGATGTTGGGTTTATCCACTTCTTTATTGATCAGCGCGGGGGCCATTGTGGCCAGCGCGGCCTGGGCACCGCGGGCATGGCTGGGGGCGTAGGTGGGACCCACCGGGCAGGTCTCTCCCCATCCGACATGGCCGCAGTCGCTTTCTAGTCGGACCAGGGTGCTTTCCAGTGACTCAACACAGGCATTCGCCATGCGATAGGCGCCGCCCTTTACGGGCAATAGATGGCGATAAACGGTGAGTTTACGTAGCTTCATGGCGGTATCTCAGCAAGCGGTATAACCCCCATCAACGGCCAGTATTGTTCCGGTAACGTGTCTTTCCTGTGCAAGGAACAAAATAGCTCTGGCTACCTCTTGAGGTTGGGCAATAGCTCCGAGGGGAATACTGGTTTCGTTGCGTGCAACCACAGTATCTGCAAGCGCACTATTGGCATGCCCCCGGTACAGCATGGGCGAATCAATGGCACCCGGTGCTACGGCATTGACCGTAATGGCGCGGTCAGCCAATTCCAGCGCCATCGCGCGGGTCAGCTGGTTAACGGCGCCTTTACTCGCGCAGTAGGCAGCCAGGCCCGCACTGCCCACACTACCGCAGGTTGAAGAAACATTGATGATCGCCCCCCCATCATGCTGTTGCTGGGCGAAGGCGCGACTGAAGTAGAACAGGCCACTGACGTTGACATTCATGACCCGGTGCCAGTCTTCGTTCTGCGTCGCTGCTGCGGTGGCGCGGGTAATGGTGCCGGCGTTGTTGACCAGAATATCCACCGGCCTGGCCAGGCTGTTCCTGGTTTTTTGAAAGCAGTCGTCCGCCAGCCCGGGATCACTGATATCGCCGGTTACAAGTAGGGCCTCGCCGTCCCCGCGGTGCGCCAGCCTGTTGCGGAGTTCCTCCAGCTTTTCCAACTCACGCGCCACCAGCACAAGCTGTGCCCCAGCCGAGGCAAATTGTTCGGCACAGGCCTGTCCCAGACCGCCACTTGCTCCAGTGATAACGACAATACTGTTCTCCAACTTCCGTGGTTGACCGACCTTGTGGCTGATAGTCACGTAAACTCCTCAGAGAGCGGGCAGGGGCAGTCGGGCGAGGCGCCCCCCATCGACAATGATTTCCTGGCCTGTGATGAATCCTGAGGCAGGACTGGCGAGCCAAAAAGCGGTTTCTGCGACATCGCTGGTCGTACCAAGACGGCCGATCGGGTGCAGTGCTTCAATGGCGGCATCCACGACGGCGCGGTCGGGATACTGGGCCAGCAGCTGCTCATTGAAGGGTGTGTTGATCCAACCCGGCGCGATGGCATTACAACGAATACCGTGTACGCCGTATTCGAGGGCTGTGTTGTGGGTAAACGCAGCCACCGCAGCTTTTGACGCGGCGTAGGCGCTATGGAGCGGGTTTGCTCCAATTCCCTCGATGGAGCTGATGTTAACAATGGCGGGCGCCCGGGATTGCGCCTCAAGCATGAGTGGCAGGACGTGTTTCGTCATGAGGAATGTACTTCTAACGTTGACCGCCATGATGTCGTCCCATTCCTCCGAGGTGGTCTCCGGTATGGGCTTTTCAATGCAAATGCCCGCGTTATTCACCAGAACGTCGACATAACCGTAATCTGCTGCGATGGATGTCATGAGCGCTGAGACGCCGTCTTCAGAACTTACATCGGTCGCCAGAAACCGTATTTGGTCGGTGTCCGGGGCCCTGAGGTCAGCACATATCACCGTATCACCCGCCTGCACAAATCGAGCGGCGATGGCGGCACCGATATTTTGGGCTCCCCCTGTCACAACAATAATACGCGGCGTACTCATCAACTCAGGGACGGATAGCGCGGTGCGTATTCACTGATGACATTGCGCTGTGAGCCGAGCTTTTCAATCTGGGCCTCCATGATGTCGCCAACCTTGAGATAGCGGGGCGGCTTCATACCATAGCCAACACCGGGTGGCGTGCCTGTCATCAAGATGTCACCGGGTTGCCAGCTCACATAGTTGGAGATAATCGAGATCAACTCGGCAATGCTGTACATCATGTCTGAGGTGTTGCTTTCCTGCATGATTTCACCGTTAACCCGCAGGGAGATAGCCAATGCATTGGGGTCGCCCACCTCGTCGGGAGTAACCAGCCAGGGTCCCAGTGGCTTCAGGGTATCGGCGCTTTTTCCTTTGGTCCACTGGGTACCGCGCTCCAGTTGGAAGACCCGCTCAGAGACATCATTTCCCACACAGAAACCGGCAACATAGTCCATGGCCGATGCAACGGGGATGTTGCAGCCAGCGCGGCAAAAGACCACCGCCAGTTCCGCCTCCCAATCGAGTTGTGTGCCGCCCCTGGGCATCATGACCGCATCCTCGGGGCCGTTGATTGCGCTCGCAGCGGTGAGCATGAACATGGGCTCCTCAGGAGGATCCAGCCCTGCCTCTGCCGCGTGCTTACCGTAGGTCAGGGCGCACCCCACAATTTTTCCAGGGCGATGAACGGGTGCGCCCAAACGGGTGCCCTGGGGCAGTATTGGCAGGCCCACAGGGTCCAGAGCCGTAACTTTCGCCAGCGATTCGGGGGTCAGTGTCGAGTGGCTCCAGTCGCCCACAGTGGCACCCAAGTCCCGCAGGCGACCGCTGGAATCAATCAGGCCCGCGCGTTCGGCACCGGGGGCACCATGTCGAACAAGTTTCATGTGGCGCTGCTCACTATTCGTCGATAGAGGCCCGCCAGGTCAACGCCACGCTCACGGGCCTGCTGGAAACAGTTGATGGTTTTTGCCATGCCCGCCTCGAGGCTGACGCATCGGGGTAACCCGAGCATGGCCTCGAGTTCGCCGCTGTTAGTCTCGGCTGGAAAAGGCATGGCCTCACCGCTGGCATCCACCTGGATATTGGGATAAAAACCACGCAAATTTTCGAGCATTGTCGATACCGATTCAGGGGTGCCGTTGAGGTCAAATACAGGCGCACCTCCGAAGGACTGACTCGCTGCGGCAACAAACCGCGCGGCAGCATCTTCAACATAAACAAAGCCGACATCACCTGAAAAGGGGATGGTGTAGGCCTCGCCCACTTCGGCTGCCAGCATGGCAATCGTTGGCGCGGCACTCATTCCCTGGTCCCGGCCCGGCCCGTAGATAATGGCGGGACGAATACCGACACTGGGGACACCCCAGTCCTGCCAGTACACCTGGGCCATCTGCTCGCCACAGATTTTATGGGCGCCATACAGGGTGGTCAGCCAGTCGTTATTACCCATCGCCGGGGCTGCGACCGAGCTGGCATAGCTCAGTTGGGTAATGCCGTGCTGCCGCGCCAGCTCCAGTATGTGAATGCTACCCATGACATTGATCCGGGTGCTCGCCACGGGATCTGCTCTGCAGAATGGGACCTGTAATGCCGCCAGATGAATAATGGCCTCCACGTTATGGCGTTTTGCGACGTCGGTTAGCCTTGCAAAATCGGTGATATCCCCCAGTTCCCAAATAATTTCGCTGGCGCCGTCCATGATCAGTTCCAGTCTTTCCCGGCGATCGGTGACATCAAAAATGACGGGTACCGCGCCCACGTCCCGAAGCTTCTTGACCACCCAGGCACCAATGCAGCCGGCTGCTCCGGTGACGAGGCAGGCACGGCCGGCGAGGTCCGCACAGTCCGTCATCAGCGTATGGCCTCCAGTTTGTCGGCGAACTGGGTCAAACGGTCGACCGTAACGCGAATGGCCGCAGCCAAAACCTGGGGTTCGTCGGTGAGTTGAATAGCATCCAGTAATTGCTCCAGCCGGGCAGAGGCACGCCACACCTCATGGCGTGCCAGTTCAGCATTGATTCCCGGGTCTGACCAGTCTGACATATTGATGGTGTTGGTGGTGTCCGGATCATGCGCAGGCAGAACCTCAAATGAGGGAATCAGGGTGATGCGCTTTGCTTTTTCCAGTAGGCGGCAGGCGCGGTGAAAAATATGGCTGCCTTGTTGGAGGAACCCGTAGCCTGCCGCCGGAAAGGGAATCGTAGACACCCGGGACGCCGGGAGCTGCAAAGTCCCGCCTGCTTCACCGCTGGTGCCCAATAGTGCCTCTCCTTCCCGCCGGGTACCCTCGAAGACCTGAAACTCGCCGCCCTTCAATGCTGCGGGATCTGTGACCATCATGACGACATCGAAATTCACCGAATCCACGTGCCACGAGTCCACGGCACGGGTGATATCGTCTGGTGCATAGTTTATGCCACAGGCAACTGCGGGGACCGAATGTCTGCCGAGTTCCACACCGGCGATCGCCGAGAGGTGTTCCGCCAGGTCGACACTGTCACAGAAATCTCGCAGGAAACGCGATCGATATCCCGCCCCGCGTGCATAGCTACCCAGACGGTTGGCACCCGTGCCGAGGCTGTCATTACGGTTGTCGTAAATCGCCTCGCAAACCTCAGTCATGGCCGCCACACCCTCGCTGGACAGGATGCGGAAGGCATTGCTGTATCCGAAGGTCGAGGCGCAGGTTTGGATTTCACTATTCGCATAGCCCAGGTCGGTGAGGGAACGGCACTGGGTGGGCTGTTCCAGCGCAAGGTGCTTGCCGGGTTCGAATACGGGTTCCCGAGCCAGGCTCAGGTAGGCCTCCGGGTGGTGGTTTGGAAACGGTAGTGGCCGGTGGAAGTTATGCATTCAGTGGCTCCTATCGTAAATTTTTTATTCCGGGGACAGACCCGGCTCTGCTGCAATGCCCAGCCATTCACATCATTGACGGGCACGACCTCGCCGTCGCCGGGGGCTATCCGATTTTTCCGCCGCGTTACGAATTACGGGGGGCGCTACAGCAGTGAACAGGTGGGTGAAGGGGTCGCTATGATGGGGAAAGGCCATGGCATCGACAAAGTACTCCTGAAAGCGAGTCTCGACGGCGGTTTCAATGCGTTCAGCCCAGCGCACAA
This sequence comes from uncultured Luminiphilus sp., assembly GCA_938084055.1. GTDB lineage: Bacteria > Pseudomonadota > Gammaproteobacteria > Pseudomonadales > Halieaceae > Luminiphilus. The sequence goes on from CALKDK010000014.1 coordinate 68,502, forward strand.
TCGTTTCAATGTGGTTGCGACTGTCCCGATCGAGAAGGGCGATGCGTGCCCCCATGCCGGCTGCATTTCCTGCCGATGAGACATTTTCCAGCGGACAGTCGGGTATGAGTCCCAGCACCATAGCGTGCGACAGGCTGATGTGGCTGCCAAAGGCTCCGGCCAGTCGAATACGATCGATTTTTGTGTTGCCCATGTGATCCTGAAGTAACTTGATCCCCGCATACAGGGCCGCTTTTGCCAGCTGTATTTGGCGTACGTCATTCTGGGTTACTACGATATCCGAATGTCCTCCGTCGGTGGCAGCGGTATGAAGTTTGAACGAGTAGGTCCTGCCCGATGGAAAAATATGGGGTGTCTGATCTGTGAGGGCGCCGTTGATTACGCCCTCGGCTGAAATGATGCCGGCCAGGAACATCTCGGCCACAGCCTCAATGATGCCCGAGCCACAGATCCCGGTTACGCCGACAGTGCCCAGGGTGTCCTCAAAGCCGGGCTCATCTGACCACAGATCTGAACCAATGACCTTGAAACGCGGCTCAAGGGTGTCCCGGTTGATCCTGACCCGCTCGATGGCTCCTACGGTTGCACGCTGGCCACAACTTATCTGGGCGCCCTCGAAGGCCGGGCCCGTCGGCGTGGAACACACCAGCATGCGCTCACTATTACCCAGGACGATCTCCGCATTGGTACCGACGTCAATAACCAGCGTCATCGCCAAATCCTGCTCCGGGCGTTCGGCGAGGATGACGCCGGCCGAGTCAGCACCCACATGGCCGGCTATGCAGGGTAGAACGTAGACACGGCCACCGCGGTGTATGGCCAGATCCAGATCCCTCGCCCGGAGTTCCAGAGCTTCGGTGGTGGTGAGTGCAAAGGGTGCGCCGCCAAGATTAACGGGATCAATACCCAGCAGTATGTGGTGCATGATGGGATTGGCAACGAGGGTAATTTCCAGAATGTTGTCAACCGAGCCCTGTGCGCCCTCGCTAAGCTCCACAAAGAGCTCATTGAGCGCCCTGCGGATTACTTGGGTCATTTCTGCAGCCCCCTCAGGGTGCATCATGATGTAAGAGACCCGACTCATCAGATCTTCACCGAAGCGGATCTGGGGATTCATGATGCTGGCAGTGCCCAGCACCTCGCCAGTGCCAAGGTCACACAGATGGGCCGCCACTGAGGTTGACCCGACATCGATGGCAACTCCCCAGGCGGTTTCAAAGAGGCCGGGCCAGATACCAATGATGTCCCGGCTGTTGTAAACCGCTACGGTGACGGCCTGCTGTCCTTTAATCAGCGACTGCTGCAGACCCGGCAGGACATTGGGCTCAATGGCCAGACCGTCCAGGTCCCAATCCCGCCGCAGCGCATCGAGGAGAAGTTGAGCCTCCCCCCTGGGATCCTCAAGCGTGGCCGTCTCGACCTCGACATAGTGAAGACGTGTGGCGGTATTCAGGCGGATGTCCCGGTGCTCCGTTTCCTTGCGGATAATCTGCCGGTGCACCTGACTCTCTGGCGGCACATCAATGACAACATCATCAATCAGGTTGGCGTGGCAGCTCAGCCGATGACGCTCGGGGAGGGCACCTTTTTTGTCCTCAAAACGCGCTTCGGTGGCGCTGAAGGGGGACAAATGGTGGGTATCTGATATCAGCCCATGCTTGGGAAAATTTCCTGACATACATTCGATGCGACAGCGACCACACAGTCCCCTCCCGCCACACACCGAGTCAATGTCGACCCCAAGACTGCGCGCGGCGTCGAGCACCGGTGTACCCCTGGGAAAGCTACCCCGCCTTCCCGAGGGCATGAACAGGATTTTTACCAGCGTCTCCGTCACCGGTTAAGCGCTCCTTCGACGTCCCGAGCGGCCCGCTCGTCCACCGCGACCCACGCCCTCCGGGGTCGGCTCCCGGTAGGCCTTGATCCAGTGCGCACAGTCGGGGTCATGACCCATCATAACGTCGCCACCGCGGACGGCTTGCATGACTTCGGTATGCAGGGGGCTGGTGATCGCCGACGTCATGCCCGCGCCCATCGCCATTGTCAGGAACGCCGCATTGATGCCATTGCGATTGGGCAGGCCGAAACTGACATTGGATGCACCGCAGGTCGTATTGACCTTGAGATCCTCCCGGAGCCTGCGTACCAGGTGCATCACCTGGACCCCTGCGGTATTGATGGCTCCGATGGGCATGACAAGGGGGTCCACAACAATGTTGCTGTGGTGAATGCCGTGGTCGGCAGCACGTTCAACAATTTTTTTGGCCACGGCGAATCGCTCATTGGGATCTTCTGATATTCCCGTTTCATCATTCGAAATGGCAACCACCGCCGCTCCGTAGCGGGCGACCAGCGGTAAAACGCGCTCCAATACTTCGTCCTCGCCGGTGACTGAATTAACCAGCGCCTTACCCTGGTAGACCGCGAGTCCCGCTTCGAGCGCCTCGACAATCGAAGAATCAATGCTGAGGGGAACATCGGTAATGGCCTGAACCCTTTGGATAGCCTCAGCGAGGATGCGAGGCTCATCCGCAAGCGGGATTCCGGCGTTCACGTCAAGCATGTGCGCGCCGGCCGCAACCTGTGCCAAAGCATCCGACTCGACGCGACTGAAGTCGCCATTCTTCATCTCCTCCGCCAGGATTTTCCGCCCTGTAGGATTAATACGCTCGCCGATAATGACAAAGCGTTGGTCGAACCCGATTCGTACTTCCCGGGTGGCTGAACTCAGGGTGGTCACTGTCATAGGTTGCTCCTGCTAAGCGGTCTGGGTACTCCACGGCACTCGGTCACCCAATACCTTGGATTTCGTGATGATCTCGCCAATGCGATGCTCCTGGCGGTAGGCCATCAGGTGTAGGCCACTGACGCCTTCGATTTCCCGAATCTGCTGCGCCAATTCAATACACAGGTCCACCCCTTCCTGCTTCTGGTCCTTGGCACCGGCCAGCCGACGGATTACGGCATCTGGAATATGAACCCCGGCCACGTTGCTGCGAATCCATTCCGCGGACCGGGCCGACGCCAGAGGTCCTACGCCGGGAAGGATAAAAACTTTTTCGTGCAAGCCAAGGTCCCTGACCTTTGACATGAAGGTCTTGAGACGCTCGATATCAAAGCAGTACTGTGTCTGGATGAATTGCGCTCCAGCCGCCACCTTTTTGGCGAGGCGATAGGGCCGAAAGTCAGTGGGTGGCGCGAAGGGGTTGGCCGCGGCTCCCATAAACAATGGAGGCGGCGATGACAGCGCGCGGCCGCTGAGGAAGGCACTGTCGTCTCGCAGGTGGCGCACCATTGCCAGCGCGGAGATGCTGTCCATGTCAAATACGGGTTTTGCCTCGGGGTGATCACCCGACTGCACCCCGTCTCCGGTCAGGCAAAGTATGTTGGCAACTCCCATGGCTGCTGCACCCAGGACGTCGCCTTGCATGGCAATACGATTTCGGTCTCGGCAGGACATTTGCAAGATCATCGCGTAGCCGCGGCGTGTGAGCAGGGCACAGATTCCCATGCTCGACATATGGCAGTTTGCACCCGAGCCATCTGTTGCATTGATAGCATCCACAAACCCGTCGAAATCCAATGCGCGGCTGTAAACTTCCGCAGGGTCGGCAGAGTCGGGTGGCGCTATTTCCGCCGTGACCGCGAAGTGGCCGGCTCTGAGCACCCGTTCAAAACGCCCGGGTGAGCAGTGTCCCGGGAGGATGGGCAGGCTCTCCCCGGCCTGTGGTTCATCCGAGAATCTCATTGGCGCTGCCCACGGCGCAGCCGCAAGGCCCGAAGCCAGCTGCTGTGTCCTTTGAGCCGCGCATCGAGGGGGGGCTGGATAATTTGCAGCCCCTGCTCAGGCTGCTCGAGGCGTTGGCTACCTTCCCATGCCTTGACCCAGACACAGGTCATCTCCGGCTTTACCTCACACCCGCCGTCCTGCCGTACCCCGCCACAGGGTCCGTTGCGCAGGGTTTTGGGGCAGTTCATTGGGCAGGACATACCCGTGGCCCCCAGGGTGCAATCACCGCATGACTGGGAGTCAAAGAAAAACCCTTTGATCAGGCTCTCGAGCCGCGCCATGGGCTTGTCAAGCCGCTGATAACCTATGCGATGCAGCAGGGGGTCGAGCAGGGCGAGCAGAGACTCGATGATGACATAGACTCTGTGCAGGCCCCTCGCGTGCCGAACTGACCAGTTCCTGACTGCTTTCAAAGGGTGACCTCTGCAAAGCCTTTTTGGGCCACCAGCAGGGCGATATCGTCATCGGAGAAGGTGCTCTCCAACTCAAGGCCCAACTGATCAGCGACTTGCTGGGGGGTTCCTTCGCACTCGATCTGGGTAGTTACGCGACGCCATTCCTCCAGATACGCGTCGCTGCCCCCTTTGCCTGCTCGCATGGCGGCGCGGTCAATGGCGGCCTGAAATCGGTGGCTCAGCAGATATTTACCGCGCTCTCTGCCCCGCTTCACCTGTACCTGAGCCGGTATGTCTCGCCAGTAAATATCAATACGCTGCATGGGGGCCATCGCTGTGCGGGATGAGTCTTAGGACCTGCGTTTCCAACTGGCGCCCAAGCTCGCCCATCCCCGTAGGGATAGATTCAAATTCCAGTCCAAGATAATCAGCCGCCCGCTGGGCATCCTGTAAAAAGCGCCCATCGCTGCGCTGTGCCAGGTACACGACGCGGCGGTAGTGCCCGAACAGATCTGCCATGAGTTGCGGGTAGCGATCGAGCTTGAGTCCCCGAACAACCAATCTGTCAAAGTGCTGAACGAGAAAGTCTGTCAGGTAAAAGGTGCCGGGTTCTGCTGCCGCAAGGGCATCAAACCGAGACTCGCCTGCGTAGAACGCGTAGCAGTGGGCGCCCGGTAATCGCTCGATCTCCCAGCGCTCGGTCAGGCGGTCGATAGCGCCGCCGGTACCGCAGTCACCAAAGGCGACAAATATCTTTTCATACTGATCAACGTATTTTTTGATCAGGGCCTCGAGTTGTTCCGGAATTTTGGCGGGCGTATTGTGAAGGTTGGCGTTCAGGCATTTTACTGTGATGCTGTCCCAGTGATGGGTCTGTCTTAGCCATTCAATTTCCCGTGCCAGTGCTCCACAGGCGATGACCAGCAGTTGTCCCTCACCTGGACGCTTCATCAGGGGACTGCAGCCTCGCGCCGCGCACCCACCATTCGGACCGCCGTGGTCGCGGCTTCCGCTGCATCGCGGCAATAGGCGTCGGCGCCGACAGCTACCCCAAATTCTTCATTCAGTGGCGCACCGCCGACCAACACAATGTAATCGTCCCTGAGGCCTTTCTCCTTGAGGGCATCAATAACTACCTTCATGTACGGCATGGTTGTTGTGAGCAGTGCCGACATGCCAAGTATATCGGGCTGGTGTTTTTCCAGGGCTTCAAGGTAGTCCTCAACGGCGTTGTTGATACCAATGTCATGGACCTCAAAACCGGCACCCTCCATCATCATGGCCACCAGATTTTTGCCAATATCGTGGATATCGCCCTTAACCGTACCGATCACCATCGTCCCCACGGGTTTGGCCCCGGTTTCCGCCAGCAGGGGCTTGAGGATCGCCATGCCACCTTTCATGGCGTTGGCCGCCAGCAGTACTTCCGGTACGAACAGGATGCCGTCCCTGAAATCGATGCCGACAATGGTCATACCGTCTACCAGCGCTTCACTGAGAACCTTTTCGGCGGACCAGCCGCGGTCCAGTAAAATGCGCGTTCCTTCCTCGATCTCCTCTGTCAGTCCATCGTAAAGATCGTCATGCATCTGGGGAATCAGATCTTCGTTGGACAGTTCAGCGAGGATAATGTCTTCATCTTCGTCAGACATGGGTATATATCCTTATGTCGGGAAAGTTAGTAGTCACGATCTTCAAACGAGGATTTTCGCTGATCCATGAAAGCCAGCAGGGCTTCATCAACAGCGGGGTCAAGCTCCGGGGCTTCATACTCGGCCAGCATTTTCTTCCATATGCCATTGGCCCGCTGTGCCGCATCCAGGCCACCCTCTGCAGACCACTGTTCGTAGCTGTTACTGTCGGCCACTGTGGATCGATAAAAGGCCGTTTCAAAGTGCTTCAGCGTGTGGGCGGCGCCAAGGAAATGCTTGCCGGGCCCGCCTTCGGCGAAGGCGTCCATGGCCTGGGCATCCTCTGACATGTCGATCCCGCCCAGCAACACGCCGATCATACTGGCCTGGTCGCAGTCCATGATGAACTTTTCGTAGCCCATGGCGAGGCCCCCCTCGAGCCAGCCCGCGGTGTGTAGCATAAAATTGACCCCGGCCAGGGCTGCTGTTTGCAAGGTATTGGCGGACTCATAGGCCGCCTGGGCATCGGGAAGTTTCGAGGCACACAGGCCGCCGCCGCTGCGAAATGGTACGCCCAGGCGACGCGCCAGGGCCGCTGCCGCATAAATGACGATGCTGGGTTCAGGCGTGCCAAAAGTGGGCGCCCCCGTGGCCATGGAAACGGCGGCGGCAAAGGTGCCGAAAACCACCGGTGCACCGGGCCTGATGAGTTGGGTGAGGGCAATACCCGCGAGAGCTTCAGCGAGAATTTGCGTAACGGTTCCCGCCACGGTAACCGGGGACATGGCGCCCGCGAGTATGAAGGGAGAGACCACGGTGGCCTGGTTGTTGCGCGCATAGACTTTCAGTGACCCCAGCATGGTGGCGTCAAAAACCAGTGGCGAATTGACATTGATCAGGCTGGTCAGAACACAGTTTTGATCGACGAAGGCGTCACCGAAGACCACTTTGGCCATGTCAACTGAGTCCTGCGCCCGGCTGAAATGGGTTACCGAACCCATCAGGGGTTTGTCGCTGTATTTAAAGTGGCTATAGACCATATCAAAGTGGCGTTTATTAACCGGCAAATCGACGGGCTCGCAAACCGTGCCGCCGGAGTGGTGCAGTCCAGGGGCCATGTAGGCCAGTTTCACAAAATTCTGGAAATCCTCGATGGTGGCGTAGCGTCGGCCCCTGTCCAGGTCGTGGACAAAAGGAGGGCCGTAGGCCGGCACCAGCACCGTGTTTTTGCCACCTATGATCACGCTGCGTTGAGGATTTCGCGCATGCTGCGTATAGCTTGCGGGAGCGGTCGCCTGAATTATTGAGCGGCAGAGCCCGGGCGGAAAACGTACCCGGGTTCCCTCGATGTCGGCCCCGGCAGCCCTGAACAGGTCGATGACCTCAGGGTCGTCCAGGAAGTCGATACCAATTTCCGCGAGGAGTCTGTCGGCGTTGTGCTCTATGAGCTCCAGGGCGTCGTCAGAGAGCATTTCGAAGAAGGGGATTTTACGCTCGATGTAGGGTGCGGATGCGGCCACCGCATTGCGGGCCTCCCGTCGTCCCGCCCGGCCACCACCTTTACGCCTTGAGTTGCGTTCACTCATAACCAGCCCTCCCCAGTGCATCGGGTTGTTAAACCCACCCACCCGATCGGCATCGTTGCCAAAGAACGGTTCATGAGCTCCAGAAGCGCCCTGGATGGGTATATTGCATCTCTGTGCGCGCCGCCGGACACCGTTCTATGCCCCTCCGGCGACTTTGGGCAGGCCGAGTTGGTGAGTGGCTGGAGCGCGGTGCAGTTGGTGCTTGTTATCGGTGGGCGGCTTGGCACGTGATGCACTCCCAAAACCCGGTCATCTAAGCTCGCTAATGTCGCTCCAATGTCGCGGAGAGACTTGATCTAAACCGACATAGAGGATACCAAAAACGACCTCCAGAGCAGAAAAAAATCATACTCTGGACCCCGCCCCGACAAGAGCGTCTGCGGGCCCCGTAAAAGAACGATTTCACCGGGGCTTTTAATTGGTATATTGGCGGGATATGGACAGCGAAACAGAACCAGAGAAGGTAAAACAACCTGGCTCAGTGTCCCCAGCGCTCTCAGTGGGCGATATTCTGTTGCAGGTGATCGCAGTATTCAGGGCGGAAGTCACCGACCCTCCCGCGGGAAGTAACAGGATGCTGGCCCGGGTGATCTCGCGCCTGGTTGTAGTGGGGGTCGCGCCACTTATGGTCATTATGGTGATCGGTGCGCTGCTGGATCCTGACATTTCCACCATTTCGACCTTAATTTCCGTCGCATGGCTGTGCTTCGTCAGCCTGGCCGCCCTGGTCTGGAACCGTTTGTCAGAGGGATGGTTACGCGGTCTGATGCTCCTGGCGCTCCTGTCACTGCAGGTGCGGTGGTCCCTGGGCTGGTTGCTGTTTGAGGGACAGGATGTCGCCACAGCGGTTTTGGTGGGTCTGATCTTCACGCCCCTGCTGCTGTTCACGGTGGCCCTGATGGAGGGGACGCGTAATGGAGTGGTTGTTGGCTTGCTGGTCGCCACCAATATGGGTCTCGCCGTGCTGTTTGGCTCCATGAGAGATAGTCTTGAGGTTATGCAACTGGCAGATCCTCGACTGAGTTTCCCGACGTTTGTCGTTATGCTGATGTACGCCGTCTTTGTCAGCGTGTGGTCATCCCAGCAGGATACGCTCAGGGATGCTGAGGTGCGCATCGCCCTGCTCACCGAAAAGGCTAACTGTGATACGGCCACCGGCTTACTCAATCGTCGCGGGCTGGAGTTGGTGGCGCGAGGTTGGTTGAATCGTGAGCGGGATTTCAGCGTGCTGCTGGTGCAGCAGGATCATTTTGCCGCCCTTGAGAGAACGCTTCCGGCAGCGCGCCTGGAGCAGGAGATGGTGGCTTGCGCTGCCGCCATTGAGTTGGTGGCTGGTGAGCAGGTCACGCTGGCGAGGTGGACCTCCGGTGTTCTTATGATGCTGTCCCCCCAAAGCGACAGGGTCCTGACCGAGCGGTTGGCCCAGCAACTGCGTCGATCAGTCGGTGGGTTTCAGCTCAGCGAAACCGCCGCAGTGGGGGCCATCAGTATTGGGTACACCCTGGCCGTGAGTACGGAATCCTTCACCGAGGTCGTAGAACGTGCCGAGACGGCCCTGCAATCGGCCCTTGGAACGGGCAACTGCGTGCGTGCGGTGCTGACCTGACCGCCTCCTGGCGAGGGGGTGCTGGGCAGGTGTACGCCCCGGTGAGTCGGCATGGCTGAGGCACGTCCCCCGTCCCGCTTTTGATCATTCCATGGGGAATGCAGTGAAATTCAGCGTTCCCTCGATCAAATCGATCACGCCTTCGGCGTAGATCATGTCCCCGTTTGAGAAGGCATCGAGGGTGTACATGTAGACGGTTTTGCCATCGCGTTTCCAGATGCCCTGAAGAGTGGCCGCAATCATCACACCATCCTGGTTGATCGAGCGTAGGTTGCCAGAAAAGCTGCCCTTGCTGCGGTCTGCTGTATTACTGACAAAGTCATAACTCAGGTAGACCTTGCCATAGCCCTCACTGACGACGCCCTCGGCCGTGAGGCTGCTGCCCTCGCGGCTACTGGTCCAACTGGTCATCTCGAAGGCTGCGGGGAAGGAGTCGCCAGTGGGTTCAAAAGCGTGGGCATGCAGGCTGGCGATAGCCAGGCCCATGGCCACAAACAAGTGCATCGAAGTTCGTAGTATCGTTTTCATGGGCTCATTTCTCCTGAGCTAATTATGGCGATCGAGTGGTCACTCCAGCGCTGCTCACAGTGACCGGAAAGGTGGCCGAGTTGGCGGTCCTGCAGCCAACTGGCCCCAAGTCGGGGTGTCATTTCTAATCGGCAGAATACACCTGAACACAGCTTTCAAAGGTATCGAGTTCAAGAGATTCGATTGTCGCGAGTAATTCGCCATAGGGTTGTATCGCCCAGGCTTCCCCCTGCAAAAAATCATTCACTAGCATGCCGGCGACCTCGGGCTCCACCGCAAATATCCGTACGTCCAGCAGGTTGGCTTTTTGCTGGCCGTTACCCATGGGTTGGAAAATCCCTATTTCTACCCGGTGTCCATTATCCTGCATCGCTTTTTCCAATTTGGTGGCTGCGGCTACGTAAGCGGCACTGTCTTTGACCACCACCTGGAAGCGGCGCTCAAAACCTGAGGGGAGCGTGAAGGGTTTGATAATGGCGTAAAACTCTGCAGAAACCAGGGTGGAGATCGCATCGAGCTCGGGACTGCGAGGTGTCCTGGCGTACGTTTGCGCCGACTTGAACGCCGATGCCGCATCCTTGTAAATGCTGAATGCAAAGGCCTGCCCCGGGTACCTGTGGCCACTTAGGGTGGTGCAAGTGCCACCCGAGTCGGCCCCAAGGGCTTCGAAGATTTGCGAGTTCTCCCTGAGGTAATCGGTATAGCGCCCGGGATCGGCGGTTTGGACATTAATAACTGATACCACAGGTGTAGTTTGGGCCTGGGCGACGGTGGTAAGCAATACGACCGGCAGCATCAGAAATGTAGCGAAATATTTCATGGTTCGACCTCTAATCGCGGTGTGTAGTCAGGTAGAGGCAGGGTAACAATTTTGCCGCAAGCGTGAGCAGCAGGTTGTGAGGGTTGGGGAACAATGTGCCATTGTGTGCAGGTAATCACGCTTTGGGAGCCGCCAGCGGGTGCCGGCGCAGCTCTTCTGAACAGGCCCGTTGAACCCGGGCGTGTGTCTGACACTGGCAGGCACCGGGCTGGTTGTCCGGTCAGTGACGTGTTTATACTCGTTGGCCGCCGTCACCGGACGTATTTTGGTGGCTGACCTACGTTGATGCAAAGGGATACAGACCTCTTTTGGTGATGACAGATTTTAAAGCCCGCTACGGGCCCTGGGCTCTCGTTGCGGGTGCGTCAGAGGGACTGGGCGAAGGTTTCGCCCGGTCGCTCGCCCGGCGTGGAGTGAATCTGGTATTGGTAGCCCGTCGGGAAGCCAAGCTGCAGGCCTTGGCACGGCAGCTGACCAGTGAATTCGGGGTTGAGGTTGTTGCCCGAAGCGAGGATCTTGCCTGCCCCGAGGCCCCGGAGTCACTGCTTGGCTCCCTCGACCAGGACATTGGGCTTCTTGTATTCAATGCCGCCTACTCTGGGGTGGGTCTATTTAGTGAAGTGAGCTCTACCGACCTGCAAAAAATTCTGTCGCTGAATACCTTCGCGCCCCTGTTGTTGGCTCGCCAGATGACGCCGAGGCTGATTGCGCGTGGCTGTGGCGGTATCGTACTGATGTCCTCACTTTCGGGTAATCAGGGCAGCGGCAATATTGCAACATATGCCGCTTCCAAGTCATTCAACACGGTGCTTGCGGAAGGTTTGTGGCATGAGATGAAAGGGCACGGCGTTGACGTACTGGCGTGTTGTGCCGGTGCCATTCGGACACCGGCATACCAAAGTGCACAAATCGGTGGCGAAGCCCCAGGCATCCTGGATCCCGGTGTAGTAGCGGAACAGACACTCGATGCCCTGGGTTCGGGACCTGTGGTTGTGCCCGGTACCCTGAACAAGCTGGCGAATTTTTTAATGCGGCGCCTGCTGCCGCGAGCTACTGCAGTTCGCGTGATGTCAAACACTACCAAGGAGCTGACACGATGACGTTGCTACTCGGCTTTTTAACCCCATTTTTTATCTATATCGGCATTACGATACTGCATTACCTGCTGCCTGGGCGTTGGATTACGGGGTATGTTGATAACGTCCATACGGGTGAAAAGCTGCGCTATCGATTGAATGGCTTGTTGGTGTTCCTGGCGTCGGTGGGGTTGTGGTACACGCTGGGTTATCTGGGCTGGGTACCCTGGGACTGGCTTTACACCGTGCGTTGGTCCAGCCTCGCCGGCGCCTGTGTCATCGGGTTGGTTTACGCATTTGCCTCTGTGCTGCCTTACCCCTCCACGGGCAAGCCTTTTTTGGTGGATTTCTTCCTGGGTCGGCCTGAAAACCCGCAGGTCAAGGGCGGCCACATCGATGCCAAGATGTGGTTGTACCTTATCGGCGCGGTTATGTTGGAGCTGAATGTCTTGAGTTTTGCGGCTCACCACCACATCAGCTTTGGTGCAGCAGCATCCCCTGGCATTTTTGTCAGTGCATTGCTGCTGACCTATTTCATACTGGACTACCTGACCTTCGAAAAGGTGCACCTTTACACCTACGATATTTTTGCAGAACGGGTTGGTTTCAAGCTCGGCTGGGGTTGCCTAACCTTTTACCCCTATTTTTACGCCGTCGGGCTGTGGGCGACGGTGGCGCTTCCTGATCCCGGACGACCCAGCTGGTGGTCCTATCTCTGCGTTGCCATTTTCTTATCAGGCTGGAGTCTGGCCCGGGGCGCCAACATGCAGAAGTTCTACTTCAAGACCCGACCCGAACGGCCTTTTCTGGGTATTACGCCCGAAGTTGTTTCCGACGGAGAGCGGACCCTGCTGGTCAATGGTTTCTGGGGACTCAGCCGCCACATAAATTATCTGGGTGAGGTGTTGATGGCCACGGGCATCGCACTGGCCGTTGGGCATCCCGATATGATCTGGCCCTGGCTGTACCCGCTGTATTACGTCGCACTCCTGTTTCCGAGGGAACGTGATGACGAAAGACGCTGCGCTGCCAAATACGGTGCGCTGTGGCAGGACTACACCGGGCGGGTCAAATATAGAATCATCCCCTACCTGTACTGATTTTTTCCAGAACCCAGACGCTCCTGGCGTCCGCCGGTGGGCGCTTGCTGTATTGCCAATCCGCCTAGCTGATCTGGCGGGGTAGCCGTTGAAATGCGTAGGCGGCCGCCGCACCGATGAGAGCGGTGCCAAGTAGCCCCATAAACATGTGCTGGAAGCCAGCGAGGCCGGGACTGCGGTCAATGAGGTAACCGGCTACAGCGGCAACATAAATGTCGGGGGTGTAGCCGATGACAGAGACAACACCTATCGCCGTACCGGTGATCGCCATCGGCACGCGTCCCTCCTCAAAAAGTGCGAAGTAAAGGCTGCGTAGCCCGTAGATGGCGACGCCGGTGATGACTGTATTAAGCAAAATTGCGCTGATCGTCCCCAGGGCTGCTCCTGAAAATGCAAAAAACGCATGGCTGACAATCAGCAGAAAAAAGCACACGGTCGCCATTCGAGATACCCCGAAGCGATCACCGAGTAACCCCAGGAGAAGGGCGGCGATGGGTCGTGTCCACGCGCCCACCGTTATGATCTGGGCGGCTTCCAGTTCGTCAATGCCATGCCCGCGAACCGCAAACAAGGCATACTGGTCAAAGGCTTTGTAGCTGGTGTAGGCGCAGATCAGGATCACTGTTTGCAACCACACTGCGGGTATTTTCATCACTTCCCAGAAGTGACCAAAGAGAGCTGGGCGAGCGATCGGAGGGGCGTCAGGCAGGCCTCGTAGGGTGAACCAGACCAACAGCCCAACAAGCGCCGTCACTGCGGTATAGCCAAAAATAATGGTCTGCAGGGCGGTCCGCTTTTCCGTCAGGGTTGCAGCGTCATAGCCCTCTGGAAAACTGAGGCTGAACAGCAAAACCCCAGCCGAGGCCAACACGGCAGCCAGCAGTCCGCGACCGCTATCGAGCACACCGTAGGCCAACCCTTGCTCGGCCAGGCCGCCCCAGCTTCGTGTTGCTTTGATCAGGGCGGCCCAGAAGAACAATATGGTACTCAGGCCAAAGAACCCCCAGAGGAACATGGCGCCGTAGAAGCCGGGGAACGTCGCAAGATACAGGCCGCCCGATGCGCTGAGCCACAGAGACCCGGCGAGCAGCTGTCTGGCTGGAAAGCGATCTGCAAGTGGGCCGCCCAGCGCATAGGCGGCCATGGCGATCACGCCGTACGCCGCCTGCGCAACCCCCAGCTCCGTAGCTGACAGACCAAAAACCTCAAGTACCGTAGGGCGAAAAAATCGCGTGACGTGATAGGGGAGCGTAAAGATGGCCTCGCCCGCCAGGATGAGGGAAATCATAATCGTCCAGCGTTGCAGTGGCGTGGCGTGCATTGAACAGGACCTCCCGGGTCGAGTCAGACTGAGCACGGCTGGGAATGGCGCTCTCAAATCAAGGAACTGCACAACGGGCAGTATACCTGCTCTCTATCGGGCCATGCGCTTGCGGTCCGCAGTCATTACTTTTAGTCTCTCCGCTGATCTGGGTAAAGGGAGATCCGACGTTATGGCAGGAGCACGGGTACGCACTGACACCGATGGTGCGGTTTTTTGGGTCACCCTGTGTCAGGGTGCCAAACGTAATCCCATGTCATCGGAGCTGATCAATCAGCTTGCAGGCACCCTCGATGAGGCCTACGGGATTGATGGCATTCGCGTGATTGTCCTCACTGCTGAGGGACCGGTGTTCAGTTCCGGTCATGACCTCAGGGAATTACAGCCAAAGGAGGCGGAATCCCCCGATGAGTTTCAGGTCAGGGTGCGGGGCATCCTGGAGAGCTGCGCCGCATTGATGCAGGGCATCGTCGCGGCACCCAAACCTGTCATTGCCTCGGTACAGGGCACCGCGACAGCAGCGGGTTGTCAGCTGGTGTCAGCATGTGATCTCGCCATCGCCGCCAGTGACGCGCAGTTTTGCACGCCCGGTGTCAATGTGGGTGCTTTCTGCACGACACCACTGGTCGGTATTGGTCGGAACCTTACCCGAAAGCATGCTATGGAAATGGCGCTCACCGGAGATATGTTCTCAGCAGAAGAGGCGATCAAGTTTGGCTTGATCAATCGCCATGTCCCCGCTGAGTCGCTGCGCGCAGAGACATCGGCTCTGGCACAGAAAATCGCCTCCCGCTCGGCGGAAAGTATCCGTGGTGGTAAGGCCGCATTCTACCGGCAGGTTGAGATGCCCCTCGCTGATGCTTTTGAATACGCCAACCAGGTGATGCTGGAGGGTGTTACGGGCAGCGCCGATGCGGAGGAGGGACGCAGGGCCTTTATTGAAAAGCGGGCTCCAGTCTGGAATAACCGCTGAGCCCGCAGTTGGTACCCGGGTGGA
>CALKDK010000015.1 GCA_938084055.1 uncultured Luminiphilus sp.
CCTGCGCGCTGGGGCATGAACTGATCTCCTTTGCCTTGCAGAGTGTAGCAATAGCTGTGCGTCAGCGCAGAGTAGAAAAAGTGCAGATTTATCTGGCGAGAACGAGTGTTAGACTACGCGCGCGACGACGCGCCTCGACAAGGAGTTCCAATGACGCCCCCCCTTTACCGCCGCACCCTGGTTGGGATCGCAGTGCTGTGCTGCCTGCCCTTCAGCGCACCGGGATTCAGCGACACGCTGCTGGATATCTATGAGCTCGCCCTGCAAAACGACGCCCAACTGCGCGCCCAGGAGGCCCAGTATCTGGCCAACCTCGAGAATGAAAATCTTGCCCTGTCAGCGCTGCTGCCGCAGATCAACGCGGGCTATGGCATCTCGGGCAGGGACACAGAGACGGTCAGCCCCCAGATCGTAGGCTTTAACGGCGGCGGCCAACCGATCATCGCCGAAGGCTTCAATAACCGGGACACCGAAACCGAGGGCTGGGACTTCGCCCTTGCCCAGCCTCTGTTTGACCTCTCTGCCTGGTATAACCTGCAATCGGGCGAGGAATTCAGCAAGCAGGCCGAAGCCGAGTTTGCGGCGGCCACCCAGAATCTGATCGTGCGGACGGTAGAAGCGTACCTGGGCGTACTGCGCGCGCAGGACAATCTCGCTGCGGCGGTTGCCGCCGAACGTGCTTTTTCCCGTCAATTGGAGCAAACACAACAGCGCTTTGAGGTCGGCCTGATCGCCATCACCGACGTGTACGAGGCCGAAGCAGCAAGAGACCTGAGCGAAGTACAACGCATTGTCGAGGAAAACAATGTCGCTGTGGCCAAGGAACGCCTGTCCATCCTCACCGGGCAAAGCCACGGTGACCTGTACCGCCTCAGCGAGGACTTCGAGGCCCAGCCGCCAACGCCCACCGATCGCGCAGCCTGGGTGAAGTTTGCCCTCGACGGTAACTACGATCTGGCAGCGGCGCGCTATGCTGAGGAATCCGCAAGGCAGTCCGCCAAGGCCAACGCCATGGAGCACGCGCCGACGGTCACCGCCAGCTATCAGTACTCGGATACCGAGACCGACGGCACCCAGTTCTCAGAGCCGCGGCAGTTGTTTCAGATCCAGCCCGACTCCCAGGACACCGCAGAAGTCTGGGAAATTCGCCTGAACGTGCCCATCTATCAGGGCGGCCGGTTACACGCCCAGCGGCGCCAGTCTGCCCAGCAGCACATTGCAGCCATGGAAAGCCGCATCAACCTCGAGCGCACTACCATCACCAATGCGCGCTCGCTGCACATGACCGTGGTCTCTGATGCCGCGCGTGTGAAAGCGCGCAAACAGTCTATCCGCTCGGCCCAAAGCGCACTCGACGCCACTGAAGCGGGCTACGACGTGGGCACCCGCAATATTGTAGACGTGCTCAACGCTCAGAACCTGCTATTTACGTCCCTGCGGGACTACGCCAATACCCGCTACGACTATGTCGTCAACCTGCTCAGGCTTAAGGAAAATGCCGGCAACCTGTCACCTGATGATGTCGCACGCCTGGACAGCGCGCTGGTCCCGCCACCGGCGCCGGCCGCCTCCGGGACAGCCGCACCCTCGCCCTGATCCGAGCGGCCATGCCAGCACCCCCCGGCCCCGACGTGCGCGGCTTCCTCAGCGATGCGGAGGGCTCTGCCCTGTATGAGGCGGCGTGTTACGCGGGAACCATTGGCCCCGTACTTGAGATTGGCAGTTGGTGTGGTCGGTCAACGATCTGGCTGGCCCAGGGGGCCCGGGAGGCGGGGACGATTGTCTTCGCCCTCGACCATCACCGCGGATCAGAAGAACATCAGCCCGGAGAAATGTTCCATGACCCTGACCTCATCGACGGCGACGGTAACGTGGACACCCTGCGGGAATTCCGCCGCAATATCGCCCGCGCCGACGTCGAAGCCCATGTGATACCGATCGTGGCCGGCACTGCACAGGTGACTCGCTTTTTCAGGCCGCAGCTGGGCATGGTCTTTATCGACGGGGGACACAGTATTGAGGCGGCACTGACCGACTGGCGAAGCTTTGGCCAGTGCTTGCTGCCCGGGGGCATCCTGGCCATCCATGATGTTTTCACCGATGCGGGGGCCGGCGGACAGGCGCCCTACACCGTCTGGCGGCTCGCCCTGGATTCAGGCCTGTACAAGGAACACGGTGCCACGGAGTCACTGCGCCTCTTGTTGAGGCTCTCCTGAGTCAGTCGGTGCTCGCCCCCACCACCTGTTGGCGAAGTGGCTCGCGGGCTTCAAGAAAAAGCCCCGCCGCCGGCGTGTGATCGGTCAGGGCATCCGCCGCCAGCATAATGGCACCTGCGGTCCAGGTCGGCTTTTCATCAGGCCAGAGCACATCCTCAACAAATTGGTAGCCGGTCCACCAGGCACCATCTCCATCCCGCCATTGGGTGAGCCAGGCAAAGAGCTCCGCCGCACGGCTCCGATCACCCGCAGCGAGCAGCGCGAGTGTCAATTCGCAGGACTCGGCAACCGTAACCCACGGCTCCTGCACTTCACAACGACAGCCCAGGCCCGTTTCTACAAATTCTGACCATCGACCATTGATACGATCCATCGCCTCGGGCCCCTGGACCCATCCGGTGATGATGGGATAGAACCAGTCCATGGCGTAACGTGACTTGGACGCCCAGGTGCGATCAAAGCGGTGGGGGCGACTGCGGAGGGCAACGCCCAGCGCATTTCTTGCTGCCGCCCAGTGGCCCCGGGGTATACCCAGCGTAGCGGCGATATGGGCAGCACATTCGAGGCTCTTGTAAATCGAGCTGCACCCGGTGACCAGAGCATCCCCCATGGGAGCTCCGGACGGGTCCACCGCCCAATCGATCTCGCCCTCATCGCCCTGCAGGGCGAGCACGAACGCCATCGCCGCGTCCACCACCGGGAAAAACTCCCTCAGGAAGGCCATATCTCGGGTAATAAGGTAATGATGCCAGACGCCGGTCGCCACATAGGCCACGTAATTGGATTCCCGCCGGTCGGGATTGTCCGGTTGACCTTCGCGGTAACTCCGCCACCAACTGCCGTCCGACAGCTGAGTGTCAGCCAGCCACCGGTAGGCGGACTCAGCCGCAGGGTACTCCCCTGCAATGGAGAGACCCATAGCCGCCTCGGTATGATCCCAAGGGTCCGAATGACCGCCATCAAACCAGGGGATCTCGCCCCAGGGGCGTTGGGTACGGAGAATGAACGCCACTGTGGGTTTGAGGAAGTCGACCGGATAAAGACCCCGGCTCAGATACAGGCCGCTCATGTTTCAACCTGCTCGGGTTTGTTGAAATACATAACCACGCTCTTACCCATCCATGGGTTGCACAATCGATCTATCCATTGGGTGACGGCAGGCCGTTTCATCAGGTCCCAGACGAGCAGACGGTGGTAGCCGGCAACCAAAGGCTGCTCCTCTCCCTGCTGCCACAACAGGCACCGCAACCACCAATAGGGCACATGCAGCGCGTGGGCGCCATGCTGATGGTCGTAGCGCAGACCCAGGCGGCTAATTTCTCCGCGCAGGAATTTGGCGTTGAAAATTCGGATATGCCCTCCCGGCGTGTTGTGATAAGCCTCACTCAACCACCAACAAATACGCTCTGGCCA
This sequence comes from uncultured Luminiphilus sp., assembly GCA_938084055.1. Classification (GTDB taxonomy): domain Bacteria; phylum Pseudomonadota; class Gammaproteobacteria; order Pseudomonadales; family Halieaceae; genus Luminiphilus. The sequence goes on from CALKDK010000015.1 coordinate 3,630, forward strand.
GGCGCGGGGAACACTGACACACAAACGGCCACCAGGTTTCAGCACCCGATAAATCTCGTCAAGCACGGCGATGAAGTTGGGAATGTGTTCAAGCACTTCGCTGCAGATAATACGGTCAAAATGGTGGTCAGGAAATGGCAATCCGGTAGCATCACCCTGCAGGAACACCACCTCTCCCTCCGGCTCATAGGCCGCCATGTCACTAATACGGCCCCGGGCGGTTTGCAGGTCAGAAAAACCCAAGTCGACCCCAACCGCAAGCACCCCGCGACGCAGGTAAGCGGCGAGGGTGTGGCGACCCTCGCCACAGCCCACGTCCAATAACCGCTGACCTGGAGCCAGGGCAAAGCGCGGCATATCGACGGTTAACACAGCCCACCCACCTGCGGCCCCTCACCCGCTGCGGTGGCGCCATGAGGGCTACCCGGGCAGCGGTTGCCTATGGCATCGCGGTAGTGGTCTACCAATCGGGCGGCACACACATCCCAGCTGAACTCCGACACGCACCGTTCCCGGGCTTGCTCCCCCAGTACCGCACAAGCCTCGGGATCATCAAGCAGCGCGCCGATCGCATTCGCGAGGGCGGGGGCGTCCCCCGCCGGCACCACGAGGGCGGCATCACCCACCACTTCGGGAAGTGCGCCACCATCACTGACCACCAGCGGTATACCGCAGGCCATGGCCTCCACTGCTGGGAGCCCGAACCCCTCGTAGAGTGAGGGCACTACGGCCACCGTGCTCTCTGCATAAAGCTCAACCATAGTGCGGTGCTCCACCCCATGGCGCCAGCGGATGTTGGGCTCTAACTTGAGTTCAGCAATCAACTGTTCTGTCGCGCCGCCGGGGCGCGCCTTGCCAATCAACACCAGTTCGATGGTCCGGCCCTGATCCCGCAGGTACGCAGCGGCCTTGAGCAGCACCTGCAGACCCTTCTGGGGTGTGTCCGCAGACGCGGTTGCCATGATTTGTGCCGGCTTACGCTCTATATGGGGTATCGGCTGGAAGAGGTCGGCATCCACACCGTTGTACATAACCGAAATCCGACTCGGATCGACCCCAAAATCGGCGATGATGTCAGTCCGGGAAACAGCGGATACCGTCACCACAGAGTCGAGCTGACGCGCCACGCGGGTCTGCATAGCCAGGAAATCATGCCATCGCCGAATCAGCAAGCGATGGGAAAAACGGGTCTCATCGGCGAGGGCCAGGCGCAGATCACGGGTTATGGGGTGGTGGATGGTGGTGACCAGGGGTATCCCCGCGCTCTGGATATCGAGAATCCCGTCCGACAGCGTCTGGTTGTCGTGGACAACGTCGAAATCCTGGGCCCTTGCCAGCAGCCAGCTTCTCGCCCGCTCCCCAAAGGTCCAGGGCTCTATGAAACCCCCTGTCAATTTACTGAGCCATTCCCTCCGCGCCAGGGGGTCACGCAGCAACCGGCCCGGGCCTACGGACTTGAGCCCATGGGCATACAGATCCAGACTGGGTAATTTCTGCAGCACCACACCCTCGTCCAGTTGGGGATAAGGCGGTCCTGAGATCACCGTGACATCATGGCCCAGACCCAGCAAGGCCCGGCTCAAGTATTTCAGGTAGACACCCTGCCCGCCTGAAAAAGGCGCAGAGCGATAACCCAGCAGCGCAATCCGCAGTGGACTGAGCGAGCCGGTTTCGGGGTTTTTACAGGTCGACAGGGTATACCCGTCAGTTTGGGCGGGGGCGTTAATGGAGTGGGCTCCGGTGCAAAGGCAGCGCAGAGTGTAGCAGCCGCAGGCGAGCGGCCCAAATCCTCCTGTGCACTGCAAAGACGCCGACAACCCGCAGCCTCGCGGGAGCCAATTCAAGCTAGAGCAGGCGGGACACAGCGGTCAGGCCTTGTCGTCCGTAGGGCAAGCACCCCCGTACGGCGGCGCGCAAGCGGCCCACGCACCATCGGGGACAGGCTACCCGGCTCTCGAGGGGCGACCTGCGGGTCCAGTTAATGGGCAAATTTCCCTGACAAAGCCCCCTCCAGCGTTTATCGTTGCGCCTCAGCTATGATGACGATGGCACCATGCACGCAACACCATACAAAGGCATTATTCTCGCAGGCGGTTCAGGTACCCGGCTCCACCCGCTGACCAGCACGGTCAGCAAGCAGCTGATGCCAATCTACGACAAACCCATGATTTATTACCCCCTGGCCACCCTCATGCAAGCGGGCATCCGGGACATCCTCATCATCACCACGCCCCGCGACCAGGCCGCCTTTGCCGAGCTGCTCGGCGATGGCCACCAGTGGGGGATTCAGCTCAGCTACGCCGTACAGCCCAGCCCCGATGGCCTCGCACAGGCCTTTATATTAGGCGCGGATTTCATAGCGGACTCCCCGGTATCCCTCGTATTGGGTGACAATATTTTCTACGGCGGAGGCCTCACCCAGAAATTGCGCCATGCCGCAGTGCGGGAGTCAGGCGCCTCGGTCTTTGCCTACTACGTTCAGGACCCCGAGCGTTACGGTGTTGTGGAATTCGACAGCGAGGGCCGGGCGATCGGCATTGAGGAAAAGCCGGCTGAGCCGCGCTCCAGCTACGCAGTCACCGGCCTGTATTTTTATGATAACGACGTGGTTGAGATAGCCCGTAGCATACAACCCTCACCCCGGGGTGAGCTTGAGATCACCGACGTCAACCGGGTTTACCTGGAGCGGGGGGATCTCGCGGTGGAGGTCATGTCCCGGGGCACAGCCTGGCTCGATACCGGCACCCACAACTCGCTGCTGGATGCGGCGAATTTCATCCGCGTGGTAGAGGAACGCCAGGGCCTGAAAATCGCGTGCCCCGAGGAGATTGCCTTCCGCATGGGCTACATTGATGCCGAGCATCTCCTGGGCCTGGCGAGGCCCCTCGCCAAAAGCGGCTACGGGCTCTACCTCGAAAACCTGCTTCTGGATGCCGGGAGCTACTGGGATGATCATTGAACGTACGCGACTGTCGGGGGTGGTTTTAATAAAACCCCGGGTATTTGGGGACGAGCGCGGCTTTTTCTTGGAAAGCTGGAACCGACAGGCGTTCAGCGAAGCGGGCATCCCCTCTGATTTTGTCCAGGACAATCACTCCCGGTCACGACAGGGCACACTACGGGGCCTGCACTACCAGACCGAGCACACCCAGGGCAAGCTGGTTCGGGTCGTTGACGGCGAGGTATTCGACGTCGCCGTCGACCTGCGCAGCGACTCCCCGACCTGCGGCCAATGGTTGGGCTGTATCCTCAGCGCCGAGAACAAGACCCAGCTCTGGGTGCCACCCGGCTTTGCCCACGGGTTCTACGTACTGTCCCAATCCGCCGACTTCATCTACAAATGCACCGACTACTACCACCCCGACAGCGAAGTAAGCCTGGCCTGGAATGACCCCACGGTGGGAATTGACTGGCCGCTCCTCGACGGCCAGTCCCCCGAACTCTCAGCGAAGGACGCCGATGCCTTGTGCTGGGCGGATACACCCAAGTTACGCTTCTGAAGACGCTTTAACGCCGATCCCCGAGAAGGGGTCGCCACCAGCCCTCGTTGGCCAGATACCAGTCGATGGTTTTGGCGATACCCGTCTCAAAAGTCTCAAGGGGCGTGAAACCCAGTGTTCTCTCCACCTTGCTGGCATCGATGGCGTAGCGCCAGTCATGCCCCGCCCGGTCCTCAACAAAGCGGATCAGTGACCGGGACTCCCCGGCAGCAGCCGGCGACGCGGGGTAACTGCCCGCCAGCTCCGGCTGCTCGGCAAAGCGCCGGTCCAGATGGTCACAGAGCAGCTCAACGATGGCCAGATTCGCCCACTCGTTGTTGCCACCAATATTGTAGGTCTCCCCGGCCTCGCCGGCATCAATCACCCGCTCGATCCCCCGGGCATGGTCCGCCACGTACAGCCAGTCGCGAATGTTGGAGCCATCGCCGTATACCGGCAGCGCCCGGCCATTGAGGATGTTGGTGAGGCACAGGGGAATCAGCTTTTCCGGGAAATGAAAGGGTCCGTAGTTGTTGGAGCAGTTGCTGGTCGTGACATTCAGGCCGTAGGTATGGTGGTAGGCACGAACCAGGTGGTCACTCCCCGCCTTGCTCGCCGAATACGGGGAGTTGGGCTCGTAGCGCAAGGCTTCGGTAAAGGCCGGCGCGGTTGGGTCGAGGGAGCCATAAACCTCGTCGGTGGAGACGTGGTGAAACCGGTGGGGTTGGCCGGAGCCCTGCAACCAGCACGCCCGGGCGGCGGCCAGCAGGGTGTGGGTACCCACCAGATTGGTCCGGATAAACGCATCGGGCCCACTGATCGAGCGATCGACATGGCTCTCCGCGGCAAAATGCACCAGCGTGTCGGTCGCGTAGTGGTCCATGGTCTGGCGAACCTTGTCGCTGTCGCAGATATCACCCTGCACAAAGACCAGCTGGCCACTGTCCTCCAGGGGCGCCAGGGAGGCCCGGTTGCCAGCGTAGGTGAGGGCATCGTAGGCCACCAGGGTATCGTCGGGATGATGCTCTGCCCAGTGGTAGACGAAGTTCGCGCCGATGAATCCAGCGGCACCCGTGACCAGGAGTGATCGTGTCATGTGGCAGCGTTTTCCATATGTTTAAGTTCGTTGAGCATAGCCGCCAGCTGGGCTCGCCAGTGCTGGCCAGCGGCGCCCAACACGCTGCGGATGCGGGATTTGTCCAGCACACTGTAGGGAGGCCGGCGTGCCGGTGTCGGGTAGTTACTCGCCGGGATTGGTGTAATCTCGGCGGCGTCCTGCAACAGCCCCAGTGCCAGTGCCTGTTCGCGAATCGCCAGGGCAAAATCATACCAACTGCAGGCACCGGCGTCGCTCCAGTGGTAGATGCCCTCGGCATCCGGTCGATCGATAAGGGCCCAGCAGGCCTGGGCCAGGCCCCTGGCCCAGGTGGGTGTGCCCACCTGGTCCTCAACCACCGACAGGTGATCGCGCTCGGCCATCAGCCTCAGCATGGTTTTAACAAAATTACCGCCGTATTTTGAGTAGACCCAGCCAGTGCGCAGCACCAGCGGGCGGCCCCCGGCCCTCACCACGGCGCACTCCCCCTCAAGCTTGGTGCGCCCGTAGACGCCCAGGGGGTTGGGGTCGTCCTCGGGACAATAGGGCTGCCCTTTAGTGCCATCGAAAACAAAGTCGGTCGAGATATGCAAGAGTCTGACGCCCCGGGTCGCACACGCCTGGGCGAGGCGCTGGGGACCCACCGCATTGCCCTCCCGGGCAGCCTCAGGGTCGGTCTCCGCCGCGTCGACCGCGGTGTAGGCGGCCGCGTTGATAACCCATTGCACCCCGGTCTCATCAAGAACAGATTCAATCTGTTCGATGTTGGTGATATCGAGGGCGGAGCGGTCCCTGGCAAAACACGGCCCGACAGTGGGCCGGGTGGTCAGCAGCTCACGACCGAGCTGGCCGCCGGCGCCGCAGACCAGAACCCGCTGGATCACGGCAGCCGGGCCTCGATCCAGTCGGCGTAGGTGCCAATGATCTCCGCCCCCTCGGGCTCGTTGAAAATCTCGTGGTACAACCCGGGTAAGATCCGCAGCGTCAGGTCCTCTGCCTTGACCTTTTGGGCGAATGCCTCAGAGCCCTCGGGTGCCGCCAGGGTGTCGGCGCCACCGTGCATGATCAGCATGGGTAGCGTCAGGTTCCCCGCCTGATCCATCACCTCGTCCATGGCGTCAAAAATGGCGATACCAAGGCCCGCCGTCACTTTGCCATGATTAACCAGCGGATCAGCCTCGTAGGCCGCGACCACCTTTGGATCCCGGCTTACTCCTGCGCCGTCGAGGGCCATCATGCCCATACGCGGCCACAATTTCGCGAGCAGCCGGCCGGCCCAGAGCACCGGCGCCGGCGGCGGCTCACCCGCGGCAAAGGCGGGCCCACTGAGCAGTGCCCCACCATACTGCGCCTGGTCTTCGAGTAGCAGGCGGGCCGTAATCAAGCCGCCCATGCTATGTCCGAGAATGTAGCAGGGCAGCCCGGGACAGGCCTCGTCAACAATCCGCCGGCAGTCGCGCACCCCCTCCAGATAGTCATTAAAACTGGATACGAAGACGCGTTCACCGGGGGACTCACCGTGGCCGATATGATCGGGGGCAATGACAAAAAACCCCCGGGCGACCAGTGCCTCGGCCACATGCTGGTACCGCCCACTGTGCTCACCCAACCCATGGACAATTAATACTGCTGCAACGGCATCCCCTCTGGGCAGCCATTGGCGGTAGCGAACACCCGATGGCAGTGCGTCGAGTCCAGTCCCAGTCACCATCAATCCTCCCTGGCTTTCAATCCGTTACCGGGGTCAACCACCCCTCGTAGCGTGTCTGTTGGCCACGAACGGTTTCGAGGTAAATACGCTGCAAAATCTCCGTGATGGGCCCACGGCATCCCGCACCGATAGTGCGGCCATCGAGCACCCGAATCGGCACAACCTCGGCGGCGGTGCCCGTGAAGAAGGCTTCGTCACAGATGTAGACCTCGTCCCGGGTAATACGCTTCTCACGAATCTCGTAGCCCTCATCCGCCGCAATCCTGAAAATGGCGTTTCGGGTTATTCCATCGAGACAGGACGTCAGGTCGGGGGTGTACAGGATGCCATCGCGAACCATAAAAAAGTTCTCCCCGCTGCCCTCTGCGACATAGCCCTCATTGTCCAGCATGAGGGCTTCTTCACAGCCACTGTCGATGGCCTCCCGCAGCGCGAGGATGGAGTTGATGTAGTTGCCGTTGGCCTTCGCCTTGCACATCGTAATGTTCACGTGGTGGCGGGTATAGCTTGACGTGCGCACGGCGATACCACGATCACGGGCTTCGGGATCCATATAGGACGGCCAAGGCCACCCGGCGACCATAACGTGGGTCTTTAGGTTATCCGCGCGCAGCCCCATCCCCTCGGAGCCAAGAAAACACATGGGCCGGATATAACCTTCTTCCAGACCGTTCACCCGAACGACCTCTCGCTGTGCCGCGCTCAACGCATCCTTGTCCCAGGGCATATCCATCTGGAGTATTTTGGCAGAGCGAAACAGTCGGTCGGTATGCTCGGCAAGTCGAAAAATACAGGTTCCCCTGTCCTGGGTCTGGTACGCTCGAACGCCCTCGAAAACGCCCAAGCCGTAGTGGAAAGTGTGGGTCAAGACATGCACCTTGGCCTCCCCCCAGGGCACGAGCTCACCGTCGAGCCAAATTTTTCCGCTGAATTTTGACAGGTCCATTTTGTTTCCTCTTCATCACTTTTTGTGCGCCGGGCGTGCCTTTTCAGTTCGTCCCAAGACCGGGCAGGATACGATCCCTGATGCGACTCACGGCCGCCAAATGCCCCGAGAAGCTGGCCCGCTCGCCCAGCGGATCCACGCCGTTCAACACCGCCCGGTGAACTTCAGCACGATAGGTCAAATAGGCAGTGCGCAGTGTGTCGGCATCTTCCGTTGACAGCAAGTGGTGTTCCGCAAGCGCTGCCAGAAGATTAACCACGTCCGTCGGCTTCGCGAGCTCCGGATTATCCCGAGCAAAGCGCAACACGAGAAACTGGACGACAAATTCAATGTCCACGATACCGCCAGGATCGCGCTTGATATCGAATTCACCCGGCTCGCCCTGCAACCTGCTATGGGCATCCTGGAACATCCTGCGCCGCATACTCACCACGGCGTCAAGCAGGTCGTCTGGATCACGAGCCTGGCACAGCACCTCTAGGCGCAGGGTTTCAAGTGTCTGGCTAAGCGCCTCCGTCCCGGCCACGGGGCGTGCTCGCACCAACGCCTGGTGTTCCCACGTCCACGCTGACTCATTCTGGTATTTGCGAAAACTTTCCAGAGTGACGCAGGGCAGGCCCGAGCCCCCGTCGGGGCGCAGCCGCAGATCAACTTCGTAGAGACTGCCCTGGGCAACGTTGGTCGACAGTACATGCACCACCCGCTGGGCGAGACGGTTAAAGAAACGCACGTTGTCGATCACCCGTGGACCAGCTGTTGCACCACCAGCCCCGCTGTAAACGAAGACAATATCGAGGTCGGACCCATAGCCCAGCTCAATGCCGCCCAACTTGCCATAACCCATTACGGCAAAGCCAACATCATCACCCTGAGGCTCCCCATGACGGGCTACCAGCTGGACACGGGCAACGTGAATGGCCTGCGCCACCATGACCTCCGCAAGATAGGTGAGGTTGTCGCTGGCTTTCATCAGGGGCAGCGCGCCGTGTAACTCGCTGGCCGCAACACGCAGCACGACCGCATCCTTGATGCGCGCCATGGCATGCATTTGCTGCTCAAGATCCTCCTCCGGAACGCGCAACAATTGTTCCTGGACAAGGGCCGCCATCTCCCGGCGGTTAGGCGCGCTATACAGTCGGTCCTCATGCAAAAGTTCTTCAACAAGCTCGGGGCGTTCCGCAAGCTTGCGTGCAATCCAGGGGCTCGCCAGATTGAGGAAGACGAGGTTTTCGAGCGCCTGGGGGTGCTCGCTCATCATCACGAGATAGGCACTACGCCGCAGCACGGCGCTGGCAAAGGGCAGCGTTCGGTTAAGCGCCAGGTCGGGGTTTTCCGTCTTGGCCGCCGCCGCGACAAGCTGGGGCAGAAATAATTCAAGTCGCTGGCGACTCTCTGTCTGGGCAGCACGAACCCGCCCCCCCACCATCAGCCCTTCTATAGCCTCCCAGGTGGCATCCGGCGCGCGAAAACCCCGGGCCGCCAGAGTTTCCCTGCCCAGCTCTGCAAACTGCAGTGCGGTGACCACATCCAGACCGGGTGCTTCGCCATCAGGCAGGGTAACCAGAGCCCGGAAATAGCCCGTCACTTCATCCCGAGCGGCCTGTATCATCAGGGCGAGATCCGACCAATCCCCCTGGCCCATCAAAAATGCAACCTGCTGCTGGGTCAGCGGGTCCGTCGGCAGCTCCTGGGTCTGGTTATCTCCCAAGCCCTGCAAAATATTTTCCAGCCGCCTCAGAAAACGATACGCCCTGACCAGTCCACGTCGATCCTCCGCACTGATGAAACCCAGGGCCTCGAGCTGCTCGCATGCCGCTTGCAGTGGCCTGACCTGAAGCTGTGGATTGCGCCCGCCATGAATCAACTGTTTGCACTGGACGATGAACTCAACTTCGCGAATGCCGCCATAACCCCGCTTGATATTGCCCTGCAAACCGGCCCGCAACGTCTCTGCAGTAATCATCTCACGCATGTCCCGCAGTGCGTGCAGTGCACCGAAGTCCGTGTAGCGTCGGTAGACAAAGGCGCGCTTGAGCTCAGCAAGGGGTTTTGTGTTCGCCGGGGAGCCGGTAATAGCGCGGGATTTGATCATGGCGTAGCGCTCCCAGTCCCGGCCGTGCTGCTGATAATAAACTTCCAGCGCATTGAAATTGACAGCCAGCGGGCCGCTACTGCCAAAAGGCCGCAGTCGCATGTCCACGCGAAAGACAAACCCATCAACCGTCTTGGCATCGAGGAGTTTGATCACCTGCTGGCCAACCCGAATAAAAAACTCCTGATTACTCAGGCTTTTTCGCCCCCCCACAGTGTTACCCCCTTCGGGGTAGCAATAAATGAGATCTACGTCAGAAGACAGGTTCAGCTCGCAACCTCCCAGCTTACCCATCCCCAACACAATCAATTCCTGGGGATCCCCAGACCACTCCCCTGTGGGCTGCCCAAAGCGCCCCGCCAGTTGGTCAGTCGCCCAGCCCACAGCGAACTGAATCGCTGTATCGGCGAGGGCGGTCAGGTCGCGGAAGGTATCTTCAAGCTCAACTCGACCTGTCAACTCGCAGGCAACAATGCGCAACATGTGTCGATTGCGGAATACCCGCAGGGCACACATCACACCTGCCTCATCAGATGTGTCCGGAAGCAGTGCTTCGAGGGATTGCCGCCAGGCGTCGGGGGTCAGACCCGAAGGCTGGAAAAGCCGGCCCTGAACCACTTCTTCCACTACCCAGTCGGTATGCCGCAGGAATTGATCGCGAAAGAACTCGCTGGTTGCCAGAAGGCGGTCAAAATCTGCCGTCCAATGGTGAGCATCCAGGCCCTCGCGCAGTACCCGCTGCGCCTCGGCGCTGATCTGCCCGGACACCAATGTCCAGCTTTTTTCAAGTGTGGTGCCCAGCGACGGCGGCACCCGTAGGCGCTCAGTCATCAATGGCCGGCGCTACGCGCATCACCTCTTCGAGGGTGGTCTCGCCGCGGGCCACTTTTTCCGCACCCGCCACCCGCAGGGGCACCATACCCGCAGCGACCGATGCCTGACGTATCTTGCGAATATCGTGGCGCTCGGTGATCACGGCCTGAACACCCGGATCGGCGACCAAAACCTCGTAAATGCCCTCTCGCCCACGATATCCGGTATCCCTGCACGCTTTACAACCCACCGGTCGATAGAGCTCCGGAGGCATGGCCGTGGGGTAGTCAGCAACCAGCGTCTGCCAGTCCCCTGCATCGGCGGGCTGCAACTGTTTGCAGCTTGAACACAACGTCCTGACCAGGCGCTGCGACATCACACCCCTCACCGTAGCCCGGATCAGGAAGGCGGGCACGCCCAGCTCAACCAAACGGGAAATAGCGCCGGGGGAGTCATTGGTGTGCAGGGTACTCAAAACCAGGTGGCCCGTGAGGGCCGCCTGAATCGCCATATTCGCGGTTTCCAGATCACGGATCTCCCCGACCATGATGATATCGGGATCCTGACGCATCAGCGCGCGCACACCGGAGGCAAAATCGAGGTCAATTCCGGGGTTAACCTGCATTTGGTTGAAGGCTGGCTCAACCATCTCTATGGGGTCTTCAATCGTACAGACATTGACATCGGAAGTGGCCAACCGGCGCAGCGTCGAGTACAGCGTCGTGGTCTTGCCCGAGCCTGTTGGGCCGGTCACCAGGACGATGCCCGTACCCTGCTCAATCATGCTTTGCCATCGACTGTAGTCATCACCGCGCAGGCCCAATTCTTCAAAACTCTTCAGCAGAACATCGGGATCAAAGATACGCATCACGAGCTTTTCGCCAAAGGCCGTCGGCAGGGTGGATAGGCGGAGCTCCACCTCATTGCCATCGGGAGTCCGTGTCTTGAGCCTGCCGTCCTGGGGTCGGCGCTTTTCCGCAACGTCCAGGCGAGCCAGGATTTTGAAGCGGCTGGTCACTGCAGAAGCGACAGCCGATGGCAGTTCATATACCTGGTGCAGGACACCATCGATGCGAAAGCGGACATTGCCCAAATCACGGCGCGGCTCGATGTGGATATCACTGGCACGCTGCTCGAATGCATATTGCAGCAACCAGTCCACAACACTGACGATGTGCTGGTCATTGGCGTCCGGTTCGGACTTGCCGCCGAGCTGCACCATGGCCTCGAGATTGGCCAGTTTGCCGCCCTCGCCCCGCGACAGCGCCCGGGCACCCTGCACAGAGCGTGCCATGGCATAAAATTCTTTCGTGTGCCGGGTAATATCCCGGGGATCCGCCAGAACCCGCCGCACCGGCAATCGTGTCACGTGCTCCAGGTCTTTTTCCCAGAGCGTAACCCAGGGCTCGGCACTCGCCACGGTCACCGCCTGCTCATTGACAGCAACGGCCAAGATCTGGTGGCGCTCAGCGAATCCCTCCGACATCACCTCGGCAATGGCACGGGTGTCAATCTTCAATGGGTCAATATCCACCACCGATTGGCCGGTCTGCTTTGATAAGAACTCGAGCAGCGCGGGCATGTCCAATACCTCATCGGGGGCACTGAAATCCGGCAGCTTTTGCTCGGCGAGAAAAATCAGGGGGTGCACACGCGTGCCCGTAACCGACTTCAGTCGAACCAGGTTTTTTGCGGAGAGCCGTCCGGCTCGCGTCAACCCCTCGGCGAGGCTGACAACATCAAGCCGAGTTTCCGGCGGTATTTGCAGACAATCATCCATTGCTGCAGTTTACGCTCTCGAGCCGCCCTGTCACCGTCTACCAGCCGACTGATCGCGTAATTTTTGGGTTAGGCTTGGGAACGCCGTCAGGAATACTGAGCCATGCCCACAACCGAGCAACAGGTCGTACAGCAGCTGCGCCAACTCGTCGCGGTACCTTCGGTGAGTTCGCCGGACCCACGCTGGGATACATCCAACAGGGGCGTCATAGACAAACTGGCGGGATTTACCGACAGCCTGGGCTTCGAAGTGCAGCTCCTACCCCTCCATCCCGGTCCCGCAGGCAAGGCCAACCTCATTGCCCGACTGGGGCCCGAGCGCCCGACTGATGGGTGCGCAGGCGGCCTGGTGCTCTCGGGACACACCGACACCGTGCCTTTCGACGAGGGCCGCTGGCAGTCCGATCCACTGCAGCTGGTAGAGCGCGACGGCGGGCTGTTTGGGCTGGGCAGTACCGATATGAAAGGGTTTTTCCCCGTCGCTCTGGCGGCTGTCGCCGAGATCGATCCCGCGGACCTGCGAGCCCCTCTCTACCTGCTGGCGACAGCCGATGAAGAGAGCACCATGCGCGGCGCGAGGGAGCTGCCCATCGATGCACTTCAGGGTGCCAGTGCAGCAATAATCGGAGAGCCTACTGATCTCCAGCCCGTGCGACTGCACAAAGGCATCATGATGCAGGGCGTGCGGCTGCGGGGGCGCAGTGGTCATTCCTCCGACCCTTCGCTGGGAAGAAATGTTATTGATGTTGTCCCCGAACTGCTGGCTCTGTTCGATTGCTACCGTAAGGAACTGGCCCGGAGTTACCACTGCGAACTGCTGGCGGTCCCGTCACCTACCATTAACTTCGGATGCCTCCACGGCGGCGATAGCCCCAACAGAATCTGCGGCGAGTTGGAATTCAGTTTTGATGTCCGAATGGTGCCCGGGTTGGCTCACACCGAGATTGAACGCGTTCTGAATCAACGCCTGGGCGAACTCGCCGAAGCCCAGGGTATCGAAATTGAGATGTACCGGCTGGTGGAGCCCGTACCCGCTTTCGAACAAGCAGCCGAGAGCCCTGCCGTCCGGGCTGCGGAAATGGTCGCGGGACAACCGGCCGGCGCGGTCAATTTTGCCACCGAAGCGCCGTTCCTCCAGCGCCTTGGACTGGACACCATCGTTATGGGACCCGGCTGCATTGATGTCGCCCACCAGCCCGACGAATACATGCCACTGAACCAACTGCGCCCCGGTATTGACATGTTGAAGCAACTTATCGTGCACCACTGCCTGTAACGCGTGCAGCCAACAATTGCCGAGATTCCGCTGCACCCTTTCAGGTAATCTTCGCCCCTTTACTGGTAACGAATAGACGAGGCAAGCGACGTGGCGCCGTCAGGAGATCACATAGACTGGTTCCGACACACCGGTCCCTACATCCGAGCCCATCGGGGCCGGACCTTTGTGATCTATCTGGGCAACGGCGCCCTCGACAGCGTCCAGTTCAGTAACGTCATTCACGACCTCGCGCTGCTGCACCTTCTGGGTGTACGCCTGGTACTTGTCCATGCAACCCGCAGCGAAGTGGAACAGGCACTTGAAGCGCTTGGGATCACCAGCCAATTGCACGAGGGCATTCGAGTCACCAATGCAGAAGTCCTGGGCGTCGTGCGGGATGTCGCCGCAACCCAGCGCCTGCAGCTGGAAAGCCAGCTATCGCAGGGGCTGCCTGACTCACCCATGCGGGGTGCTCGCCTGCGCGTGGTGAGCGGCAACTACGTCACTGCGAGACCCGTGGGCGTGGTCGGTGGTGTGGACTTCCTATTTACCGGGGCTGTCCGTCGACTCGACGCCGTGGGTATGGCTGGAGCACTCGATAACCAGGCCATCGTGCTCCTGTCCCCACTTGGGTTTTCGCCCACAGGCGAAGTCTTCAACCTCAGCTCGGACGAGGTGGCCACTGCAGCAGCCGTTGCCCTTGGCGCAGATAAGCTCATCATCATGGACTCGGCAGAAGGATTGTGTGATGCCGACGGCTCACTTCTGCGCCAGTGCACCGTCGCCGCCGCACGGGAATTGAATTTCACTGACCCCCAGCAAGCCACGCGGCGCGATGCCGCTTGCCGCGCCTGTGAGCAGGGCGTCAATCGCGTTCATCTACTCAGCTATGAGCGTAACGGTGCCCTGATTGACGAGCTATTCACCCACGATGGCGCGGGGACTCTGGTAAGTCAGGCCCCCTTTGAACAGCACCGCCCCGCAACTATCGATGATATTGCAGGCGTTCTGGAACTGGTTCAGCCCCTTGAAGATAGTGGCGTGCTGGTGCGCCGCTCTCGGGAGCGTCTGGAGCAGGAAATCAATAATTTCACCGTGCTGGAGCGCGATGGCCGTGTTGTCGCCTGCGCTGCACTCTATCCATCTGACTGCTTGACCATGGCGGAGGTGGCCTGCATCGCCACCCACCCAGACTATCGAGGGGGTGGCCGGGGCACGCATCTGCTCGCGCTGCTGGCTGAGCAAGCCGCGCAAATGGCCATTCAGTCGCTGTTCGTGCTCACAACGCAAACTACCCACTGGTTTCTCGAGCAGGGCTTTGAAGTTTCCACACTCGAAGATCTGCCCAAGTCACGACAACAGCTGTATAACCTGCAACGCAACTCGAAAGTACTGATTAGACAACTCGACTAGCGATGCCGAGCTGGTAGACTTCCGCCCCGACCCGGGAGAACACAGCATGCCCCAGTACAGATCCAAGACCTCAACGGCCGGTCGCAATATGGCCGGTGCCCGCGCCCTCTGGCGCGCCACCGGTATGACCGATAGCGACTTCGAAAAACCGATTATCGCGGTGGTGAATTCATTTACCCAATTTGTTCCTGGCCATGTGCATCTCAAGGACCTGGGTCAACTGGTTGCGCGTGAAATCGAGGCGGCGGGGGGTGTTGCCAAGGAGTTCAATACCATCGCGGTGGATGATGGAATCGCCATGGGTCACGACGGGATGCTCTACAGCCTGCCGTCCCGGGACATCATCGCCGACTCTGTGGAGTACATGGTCAACGCCCATTGTGCTGACGCCATGGTCTGTATTTCGAACTGTGACAAAATTACGCCGGGCATGCTGAACGCCGCCATGCGCCTGAATATCCCGTGTGTATTTGTCTCTGGCGGCCCGATGGAAGCCGGCAAAACCAAGCTCTCTGAAAACAAGCTGGACCTCGTCGATGCCATGGTCATTGCCGCCGATGAGACGGCCGATGACGCCACCGTGGAAGCCTATGAACGGTCGGCCTGCCCGACCTGTGGCTCCTGCTCCGGCATGTTTACTGCCAATTCGATGAATTGCCTGACAGAGGCACTTGGCTTGAGCCTCCCGGGCAACGGCTCGCTCCTCGCAACCCACGCCGATCGGGAGGCCCTGTTTCGACGCGCTGGCCGTGTGTCGGTTGAACTTGCAAGACGCTGGTACGAGCAGGACGACGAATCGGCGCTACCCCGTACTATTGCCAACCGAACCGCCTTTGAGAACGCGATGTGTCTCGATGTCGCCATGGGCGGATCGACCAACACCATCCTGCATCTACTGGCGGCCGCCCAGGAAGCAGGCGTGGACTTCTCCATGGCCGACATCGATGTATTGAGTCGCAGGGTGCCCCAGCTGTGCAAGGTGGCGCCGAGCACCCCGCTCTATCATATGGAGGATGTTCACAGGGCCGGTGGCGTCATGGCCATCCTGGGTGAGTTGGCGCGAGGAGGACTGATTGATACCTCGGCGCGCACGGTACACAGCGGGACAATTGCGGACGCGCTGGCAGCTTGGGACATTGGTGCGACAGACAACAAAGACGCCCACACGATGTTCGCAGCCGGTCCTGGCGGCATACCCACCCAACAGGCTTTCAGCCAGGACACACGATGGCCCAGCCTCGACCTGGATCGTGCCGGTGGCTGCGTGCGTGATGTTGAGCATGCCTATTCCCAGGAGGGGGGGCTGGCCGTGCTGTTTGGGAATATCGCCGAGGACGGGTGTGTGGTCAAAACAGCCGGCGTTGACGACAGCGTCCTCACCTTCACCGGGCCCGCACATATCTGTGAAAGCCAGGAGTCGGCGGTGGCCGATATTCTTGAAGACCGTGTGGCGGCAGGCGCCGTGGTGGTAATTCGTTATGAGGGGCCACGGGGCGGGCCGGGCATGCAGGAGATGCTCTACCCGACCAGCTACCTGAAGTCCAAGGGGCTGGGGAAGGCCTGTGCGCTGGTCACCGATGGCCGGTTCTCGGGCGGCACATCGGGACTGTCCATTGGACACGTATCACCCGAGGCTGCAGCCGGCGGCGCGATTGCCCTGGTGGAACCGGGTGACACCATTGAAATTGACATCCCCAACCGGCGCATCAACGTCGCGCTCGATTCGGAGACCCTGTCGGCCCGACGTTTGGCAATGACGGCAGGGGAGCGACCTTGGCAGCCCCGGGCAACCAGGCCCAGAAAGGTCAGTGCGGCACTGAAAGTGTACGCGCGAATGGTCACCAGTGCTGATAAAGGCGCGGTCAGAGATTTGTCACTGCTTGATTGACCGCTTGTCTGCCTGGGCTGTAAGGGCGACAAAGTCCTCGCGATAATCGTTTACTTTGCGGCGCAGCCGCTGATCCTGTTTAGCTGTTCTCTGATTAATGACGTCCCTAAAGACGTCACGGGACACGCGGCTGTTGTTATCAAACACCAGCCGATAGTCGGCAGAACGACTGGCTTCACGCCCCTCAAGAACCGCCCATACCTGTGCTGACCAATCGGGATCATCCTGCACAATAATGGCCTCCAGCTGCATCAGCCACTGGTCCCTGTCAGCCAGCCAGGGCCCGTCCAAACGACGATATTCCAGGACCTGATCTGCAATGAGTGCTTTCTGTTCCTGGGTTAACCTGCCCAAAAATCGGGCCAGGTTGTCAGCCAAACGCTCGCGCACATCGTCCCTGTATTCAGCGTCGGTTCGCGTCAGTAACGCCTCACGCTGCTCGTCCTGTTCGCGCTGCAAACCTGCCATAAACTCAAGTCGCTGCTCCGGCGTCAGTGCGGCACCAAAATTTATCATCAAATCAAGGGTGCGAATTTCAAGTCGGTCGGCAGCCTCCGAAAGCGCTACAAACAGGCGCTCAACAGCAGCCTCGTTCAATTCGGGATCGAGATCATTTTCAAACCCAGCCAACAGTGCGGCGTAACGAGGTAGTTCCTCCCGTCGATGCCAGTCCAGCAGGGCATCCAACTGCTGGTCAAATTCTGTACGCTGTTCAGGTGTGAGCGTGACGTAATCGTCTACGTACCAGTTAATAAGGGTATCGAGACGGTTGTAGAAGAACGTGGTGCTGGAGCAGCCCGCCTGGGTCAGCAGCAGAGCGACGAGCGCTAGCCGCCTAACGCCACATGGCCATGGAGCCCGCAACACCCGAGGGATCCCGCGGTGGAAGACTATCGACGTGAACCTGGTCACGGCCCATGCGCTTCGCCTCGTACATTGCCTGATCCACGTGCTCCAACCAATCTTCCGCAGAATCAACCCCTGTAACATCGCAGACCCCTATGCTGACGGTGACACGCCGTCCCGGGATTACCTCCTGAGATGCAATCCTGGTGCGCAATTCCTCGGCTATTTTTCGGGCCGTTTGAGCGCCGACCTCGCTGAGCAGCACGACAAACTCCTCGCCACCCAGCCGAAACAGCATATCTACGCCACGAATCCGGCTCTCGATCAACTCCACCAGGGCTTTGAGGACTCGATCTCCCTGCACGTGCCCCATCTCGTCATTGATGCTCTTGAAGTAGTCTATATCGATAAGCAAAAGCGTCGACAAGCGTGCGTAGCGCTGATAATCAGCAAGATGACGCCGCGTTTGTGGTAACAGGTAGCGGCGATTGAAAGCACCCGTCAGCGGATCAGTGAGCGCGAGGTCAGCCAGTTGGTCGGTCTGGCGCGTCAAGAGCTGCATAATCGCAAGGCTAAAAAGCCAAGTGGAAAAGAGCGCTGCATTTTTTGCCATCTGCTGGCCCAATTCCTGCGCCCCCTGCACCAAAACCAACGTCACGATCGTGACAAGGCCACCCACCAGTGCTGCCCTGAGCGGCAGCAATGCGCTGAGAGCCATCACAAGAGGGAAAAGCCACAAGTCCTGCTGGCGGGCCCCGGCACTGACCGCCCAGATCACCGTGCTGATGGTCAGTGTCAGTGCAATAACGGGGGGTAAGAAAGTGCTGTTTTGCAGATAGATCTGGACGGCAACGCAGGCCAGAAGCAGCGTGACCAGGCTGGCGAAGAACACCAGGCTGCCGGTTTGTGAGTTGGCGAATATCGTCTCCACCAAAACGGTGCCCGAGGCAGCCAGCATAATAAAGAGCATCAGGCGGTACAGGACAAGACGCCGCTCCAGATGCACGTCTTCCGGATCAAGGCCTGACTTGGAGCCCACATCGCTGCTCAGCAGGCCGCGCCAAAACCGCGCCTTGGACTGGAATCCCAACGCGTCATAGAGCGGGTTTTTCATTTCTGGCTTGGCCATAGTTACTTGCTGTCAGCTAAAGGCGCAATCGCTTACCTCAGTGTGACACAGATATCACGCGGCTTGGAATACAAAGCTCAGGCGGCGTCCTCCGCTATGTCGCAATGGCCCTGAAGTGCCGACAAAACGGCATTCAGGGTGGCCTGAACAATATCGTGACTCCTGCCCACACCGCAGGGGCGCTCGCCGTCCAAGTTCACCTGGACGTAGCATACCGCCTCGGCATCGCTGCTCTTGCCAAGGGTATGCTCGCTGTACTCAACAAGGACCATGGTCTTCCCCGTCAGGCGTTCCATGGCGTCGATAAAGGCATCCAGCACACCAGCGCCCCTACCCCGTATTCGCGTCTCTCCTCCTGAGAAGGCAATCACCGCAGATAACTCGTGCTCCGCACCCTCCTTTACAACCTCATAACGATCAAGGGTCCATGCGCCGGCGACCTGCAGGTAGGTATCAGTAAAAAGCTGGTGTATCTGGTCTGAAGCCACCTCGGCCTCACTCTCCTCTGCAAGGCGCTGCACCGCGGAGCTAAAATCAATTTGCAACCACCGGGGCAGATCGTAGCCGTAATCCCGGTTCAGCACGTAAGCTACGCCGCCTTTACCCGACTGACTATTGATCCTGATGACCTCCTGATAGGTTCGTCCGATATCCCTCGGGTCAATGGGGAGGTAGGCCACGTCCCATGGGTCCTGGGTGCCCCTGCGCGCGAGACATTTATTGATGGCATCCTGGTGGCTGCCCGAAAATGCGGTGAATACCAACTCCCCGGCATAGGGGTGGCGGGGATGAATCGGCAGCTGGGTGCATTCCCTAACTGTGGCGATGATGGCATCCATGTTGTCAAAGCACAGGCCCGGAGCAATGCCCTGGCTGTAGAGATTCATGGCCATCGTCACGATGTCCATATTGCCCGTGCGCTCGCCATTGCCCATCAAGGTGCCTTCCACGCGATCAGCCCCCGCCATAACCCCGAGCTCGGCAGCGGCCACGGCACACCCTCGGTCGTTGTGGGTGTGCAGCGAGATCATCAACGCCTCCCGGTTGGCAACGTGATCACAAAACCACTCTATTTGGTCGGCATAGATGTTGGGTGTACTCATCTCGACTGTAGCCGGAAGATTGATGATGACGGGCCGCTCCGGCGTTGGTTCCAGTACCGCATTGACGGCGTCGCAGATCTCAACGGCAAAATCCAGTTCGGTACCCGTGAAGCTCTCGGGGCTGTATTCAAAAATCCACTCGGTCTCGGGGTGTTGCACCGCCTCTGACTTGACGAGCGTGGCGCCCTGCACGGCAATATCAACAATTCCGTCGCGATCCAGCTTGAATACATCCCGTCGCTGTACGGTGGAGGTGGAGTTATAAAAGTGCACTACGGCGCGCTTCACCCCCTTAAGGGCCTGGAAGGTTTTGCTGATCAGTTCGGCACGGGCCTGAACCAGCACCTGGACCGTGACATGGTCTGGAATACGCTGCTCATCTATCAGCTTACGCAGAAAATCATAGTCATGGCTGGACGCGGAGGGAAAACCCACTTCGATGGTCTTGAAGCCAATTGCAACCAGTTGCTCCCAGAGGCGCAGCTTCTGCTGCGCGTTCATGGGCTCAACCAGCGCCTGGTTGCCGTCCCGCAGGTCAACTGAGCACCATTCGGGGGCGCGATCGATAACACGATCTGGCCAGCGCCGATCTGGTTTGGGCACTGGGGCAAAGGCACGATATTTACCCGCATCAAACCCCGGGGTTGTGTTGGGCTCCATACCAAAGGACTCCACATGTCGACGCCCTCCAGTGTAGCGTGCCCGACATGGCCTTTTTCACTAAAAACACAATTATTAGGGCTATTTTATGGTATAAGTCACTAACTTTAATACTTTTATTGGTGAATATATCTAATATGGCCGATTTGGAGCTAGATCGTACTGATCTTAAAATCCTCGACATACTGCAACGTAATGCGGGCCTGAGTAACCTCGATCTGGCAGATCGCGTCGGCCTGACCCCGACCCCTTGTGCGCGGCGCGTAAAACGACTGGAAGCCGCAGGGGTTATTTTGGAGCGCGTCACCTTGCTGGACCAAACCAAGCTTGGGCTAGCGCTGACGGCACACATTGGCATTACCATGGACCGACACACCCCCGATCGCTTTGAAGCCTTTGAGGATGCGGTAGTGAACTTCCCTGAAGTGGTGGCGTGCTCAGTCGTCACAGGCCAAAGTGCCGACTACCTGATCAAGGCTGTAGTGGCCGATATGGTCCACTATGAACAATTTCTGCTGGGCAAGCTAACCCGCATTCCCGGCGTGACCGGTGTGCATTCAAGTTTTGAGCTGAGAAAGGTTATCACCCACTCAGCGCTACCCCTGGCCAAGCGAGCGTAATTCGCTGGTGCTAAGACTTACCGGCGAGTTCCTGCTGCACGAGATACTCGGCAATCTTGAGCATATTTGCCTGGCTGCCGGCCTTTCGGGCCTCAATCAAGAACTTGCCGTTAACCAGAACGGACGGTGTCCCTGATATTTTTGCAGACCGGGCCCGGGCCTCGGCCTGGTTAACCTGGCTGTTAACGCCAAAAGAGTCGAAGGCCCTGTCAAAATCGGAGCCCGCTATACCATTGGCCACGAAGAGCTCACGAATTGCTCCTTTTGATGCCAAGCGGTTGCGGTCCACGTGCATGGCCTTGAAAATCACGCTGTGCATGGGCTCGAGAACCCCCAGCGTCTCGGCTGTAAAGTAAGCCTTGGCGTGCAGCTTCATGCCGTCGTTCCACATTGCCGGTGACGGCTGGAGTCTGGACCCCTCGGGTAGGGTTTGCTTCCACGCCTGCAGCATGGGCTCGAAGGTGTAGCAGTGTCCGCAGCCATACCAAAAAAACTCGGTGACAATCACCTGGTCAGTGGGGCCCACACGCACGGCCGGGTTGACTACTGTGTAGTGCTCACCCTCCAACCACTCCGCCTCTGCCCGAGCCCCCCCGGCCACAACAACCAGCGCAGCAAAAATCGCCCAGATCATTTTTCGCATTGATAACTCCATAGACGACTCCGCGGCGCTCGGGTTCAGACGGACGGTATTGCCCGTATGGAAGGCTCTCGCCACTAGCCTACCAAGGGTTGGACTCGATGGGGAACCGGTAGTTCCGGCCCCCATCGCTTATCTCAGGCCCGCGGCGTAGCTGGCAACCGCCTCGATCTCCAGATCACTGAGCTCAAAGGCCGTGGTCCGCATGATCTTGGTATCCCCATCGTTAGTCCGTCCTGCGGGGTCCTCATAGCCTTTGCGAAACATCTTCAGCTGGGCCGCGATGTAATCGGGATGCTGTCCCGCCAGACCGGGGAAGCCGCCCGGGCTGTTGCCTTTCCCTGTGGGGCTGTGGCAGCCAGAACACGCCGCGACTTTACGCTCCATAATGCCCGACATGTACACCTTTCGACCCAACTCGACCAAATCGGCATCGGCCAGCTCGTAGGAGCGGGCCTTGCTGTCATAAAACGCTGCAATATCGGCGAGGTCCTGATCTGACATGTTGTCTACCTGCCCAGCCATAGTGGGCACCATTCGACGCCCGTCACGGATATCCTGCATCTGCTTGAGCAAATATTTTTCTCCGAGGCCGGCCAGCTTGGGGAAGCTGGGCACGACGCTATTGCCGTCAGCACCATGGCAGGCACCGCAGGTGACCGCCTTGGCTTCCCCGGCAGCCGCGTCACCTTGCAGAAGGTCGGCAGCCTGAGCCATGGATACCATGCACGTCAGGGCTGCTGTCGCGATTATCCTCATCATATTGAACATTCCAAATAGGGGTTGCTGTTGATCTTACTCTGGGGAGGCCATGTACGTAATCAGTGCTGCGTATTCCTCATCGGTGCAGTCTGCACAAAGGCCCGTGGGGGGCATTGCATTCAGACCATTTTTAACTGAAGCAACCAACACCTCCATACCCTTGGCCATGCGCGGCTCCCATGCTGCCACATCATGGGTTTTCGGCGCTCCAGCAGCACCGGACACATGGCACATGGCGCAGGACTTGGCGTATTTGTCCATATTGGGCTCGGCCAACCCAGGCGCCGCTGCTCCCGCGACAATCAACATAACCGGTGCAGCCACATGCCGCAGTACTTTCATTTGGTTCATAACAATTCCTCAGTCTGTAATCTGGCAATAGTCGCCATGGCTATTCGTCCATCCTGAGCCTGATGTGTGCCGCAGGGAAGAGCGCGTGGCATTATAGACAAACACCCCCCCGGGACAAAAGCCAACGATGGCCACTGATTGCAAACCCGAAACGACCCTCCAGCGCATCGATTTCCGCGCCGCCACGTTTTTACAGAGCGCCAGCCAGCTCAGCAATGCGCCTGCTGACCTGGGTTCTGAGGTCGCATTCGCAGGTCGCTCCAATGCCGGTAAGTCCAGCGCGATTAACACCCTGACGGGCAACCGGAAGCTTGCCAGAACCAGCCGAACGCCTGGACGAACCCAGCTGATCAATTTTTTTTCACTCAGCGAGAACCAGCGACTGGTGGATCTTCCCGGCTATGGTTACGCCAAGGTGCCATTAAAGATGAAGCGCGAATGGAACCGCCACATGGCGGCCTATCTGCAACGTCGTGAAAGCCTTCGCGGCCTGATACTGCTGATGGATATCCGGCACCCTATGACCGACGCCGATGAGCAAATGATTGGGTGGGCGGCCACAGCGCAAATGCCCGTTCATGTCCTGCTTACCAAAGCCGACAAACTCAAGCGCGGACCGGCAAAATCCACGCTGCTCGGCGTCCAGGCCCGACTGCTGGAATTTGGCGAACTCGTGAGCGCGCAGTGTTTTTCCTCGTTAAAAGGAGACGGGCTGCCCGAATTGCGCAAGCAGCTCAATACGTGGCTCACGGATGCCTCGGTGCTGGAACCTGAGACTCCCCCCTTCGATCAATGAGCCTCATCCCAGTTGTTGCCCACGCCCGCCTCAACAATAAGGGGCACATCGAGTGTCACAACACCGGCCATCAGCTCGGGCAGCTTGATCACCAGCTCCTCGGCTTGTGCCTCACCCACCTCAAAGACCAGTTCATCATGAACCTGCATAATCATTAGTGCGTCGATGGCCTGCTCCGAAAGCCAGCGATCAACCGCGACCATTGCCAGCTTTATAACGTCCGCCGCCGTGCCCTGCATCGGGGCGTTGATGGCCGTGCGTTCCGCAGCCATCTGCCGCTGCTTGTTGCGGGCGTTGATTTCCGGGAGATAGAGCCTGCGACCCAGCAGGGTCTCAACATAACCCTGGGCATGTGCCAGTTCGCGGGTGGCCGTCATGTAGTCTGCTACGCCAGGATAACGCTCGAAATAGCGGTCTATGTAGGCTTGGGCCTCGTGGCGCCCCAGCTGCAGCTGGCGCGCCAATCCAAACGCTGACATGCCATAAATCAGGCCAAAGTTGATGGCTTTGGCCTTTCTTCGCTGATCACTTGATACCTCTTCCAGCGCGACACCAAAAACCTCGGCCGCTGTGGCACTGTGCACATCGAGGCTGGCAGCGAAGGCTCCCAACAATCCCGGGTCCTGGGACAAATGGGCCATGATACGCAGCTCTATCTGGGAGTAATCCGCAGCGACTATGCGACGCCCCGGTGGTGCGCAGAACGCCTGCCGAATACGCCGCCCCTCCTCTGTTCGGATCGGAATGTTCTGCAGGTTCGGATCAGAGGAAGATAACCGCCCGGTCGCAGTGACCGCTTGGTGATAGGAGGTATGGACCCGCCCTGTATGCGGGTCAATCATCTCCGGAAGTCGGTCGGTGTAGGTGGAGCGCAGTTTGCTCAGACTCCGATATTCCATGAGCACCGCGGGCAGTGGGTAATCGAGCGCCAGCTCAGCGAGCACCTCCTCGGCAGTTGAGGGTGCCCCTTTGGGCGTTTTTTTCAAGACAGGAAGTTCGAGCTTCTGAAAAAGAATTTCGCCCAGCTGCTTGGGTGACCCCAAATTAAATTGCTGTCCTGCCAGCTCATGGGCACGCTGCTCTAGGGCGACCATTCGCTCTCCCAGCTCGTAGCTATGATCCACCAGGCGCTGGCGATCCACCCAGGTGCCATTGCGTTCAATCCGGGACAAGACCGGGACAAGCGGCATCTCTACAGTGCGGTAAAGGGCTTCCAGTCGCGACTCAGACTGGAGTCGTGGCCACAGGGCGTGGTGGAGCTTCAGGGTAACCGCCGCATCTTCAGCTGCGTAGGGAGCGGCCTGTTCAAGCGCGACCGCATTGAAAGTGAGCTGCTTCGCACCCTTGCCAGCCACATCTTCAAAGCGGGTTGTTTTTTCACCAAGATATTTCAGTGCCAGCGTGTCCATGTCATGCCGGCTTCCGCTCGCGTCAAGAATATAGGACTCCAGCATGGAGTCATGGGCTATGCCACGTAGCCGTATGCCGTAATTGGCGAGGACGTTGGCATCGTATTTCAGGTTCTGACCCACTTTCCCGCGCTCGGAATCCTCCAGGAATGGACGCAGCCGGGATAAAACTGTGTCCCGATCAAGCTGCTCGGGCGCGCCGGGATAATCATGGGCAACGGGTATATAAGCTGCCCTATCCTCCGCTACCGCAAGGGCCACACCCACAATCTCGGCCTGCATATAATTTAGGCTGGTGGTTTCCGTATCAAAGGCGAACAGCGGAGCAGCTGCGATCGCCGCCACCCACTCGTCAAGCTGCTCGGCATTCAGTACCGTTACCACCTCCAGATCGGGGGCGCACGGCGCCGACGCTTCTGCCCGCTCTGGACTGGCCGCGTCAGTACCTGAAAGGGCCGCCGACAGCCAGCTCTTGAATTCCAGCTCCCTGTACCAGTCGGTCAAGGCCTGTTGATCGGCTGCCACAGCCAGCAGGTCTCCCTCGTCCAGCTCGAGGGCGCAATCTGTTTTGATCGTGGCCAACCGATAGGACAGTTCGGCGGACGACCTGTGCTCTGTGAGTTTGGCACCTAGTTTCTGAGCCCCCCTGACCGGCACCGCCGCCACCTTGTCGATGCTGGCGTAGATGGCGTCTATACCACCGAGCGTCTGGATAAGTGCCAGAGCCGTCTTTTCCCCCACGCCGGGAACACCCGGAATGTTGTCCACCTTGTCGCCCTGCAGGGCAAGTAAATCAATGATCAGCTCGGGTGGCACACCGAATTTTTCAACAACACCCTCACGATCCATGGTCGTATTGGTCATCGTGTTCACCAGCGTGACATGGTCGTTGACTAACTGCGCCATATCCTTGTCCCCAGTGGATATCACCACGGACTGGCGGCGCGCGGCCGCATCTACCGCCAACGTACCGATGACATCGTCTGCTTCAACACCCGTAACACAGACCAGCGGGAGCCCCATCGCCCGGATAATGGCGTGGATGGGTTCAATCTGCTCCCGAAGTTCATCCGGCATGGGGGGCCGGTTGGCTTTGTACTCTGCGTAAATATCGTTGCGGAAGGTCGGACCTTTGGCATCAAAGACCACAACCACCTGGTCACCCGGATAGTCGGCGACCAGCTTACGGATCATCCCGACAACGCCCTTCGCCGCACCCGTGTTCAAGCCCTTGGAGTTGGTCAGCGCAGGGAGTGCGTGGTAAGCGCGGAACAGGTAGGACGAACCGTCGACGAGAATCAGTGCACCACTCATAACATTACTTCTCCCAGAGGTGGCGAGCCGAGCGGTAGGTCACCTTTGCCTTGGCCAGATCGAGGGGCGCCTTGAAAAAACCGTGATAATGGCCTCTCGGGTTAATCAGGGCGACATTCGCGCTGTGATCGAGCTGGTAGGTCCCATCGGAGGCCGTCACCTTCCTAAACGGCGCGTTAAAGCTGCGGGCAAAGCCGAGGACATCGATGAACTTCCCGGTCACGCCGGTGAACGCGGCGTCGAAATAAGGCACATACGCCGCGAGGACCTCTGGGGTATCCCGGGCCGGATCCACTGTAACCATCACGACCCGGGTATCCGCAGCCTCTGTTGTCTCGAGCTCCGCCACCAGCCGAGCCAACAGGGACATCGTCGTTGGACAGATATCCGGGCAATGAGTAAAGCCAAAAAAAAGCAGGGTCCAATGCCCGGTCAGCGCCGCTTGATCAAAGCGGGTACCCCGGTGGTCGACCAGCTCAAAGGACCCGGGGTCCCTGGGAACGTCAAAAATGTAGAGCCCATTGACCTGCATTTCGGTACTGGTCATGACCCGCGGCATTTGAATCCGGTTTATGAAGCTCAACATAATGATCGTCACCAGCAGCAGCACGCCTGCCACGGTCAACCAAATCCGAGTTTTTAGAGCCAGTGCCAAATTCCAACACTCCGTCGATAAGCCGTTCTACAACAGCACGCCCAGCAGCCAGTGATCAGCCAGCATGATGACGAAAAGCAGTAATAGGTAGGTGATCGAATATTTGAAGGTTTCCATGGGCGCCCGATCGTCACGACCGCGCACGATCGCTATCGACCAATACAGGAAAATGGCGCCGAGGAGCACCGCACCTGCCAAATACAGGGGCCCGCTCATGCGGGTGGCGAAGGGCAGCAGCGTCACCAGGAACATGATGATTGTGTACAGAAGGATGTGCAGTGCGGCGAACCGGGTACCGTGGGTCACGGGCAGCATGGGTATGCCCACCGAGGCGTACTCCTCCTTTCGATGAATAGCCAACGCCCAAAAATGGGGTGGCGTCCAGGCGAAGATAATCAGCACCAACAGCAGGCCATGCCCGTGTACCTCTCCGGTCACGGCTGTCCAGCCCAGCAGCGGCGGCGCCGCCCCCGCGAGACCCCCAATTACAATGTTCTGCGGGGTGGCGCGCTTTAAAAACATGGTGTAAACGAAGGCATAACCAATCAGGCTCGCCACGGTCAGCACGGCGGTCAGCACGTTTACCCAAAGCACCAGTACGGTGACGCCCAGCGCCGCCAGAACCGCAGCAAAAATCGAGGCTTCCTGTTGGGAGATCCGGCCAGTCGCTACAGGGCGGGCCTGGGTGCGCATCATTTGCTGGTCAATGCGCTCGTCAACTATATGGTTGATGGCCGCCGCCGCACCCGCACAGAGTGCTATTCCAAGGTTGCCCAGAACAAGGGGTTTCCAGGGGACCAGGCCCGGCACAGCCATACACATACCGATGAGTGCGGTGAGTATCATCAGTGCCACTACCTTTGGCTTGGTAAGCTCAAGATAGTCCTGCCAAAGGGGTGTTGCGTAGGCCGTTGATTCAGCCATCACCCTCCCCCGGAGTTTTTCAGAAGGAATTTCAGGTCCGACATCACGGCCTTGTAGTCCAGTCCATCTTCATAACGCATCATTACCCAGCCCGCGGGGTCCGCAAGATACCACCCTCCTCGCCCCTGTGCTCCCCCCTCCGCCACCGTCTCGGTGAACAGGCTGTCAAAGTCCTGCTGTTCTGCTCGCAACGCAATGATTCCCGGATGCCCCAGCGCGAGGTACTCCAACACACTGCCAGACTCAAAGCCCTCAGGCCATCCCTCCGGAGTGGGTTGTCGTGCAGAGAGCAACAAATTCGCAAGTGGCGTATTTGTAACCAATACCCTGCGCACACGATTAAAGTCCTTGCCCAGTGCAACATGAATTTGCCGGGTAAGCCAGATCTGCCGTTCACAGGCCGTATCACAGGTCTGGCCCGGCGCCGGAACAACCAGGGTCCAACGCGGTTCAACGTCGTCCCAGTGAAATACGGTATCCGCCGCATCAACAAAGGTGAGACTTTGCAAACTGCGGGGCGGTGTCACCAAGGTACCGTTATTGGCCGTCCCCAGGGCGCCGAGAAGATCCACGTCACCCTTGGCGACAACGTACCAGAGCCACGATGCTGCGAGTATCATGGTGAGGGGGATGCCGACAATAAGTAGCAGGGTCGCCCGGCCCCCGCTAGGTGCGGCAGGATATGACGGCATCATAGTACCTCAGGGTCATGCCGGGCCCCAGCGGCCCAGGAGCAACGGCAGTAAATTTGAACTGCGAAAGATGAAGGCCAGCATCAGTGCCGCGGCCATGGTAAACCATTGCACGGCATAGCCGGTGTGCTTCTCGGGGCTTTGGTTCACCAGCGGCCAGTCCGCGATCCGCGCCAGGGGATCATCGGCCGCTATTCTGACCATGGCCGGCAGCACCGCAGCTCCCAGTATCCCGGAGAGACCCGGTCCAAAAAGGGGTGCCTCGTAAGCTTGAACGACTGCGGGCAAGGTCGACGGAGTCGCCTGTACGGCCAGCAGGTACGGTGCTTTCTGGGGCACATAAAGGCGGCCTGACAGGGTATAGCTGCCCGCTTTGAGGTGCGGGTCGGGAATGCTACGCCGCGCTGAATCACCTGGAATCCACCCAAGATTAACGGGGATGCGTCCCTCTGACGTGGCGATAAACACGACCACCTCGTAGCCAAACCGTCCGCCTTTGACCCGATTGTCGAGCAACACGTAATCATCAGCGAGTAGTTTTCCTGTTAAGACGACACGACGATCCGCGAAATCCAGGGGGTCGACCTCGGCCTCGCCGTGGCCACCGAGCTCTCGAAACAGATCGGCGCCTGAGAGTGCTACCATATCCAGGCGCTCGGTGTGCCGAACAGACAGCGCCCGCTTCTCATCAGCACGCTCCAGCTGCCAGAAGCCAAGCGCTACGAGTCCGGGAAAGAGCAGGAATACAAACAGGGTTGTGCGCCACTCAAGAGACAGCTCCAGCGGACCCCAAACCAGCTTATGAAGACGAGCTGACATCACCCTTCACCACGCCCGAGGAAATCAGCGTGCTAAAAATACTTATTGTTTTCTTTATGGTGGCGCTAGTCATCAGCCTGGGATCCGGTCTGTATTTTCTGATGGCGGACCAGGGCAGCCTCGCGAAGAAACGCCTGTTCACGTCGCTGGGCATTCGCCTGGCGCTGGCCACCGGACTGATCACCGTCATTGTATTCGGCGTGGCAACCGGCCAGCTGGGTCACAAAAACCCTTGGGACGCAGGCACCGTCGAGCGGCAGGAACGCGCAGCCCACTCGGAGTAGACTGCGCACACCTGACAGCAGGCCCTAAATAATATAAACAAAGAGGAACAGAAATACCCACACCACATCAACGAAGTGCCAGTACCAGCTCGATGCCTCGAAACCAAAATGGTCCGATGCCGTGAAATGGTGCCCTTTTACGGAGCGGATAAGCTGCACCAACAACATGGTCATACCCATGGCCACGTGAAATCCGTGAAAGCCCGTGAGCATGAAGAACGTTGAGCCGTAAATGCCGGAGTTTAGCGTCAGGCCAAAGTGAGCGTAGGCCTCGTAGTACTCGGCAGCCTGCAAAGCCACAAAAATGATGCCCAGGGCCACGGTGATGCCAAGCCAGCGATTGAACCTGGCGCGCTCATCGTTGAGCAGTGCCGTGTGAGCCACGTGTACCGTAAAGCTTGAAGACAAAAGGACGAGGGTATTCCACATCGGCAGCCACTGATACCAGTGGTGGGCGTCCGCGAAGCTCATACTTCGATCCTGCGTCACGAAGGCACCGTTGTTGGCGATGGGCTGCGCGTCAGTACCACCCACGGCTTCCTGGGGTGTTATGGCCGGGGGCCATGAGAACTCGAAGCCCGGCCAGAGCAGGTCATTCATCCGACCCGCTTCCCCTTCTCCCGACAACCACGGACCCGCCAGCTGACGCACGTAAAAAAGGGTGCCAAAAAACGCCGCGAAAAACATGACCTCAGAAAAAATAAACCAGAACATGCCCAGGACGTAGCTATGGCTCAGCTGGGCACTGTTCATGCCCTGCATATTTTCCTTGATCGTGGTGCGAAACCAGCTCGCCAGGGTCACTATGAAAAAAGCCAGGCCAAGGAAAAGCACCCACTTGGCATGGCCAGCCTCATGGGTCTCCCCAAACGTCATATTATTGAGAACCAGGCCCCCCCCAAATACCGTCAGCAGCAAGCCAGCCGTCGCACGAACAGCAAGACTTGAGCTGTCAGGGACGTAATACTTTTCATAGCCAGGTGGTGCCTGTTCAGTGGCTGCCATTTTGGTTCTCCAGTTTTTTGGTCAGCTCACAGCCCATGGGGTCAGCGAGCTGCGATCTTGTCACTCATCGTCTCGGTGACATCAAACAGTGTGTAAGACAACGTGATGGTTTGAATATCCTGTGGCAGACCCTGGTCCACCACAAACTGCAGGGGCATCTCGACCGACGCCATACCCTCAAGGGGCTGTTGGTCAAAACAAAAACATTCGGTTTTATGGAAATATCCCGCCGCACGGGATGGCGTAACGCTGGGAATAGCCTGGGCGACCATGGCTGCGCTTGTAGGGTTACCGGCGTGGAACAAGACATCGACCGCCTCGCCAGGGTGGACCCTGACTTCCCGCACTTCAGGATGGAACACCCAGGACATGCCGTCGTTATTGGTGGCAATAAACTGGACCGTGATTTCACGGCTCGTATCAACAGCGGCAGGCACGGCGGTGTAGGCCGTACCCGATGTCTTGCCGTTGATCCCCAAGACGTCGCACATAACGTTGTAAAGCGGCACCATCACCACAAAAACAAAAGCGAACATGGCGCATGCCACTAACGACAACTTCAGGGCGGTGTCCGCGCCGGGATTTCGACTTAGCCTAAACACGGTACCAACGCCCTAGATGTAAGCGGGTGCAGCGTCGACTTTGGGCGGCACCTCGAACGTGTGGTAAGGCGCCGGCGTGGGAACAGTCCATTCAAGACCTTCTGCACCGTCCCAAACCTTCTCGTCCGATACCTTTGCGCCGGCAACAATCGTCGCAACAACATTGTAGAGAAACAGAATTTGTGAGGCGCCATACACAAAGGCGCCAATCGACGACATCATGTTGAAGTCGGCAAACTGAAGCGCGTAGTCGGGGACGCGCCGGGGCATGCCCGCGAGACCGACGAAGTGTTGTGGGAAAAAGGTTATGTTGAAACCGACAAACGAAACCCAGAAATGCACCTTGCCCATGGTTTCGTTGTACATGCGGCCGGTCCACTTGGGCAGCCAGAAGTACACCGCCGCGGTCATGGAAAAAACGGCCCCCGCCACCATGACGTAGTGGAAATGCGCCACCACAAAATACGTATCGTGGTATTGGAAGTCCGCCGGCGCGATTGACAACATCAAGCCGGTAAAGCCGCCGATAGTGAACAGAACGAGAAAGCCTATGGCAAACAGCATCGGCGTCTCAAAGGACAGGGCGCCCCGCCACATGGTGCTGATCCAGTTGAACACCTTCACGCCTGT
Source organism: uncultured Luminiphilus sp. (assembly GCA_938084055.1). GTDB lineage: Bacteria > Pseudomonadota > Gammaproteobacteria > Pseudomonadales > Halieaceae > Luminiphilus. Next base: position 35,346 of record CALKDK010000015.1, read on the forward strand.
CGGTACGGCAATCAGCATGGTGGCGTACATAAAGTACAGCTCTCCGGCAACCGGCATCCCGACGGTATACATATGATGGGCCCAGACGATAAACGACAGGAAAGCGATGGACGCCGTCGCGTAAACCATGGAGGCGTACCCGAACAGCGGTTTGCGGGAAAACGCGGGAATAATCTGTGACACCACTCCGAACGCAGGAAGGATGATGATGTAAACCTCTGGATGGCCAAAAAACCAGAAAATATGCTGGAAGAGCACGGGGTCTCCGCCACCGGCAGCAGAAAAGAAGCTGGTGCCAAAGTGAATATCCATCAACATCATGGTCACCGCACCGGCCAGCACCGGCATCACCGCCACAAGCAAAAACGCTGTAATCAGCCACGTCCAGACGAACAGTGGCAACTTCATGTACGACATGCCCGGGGCGCGCATATTCATTACCGTGGCAATGATGTTGATGGACCCCATGATCGAAGACATCCCCAGGACGTGGATGGCAAAGATGAAAAAGGTCACCGACGGCGGGGCGTACGTGGTGGAAAGCGGTGCGTAGAACGTCCAGCCAAAGGCGGGAGCGCCACCCTCCATAAACAGTGTGGACGCGAGCATCAGAAATCCCGGCGGCAGAATCCAGAAGCTCCAGTTATTCATCCGGGGCAGCGCCATATCTGGCGCCCCGATCATCATGGGTATCAGCCAGTTGGCGAGGCCGACAAAGGACGGCATGATGGCGCCAAAAACCATGACCAGGCCGTGCAGCGTCGTCATTTGGTTGAAGAAGCCTGGCTCCACCAGCTGCATACCGGGCTGGAAAAGCTCTGCCCGGATTACCATGGCAAACGCGCCGCCAAGGATGAACATGGCAAATGAGAACCACAGGTACATGGTGCCAATGTCCTTGTGATTGGTGGTGAAAAGCCAGCGGGTTATGCCCTTGGCCGGACCATGATGATGAGCGCCCATCTATACCTCTCCCAATTACCCTTTTCTGTGCTGGGCAACATCAGCGGGCTGCACAACATCGCCCGTGTTATTACCAAACGCATTTCGTTGATACGTGATGACCGCCGCCATCTCGCTGTCGCTCAGCTGGTTGCCGAACGCCTGCATCGAGGTCCCAACCACCCCCTTGATACCAATATCGAGGTGGGTATTGAGGTCGCCAAGCGCCACTGCACTGCCGGCAATCGCCTTGCCCACGCCGCCTTCTCCCGCAGCGCCATGGCAAGCGACACACTGTCTGTTGTACACGGCCTCGCCCTCTGACATGAGCGCCTCAAGGCTCATTTCCATACCTACGGCAGCAAGCTCCGACACGGCCTCGTCTCGCTTGGCCGCCATCCAGCTATCGAACTCTTGTCGACTGACGGCATGCACGACAATGGGCATGAAGCCGTGGTAGGCGCCACAGAGCTCTGTGCACTGGCCTCGATAAATGCCTTCCTCGCTGACTTTCGACCAGGCTTCGTTGATGAACCCTGGAATGGCATCGCGCTTAACGGCTATCTCGGGCACCCACCAGGAGTGAATGACATCATTGGCAGTGACCAGAAAGCGGACCTTGGTATCAACCGGAATGACCAGCGGCTCGTCCACTTCCAGGAGGTAATGCTCTCCTTTGTCCTCCGTGTTGTAGATTGCTTCCTGGGGAGTGGCCAGGTTGGAAAAGAAGGCGACCGTCTCACCAGAGGTGTCGAGGTACTCATAGCGCCACTTCCACTGGTACCCCGTTATCAAAATATCCAGCTCTGCCTCGTCGTTGTCATAGACTTCCAGCAGGGTTGAGGTGGCGGGTACAGCCATTGCAACAAGAATCAGGAATGGCACCGCAGTCCATGCAATCTCGACCTTGGTACTCTCGTGGAACTGTGATGGCACTACACCGCGGGACTTCCTGTGGTAAATGATCGAATAAAACATCACCCCAAAAACGAGCAGTCCAATGACCACACAAATGATCAGGATCAGCATGTGCAGATCATAGATCTGGGCGCCAATCTCCGTCACGCCGGGAGACATATTCACCTGATTCTGGGCCAGCGCTAACGAGGGTAACGTCGACAACGCTGCCCCGGCGGTAACCAAAGTTTTCTTGAACGACATGTCAGCCTCTCCACGGTAACGTTGGGGCAACCCGCTGTATTGTTCGCCAGCCACACAGCGCCTGAATCCGCGCCAGTTGCGGATGCCAGGAAGGTGTGGTGTTCCCCCAAAAAATGTTCGAGTAACCGGGTCGATCTCGCCGTTACCCTGCCTGCGCGGTACCGCCCTTTCCAAGGCCGCTACCCCAAGCGCCGCGAATTATAAACAAATGATGCGATAAACACAGGCCGCCCGGTGTTTTTCACTATCATTCACGGGAATGTGGAATTCCGGCGCTTCGCGGCGGCCTATGTCGTGGCCGGGGCAGCTGGTGGCTACTACATATGGACTGAGATGGCGGCCGGTCAGTCTTCTCCTTTCCCCACCTCCCCTGCGCCTTCGCCGATATCAATCAACCTGACAACATCTGCTGGGGTTTCCACTCTGCGGGCTGCGGCCCGGGACACCCGCGTCGCCACGGGTGCGGGGGTTTCCACGGGTCGCTCATCGCCAAAGCCGCAGTCGACACAGCGCCGCAGCGCGCCATCACCACTGACCATAAGCCGGTCCATAACGCCGCACCGCGGACATACAGCTCCTGCGATAAAGCGACCCGGTGGGGGTGTTTGATTACCTGGCATCCTGGGGTTTCCCAAATAATGTCTGTTATCTTACCCCTGATTCATAGCACTTTTCGTACCGTGGGGGTAATAGAAATGCGACGCGTTTCCTATCGTGCCGAAGACAATATACGGGAGTGGCGGACCAGCACCCCGCGTATCGGTGCCCGCGTCATGGTGGATCCCACCGCCGTAGTGCTTGGGGATATCTCCCTGGGCGACGACGTCAGCATCTGGGGTAACTGTTCCATCCGGGCCGATATGCACCGTATCAGTATTGGCACTGGCAGCAATATTCAGGACAACTCTGTCCTGCATATTACCCACGCCGGTCGCTTCAACCCAGAGGGATGCCCGCTGGTCATTGGTGAGAATGTAACGGTCGGGCATCGCGCAGTACTGCACGGGTGTGCTATTGGTGATCGCGTGCTCGTAGGTATGGGCGCCGTCGTCATGGATGGCGCCGTCGTGGCCAACGAGGTTATGGTTGCCGCGGGCGCGCTTGTAACACCGGGAAAAATACTGGAAAGCGGCTGGCTTTATGGCGGCAGCCCGGCCAAAGCCATGCGCAAAATAACAGCCTCGGAACGGGACTTCCTGTCCTACAGCGCGGCAAACTACGTCCGCCTCAAGCAGCAGTACCTAGACGACACCAGTGGCTAGTACGCCTTAGGACCGCGCCGTCAGGCCGGCGCGCAGATCACTGATTACCCGCTCAGTCGCAGGCCGCTGGCCCCGCCAGAGGTAGTAGCTTTCAGCGGCCTGTTCAACCAGCATACCCAGCCCATCAGCCACCGCCCAGGCGGCGCCTGCAGCAGACCACCGCATGAACGCGGTGGGCGCCGCTGCATAAACAAGGTCATAACAGCAACAACGGGCGGATAGCTTGACCTCGGGTAGCTCGGGTAACGCATCGCTGAGGCTCGCGCTGGTGCCGTTGATAACCAGATCAAAGGTTTCACCCTCAACGCTCGAAAGGGCACCGGCCTGAACCGGTATTGGGCCGTCTCCGTGACGCTCCGCAAGGGCTGCTGCGCGGTCGGGAGTTCGATTGACGATGGTGAGTTCCGCCGGCCGCTCCCCCAGCAGTGGATGCAAAATGCCACGAACCGCACCGCCAGCACCAATGACCAGCGTTCGACGACCCTCAAGCTGCCAACCGAGGTTGGCCACCATGTCCCTGACCAGCCCCACACCATCGGTGTTGTCGGCATGAAGCCCCGTTTTCCGAGGTATCAGGCAATTGGCTGCACCCGCTCGCGCGGCAGCGGGACTGGCTGTTTGTGACAGGGCATGGGCACGCTCTTTGAAAGGAACCGTGATGTTCAATCCTTGCCCGCCGCGCTGAAAAAATGCCAGAACTTTGGCTTCAAAAGCATCGCTCTCTACCCGGACGGCTCGGTAAGTCAGGGTCTCACCCAGCTGCTCGGCAAAGGCCTTGTGGATTTGTGGTGATTTGGAATGTTTGATCGGGTTACCGAAAACCGCATAGGTATCACCACGATAAGCAGGTCCCTGCGGCTTGTCTTGGGCGGTCAACGTGGCGCCTCACCAGCGGCGGTGCTCAACCAGTCACGGTGTTGCAAGTAATAGTCGGTCAGATCTGCCTCTGGCGTACCCGGCTCAGCGTTGTAACCATACTCCCAGCGAACCAGTGGTGGAAGGGACATGAGGATAGATTCTGTGCGGCCATTGGACTGCAGGCCAAACAGGGTTCCACGGTCATAAACGAGGTTAAATTCAACATACCGCCCCCGCCGGTAGAGCTGCCATTGGCGCTCCCGTTCACCCCAGGCCATGTCCTTGCGGCGCTCGACAATGGGGAGATAGCCCTCCAGAAAATGGTCACCCACACTGCGCATGAATGCGAAGGTTGTATCAAAACCCCACTCATTCAAATCATCAAAAAACAAACCGCCAACCCCCCTCGGCTCGTTGCGATGTTTGAGAAGAAAATACTCGTCACACCAGGCTTTAAACCTCGGATAAACCTCTGGCCCAAACGGCTCACACGCGCGCCGGGCAGTCTGGTGCCACTGCAGGGCATCGTCGAAAAACCCATAGTAAGGCGTCAGGTCAAACCCCCCTCCCATCCACCATATGGGCTCCTCGCCCGGCGCCTCTGCTACAAACAGACGCACGTTGGCATGCGCCGTTGGAACATAGGGGTTGCGTGGATGCATGACCAGGGATACGCCCATAGCCTGAAAGCTGCGGCCCGCCAGCTGTGGTCGGACTGCCGTGGCCGAGCCCGGCAAACTTGCGCCCATAACATGGGAAAAATTCACCCCGGCTTTTTCAAAGACATCACCCTCAGCAAGCACCCGGCTGATACCGCCCCCCCCCTCGGGACGATCCCAGGACTCCTCCTGAAAGACCGCCAAACCATCCACGCCCTCAAGCCCTGCGCAGATCGACGACTGTAAGTCTTTCAGATATTGCTCAACTGCTGCGCTGTCCATGGTAACTCCCGTTGATCGTCCAATTGCTGCGCCCGGTGACCCGTTAACACAAGGACGTCGATCAAGCCCGCAGTACCTCGCCGGTGCCCAGCCGACGTATTGTCGATGGTTTGGCCGCGGCGTCAACCGAGCCGTGAGCACGGGGCAGGGCCGCTCCGAAGTAGCGAACAACCTGAAACCCATGCCGGGCCGGTTGTGCGCCTGCGGGGTTCGCTGACGTCGATACCAGGGGCCTGCCCAGAGCCCGACTCAAAGCCCGTAACGCAGGTGCTCTGGAGACCCTGACGGCAACCTCTTCACTGTCACCCGTTATCCAGGAGGGAAAGACGCCCCGGTTGGGCAGCAGCCAGGTATTGGCACCGGGCCAACTCATTTCCAGTTCGGCCCGCAGGCCCGCCTCCAATGGTGTGAGCAGTGGCTCCAGCATCGCCACGTCTCCGGCCACCACGATCACGCCTTTGGCAACGGGGCGGCCCTTCATGGCCAATAACGTTTGCACCGCCGCTTCAGAAAAAGGATCGCAACTGAGTCCCCAGACCGCCTCGGCCGGGCAGGCGACCACGCCGTCATCCTCGATATGATGAACCAGTCCTGTTCTGCGAAATTCTGAAAATATCACTGTTTTCTCAGCGCCCTTAACCCGGCGTGAGTCTGCTCCACATAGCCGGCAAGCTCAAGACGCGACACTACGGCCAGCAGATCACCGCCCGAGAGCCCGGTTTCAGCCACAAGGGTTGCCAGGTCCATCTCACCATCCCCCAACAACCGTAAAAGGCCTGCCTCCTTTGGCCCAAGGTGGTGATTCGTAACGGTGGCGGGAGCGCTGACCTCCCGTTCGGCGTTATCCTGAAGCACCGCCCAGCCTTTTAGGTTTACGCCCAGGTGTTCAATTAAGCGGGCCGGCGTGTTGATGATGTGTGCGCCCTCGGACAGCAGATAGAGGCACCCCGCGCCATTCTTGTGAAACAGTGACCACGGTGCCGCAAACACCTCGCGTCCCTGCTGGACGGCCGCGGTTGCAGTAATCAATGAACCACTGGGGCGCCCCGCCTCAATCACCACGGTTGCCAGGCATAGACCCGCCAAGGTGTGATTGCGCCGCGGGAAGTGCCAGCGATGGGGCGATGCGCCCGGGCAAAACTCAGTCAGTAGCGCGCCCTGCGCCTGAATTTCCTGCGCCAAACTCCTGTGGTTGGCTGGGTAGATCCGATCCAGGCCAGTTGCCATGACTGCCAGTGTCTGGCCCCCGCTGCGCAATGCACCGCGGTGGGCGGCGGCATCAATACCCCTTGCCAGCCCGCTGACCACCAGAAATCCTGCGGCCGCAAGCTCATAGGCCACCTGCTCAGCAAGCCGGAGTCCGTCTCTTGATGGCCGCCGGGTTCCCACGATCGCGATGGCTGGCCGCCTCAGACACGAGGAATCCCCAGAGACAAAAAGAGCCAGGGGCGCATCGGGGACCTCCGCCAGCAACGCAGGATAGTGTGGCATCCCGTCAGCAGCGGCCATACGCTCGCCCAGATGGATGAGCGTGCCTGAAACTTCCGACCGGGCCTGTGTTTCCCATAGCGCTGCACCAGGGCAGAGTAGCCGTCGCAGCTCCGCAATGGGCATGTCCTCTCGCGCCCGGCTGTTCAGCAGCATAGGAGGCGTCAGGCCGCCAAGCAGAATTTCAGATTTGGTTTTCCTGTCGATCTGGTCGGTTGCCAGAAACTGGAACCAAAGGGCATCCGCCCGGGTATTCAGCGCCAGCTTGTGGGGCATAGTGCTCTTCCTTGAGCTCGACCTATCGGGCAATCCTACTGGCTGGCAAGTGCGGACCCTGCTGCCCACATACCTGGGTTACTCAGGGGTTCATAACCTTGTCACCCACCGAAAGGGGCCGGGTCGCCGTCAGTACCAAGCCGTAGCTGGCTTTTTCGTAGACCGAAAACAACATCAATACACCAGCACGCACGTCAGGCAGTGACACCATCTCGTTTTTCAATGGGTCTTTAACCACCTCACCCGTTTGGTAAATCGCAAGCACATCGCCCAACTCAAGACCCTCACGCGCACCGCGATTCACAGTGACGATGTTCATTGGCCCGACTTGAGTTACGCCTGATGTAACCGCCACCATGTAGCCATTCTCAACCTCGACATCGGGTGCCTTGGGCTGGAAAAAGGCGTCTAGGATACCCTCCTCGAGGGGAATCAACCGGTCTCGGATGCGAATTTCCTCGGTCATCCGGGTAACTTCAAACTCTTTGACGGCCTCTGGTGTCAGGCTGGCCTCCTCCCCGGGAAGCAGGGAGGCAGTCCCTATATCAATGGCCGTAATGCCCAGTACTTCCTGCGTGATCGGATCCACGATCTGACTGCCCTCCCGGATAATCCCAAAAACGCGGTCCTCTGGATCGATGGGGCCCCGAACGTAAATACGATCGCCCAAGCCACTGATGATGCGTTTGGCATCCCCCGCAATTACGTAGGCCAAGGAGCCAAGCAACCCGGGCTCCAACACGCGATTGGCACGCAGAAAGGGATCAATTTGGTCACGAGGTATGGGCGGTATAGCCGTGTCCAGTGCTTCGCTGCGCACACTTGGGGACAGTTTTACATCGCCGCGACTGGCAAGGCCCAGGCGCGGTCGTCCGTCCTCCCAACGCAGGGAGAGTACGTCTCCCGGGTAAATCAGGTGGGGATTATCAATCTGCGGGTTACTATCCCACAACTCGGGCCAACGCCATGGCTCTTCGAGGTATATGCCGCTGATATCCCATAGGGTGTCTCCCCGCTTTACCACATAGGTGAGCGGGACATCGTTTTTAAGCTGCACGGTATCCGCGCGCTGTGCCTCAACGGCCGCTGGTGCCAACATCAGCCAGGCACACAACGTCACGCACAACCATAGCGCGGTAAACACCACCCTATCCTGTCTCTCCGACCTGCAAGCAGAACGCCTCACCATCAAGCTCCTCTTTTCATGCGCCGTATGCCATCCCTGACCAACCCTGTCTGGCCGCCCTAAACCCACAGCGCTAACCCCTTGCCCATATTCACTCTCCGGAGTCTAAGGGACGCTGCCCGCGCATCGGGCACTCCAACTTCGTCATCGCACCCTTCACGCCGCCTACCGCGACGCCATGCGCGCGCAGGCGTTATAATCTCAGTTTGATCTGCCCAATGCGCGCTGGCAAGCGCAAATGCTGCCACCTTATACCGTTCCAGGCCACCCCGGAGCCCCAGACCAAACCATGGCAATACTTTCGATTCTAGAATTTCCAGATCCACGACTGAGAACCATTGCTAGCCCGGTAGCAACCGTCGATCACCGCATTCATCGATTAATCGATGACATGCTGGAAACCATGTACGACGCTCCGGGGATTGGCCTTGCCGCCACGCAGGTAGATGTGCACGAACGTATCGTTGTCATTGATGTTTCAGAGCGGCGTGACGAACCGAGAGTATTTATCAATCCAGAAATCGAAGTTTTGGACACTGACCTTGGCGAGTACGATGAGGGCTGCCTCTCGGTGCCCGGATTTTACGAAACCATACACAGACCACAGCGCGTTCAGGTCACCGCAATGGACAGGAATGGCAAATCCTATTCAGAGGAACTCGATGGTCTGCTGGCCATTTGCTTACAGCATGAAATTGACCACCTTGAGGGGAAGCTCTTTGTCGATTACTTATCCCCCCTCAAACGCCAGCGGATCCGCAGCAAGCTGGAAAAAGCCCACCGGCAGCGCGACTAGAACATGGGCATCCCAAAACGGATAATTTTTGCCGGCACCCCGGAATTTGCCGCGCACCATCTTGATGCACTACTGGCAGCTGGCCACACCGCCTGCGCCGTACTCACCCAGCCCGACCGGCCAGCGGGCCGGGGCAAGCGCCTGCAGCCCTCTGCTGTTAAAGAGCGCGCACTCGCCGCTGGTCTGAACGTTCTGCAGCCCAGCTCATTGCGCAGTACTGAGGTACACGAGCAGCTGGCAGCCCTTGAGGCAGACGTCATGGTCGTCGTCGCCTACGGACTCCTGTTGCCGCAGTCTGTGCTGGATATACCGCGTTACGGCTGCCTCAATGTCCACGCGTCGCTGCTGCCCCGATGGCGCGGCGCAGCGCCCATCCAGCGCGCGATTGCGGCGGGAGACGCCGAGAGTGGCGTCACGATCATGCAGATGGAGGCGGGGCTGGATACCGGCGCCATGCTGAAAAAGGCCACACTCGCCCTCGACCCCGGAGAGACCGCCGGCACGCTGGAACATCGATTGACCCAGGTGGGACCCGTGGCGCTGCTGTCTGTGCTGTCCGATTTACCCGGGCACCTGGCAGCAGCTGAGAAACAACTCGACGCGAAAGCATCCTATGCAGCCAAGATCACCAAGTCAGAATGCCAACTGGACTGGCAAAGGGATGCGTCATCCCTCAGTCGACAAATTCGTGCCTTCAACCCAGCCCCTGTCTGCTTCAGTTTCCTTGGTAATGCGCGGGTAAAGCTCTGGTATGCCGTGGAGGCCACACAGCCCAGCGCTGGGGTGCCCGGGCAGATTCTCGACGCCACTGCACAGGGCGTCACAGTCGCCTGTGGCACCGGTGCTCTGTGCGTAACACAGCTTCAATTCCCGGGATCTCGACCCCTGCCGGCCGCCGAACTTTTACACGGTCGGCCCTCAGCACTGGCGCCGGGCCAGCTCTTCTCCTCCCTAGACTCAGGGCCATGAGCCAGCCGCTTACCGCTCGAGCAGCCGCTGCAAGAACCCTGGGCAGGGTGTGTCAGGGTGAGTCGCTAGCGCGGGCGCTTCCAGCGGGCCTGGAAGCCTCTCCATTGGAGCACAGACCGCTGATTCAGGAGTTGGTTTACGGCACGCTCCGGGAGTGGCAGCGGCTGGAAGGTATCGCCCAGCAGTTGCTGCGCAAACCACTACGGGGAAAAGATGCCGATATATTCAGCCTGATACTGCTGGGCATTCACCAGCTCTCGGGCCTGCAAACACCCCACCACGTTGCCGTAGGAGAAACCGTGGAGGCCGGTCGCAGTCTTGGCAAGCCCTGGTCTGCCGGTCTCATCAACGGCTGCCTTCGCAACTACCAACGCGATGTAGCGCGTCTGGAGTCCAGACTCACCGCCGCCCAGCAACAAGCATTGCCCGAATGGCTCTGGGGGGTACTCATCGAACAGTGGCCTGAACAGGCACTCGACATCGCTCGGGCCAGCCGCACCCACCCTCCGCTGACCCTCCGTATCAATTCGTCGCGGGTTGACCCCATGGCTTACCAGGCAACGCTGGCTGAAGCTGGCATAGCTGCGCGCATCAGTGATCACACTCCGACCGCCCTGACGCTTGAAAAACCCCGGTCCGTGGCAAAGATTCCAGGATTTCTCGAGGGGTTGAGCTCAGTGCAGGATGCGTCAGCACAGCTTTCGATGGCCTTGTTACAGCCCCGCGAGGGGGAATCCATACTCGACGCCTGCGCGGCACCCGGGGGGAAAACCTGCCACATTCTGGAGTGCGCGCCCGGCACAAGGGTGCTGGCTGCCGATATCAGTGAACAGCGCCTTGCCAGCCTGCGGGAGAATACCCAGCGCCTTGGGCTTGCTCCAGATATTGAGGTTTTAGATGCCACACGGGCGGGCGCACTGCTGGCGGGCCGCAAGTTTGATGCTGTGCTCGCCGATGTACCGTGCTCCGCAACGGGGGTGATCCGCCGGAATCCTGACATAAAAGTCACGCGCGTAATGGCAGACATTCACCAGTTTGCGGCCCAGCAGGTGAAGATTCTGTCCAGTCTTTGGTCGCTGGTTAAGCCCGGCGGTCGCCTGCTGTATGTAACGTGCTCCATCCTCGACGAGGAAAACGATCGGGTTATCGAGGCGGCATCTGCCGCGTTGCCCCGATGCCGTATCGCTCAAATCGAAGCCCCAACAGGTATTGCCATGCGCTTTGGATTACAAGCCCTCCCCTCGGAAACGGGCGGCGACGGGCTGTATTTTGCCCTGCTCGTAAAAGACGCGGAGCGTGAATAAATACCTAATGCGGTAAAAACACCATGAAAATCCGGTGCCGTCCGTTTAAGGTCGTGGCACCTCCAAAGTAGAGGTCGGGCAACACGTGAAAATTATTATTCTTGGCGCAGGACAGGTCGGGGGCACCCTGGCTGAGCAACTGGCCGATGAACAGAATGAAATCACTGTCGTCGACAGCCAGGCCACGACTTTGCGCGCGCTTCAGGAGCGGCTCGATATCCGCACGGTCCTAGGTGATGCTGCGCACCCCACCACACTGCTCAACGCAGGTGCCGAGAATGCTGACCTGCTGATAGCTGTCACCAACTCCGACGAAATCAACATGCTGGCCTGCCAGGTCGCTTTTACCCTCTATAAAACGCCCACCAAGATCTCCAGAATCAGATCCTCCGACTATCTGGAGAGGGGCGAAGAACTATTTAAAAGCGGCGCAATACCCGTCGACGTCATCATCGGTCCTGAACAACTGGTAACAAATAACATCGAGCAACTCATTGCCAATCCGGGATCTCTTCAGGTTCTGGACTTTGCCGAGGGCCGGATACAGCTGGTTGCCGTTCGCGCCATTGATGGCGGGCCCATTGTGGGTCGTCAGTTACAGGAAATCCGCAATCATATGCCCAACATCGATACGCGGGTCGCGGCCATCTTTCGGCAGGACTCCCCACCCATCATTCCTGAAGGCCTCACCGTGGTCCAACCCAACGATGAAGTCTTCTTTATCGCCGCGCGGGAGAACATACGGGCCGTTGCGTCAGAACTCCGCACGATCGATGAACCATACCGTCGGGTAATGATTGCCGGCGGCGGAAATATTGGGGCCACCCTGGCGAGCCGGCTGGAACGGAACTATCAGGTCAAGGTTTTCGAACTGTCCTACGACCGCTGCAGGGTGCTGTCTGAAATGCTGGAAGAAACCATTGTGCTGCATGGCAGTGCCAACGAGCCCTCATTGCTGCTCCAGGAAAATGTGGAGCACACCGATGTCTTTTGTGCGCTCACCAACAACGACGAATCCAACATCATGATGTCGATGTTGGCAAAACGATTAGGCGCAAAAAAAGTCATCACGCTGATTACCAACGCGGCCTATGCGGATCTTGTGGGAGAAGAGATCGACATCGCCATCTCCCCTCAGCAGATCACGATAGGCAGCCTCCTAACCCATGTTCGTAGAGGCGACATTAGTAACGTGCATTCTCTGCGCCGAGGCGCGGCCGAGGCCATCGAGCTTATCGCCCATGGGGACGCCCGGTCGTCCAAGGTTATTGGTCGGCGTCTCGACGAGATAGACCTGCCCCAGGGTGTGACGGTGGGCGCCATCCTGCGCGGTAGTGACGTGGTGATCGCCCATAGCCACATCACCGTAGAGCCCAACGACCATGTCATTCTTTTCCTGACCGACCGTCCCCGTATTGCCGAGGTTGAACGGCTCTTTGCTCCGGGTTTCGGGTTCTTCTGATGCACCTGCCGGTGTCTCTCCGCATTACGGGGGTCCTGCTGATGCTGTTCAGTACAGCCATGTTGCCCCCCATGCTGCTGGGCCTTCTTGACAACGATGGCTCGGCCCATGCCTTTGCCATAGCGTTTGGGATCAACATTCTGGCAGGGCTCGCACTGTGGCTTCCCACCCGCAACGCTCGGCGCGACCTGCGCATCCGAGACGGATTCCTGGTCACCGCCTTGTTCTGGATTGTCCTCGGCACATTCGGTGCCATACCCTTCTTCACCAGCTCGGCTCTACCGCTATCCCTTGCCGAAGCACTCTTTGAATCGGTTTCTGGACTGACGACGACAGGCGCCACTGTGATCGCCGGCCTGGACGACTTACCGCGATCGCTGCTCCTTTACCGACAGCAACTGCAGTGGCTGGGTGGCATCGGGATCATTGTCTTGGCAGTGGCCATCCTGCCCATGCTGGGTATCGGCGGGATGCAGCTTTACCGGGCTGAAAGCACCGGTCCGGCCAAGGACCGTAAATTAACCCCGCGAATTACCGGTACAGCCAAAGCTCTATTCGGCATCTATTTGGGACTCACCACCCTGTGTGCTGGCGCCTACTGGCTTGCCGGAATGACACTCTTCGACGCTGTTTGCCACGCCTTTTCCACAGTTGCAATCGGTGGTTTTTCGACCCACGACGCCAGTATGGGGTTCTTCCAGAACGACATCATCCTGCTTATATGTACCTTTTTCATGGTGGTCTCAGCCATCAATTTTGGCCTTCACTTCATCGCCCTGCAGCGGCAGAGCCTGGAAATTTACCGGCGTGATTCCGAAACCGTATTTTTTTGTAGTGTCATCGGCATAGCGATGGTGGTTACCTGCGCCACCCTCCTTATCACCCAGACACTCTCACCTGCCGAGGGGCTCATCCACGGCATGTTCCAGACGGTATCCATCGCGACAACCACGGGATTCACCACGCAGGATTTTGCTCTTTGGCCGCATTTCTTGCCCGTCATGCTGCTCATCCTGTCTTTTATGGGCGGTTGTGCTGGCTCAACGGGTGGCGGGCTGAAGGCCATGCGTCTGCTGCTGATTTTTCGCCAGGGTATGCGGGAGCTCAAACAACTGCTGCATCCCAATGCCATTATTCCGCTGAAATTGGATGCCCGCCGGGTAGAGCCATCAGTGGTCAGTGCGGTCTGGAGTTTCTACGCGGTGTATATGGTTTGCCTGGTCACCATCATGCTGCTCATGCTGGCCACAGGTCTGGATTTTACGTCTGCATTTTCGGCCACGACGGCAGCTATGAATAACCTCGGCCCAGGTTTGGGTAGCGTTGCCAATAACTATGGCATGGTCAGCGAGGTGGGCAAAGTCATCCTCTGTGTGGCCATGTTGCTTGGCCGCCTTGAGGTCTTCACCCTGCTGGTGCTGTTCACCCCCGCGTTCTGGCGACCCTGACCGTTAACGCAGTCCGCGGGCAGACTTGATCACCTCGTAAGCTGTAGATATTTCCTGGGACCGCTCAGTTGCCAGCCGCACCATCTCATCGGGAACGCCCCTGGCAATAAGCTTGTCCGGGTGATTTTCACTCATTAGCCGGCGATAACTCTTTTTTATCCCCTCATCCGTATCACTCGCATTAACGCCAAGCGCCTGATAGGCGTCAGCCAGCCGGTCCCTGGCTGGCATATCACCCGCGCGACCACCCGTGTGGAACCGTGCCTGGGCCATCAGCATCGCGACCAGGCGGTCGACATCCTGGATCGGCATACCAAGCAAACCGGCGATGTGGTGCAGGGCGCTGCGCTCAACGGCATCAAGCTCACCATCAGCCAGTGCCATGGTCGCGAGAAACGCAAACAAAGTCTGCTGCACCTGTCGCCGGGGCCCAACGCGCCCGGCAAAGGCTGCCACCGTGGATGATGGGTCAAATCCAGGCTCGGCACCCCTGCGAAATTGCTGAATCGCGGCCTGGCGCTGGGCTGGGTTCAGCCTGAGCTGTTGAAATAGCGCCTCCGCCTGCGCGATCTCCGCCTCACTGACACGCCCATCAGATTTTGCTATGTAACCCAGCAGCGTAAAGGTCGTATCAAAAAACTGTTTCTGTACGCGCGCCAGATTTTCCGGGCTCGCTGCCTGCAAAGCCTGCCATAGACCACGGTCAAAGGCGTGTCCAATCGCAAGGCCAAACAACAGCCCCACGATGCCAAGGGTGACAAAGCCAATGAGGCCCGCGATGACCTTTCCGGCAATCTTATTCAACGCCGCTACTCCGGTTTAATCTCAAAACGAGACCTGGGCAACTTCAGGTCCCGGTAGTGATCCCTATCGCCATCAGGTCGGCAGCGAAAGCGCTTGTAGGACCACTGGTACTGGGTGTCGTGCCCTCGTACAAGGTCTGCAACGGCATTATTCATCGCCGATAATGCTCGTGTTTCATCATCATCATAGACCCCGTCGGGTGCGGGCAGGTAACAGACCCGGAACCCCCTGCCGCTCCGAAAAGCCACGCCCATAAAGGCTCGCGCCCGGGACCGCCGGATCAAATTGCAAGCGAGGCTCGCCGTGCCACAAGTCACTCCCATAAAGGGCACATTAAGGCCACCAGCCGAGGCATCGGGCACCTGATCCGGCAGGATGCCTGAAATCCCGCCCTTGCGCACACATCGAACCAGCGCGGCAAGCCCACGTGGGTCGGTGGGAACAAGGCGACCGCCACTGCGCTCCCGGGCTTGTTGGATAATAGGTCCGAGGCCTGGAATTTTTGGCGGCTCAAACAACGCCACAGTGTCACCGAGGGTGGCGAGGTGCAGACCCAACACCTCCCAGTTGCCCAGATGTGGCGCAAGTATAATGACCCCTCGGCCCTCTGCGAGGGCATCAAGAACCTGATCTGATCCCTCGCTGCTGTCTATCAGGGATTCGGTATGCCGCCACGGTGCATGCCAGACATGACCCATCTCGGCTGCCAGCGCACCCGTCTCCTCCAGGCTTTTACGAACCAGTGTCTCCTGGGCTGCGGGGTCCAGTTCAGGGTAGGCAAGGGCTATGTTGCGCTCAGTAACCCGTCGGCTGCGCCCGTCGGAGCGGTACAGGAGACGTCCAAGCCAACGCCCGACCGACCTTGCCCAGTGGATGGGCAGGTGATAACTGCACCACAGCGCCCCACGCAGCAGGGGCGGTACTAATAGGTTACGCAGCTTCTGTGACTTCGAAGGGGACAATGCTGACATCTCTTGATCCATCACGCATATTATGCCTGTCCTATCGCAGGTATAATCAACCCGCAACTTACTTATCGGACCCAACAGTGATCCCCGAAACCTTCCAAGATCTGATTCTGCGGCTGCAGAGCTTCTGGGGCAGCCACGGCTGCGTTGTCCTACAACCGCTGGATATGGAGGTGGGCGCAGGCACATTTCACCCGGCGACCTTTCTCAGGGCGGTGGGTCCAGAAAATTGGAATGCGGCCTATGTCCAGCCCAGCCGACGCCCCGCTGATGGTCGCTACGGCGAAAACCCCAACAGGCTGCAGCACTACTATCAGTTCCAGGTCGTCATGAAGCCCAGTCCGCCCAACTTTCAGGAGCTCTACCTCGCAAGTCTTGAGGATCTGGGTCTGGATTCCCTTGAGCACGATATACGTTTTGTAGAGGATAACTGGGAATCTCCGACGTTGGGTGCCTGGGGGTTGGGATGGGAGGTTTGGCTCAATGGCATGGAGGTCTCCCAGTTCACCTACTTTCAGCAGGCCGGGGGGCTCGAGTGCTTTCCTGTAACCGGGGAGATCACCTATGGACTTGAACGTATTGCCATGTATCTCCAGGACGTGCCATCGGTTTACGATCTGGTTTGGGCGCAAACGCCCGCCGGGCCGGTGACCTACGGCGATGTTTTCCACCAAAATGAAGTGGAAATGTCGACCTACAACTTCAAAGAGGCCGACACCGATGCGCTTTTTTCAGCCTTCGATTTTTGTGAGCACGAAGCCCTTCGACTGGTGGCGTGCAAACTACCCTTACCCGCGTACGAGCAGGTAATGAAAGCGTCCCATGCCTTTAATTTGCTGGATGCGCGCCACGCCATCGGCGTAACGGAGCGCCAACGTTACATACTTCGAGTCCGAAGTCTGGCCAAGGCGGCGGCCCAGGGCTACTACGAGTCTCGTGCGGCACTGGGCTTTCCACAGGCCGACCCCGACCTCCGCCAACGGGCGCTGGAATCCCAGCCATGAATACACAAACGACAGAGCTGTTGTTCGAACTGGGCACAGAGGAGTTACCTGCAGGATCATTGCTGGCCATGGCAGAAGCGCTGCAACGGGCCGTCATCGAGGGCCTCGGGCATTACGGGCTGGTCTTCGGCAGCTCGCAGCTGTTCGCTACGCCACGGCGCCTGGCCGTTCTGGTCAATGAGCTGGCATTGGAAGCGCCTGAAAAAAACGTAGAGGCACTGGGGCCACCTGTGACCGCAGCTCGGGATGCGAACGGAGAATGGACCGCAGCTGCGCTCGGTTTTGCGCGCAAACACGGTGTCGAAGTCGAGACACTGATAGCGCTGCCAACACCGAAGGGAGAGCGACTCGGCTTGCGCCGGACCGAAGCAGGGGCAAGGGCGGCGGGGGTGTTGCCCGAGATCCTGACAACGGCGGTGGCAAAAATTCCAGTCAGCAAGCGTATGCGCTGGGGTCGAGCTCACCATGAATTCCTGAGGCCCGTCCAGTGGGTGGTGGCCCTGTTGGGTGACCAGGTGCTGCCGGTTAGCCTGATGGGCGTGGCTTCAGGTCGTGAAACCCGGGGTCATCGCTTCCATCACCCCCAGCCCATTGGCCTCGCCCAGGCGGCTGGTTATGAAAGGACGCTAAAAGAAGCTTACGTGGTCGCTGACTTCGCAGCCCGTCGTGACAGCATCAAGTCCCAGGTCAGCGCTGCGGCAAGCGCCGCGGGTGCGCAAGCCGTCATTGATGAAGCCCTGCTCGATGAGGTAACCGGGCTCGTGGAATGGCCGGTCGCCCTGTGCGGCAGTTTCGATCCCGCCTTTCTTGAGGTGCCAGCCGCCGCCGTCATTTCCTCCATGAAGGAACACCAAAAATACTTCCACCTGGTCAATGCCGAAGGTGCGTTACTCCCACTCTTTATCACGGTTGCCAACCTCGAGAGCCACCGCCCGGAAACGATTATCGCGGGCAACGAGAAGGTCATCAGACCTCGCCTGGGTGACGCCGCTTTCTTTTTTGAGAGCGACAAGGCAACGCCTCTTGCAGAACGTGCCGAGCAATTGGAAGGCGTCGTTTTCCAGCAAAAGCTGGGCAGCCTGGCAGACAAAACCCGACGCACTGTCGCACTGGCCGGCTGGCTGGCCAACCATCTGGGGGCTGACGCCGAAGTTACAGAGCGCGCCGCTTTTCTGGCCAAGTGTGACTTGGTGTCTGATATGGTTATTGAATTTCCAGACCTTCAAGGAATAGCGGGCGCTTACTACGCACGTCACGATAAGGAGCCTGAGGGGGTGGTTACCGCGGTTGAACAACATTACTGGCCACGCTTTGCTGGTGACGCGCTGCCCAACAGCCCGGAAGCAGCCGCGGTAGCCCTCGCGGACCGTATGGATACCCTGATCGGCATTTTTGGTATTGGCCAACCGCCGACAGGCTCCAAGGACCCCTTTGCACTTCGCCGGGCATCACTCGCCGTGATTCGCATTCTAATGGAGCTCGGTACCGACCTCGACCTCACACAATTTTCACAGCAAGCTAGTAAAGGGTTTGATGACGGCATACTGGGTGACGATGCGGCCCGGGCAGTCACCGACTACGCCATGGACAGGTTTAGGGCATGGTATGAGGATCAGGGTGTTCCGGTTGCGGTGCTGCAGGCGGTTATAGCGACCGGTGTCACCTGCCCAGCAGAGGTCGACCAACGGGTAGTCGCGCTGCAGTCTTTTGTTGGAACTGATGCGGCCATCGCCCTTGCCGCAGCCAACAAACGAGTGGCCAATATTCTGGCCAAGTCCGATGCCATGCCTACCGGCACGCCAGACCCCGATCTTTTTGAAGAGCCCGCCGAGCAGCAGCTTCACAACAGCCTCACCGCCATAGAGGACAGTGTGGTTGCAGCCATTAAGGAGAGGCGGTTTGGTGAGGCACTCGCGCAACTTGCCACTCTCCAGATCCCTGTCGATACATTTTTTGAGCAGGTAATGGTCAATTCTGAAAACGCGGCTGTCAGGGATAATCGCCATGAACTACTGGCCGCACTGCGCAATGTGTTCACAGGCGTGGCTGATTTCGCCCTGCTGGGCGGCACAGGAAAATAAGTCGCGTCAGGGAGCTTGTTGATTCTCCTGCTGGAATTCTACGCGTCTAGTACCCTTTGACCCCGAGCCGTATCGGCCCACCGGTGCAATGGGGTGAGCTCATTACCCTCCCAGAGTGGCTCCGCTACCCTCGCTATGAGAGTGAACGGGGCCTGGAACAAAGTACAACTTCAACACCCGGTTCCCACCCGCTCCGCTTTCATATTCGCCTCTGGTGATCGCAGCAATGATCCAGCGTCGGAGGATGCCCGCTAAAGGATAGGCCTTAGGGCGTTGACGCACTCTACATTAAAGGACCACACCGCCTGTTTATTCACCAGCGAGCGTTGTTGATGAATAAATTACCATCGCCACATAAAACAATTATCAGGACCTGTACTCGCTGTTAGGCGAAAGCGGGCTTTTCGGGTGCCACTTTCATTGATCCTCAGAAGGTTGTACGCAACACGGGATTCAACACTCTCGCTATTTAGATATCCAGGTTCTCGACAGCGAGGGCGTTTTCCTCGATGAATACTCTGCGGGGCTCCACGTCATCACCCATCAGGGTTGTGAACATCTGGTCGGCCAGAATTGCATCTTCAATGGTGACCTTGAGCATCCGCCTAACCTCCGGATCCATCGTGGTCTCCCATAATTGCCCGGGATTCATT